>JAZDNO010000010.1:0-36281 GCA_043799545.1 Methanobacteriota archaeon | reverse complement strand
AACGAGCGCGGACGTTCAATCGGGATACTGGAACTCGGACGTGAATATGTACGTCTACGGTACGGATTCCTCGAAATTCGTTCCCGACGCGGACCCTAGCAAGACGACCAACCCGACCGTGACGGACAGCGACGGGGACGGGTTGAGCGACGGCGCGGAAGACCCGAACCACGACGGGGCGGTCGGCGGCAAGCCAGAGACGGACCCGAGCAATCCAGACAGCGACGGCGACGGATTGAAAGACGGAGCGGAATTGGCAGCGGGCACGGACGCCAGGGACGCAGACACGGACGACGACGGTTTGTGGGACGGCCCCAGCGTGGGGAACTACACCGGGGAGATGGCGTTCGGGACGCTGGCGAACGATGCGGACTTCGACAACGACGGCTTGACGGACGGGCAGGAGGTCGGACTCACCGGCGCGAAGGTGAAGATGGGCGAGGCGACCTACCACGGGTACACGGTCTGGTACACTGGGAGCGCGTTCTTACCGGACGCGGACGACAAGACGACGACGGAGCCGAAGGTCGCGGATACGGACGACGACGGATTGCTGGACGGGCCGACACTAACATTCAACGGCAAGCGGTACGTCGGAGAGGCGCAGTATGCGACCGACCCGACCGGCGCCGTAGGCGACAAGGACGCCGACGGGATTCCGGATTACATCGAGGTCGGCTTGTATTACATTTCCGGCGCGGACAAGAACATCCTGCTGGACGGCGAGACCGGGGACGTGCGCATAAGTGCGACCGCGCAACCTGGCGGAAGCTGGGGCGCGTGGGCTGACAGGGGCGCTCTCAAGACCCGCCCGGACAGGAACGACACCGACGGCGATACCGTGCACGACAAGACGGAGCTGGACTGGGGCATGGACCCGACGGTCGATGACCGGGGCCAGGATTCGGACAAGGACGGTCTTCAGAATCTCGTCGAGTACTGGTACAACTTCAACTATTCCGCAGCCCACAACGGCGGGAATCCCATCGTGATATTCAACGCCGGCCTGCCGGACTCGGACATAGACGGGATACCGGACAAGGTCGAGTACGACTTCGCGCTCGCGAACGCTGGCGCGGACCCGCTGGACCCGATAGCGGGCGCCGGAGATTACGACAACGACGGGCTGACGAACTACGAGGAGATGTACGTTTATCTTACCAACTGGACATGGGACGATTACGACAACGACACGCTCCTCGACGGCACGGAAATCGCTATGGGCACGGACCCGAAGGATCCAGACACCGACAAGGACATGATAGAGGATGGCGCGGAGCCGATGGTCGTTTACAGGACGGGCGCAAAAACTGTTGATGAATTTAATACGTCCTGGGTGCAGGTGGACGCTAATTGGGCGGACTGGACGTTCGCGCTGAACAACTACACCCATGCAGGTTACTACAAGTACCCCGCATCGACCGGGAAGATATCCAAGACGAACATAGGCTCGACGCCCGAGGGATACAACATCACGATATCCGACGGCACGCTTACGATATGGGTCAACGAGACGACGAACTACGAGACGGGCGCGTACCTGCTGACGTGGTACGACTTCGCATTCACCGCGAGCGCGATAGCGAACTACTGGACCGCGCCAATCCAGGCGTACGCGACCACCTCGCGCGAGGTCTGGGGCGGCCTCCCTCACGCCATTAACCACTCCTCCAGTGCCCCCTCTCCCTGACATCCTTCGGCAGCCTAGCGAGCGGGATAACCGCGATGTCGGCGTGATTTCCGGGGTACTGGTCGAGGGCAAAGTTGATTTCGGCACGTTTATATATCCGTAGGGGAATGAGGTACACGGTGCAACAGTGAAAAAGCGCGTGGTGCTTCAGGCAATGGGCGAGGTCCAGAAAGTAGGTTACAGGGACTTCGTGCTGAAGGCCGCCAGGAAGCTTGGCGTAGTGGGTTATGTCGAGAACATGAGAGATGGCTCGGTAAAGATTGTGTGCGAGGGCGAGGAAGCAACAACCGAGGAGTTCAAGCAGGCGATCAAGGTAAAGTTCAAGTTCATCGATGTGCACGATATTAAAACTGTTGAAACAGCGAAACCAACTGGTGAGTTCCAGTATTTTGACATCAAAAGAGGAGATTCGACCGAGGAACTGGGCGAAAGGCTCGATGTATCTATTCTCTATCTGGACGCGACAAGAGATGAACTGAAAGGCGAGATGAAAAGCGGTTTTTCGGATTTGAAAAACGAGATGAAAAGCGGGTTCAACAAAGTAGAAGGCGCGATATCCTCGATGCACACGGATGTGAACACGCGCTTCGATACTCTCGATAACAAGTATGGCGAGATTAGTAAAAAGATGAATGACCTGACCACAGAGCTACAAAAATCTACCAACGCACTGGTAGCCATGACTGAGAAGGTCGGTGCGCTCATCGACAAGAAGCTCTCGGAATGAGTATTTCACAACTGGTCTTGTTCAGGAAGAGCTTCTCCTCCGGAACGCTGCCTGCGATGAACTCAACGAGCATCGGCCTCGGGTAGTAGTGGTACGGCTCGGAAGTGAAGATGATTTTTTCCGCATCTGGCGAGAGGTCCCTCACATCCCTCGCCGTCGTGTTGCCCGAAACGTTGTTGCCGATGACTACGACCTTCACGACATGCCCCATCGAGTGGTGGTCTATGAAAGTTGCCGTCACTATGGCTCCATATATAAATACAACCGGCGGAGTCAACTGTCGACCGGGCACATTCAATGGGCGATACTCAGGACGGCGAAGGCGGAAAGCTCTCGTTCAAGGGCAACGGAATAATACTCGTGGAGCTGGCCTTCATCGCGATGATGGTCATGTTCATAGAGATCATGCTGGTCCCGGCGCTGCCGAAGATTGCCACGCAGTACCCCACCGACGCCCGCTGGATTTCCTGGGTGCTGTCGGCGTACATGCTTGTCGGCGCGGTCTCCACACCGCTTCTTGGGCGGCTCGGGGACATGTACGGGAAGAAGCGCGTCCTGCTCGCGGGGATGGTTGTCTATATCACTGGCCTGGCTGGCTGCGCCCTGTCGTGGTCGATACCGACCCTCATCGCCTTCCGGGCGGTCCAGGGCGTGGGGATGGGCATGTTCCCCCTCGCATTCGGCATAGTCAGGGACACTTTTCCGAAGAGGCAGATACCAGTGGCCATCGGAATAATCAGCGCGATGTTCTCGGTCGGCGTCTCTGTCGGGCTGCTGGGCGGCGGGTACATAGTCTCCGAGTTCTCGTGGCGTGCCTCATTCTACATCGTCGCCCCGCTGTTCGCGGTGATGTTCTTCGTCCTCCAAAAAACCATAAAAGGGGACGACCCGAACAGAAAGGCGAGATTAGACGTGGCGGGCGCCGCGATGCTGGGCGGCGGGGTGCTCTTCCTGCTCCTGGCCCTCACGCAGGGTGAGGATTGGGGATGGACCAGCATCGGCATCGTGGCGATGTTCGCGGCATCCGCTGCGCTAAGCCTCGGCTTCGTCCTTTGGGAGAAGCGCGTCGAGGAGCCCATGGTCAATCTGAAGCTCATGGCGAACCGGGGAATTTTCGGCGCCAATATCACGGCGTTGTTCATCGGGCTTTCTATGTTCCTGCTCTTCCAGACGATGCCGTTCTTCCTCATCAGCCCGCGCGCGCTGGGAGGGCTGGGGCTGCCGGACGCACTGACTGTCGGGATTTACATGTTCCCGAGCGCCATCGCCCAGCTGGTCTTCGCACCAGTCGCAGGCCAGCTCACAAAGAGAATCGGTTCTGACAGGACTCTCGCGATAGGGATGCTGGCCCTTATGTGCGGGTACGCCTCGCTGATAGCGTTCCACGGAAGCGCAGCTGCAATAATGCTAGGGATCTTCGTCTGCGGGATTGGCATAGGTTTCGGGATGGTCTCGCTGATTAACATAATCGCCTTGAGCGCGCCGAAGGAGGAGTTCGGCCTAGCCTCTGGCATGAACACCCTCTTCAGGGTCGTCGGAGGCTCGATAGGGCCGGTTCTCGGGGCGGTCGTGATGTCGCGTCATGTGACCGCGTGGCTCCCTCCCGGAGCTCCGACTGGGATGCAGGCAATCGAACTGACGGTCGAGGCGGGCTACTTCTGGGCGTGGGTCGTCGGAGCGGTTTTCGCTGCCGTGAGCCTCTGCCTCGCGCTGGCGCTCAGGCCGGGGAAAGACGCGGGCTCTGAGGACGGTTGAGAACTCAAAAAGCAACAGATTCGGCTCAGGTCGGCCAGAGGTATGAAGACACGAGGACTACGACGGTCGCCCCGACGCACATGGCCAGGACGAAATACGGGTTGATCTTGAACGAGCGCTCGTCCTCGTCGTCGAAGTATCGTATGAGACCCGCGGCGGAGTGGAAGCCTTCGCCCTTCTTTTTCTTTGCCATATGTCGCCTCGATTCGGTGCAAACGTGAAGCACGATATAAGCGTTTCGGCGGCGTGCAAACCGGCGGTTTTTTCAAATCTGGCTTGCCATCGAAAGGTTTATACCCCACGACACCTTTATGCAATCGGTGAACTAATGGCTGTAGGCTTCGTATTGATAAGTACAGCGCCCGCCAAGGAGCACGAGGTGTACAATGGCCTCCTCAAAGTGAAGGAAGTCGTCGAGCTGCACCCGCTCTTCGGAGAATATGACCTGATCGCCAAGATCGAGGCCGAGGATTTCAACGTCCTGGGCCAGGTCGTGGTGGACAAGGTGAGGACCATACCGGGCGTCATCGACACGAAGACTCTGACAGGCATTAAGTTCTGAGGTGAATGAAATGGAAGTTGGTCTCAACGAGTTCCTGACGATATTCATGCTGACGTTCGCGGTCTTCCTGCTGGTGGCTGGCATTTTCACGGCCTACTTCGGGAGCGGAAAGAGCAGGAAAATCGGAGGCGGGCTTCTCGGTCTCGGCTTGGTTTTGGGCCTGATCTGGGTAATCATCAGCTCGTGGCTCATCCTCGACGAGCCGATAATAACTGTCTCCCTGAAAGAGGTAATAATCCAGTCCGTGCTCGTGATAGTCGCGGCCGCCGTCGGCGCGCTGGCGGCGATCGGGATGTTCCTCGCTGCGATAATGAAGGCATAAGCGGTCCTGAGCGAAGAACAGACCAAATCCCTTTCGCAAACTTTTATCATTCCGATTTGCTATGGCTGAGCCATGTCAGCGCAGGTTCACATAGTCATGGGCAGCAAGAGCGACATGCCGGTTGCGCAGAAGGCCATCGACATCTTCAAGGAGATGGGAATCACATACCGATTGGATGTGGCATCGGCCCACCGCACCCCGAAGAAGGTTGTTGAGATTGCAGAGAGGAGCGGCGCGGGAGTCTTCATCGCCATAGCCGGCCTTTCAGCAGCCCTGCCCGGCGTAATCGCGGCGCACACGACCAAGCCAGTGATAGGCGTTCCCGTGAGCGGGAAGGTCAACCTGGATTCCATACTCTCCATCGTCCAGATGCCCCCCGGAATACCGGTGGCTGGCGTGGGGCTGGACATGGGCGGCAACGCAGCCCTGCTCGCGGTCGAGATACTGGCGGTCGGGGACGAAAAGCTCTCTGGGAAACTCGCAGCTCATCGCGCGGGCATGGTCATTAAGCTTGAAGAGGACGCCAAATCACTGGAGGGTTGACGGTGTTCGACGCGGAGAAGTTCATCAGGGAGGAAGTCGAGACTCTGAAGGACGAGATTAAGGGGCAGGCGGTCATCGCGTGCTCCGGGGGCGTCGACAGCACCGTTGCGGCCGTGCTCGTATCGCGGGCCATCGGGGACAACCTCATTGGTGTGCACGTCGACACTGGATTCCTCCGCAAGGGGGAGGCGGCGGGCGTCGGGAAGATGCTCACGGAGATGGGTGTCAAGCATGTAATCATCGACGCCAGCGAGGAATTCTTCTCTGCGCTGAAGGGCACAATCGAGCCAGAGGCGAAACGCATGATAATCGGCGAGAGGTTCATACGGGTCTTCGAGCGCGAGGCCAAGAAGACCGGCGCGAAGTTCCTGGTTCAGGGCACGATAGCCCCGGACTGGATAGAGAGCGGCGGCGGGCTGCGCGACGTGATAAAATCCCACCACAACGTCGGCGCGCTACCGAAGGACATGGAGCTCACGCTCGTCGAGCCGCTGAGGGATTTGTATAAGGACGAGGTGCGCAAGGTCGGCAAGGCCCTGGGAATCGCAATATACGACAAGCAGCCGTTTCCGGGCCCAGGCCTGGCAGTGCGCATACTGGGGGAGCCAACGCCTGAGGCGGCGGGCATCGTCCGCGAGGCCTGCGCCATAGTCGAGGAAGAGTTCGAGGGGGCGGCCAGGGCCGGCAAAATGGAGCTTCCCTGGCAATACTTCGCCGTCCTTCTGCCTGTGAGGACCGTCGGCGTCCAGGGGGACGTCAGGGCTTACGGGTGCACGATAGTCGTGCGGGCCGTCCAGTCCCTCGACGGAATGACCGCAGCTTATTCGAAAATCCCGCACGAGGTGCTGGAAAGGATATCTATTCGGATAACGAACACGATGAAGGACAAGGTCAACCGGGTTGTCTACGACATCACCAACAAGCCCCCGGGAACCATAGAATGGGAATGAATCAGGCTTTGCCCTTCGCGCGCGGTGGGACGCCCGCACGTGAGTTTTCCACCAGCTCGGCAATGTTCTCCGAGAGACTTACTATTGCCTTCTCTAATCTGCCGAGCCTGCAGTTGACGCAGTTGCAGTCGTCGACGGCATCGAGCTCGCCGTCTTCCCAGTTTTTCATCTATTGGCAAATGACGCGAGGATATAAAAACCTATTCACTGAATTGCCACCGCTGATAATGCCAACCTTTTATAATCCGTGAGCAATCCTCCCGCGATGAAGGTTGCCGTGGTAGATAATGGCGGTCAATGGACCCATCGCGAGTGGCGCGTGCTCAGGGACATCGGCGCCGACGCGCGCATTGTCGCCAACACGACGCCCTTCGAGAAGCTGGATGCGGACGCCATCGTCCTTTCCGGAGGGGCGCCGCGAATCGGGAGCGAGGCTTCCAAGCTCGGCAGCACGGGCGAATATCTGGACGTTGCAGCCATTCCGGTCCTGGGAATCTGCGTGGGCTGCCAGTTCATCGCGATGCACTTCGGGGCGACGGCCGGCCCGGCCGATGTGCCGGAGTACGGCAAAATGGAGCTGGAGATTGACGAGCACGACGAGATTTTTGCCGGATTGCCATCGAAGTTCTTCGGCTGGGAGTCGCACAACGACGAGGTCAAGACCCCCTTGCCCAAAGAGCTGAAGATTCTCGCCCATTCGGCAGGGTGCAAGGTCCAAGCGTTCAAACACATGGGCAAACCGTTCTACGGGGTCCAATTCCACCCCGAGGTGGAGCACACGGAGCACGGCTATGAAATCTTCAAAAACTTCATCGCCCTCGCGCGCAAGTGACGAGGCCATTCTCGCGGAGGCTAAGAATATACGCCTCAGGGACGAGTCGTTCGAGCGCGCCTTGGGGAGGGCAATCCGCCACCACTGCGAAGGCAAGGAAGCATACGAAATGTACATCAAGTTGATTGCAAAGCACAGGGAGAGCAAAGAGTATTGAGGCTCAAGGGGAACCACTTTCGGCCCTCCCCTATCAGGCTATTAATACTCCCACGCCAATCATCCCCCGAGGCAACAGGAATTGCGCGCCTCTGGAAGTGTACGGATGAAAATAGACGAAACCGCGCCCCATGTGGACGAAATCGCCAGGGCGCTAGGAGAGAAGGCGGACAGGAAGAAGATCGGGGAGCTTTTGAAGGAGTACATCGAAACGTACAAGCTGCCGCTCCCGCAGGCGAAGCGCATGGTCGCGAGGGAGCTGGGCGGCGCTCTGCCGTTCTCCTCCGGCGAAGCCGTGAGCCGCAAGCTGGGCGAGCTCCAGCCGAACGAGCCGAGCGTCAACTTGCTCGTGCGCGTGATTCACCTCAACGAGAAGGAAATCACGGCCAAGGGCGAGAAGAAGATGATTTACTCGGGGATACTGGCGGACGACACGACGACCCGCCCGTTCACGGCATGGGACTCGTCGGCGTTCAAGCTGGCCAAAGGCGATGTCCTGCGAATCGAGAACGCATACACCACCGAGTGGAAGGGGGAGCCGCAGGTCAACCTGGGCAACAGGGCAAAGGTCACGAAGGAGGTCGACACCGCGCTTCCGCGCGGAGGCGGGCGCAGGGAGTCCACCGAGCTCAAGATTGCCGAGCTGAAGGATGGCACCAGCGGCGTGACCGTCATCGCACGCGTCCTATCTCTGGACAAGCGCGAGGTCGAGGTCAAGGGCGCGAAGAAGACCCTCATCTCGGGTGTGCTGGGCGACGAATCGGGCAAGGTCCAGTTCACCGCATGGCACGACTTCGGGCTCAAGGCTGGAGACCCCGTGAAGATAACTGGAGCCTACACGAAATCGTGGCGCGGAATCCCGCAGCTCAACTTCGACGAGCGCTCCCAGGTCTCGAAGAGCGAGGCCGAGCTGCCGGGCATCAAGGACTTTTCCGCGGCTGCGGTCAGGACGGTCCTGGACGTCGAGCAGGCCGGTGGCGGATTCGACGTGACCCTGAAGGGGATGATTTTGGACGTCCGCGGAGGAACGGGCATCATATTCCGCTGCGCCCAGTGCAACCGCGTCACCCAGAACGGCGCATGCAGGATTCACGGCGAGGTCGATGCAATCCCAGACCTGAGGATAAAGGCGATTCTCGACGACGGGACCAGCACGCTCACTGCGGTCTTCGGGCGCGAGATAACCGAGCGCATCCTAGGGCAAACGCTGGACGAATGCCTCTCCGAGGTCAAGAAGATGAAAGTCGTCAACTACGATGCCATAGGCAAGAAGCTCGCTGACATGATCATGGCCAGGCCAGTCGTCGCCAGGGGCAACGCGACCAGCGACGAGTTTGGCCTCATGCTCATCGGCACGGAGCTTGCGATGCCGGTCATCGAGGTCGCTGACGACGCCCGCAAGATGCTCGCGGCCGAGGAAGGGGGTGGCGCGGAATGACTCACAGGGAAGTAGCCTGGAGGGTCTTCGCTGCGGAGTTCAGCGACTCGAACCTCGAACAGCAGGGCGAAGGCGAGAAGGCGCCGTCGTACCTGGTGACGCCCCTCGGAGCCCGGATAAACCGCATAGTCGCCGTGGGTGTCATAACCGACATACAGAACACTGGCAGCGACGAGGAGCCTCTGTGGAAGGCGCGGATGTCCGACCCGACCGGAACGTTCTACGTCAGCGCTGGGCAGTTCCAGCTCGAAGCCGCCAGGGAGCTGGCGAAGCTGAAGCCGCCGGTCTTCGCCGCGATAGTGGGCAAGTTCCGCACATACAGCCCCGAGCCAGGCGTAACGTACGTTTCGGTCAGGCCCGAGGCTGTAAAGAAGGTCGATGCCAAGACGCGCGATTACTGGGTCTTCGAGGCGTGCAAGAGCCTCAAGCGCCGCTTGGACGCCTGCGCTGAGGCCGCAAAGATGGACCCCGTTACCGCGGAGGAGATGAGCGCGCTCGGATACGACGAGCTGGCTCAGGGCATCGCGGCGGCGGCCGCTCACTACGGTGAGGTGGACCTGGAGCGCTACAGGGCGATGCTGCTCGACAGCCTGAGGTACCTGCTCCCGGAGAGCCAGCAAAGCCAGGAGCTTCCGGAGGCAAAGGAGCCCGCGGAACGCGTGGAAGTCCCGACCGAGGAAGAGGTGGCGGAGGACAGCCTCGAGGCGGAGATGTCGCCGACGGTCGAGGAGTCCAAACTGCTTGCGCTGCTCGGCGGAATCAGCAAGGACAGGCGCGGCGCGGCGCTGGAGGACATCGCCAAGGCCGCGAAGAAGGACGGCTTCGACCAGGCGAAGGTCGAGGCGATGCTCGATTCGCTGCTTGACAAGGGATTGATATTCGAACCCAAAATCGGCAGGTACATGGTATCGTAATCGGTTTGTCGGCTCAGGCCATCCGTCTTCCGCATGTCGTGCACGATGTCGCACCCGCAGGGTTGTCCGTGTCGCAGTACGGGCAGCGGACGGGCGGAGGCACAGGCGAGTCCTTAAATTCGCCGCGCATCATGAGATAATACCCGGCTGATATTGCAGCCACGGCGATGCATGTCAGAGATGCGGCGATGCTGAAGCCCCGAATCTCGGGAAGGTCGATTTGGTCGAGTTCGCCAGACAACCTCGTGACGTATTCCATTCCGTACGGGTACGCAGACCAGCCCGCGGCCATCCATAGCGAGAGCGGGGCGACGAGCTTCGCGATGGCCAATTTCGCCTCGGACCAGGGGCCGCTCATCCGACAATCACCGCCGCGAAGTTGAAGAGCGCGTGGAGGCATATCGCCGGAACGAGCATGACGGCGAAGTCCAGCGGGCGCCCGGTCTTCTGGTACATGCCTATCCCTATTCCGGTCAGGGTCGAGGCGACGAGGTGGAGCGGGAGCAGCAGCCTCATCCCGAGCAAGGCGAGCGCGGCCTCCCAGCCGTACGAGAGGACTCCGGTGGCGTAGAGGAAATCCTCCAGCAGCGCGAAGCCCAGCCCCGCGAACAGCCCGAGCATGGCCCAGTCCTTCATCTGGAACTGCGGGCGCTCCTCCTTCTGTATCAGAAAGACGCCGAGCGGCTTGACGCATTCCTCGACCACTGGAGCCACCAGCGTCACGAGGACGATGGTCATCGCGGACGCCGCTCCCGTCTCCGCGGTGATGTCAACCCCGAGGGCGAGCTCCCCGATTGTCGCCAGAGCCGCAGACGCGGCTCCGGCGGCGAATGCCAGCATCAGATAGCGCCTCGGCGGCAATCAGTCACCCCGCGAGCGCGGCCGACAGGGAATCCTCGAATCGCCGCTGGCTTGCCAGGTGGATGTTCACATCGTTTATCGTCACATAGTACCAGTAGAACATGAACAGGCTTCCCGTGATGAACGCCAGGAGGAGGTACAGCCCCGCGGAGCGCTCGGCCTGCTGCCGCCACATGGGGTCCTGAATGCCCTTGCCGGTTCGCGCCATCGCAATCCCCGCGTAGTAGCAGAAGAACGCCTGCCTCCGGTCGTGCGCCGCCAAATCCCTCGTCAATCCGTGTAAGATGATGGGGGTCGTTATCATGTTCACGACCGGTACGAATGCCAGGACTCCCCAGAGCAGCGCACCCCTATCCCCGTTGTCCTCAAGTCTGGCCGACGCGTTAAGGTATCCCAGGGTCGCGAGCTCCATGCCCGCGATGCCGCCGCCAGCCGAATTCCGGACGGCCAGATGCTGCATGAGCGTTTCGCGCAGGGCTCGGTCGCGCTTGAAATGGCCGTCCCTGGCGTCCGTCAACCTGTAAACGAGAACCGCCTGGACAATCCCGAGGACCAGCCACAGGGCGAAAACCACCCCGAGTATCGCCAGGCTATTCCACGTGGCCATGTCCAGCCCCTCGATGAGTACGAGGGTCATTGAGAAGTACAGGCACGCGAGGAAAATCGCCTGAGCCCATAGGAACCCGTATGCCATGCTGGGCGAGACGGCCTTTTCCGATTCGGGGCGTTGGCCGGCAATCTGCGCGAGCGAGGCCTTCGTGGATTCTTCAGTCGGGGGCGCGTATCCGGGAGGCCAGGGGCCGTGGCCCATCGGCGGAGCGGGCTGTTGGTAGTAACCTTGGCTCTGCCAGGGATTGTAGGGCGGAGGTTGTTGGTAGCCATATTGAATCGGAGGCTGCTGATGGGACGCATGAGATGAGTCATATCTCTGGCATCTCGCGCAGTACCATTGGCCGTACTGGGGAACGTAGCCCATCGGCGCCCCGCACGAAGGGCACGGACGCATTGGCGGGTCCATCGGATGCTAATCTCCTATGTGGCTTAAAACGTTGTCGCTAAAACCGATTGGCCGGCGGCTCTAATCTTCGAATTCCCAGAGGCTGTCGCCGATATAATGCAGGCTCTGGACGGCCTTCCCTTTTCCCCTCACCATCCCTGGACCGCCGACAAGGGCGATGCCGATGGCGAGCGGTTTGCTGTGCTTCTCCTCCCTGACCCAAACGAGGTCGCCAGGGGCGATTGAGCGGTCCGCATCGACGATGCCTGGAGCCATGATGTCCGCGCCGTTGCACAGGAACTTGACGGCGCCCATGTCGACCGTGACGTGCTTGCTTTTGGGTGGGCTGCCTAGAATGAACCTGAGTGAGGGAACAACCCTGCCATCGTGGTCGAACGCCACGATTCGCCCGCCCGAAATGTAAACCTTGATTTTATCGTAATCCCCCGCGTCCAGGGCCAGAGCCTCATCGATTGTGACGCCGAAAGTCTCGAAGATTCTCGACGCGAGCGCGGCCACTTCCTTGTTCCTGAGCCTTGCGCGGCGTCTGACTCTCAGCTCCGTGGGCATCAGAGGTCCTCTAGGTCCTCGATCTCTTGGAGGATGCGCTCCTCGAAGGATTCTTCCTTCTTCTTGCGGAGCTTCTCCCTCATTTCCGGTGTGTCGTTGCCGCTCTCAATCTCCTCCAAGAGCGAATCGAGCTGCATGAGCGTCTTGTCGTCTTCGCTTGATGCGGATTCAGGAATCTCCGCATCGATTTCCTTCTTGGGTCTGGGGATGTCCAGTTCGGGCGGCTCTTCCGCGGCTTTTTTGGCCTGCTCGGCTTCAATATCCTTCTTGAACGCACCGAGGTTCTTTTCGTACGTTCCTTTGGAGATGCGCCCCATCCTATATGCGTCCTCAAGGTGGTCAATCTTCTCCTGTGGGTCGAGGTGGTGAGGGGGCATGTGAAGCTGCTCCCTCTTGAGCTCCTCTTCGAATTTGGCGAGGTCCCGTTCGTAGAGGCCTTTGGAAATCCTGCCTTGGGCGTATGCCTTGGAGAGATGGTCGATTTTATCCTCCGGGCTCAAGTGTACTGGTGGCAAGTGCTCGTGGCCGAAATCCTTCTCGAATGTCGGCAGCTCGGCCTTGGCAGGCTTCGCCTCGAGCTCCTCTTCGAATCGCGCCATGTTCTGGTTGTAGAGCCCCTCGCTTATCTTGCCCTGGGAGTAGGCCATCGTGAGATGCTTAATTTTCTGAACCGTTGTCAGGTGCTCTGGCGGGAGGTGCTCGTGTCCGAATTCCGCGGTTTCCGATGGGGGTTCTTCAGTGATTTCCGATTCAGACGGAATCTCCGGGACGTCCTCCGGTTCTGCGATAGGCTCTTCTGCCTCTATCTCGGCCTCGGCTTCCACGGCGGTTGCATCGCCTTCTGGTATGACGGTATGTTTTCCCCAGTAGTTGATTGTGAAAAGCCCGATGACGAAAGGAATCATGGAACCGGCGTAGGCCATTGCTTCGTTGGCGCCTATCCCGGGCGATGGGTTGCTAACACCCATGATGTAGACCTGGATGAAGTTGGTCCTGAGCATTATGACGCCGGCGACGCCCATCGTCGCCAACAGCACTCCAAACATTAGCATCCAGTAAGTGCCGATAAATCCCTTAGGCTCCGCATCGGTTAGGTTTTTCGGCCCCTCCGTTACCGGTTCATCGTCTTCGGTAGGCTCGCCAGTCTCAGGTTCGTCACCCTCTTCTTCGGATTCCTCTCCACGGTCATCGATTGGCTCGGTGTTGGCGTCTTCGCGTGCCTGGTCGGCGGACATTTCCTCTTCAGCGGCAACCTCTTCGGGCGCGCCTGCCTCGTTGACGCTCTGCTCTGAGGACACATCATCGACTGGCATCTCGCTCTGAGCGGGTTCAGCAACATCCCCGGGCACGTCCTGCTGAGCCTGTTGCTGCTTGAACTTCTTCTTGTTCTTTCTACTCAACGCGAGGCCTCCTCTTTGCGCGGAAGACGATGAACGGTATGGCGCAGAGGAATATAGGGATTGCGATGGTGGGGAACTCGGGGGTGTACATTACATCAGCAGTTCCGTAATTTAAATTCCCCCCATCCGAATAACTGATTACGACCTTTTTGTTAAAGGAGTCGAAGGCAGCTGAAATATAAGATGTACTAGCTGACTCGAATACCTCTGGCGTGCCGAAAGATATGCCGGTTCCAGATACCGTGCCAACAACCGCTTTTCCATAATAGGAGGTGAGCACATCCTGATAGGCGATCACGACCTTGTTGTTTAAGGAATCAAAGGTAGCTGAAATATCGTGTGCAGTTGTAGATTCAAATAATGTCGGCGTGCCAAAGGAAATGCTGGCTCCAGATACCGTACCGACGACCGCTGTTCCGAACTCCATGGAATAAAAATCAGCATAGGCGATTACGACCTTGTTGTTTGAAGAGTCGAACGTAGCTGAAACATAAGTGACGGCATCAGAATAGAAGATCGCTGGAGTGCCAAAGGAAATGCTGGTCCCCGACACTGTGCCGACGACCGCCGTTCCGTACCCGCCATTATTTAAATCTTGATAAGCGATTACGACGTTGTTATTGAGAGAATCGAACGTAGCTGAAACATAAGTGACGGCATCAGATTCGAAGACCGCCGGCGTGCCAAAGGAAATGCTGGTCCCCGACACTGTACCAACGATTGCCGTTCCGTACGCAGAACTGTCCTGATAAGCTATCACAACCCTGTTGTTAGAAGAGTCGAAGGTAGCTGAAATATCGTTAGCGGTATCAGAATAAAAGACCACTGGGGTGCCAAAGGAAATGCTGGTTCCCGACACTGTGCCGACGACCGTCGTTCCGTAATTTAAATTGCCAACATCCTGATAAGCAATTACGACTTTATTGTTAGAAGAGTCGAAGGTAGCTGAAATGTCTTGCGTAGAAGCAGATTCGAAGACCACCGGTGCACCAAAGGAAATGCTGGTCCCAGACACTGTACCGACGACCGTTGTCCCATAATTTGAATTGCCAACATCCTGATAAGCGATCACGATCTTATTGTTAGAAGAGTCGAACGCGGCTGAAATATAGGATGCAGTAGCGGATTCGAAGACAACCGGAGTGCCAAAATCATCTGGGCTGGAGCCACCCGTTCCGCTCCTAGTTCCTATTGCCCTCATCGTCTGCACCGCCGCCGCGCTGTCCACCTGCCTCTCCCAGTCCGTCGTCTCGACGAACATCCTAATCGTTCCCGTCGGGTTGCCAATCAAACTGTACGCGACGCTGGTTTCTATCGCGCCCGCCCCGTTCGCTGCCGAAACGTCCGCGACGAACGTCCTCGCGGGGTATGTGTAGACCCGCTTGGATGTAATCTGGCCGTTCTTGCCCCTTGAGCTCAATCATGTAGTCCGCAGAGATTCCGCCGATGGCGCTCCCGCCGGCCACGCTGTCGATGTAGAAGCGCGTGACATCCTCGCCAGCGACTCTAGGCGTTATAGTGGTGGTTCCGCCGCCACCTCCACCGCCCCCGCCTCCTGCAGGAACCGTTCTGGTGCTGGGGACTGCGGCGCCCGACATCGCCGTTCCCGCGCCGTTGAATTTGACATAGGCGAGGAAGCTGCTCGACTGTGATGCGGCCGCGGCTTCGGTGATATCGATGTTAGGGTTCGGTACGTCTGAGGCTGCGTCCGTCGTCTTCTGGATACCTGTCCAGTCTGCGAATGCGCCGTCTATCGCGATTGCCGCCGGCGCGGACTTTGCATACGCGGCAAGGCTGTTGCCGTTCACGTTGAAGGTCGCACCGGATACCGCAGCAGACGTAACACTGGCCTTGACCAGCGTGCCGTCCGCCAAAGATGCGACATCCCCCGTGACCTGAACAGTCAGGGCGGAGTTCACGGCAATCTCGCCTGCCGCGAAGCCAGCTTGGGTCGTCGATGGAACTCCCTGCGCAGCGATGGCCAGCGAATTGACAGCGACGTCTTTGCCCACGGCCCTGAGCTGGAGGGAGAGGAGCGAGCCGGTGGAAACGATGCCTGCAGCGTCCTGCGGGGTCTGGGTTATGACGAGCGCGCCGTTCTTTCCGTCTACGACGGGGGCGCAAACGTCCGCGAGCGCGGAGCCAGTCATGGTTGCGAACCTGACGCGGAGCGCGCCACCAACGTCGAGCTCGTGACCCGTCCCGAGGTCGAGGCTCGCCTTCATTTCCATCTCGCTGTCCGAGGATTCAGCGTGGCCTGAGCCGATAGTGCCAAAGGCGCTCCAGTTCGACTGGTCTGCGCCGAAGAACTTAGTTGCTGAAACTCCCCACGAGCCTCCGTTGTGGCCGTAGGCTTCGACGACGTATTCTGCCCCTAGGCCGAGCGCCGCATATCCCGTCGATGGGCTGCCGTCGGCGTCTATGAAAGCGAAGTACCTGTCCATCGTCGCCCTGGATAGCAGGTTGCCCTGCGTTTTAACGTAGGCGAAGAAGTCCGTGCCTTCGACCGCGACGGAAAATTCCGTTATGTCCAGCACAGGGTCTGCGTACATAGTTGTGTCGACGTACCGCGTCATCTTGTTCCAGTCCTTGAACTTGCCGTCCACCGTGACGATCTGTCCGGGGACCGGTTGCGACTGAATCAGCAAGCCGATGGACACTGGCATGATGATGATGAAAACTATGATTAGAATCGTCGAGAGCTTTCGGGGCGCGACTGCACCGTTCCGGTCGTCCATCCTGTATGAATTGAGGCCGTTGGTCATTCCGTTTGTGCGGCCGAGGCCGTTGGTTAGCCCATTGGTCCGGCCCAGACCGTTCGTGATGCCATTTGTTCTTCCGAGACCGTTAGTAATGCCATTGGTCCGGCCCATGCCGTTTGTTAGGCCGTTCGTGCGGCCGCGTCCCGAGCCGTTGGTGAGCCCGTTCGTGCGGCCTACGCCGTTCGTCCTGCCGCGACCAGAACCGTTTGTCAACCCGTTTGTCCTGCCCTTGCCCGAACCGTTCACGAGCCCGTTCGTGCGCCCGATGCCGTTCGTCCTGCCGCGGCCAGCGCCGTTTGTGAGGCCGCTGGTTTTCCCATTGCCAGCGCCGTTGGTGAACCCCCCGCCAGTACCGTTTGTGATGCCATGCTTGTGGAGTTGAGACTTACTCGTGCTTTTTTCCCCCAGGAAATCGACGTAAAGTATCCTTGTATATAATATTTGCGTAATAGTTATCATACATGCAAGTGCGATGGTGGAAAAGACAATACTATTTTCTACCCCATCTGCCATTGGTTCGCCAACATGACGCTGATGGGGGAATGCCGAAGGCGGATTCCGAAGCTGGTCTCCGAAGCAGCCAAAATCGAAGGGGTGTCTCCGGAGAGGCTGGCGAGGCAAATTAGGGAAGGGCGGGTAGTCCTGCCCAGCAACCCGGTCCATTCCCCCGAGCCGAGGGCCATCGGCGAAGGCCTCCGGGTCAAGGTGAACGTCAACATCGGCACCTCGAACGACCATGTCGACATCAAGGAGGAGATGCGAAAGGCGAGGGTCGCCATCGAGTTCGGCGCAGACGCCATAATGGACCTTAGCACCGGCGGGGACATTGACAGTATCCGCCGCAGGATCATGAAGGATGTGCGCCTCCCCATCGGCACCGTGCCGATATACCAGGCTGGCATGGAGACCGCCAGGAGGAGCGCCGTCGTAGACATGACCGAGGACACGCTGTTCAACGCGATAGAGAAGCACGCCCGCGACGGCGTTGACTTCATGACGGTCCACTGCGGGGTGACGAGGGAGAGCGTGGAGCTTCTGAGCCGCTCGCGGAGAATCACGGACGTAGTGAGCCGCGGAGGGGCTTTCCTCACCGCGTGGATACTTCATCATGGGGAGGAGAATCCCCTATATTCCAACTACGGTTACCTCCTAGAGTTGGCCCGCAAGCACGAGTTCACGCTGAGCCTCGGCGACGGCTTCAGGCCTGGATGCCTGGCCGACGCCACCGACGCGCCGCAGCTTCGCGAGCTCATGACTCTGGGGGAATGCGTGGAGCGCGCACGCGCGGCGGGAGTCCAGGCCATGGTCGAAGGACCCGGCCACGTCCCGATGCACCAGATAGCCGCCAACGTGGCGATTGAGAAGTCGATATGCAAGGGAGCGCCGTTCTACGTGCTCGGACCGCTGGTCACGGACATCGCCCCTGGCTACGACCACATCACAGGCGCGATAGGCGGTGCAATCGCGGCCATGGCCGGGGCCGACTTCCTGTGCTACGTCACACCGGCGGAGCATCTCTCGCTGCCAACGGTCGAAGATGTGAAGGTCGGCACGATTGCCAGCATTATCGCAGCGCATGCGGCGGACGTTACTCGCGGAATCGGATTCGAGCGCGACATCGCCATGGCGAAAGCGCGCAAAGCGTTGGACTGGGAGGGGCAATTCGCCTGCTCGCTGGACCCGGAGAACGCCAGGGCGGTCAGGGCGCGCAGGCGGCCGGCCGAGGACGAGGTCTGCTCGATGTGCGGCGACTTGTGCGCCATCAAGATGGTAAGGGACGAGCTGAAGGCCAAGCGCGGCAAGGCGCAGCGCGGGAATCCGAAGCCCAGGTAGCCTACTTCAGCTTTTCTTTCCCCTTGGTGAAGTCCCTCGACGGGCTCAGAAGGGCGAAAGTATCGGGGTCGAGAATAGGCTTTCCCTTTGTTATCAAATTCGCCATGTTCGAGCCCACGCCTGGCCCCATCATGAACCCCTGTCCGCACATGCCGATTGCGAGGTAGAAGCCATCGACGCCAGGCGCTTTGCCCATCACGGCCACTCCGTCAGGCGTCATTGGATAAAGCCCGCGCCAGAGCCTCCTTATCGTCAGGCCCTTCAACCTCGGAATCAGTCCGGCCATCCGCCTGGCGATTATCGGCATGAACTCCGACGTGCAAGCCCTGTCAGTTCCCGGGAACAGCGGTTTCGGCGTGTAGCAGAAGATTACCTGGCCGCTCTCCACCTGGCCGAAGTAGAAGTTGGTAGTCCTCCCTTCGGGGCCTGGCCTGATGTCGACGACCAATGGTCCGAGGAACTGCTTCAATGGCGACGTGATGCCCGCCTCGTGGCTGTCCGGAACGACCGGGATGGCGACGCCAGCCATCCTGCACACCGCGCTGGCATCCGCGCCCGCAGCGTTCACGACGACGGGAGCGCGGTACTCGCCCTTAGCCGTCTTGGCGCCCTTGATGGCTTTAGATGAATCTCCTTCCAGTATCAGCGATTCCACGCCCTCTCGGTAATGGAAATCCGCGCCCAGCTTCCGGGCTTCGTTGGCGAACGACTCCATCGCCGTCAGCGGCGAAATCTGGCCGTCCTCGGGAGAGAACGTGCCGCCACGCAGCCCCGCGGGATTGATGCCCGCCACGGTTTTTCCTATCCCCTTCGCGTCGAGCCAGTCTATGCTCAGTTTGAATCGCTTTTGTATCGGAAGCAGGGACTGGAGCAGCTCCTCCTCCTGCTCGCGGTAAACCGGGAAGCAGTAGCCGCCCTTCTTCCAGCCGATGCTCGTGCCAGTCTCTTCCTCCCACGCGCCGAATATACGCAGGCTCTCCTTGCAAATCAGTATCTTCGCTGGGTCTGAGTGCGTCGCCCTGACGCCGCCAATCGCGGCCTTGTTCTGCCCCTGGCCAGCCGAAGCCAGCGGGTCGAGGCACAGGACGCGCAGCCCCTCCTTCGACAGGAAATATGTTATAGGAACGCCGACGCTGCCTGCTCCCAGGACGATGGCGTCGTAATCCTTATGGCCCGCAGTGCTCATTGCTCGTCACCCCCGAGGAATGCCGACATGGGGACCTCTTGCGTGAACGGGCGCTCGACGTGCTTCTCTATGACCGCGTCCCTGCCCAGCACCTGCTTGAACAGGCGCATCACGTGGTCGGAGCAGGTCTTTCCCCCGCACGGGCCCATGCCCACGCGCAGGGCGGCCTTGAGCGCGTTGAAGTCGCGCACGCCCGTCTCGCGCACGTACGATTCTATCTCCTCCTTCGTCACGCGCTCGCAGCGGCATATGATTGTCGCTCCGTCGTCGGAAGGCTCCGGCATTTTACCTGGCACCTGTGCCGGATCGTTGAAGAGCCGTATGCCGGCGACCATGTCCGCGTCCCGAGCAGGGACGTCTATCGCCGCGATGTGGCGCCTGTTCTGCCACGCGGAACCCTTCATCGCGACGACCTTGCCGTTGCCGATGCTTTCCCCTTCCAAGCCGACGGTGGTTACGGAATCCCCAGGTTTCAGCGAACCAGCTGGCAGTTCCCACGGTATGTAAACCAGCGCCCGCTCCCCGGCTGGGTCGTATCCTCTGTCGACTAGGGTGATTGCAAGGCCCGGGCAAATCGCCACGCACCTCGTGCAGCCGAGGCATATGTTCGAGAATGACGGCAAAGCGCTCATCGTGCCGTCGGAGGTCTTGATGGAGTTCACGGGGCACACGGCCGTGCACGGGTTGCATGGTATCTCCTGGACGCAGCGGATGACGGGATACACCGAGCCGTCGCTGCGCTTGGCCGCCAACTCGTGCGTCGGCCCTGGCTTCGCCCTGAGCAGCGCGAGCGTGTCGAGCCACTCCTTCGGTATCGCGGCGTCGCGCCCGATGTCCCTGAGTATCTGCCGTCCGGCGATGCGGCCGCTGAACATCGCCGCCGACGCCTCCGCGATGATGTCCGCGTCGCCGGCGGCGAAGGTCTTGAACCCGAAGGTCCTGGCCTGGGCCAGAATCTCGTTCACGGGAGTCAGGCCGACTGCGATGAGGAGCGTGTCCACATCGAAAGACCTCTCCGTTCCAGCGATTGGCTTGAAAGACGAATCGACCTTCGCCGTCGTGATGCGCGCGAGCTTGCAGTCTCCCTCCGCCTTCAGCACGGTGCTCGAAGTCCAGACTGGGATTCCGAGGCGTTTTATCTTGTCGAGATGGACCTTGTAGCCTCCACACTGCGGCAGGGCTTCGACAATGCCGACGACCTCTATTCCTGCCTGTATGGCATGGTAGGCTGCGATGAGGCCGACGTTTCCGCCGCCAACAATAAATAGCCTCTTTGCGGCCTTCACCATGTCCCTGTTGACGAGGGTCTGGAACGCCCCGCCGCCGTAGACGCCAGGCAGGTCGCAGCCAGGGAACGTCAGGACCTTCTCCCGCGCCCCGGCCGTGACGAGCAGGCGTTTCGGCCTGACGAGCCTGAAGACTCCGCCCTTGACCACGCCAACGAGCCCATCCTCGAATGCGCCAACCGCCGGGGAATCGAGCCAGACCTCGACGTTTTTCAGAGTCCCGACCTGCGCGGCCAGCATCGTACCGATGTCCATGCCCCTCATCCCGGCGTAACAATCGCGTTTCGAGCCGAAGAAGTTGTGCGTCTGGAGGCCTAGTTTCCCGCCGAGCTCCTGCTTGTCGTCTACCACCAGGACATCGACCCCCGCGCGGCCAAGCTCGACCGCCGCCATCATTCCCGCCGGGCCGCCGCCAATGACGAGGACATCCACGCCAACGGTTTCAATGTTGGCGGGTCCAGGCTCGGCGTCGTCCGCCGGCAGATCCGGCAGGCCGTCCAGGAAGCGGACGTCCATGCCCTTTTTGACAGGGGTCACGCAGGCCTTCACGGGCCTTCCGTTCGCCAGAACTAGGCACTGGGCGCACTGGCCGTTCGCGCAGAAGATGCCCTGCGGCGCGCCGTCGCGGTGGTGCCTGTTGAAGGCGCTGATGCCGTTGGCTATGAGTGCGCTCGAAATCATCTCCCCATTTATCGCCATGAGCGGATTGCCGTTGAACTTGAAAGGGATGTCGGGCAGCGAGGGATATGCCAGTATCGGATGCTCCGAGATGCGGAGTGTCAAATCCGGTTTCGTTTTCGAGGGATTCGCCGCGTCATTCTTCATTTGCCTTCACCCCCGCGAGCCTCGATGCCAGGAAAGAATAGATGTCTGTCACTTCCAAGCCATTCTCCCTCCATCCCATTTGCGACGCGAGGAGGTGCGCGAGGCACTGGTGCGATTCGACGACGAGGGTTCCCGCGCCAGCAGCCTCGGCCTTCGCCAGGAGCCGGTGCGCTTTGGCCCGGTTCTCGGCGCTTGGCTCTATCCAGGCGGTCTCGCCGCAACCCGCTTCGATGACGGCGGTCTCGACGCCGGGGACAACGGCCAGCAGGCCGAGCAATTCCTTTGAGAAATTGCCCCCTCCGCAGGCTGGGTGGAACGCAATCTTCCCGGGCGTGCTCCGGAATGCGCCCTCTGGCAAGTTCTTCATGAGAATCGATGGCAGGCTCACGAAATCGAAACCCAGCTTCCCGAAATCCTTCTGCCATTGCCCCTCGAATTTTGAGAGGGCCTCGTGCGATATGGCTATGACCGATTTGGCCTTGGAAGATTTCACTGCCTCGATGGCTGCCTTTCCGTAATCCTTGTAAAGTCCGTCGAGCCCCATTTCTTCAGCTTCGACCCCGGGCCGAGGACTCTCGGGCTGCGCGTGAAATCGATATCGCATGCCTTGAGCAACACGGACACGGAGTCCAGGAACTCGCCCGAACCGTCGATGCCGTGCGCCATGAGAGCGGAATCGCAAATCGGCGAGCAGCCCGCTGCGAGCAAATAATCGACCTTCCTGCCCTTGGATGGTTTCGAATCCTGGGCAGCCATGAGGACGTGCGCCAGCGAAATCGCCCTTCCGAGCGGCGCACGGATTTCAGGCAGCGTCCGCGCGGCGTCCGGCATCGGCCCGAGCTTGGACTTCTTCAGAGTGGCTGCGAATTGTTTGACGGCTTTCGTATGGTCTCCGGAGGATTCGATGTACTTGACGCGGCGCTTGTCGATTCCCACAGATTCCAGAATCTTGCCGACCTTGTCCGGCATGTCAGCGCCCATCCACGGCCCGGGCAGGTAGTGGCACTCCCCATCGGGGCAGCCAGCAAGCGCGACCCCGGAAGCACCCGACGCGAGCGCTTCGAGCACGAACGCGGGTGAGACGCGCCTCGTGCAAATCACCGGAACCACGCCGGGCTTCGAAGCAAGGCGCCCCGAATCCTGCCAGATGCAGCCGAATGTGACTATTCCTCCCTTGGATTCCGACGCAGCCTCGCGCGCACGCACGAACAATTTATCATCGTCCATGAATCCCATAGAGACGGCTCCAGTCGGGCAGACTCCGGCGCAAGCGCCACACGCCCTGCAGCCCTCCTGGTCCACTGCGGCGGACGGCGAGTCGTTTCTGTTGAATCGCACCCTCACCGCACGGTAAACACAGGCTTCCTCGCAAAGCCCGCACGCGATGCAAAGGTCGGAATCGACGAACGCCTGGACGGGTTCCAGCCTCGCCTCGGCCACCTTCCCATCGGTCGACAATCTCCACCCCTCGCGCGTGGCGTGGTCCTCGACGAGCCGCCTGGAGAAATTCAGGGGGACCTTGACCCATTTGGGGCCGCTTCCCTCGCTGAGCAGGACCGCCTGCCTGTGGTGGCAGCCGGAAAGGCAGACGTCGCAGTCGGAGCAGAGCCCGCAGCGCCTGCATCTGGATGCCTCGGCGACCGCGCTCAGCTCGTCGAGCGCGCCCTCGACTTCCTCGAAGCTCGACTTGCGGGCCAGCGCCGGGACCTTGGGGGGTTTCGCCCGACCAGCCTTGGCCTCTGGCATCTTCTCCAGGACGTAGACGCGGTCTTGCGACTCATCGCGGGAAGCTGCTTTAGGCCCGCCCAGATGTTCGACGACTCCAGCCGCGGCCGCATGGCCGCTGCCTATGGCCTCGACGACGGTAGCCGGACCCAAAACCACATCCCCCGCGGCGAAGACCCCTTTCACCGAGGTTCTTCCATTCTCGTCGGCCTCAATCGTGCCTGTGGGTGTGAGCTTCAGTCCCCCGGATTCCAGGAGCTTGGAATCGGGCTTCGAACCCACAGCCCTTATTATCCAGTCCGCGTCGATTTTGAAAACGCTGCCCGGTATTCCAACGGGGGCGCGCCTCCCGCTTGCATCCGGCTCCCCCAGCTTGGCGCGCTGGACGACCAGCCCCGTCACTTTGCCTTCCGAAGCAACGACCTTTTTCGGCATGGCCAGGAACTCGAATTTGATGCCTTCCTCCTTGGCCTCCTGGATTTCTGCTCTGTCCGCCGGCATCTCGGCTTCCGTTCGCCTGTACGCTATCGTCACGTCCGAGCCGAGACGCAGCGCCATCCTGGCGGCGTCGAGCGCGGCGTTTCCGCCGCCGACGACGACGGTCTTCCCTTTCAGCGATTTCACGTCGCCCTCGCTCGCCCCCCTCAGGAAATCTATGCAGTCCAGCACGCCATCGGAATCCTCTCCCTCGACGCCTATGGGGACCGGGACCATGCATCCGGCGGCGACGACGACGGCCGAGAAGCCTTTCCTCAGCAAGGCGGACGGATCGGTTACCTTCTCGCCAAGCCTGATGTCCACGCCGAGGTCGGAAATCTGCATGACCTCCCCGCGGACGATCTCCCTGGGCAGCCTGAAGCTGGGTATCCCCCAGCCGAGCATGCCGCCGGCATATTTTGCGGAGTCGAAAACAACGACGGGGTGACCGGACAAAGCCAAATCGTATGCGGCAGTGAGACCCGCTGGACCGGCGCCGATTATCGCCACCCTTCCTTTCTTGCCAAGCTTAACCACAGGGGCCGGGCACCGCCTCGCCCTCTCGTAGTCGGATGCGAAGCGCTTGAGCGCCTTGATGGCAACGGGGTCGTCGAACTCTCCCCTCTGGCACTCGCCCTCGCACGGGTGGGTGCAGACCCTGCCGCAGACTCCGGGGAACGGATTGGCGCGCCTGATGACTGCGACGGCTTCCTCGTAGCGTTTGTCCGCGATGAGATTGACGTACGCCTTGACGTCGATGCCTGCGGGACAGGCCTCGGAACATGCGGGCTTGCCCTCCGAATTCAGGGAATAGCCACCGAGGGGACCATCAAGCTTCGCCGCGCCCTTGAGCGCCGTGGCGCTCGCGGACGACTCCTTTGTGCTCATAGGACTCACCAGGCATCGAGCCAACGGTGCAGAGGGGACTATCCATAAAACCTTTTACACGATGTTATACGGGAATCAAAAGCTTTATTATATACCATAATCTACCCTACTACGCAAAAGGCAGGCTATTAACGGCTGGAATGCCGATGGCGGCGAGACCGCCAACGGGGACCCCGGGAGGGGGCCCGCATTCAAGTTGAGGCTCATCGGACCGCAAATGGTCCATTTCGCCCCGCAAGGCCGAGGCAGCTTGTTTATACGCAAAGGAAACGGTGTTGAAATGACACAGAAATTCGAAATGACGTGGCACGACAAAAAGCTCACGTTGGAGATAGGAAAGTTCGCGAACCAGGCAGACGCCTCGGTCGTCGCGCAGATCGGAGAGACGGTCGTTCTCGCTACGGCAAGCATGTCGCAGACGTGCCGGGAGGGGATGGACTTCTTCCCCCTGATGGTCGATTTGGAGGAGCGCTACTTCGCGGCCGGAAAGATAAAGGGCCCGAGGTTCTCGAAGCGCGAGGGCAGGCCTTCGACCGATGCGGTCCTGACGAGCAGGATGATTGACCGCGGCCTCAGGCCGCTCTTCCCGCAGAACATAAAGAACGATGTGCAGATAATATGCATGCCGCTCGCGCTGGACGGAGTGAACAAGCCGGATGTTGTGGCGATGGTCGCCGCATGCGCGGCGGTGCACCTCTCGCGCATACCTTTCGACGGCCCGATAGCCGGCGCGAGGATAGCGATGATAAACGGGGACTTCATAGTCAACCCGACTCTGGACGAGATGGAATTCTCGGACATGAACCTCGTCGTCATGGGCGACGGAAACCGCATCACGATGGTCGACTGCTCCGCGAAGGAGGTCGACGACAAGGACACGAAGGCCTGCTTCAAGGCGGCGATGGAAGCCCTCGGCCAGGTGGCCGCGTTCATGGACACTGTCCGCAAGGAAGTCGGCGCTGACAAAACCCCGCTCGACCAGCTCAAGCTCAGCGGCCAGCACGCCCCCGAGGACCTGGCGGCAATTGCGAAGATAAAGGCGGCGGCGATGCCGCACCTCGAGAAGTACCTGTTCAACACGCCAAAGGGCTCCAAGGGCGCACGCAAGGCCATACTGCACGACCTCGAGGACAAGCTCGTGGCGCAGTTCGCCCCGACGCTTGTGACGAAGACGAGGGACGCCGCGCAGGCAGAATCGCACGTGAAGAAACTGATATCCAGCTTCTTCTACGGCTTCATAGAGGAGCAGGTGACGCTAGCAATCCTGGACAGGGACCAGAGGGTTGACGGGCGCGCGCTCGACCAGATAAGGCCTCTCACTGCCGAGACGGGCGTGCTTCCGAGGGTGCACGGGACTGGACTATTCACAAGGGGCGAGACCCAGGTCCTGTCGGTCGTGACCCTGGGCTCTCCGGGCGACAAACTGACTGTCGAGACTGGCGAGGCGGACTACACGAAAACATACTATCACCACTACAACTTCCTGCCGTGCTCGGTCGGCGACGTCAAGCCGCTTAGGGGCGCTGGCAGGCGCGAGATTGGCCACGGCGCATTGGCCGAGAAGGCGATTTTGCCGGTCTTGCCGGCGAACGACGACTTCCCGTACACGATACGTGTCGTCAGCGAGGTCATGGGCTCCAACGGCTCGTCCTCGATGGCCTCGACCTGCGGTTCGTCCCTGGCGTTGATGGACGCCGGCGTCCCGCTGAAGAAGCACGTCGCAGGAATGGCGATGGGCCTCGCGTGCGATGGCAAGAGGTGGAAGGTCATCACCGACCTGCAGGACCTCGAGGACGGCGCTGGAGGAATGGACTTCAAGTTCACGTCCACCAGGCAGGGCATCACGGCCATACAGATGGACACCAAGACGCGCGGCCTGACGATGGAGATGGTCGAGGCGACAGTGGTCCAGATGCGCAAGGGCATCAACGAGGTGCTCGACGTGATGGAGGCCTCATTGCCAGGCCCGAGGACCGAACTCTCCAAGTGGGCTCCGAGGATAATCAGCTTCCACATAGACCCGGAGAAGATAGGCGACGTCATAGGCCCCGGCGGCAAGGTCATCCGCAAGATTACGGAGGAATACGAAGTCCAGATTGACGTCAACGACGAGGGCTTGGTAGTAATCACCTCCACGGATTCGGAGAAGGCCAAGGCCGCGGAGACGATAATCAAGAACCTTGTGCGCACCGTCGAAATCGGCGAAATCTTCGAGGAGGCAGTCGTCGTAAAGATGATGAGCTTCGGGGCTTTCGTCACGCTGACGCCGAACCAGGACGGCCTGCTGCATGTTTCGGAGATCGACTGGGCCAGGGTCGAGAACGTCGAGGACAGGCTCAAGCTCGGGGACAAGGTCCGCGTGAAGGTCATATCCATAGACCGCGGCAAGGTCGACGTCTCGGCGCGCGAGCTTCTCCCGAAGCCAGAGGGCTACGTCGAGCAGCCGAGGCGCGAGCGCAGGCCTCCGAGCAGGGGCGGGGACAGGCGCGGCGGCGGCCGCGGCGGCGACAGGCGCGGCGGGGACCGCAGGGGCGGCGACAGGCGCGAAAGGCGTTGAAACGGACACCTGACCGCAAAACCTTTCTTTTTCAATACTTTTCGGCGCTTTCAATTTTTTCGTGTTGCAGGTATCTCATCCGGATCTCTCTCAATGATATTACCCAGGCCGCGCCCAGAAGCGCGCCGCCCATCACGTCCGTCGGCCAGTGCGCGCCGAGGAACGGGCGGCTGAGTGCGATGAGCGCTACCAGCGCCACCGCGGACATCCAGAGTGCGGCCTTGCGTGTCGGCGACTCCACAAGGGGTGAAAGCGCTATGGCGAGTGTTATGTAGAGGCTTATCCCGACCATCGTATGGGCGCTAGGGTAGCTGTATCCCGTCGCGAAGACATCGGAGCCCAGCTCCGGCCTGGCTCTCGAAACGGCGAGCTTGAGGACCTCATTCAGGAGCCACGCCCCAGAGACGCTTGCAAGGATGAATGCCGATGTGCGGATGCGCTTTCGCAGAGTAAAATAGAGGGCCGCAAAACATGTGACGACAGCAATCGCCCACATGGAGCCAGCGAATGAAACCGCCCGGAAAATCATAAGTGTCGTCGGCGTGTTCGAGTTGTAAACGGTTTCAAGCGCCGCATGGTCGAATCCCTGCGTCTCACCCACTACAACAAGCCATGTTAGAGCGGCAAAGCAGAAGGCTGCCGTTGTGGCGATGGTTGCCATAACGCGGTCTTCGGGGCCAATCCTCCCGGGCCTAACGGGGATGGCGCTCATCACTCGTCCAATAGCTCGTAAGTTAGCCGTTCCCGGTCTTTTCCCTTAAACGCTTTCTTTGAGAATCGCCTCTCCGGTTCGGCCCTCGCAAAGAAAGCATTTGGAGCAAAGAAACTCGGACCTCGCCAGCTCGGCTCGTCCGGTTTCCTATCCGCTTCATGCCAGCAATTCATACGTAAGTCGCTCCCTGCCCTTCCCTTTTTTCTCGCGCTCCAGGATGTGGAACCTGCCAATTTCATTAGTGTTCCGGACATGCGTCCCGGCGCACGGGCACACGTCGAAGCCATCGATGTCCACGATTCTCAACCGCCGTATCGATTGGGGCAGCAGATCCAGGTTCGCGCGCTGCTGGTCCACGCGCTTCTCCAGCTCGGTTCGGTCCTCCTCGTAAATCCTCACCCCGATTCCCTTCGCCGCAATCTCGTTGCATTTGGCCTCGATTTTTTGCACGTCATCCTGGGTGAAATTCGCGGGAGCGAAGTCCACGCGCGACCTGTCCGCGTGTATCTGGTTCCCGACGGTTCGGGCTTTATATATATCAAACACGACGCTGGAAATTATGTGCTGGGCGGTGTGCATCCTCATGTGGGCGTGCCTGCGCTCCCAGTCAATTTCGCCGTGGACAATTGTGCCAGCATCAGGAACTGGACCGTCCAGGCGGTGCCTGACCTCACCTTTCTTCGTGACCTCCTTCACACTGGCGGAGCCGCCCTCCCACGAAAGGGAGCCCGTGTCGGTCTCCTGCCCTCCCCCGACAGCGTAGAAAGCGGTCCTGTCCAGGACCACGAAGTTCTCCCCTTTGGAAACGACCGTCGCCTCGAACTCCCGAACGTAGTTCGCGTCGGCGTCCCTCATGAACAGAATTTCCGTCATGTGCGGGAAAAATACTGGTGCGCATTTATACCTATCCCAAATCCTATATATACGGGCAGGGATGCCGTCGCAAATGTCGGACGAGGCCCAGAAAAACGGCACTGGCGGCACGGAAGTCAAGCTCCGGCGAGACCTGGGTCTCCTCGAAATAACGATGATAGGGCTCGGGCCGACGATTGGCACCACGATATTTCTGCTTGTAGGATTTGGCGTCAGGATAGCGGGGCCCGCGTTGATTCTCGCTTTTCTTTTCAACTTCTTTGTCACCATCCTGACTGCGATGGCGTACGCCGAGCTCGGGAGCGCATTCTCGGATACAGGCGGGGGATATATTTGGGTAAAGGACGGCATGCCCCAGCCTTTCGGATTCCTTGCGGGATGGCTGTCATGGTTCGGACATACAATCGTGACGGCTTTCTACGTCCTGGGATTCGGTTATGGAGTGATTTGGCTCATGCAGGCGTTTGGAATCGAACTCTTGGGCCTCAGCCACGAGGAACTGGTCAAGCTTTTGGCGGTGGCGGCGTGTTTCGTTTTCATCTACATTAATTTCAGGGGTACAAAGACAACTGGACGATCCAGCAGCTATATCACTGTCACATTGATTACAATTGTCGTCATCTACATATTAGCCGGCGTGTTATTCATGACCGGGAAGGCGAATGTGGGCGAGTCGTTCACGCCGTTCATGCCCGAGGGCGGCATGTGGAATGTCGTCGTGGCGATGGGTTTTACATTCATCGTGTTTGAAGGGTACGAGATAATCGCCCAGTGTGGAGAAGAGTGCAAGGATGCGGAGAAAAACATCCCTCGGGCACATTGGATTACCATCTCGCTTGCAGCGGTGATTTTCATCCTCGTTGCGGTCGTGACCATCGGCGTCGTCGGATGGGAGACAGCAGGATTGTACGAGGAGAACGCAGTCGCTGAAGTGGCTCGCATTTCAATGCCTGGATTTGGGCTCCAGTTGATTGGAGTAGGAATCATTATCGGAGCACTAGCCGCGATCAACTCCACACTATTCTCCTCCTCCAGAGTCGCGTACGCAATGGGCCGCGACGGCGCGCTGCCCAAGTCATTTGGTAGTCTCCACCGCATTCGAAATACACCGCACATCGCAATCTTCATCAGCGGGGGTATTGTGATATCGATGGTCATCTTCTTGCCCATCGAACAGATAACGGCTTCAGCCGATATCATGTTCCTCATGCTCATGATTTTCGTCAACGTGGCCGTGATGACGCTCCGCATTAAGCATCCCGAAATCCGACGCCGGTACGTGATGCCTCTCTTTCCCATCATACCCATCATCGGCCTTGTAACGAAAGGCATAATGGCTTACTCGCTTTGGGCGTACGAGCCAATCGCTTGGTATATGGCGATGTTCTGGATTATAATAGGCCTCCTAGCCTACCTGCTATATTCAAGCAAGGAGAAGATTGTCCACAAGGAGATTGACCTCCCGCACGTCGAGGTCTCGGAGAAGCACGAGGGCACCAGATACTGCGTAATGGCGGCCGTGGCCGGGCCGCAGGACACGTCCCTGGTAGAGCTGGCGGCGCTCGTCTCGCGCGTCGAGGGCGGGGAACTCCACCTGCTCCACGTGATAGAATTGCCGGAAACGGAATCTCTCGAATCAGTTTCGTACGCCAGGGTGAGTGCGGAGAAGAGAACTCTTTCCAAAGCAAAAAAGCTCGCTAGCGACATGAGGGCCAACGTGCACACGAAGATAGTAGTCTCGCACAAGCCATCGGAGGCCATCGTGGAGGAGGCGAGGGAGATGGGCGCGAGCGTCATATTCATGGGCTGGCGCGGGCGGCATGGCCCCGAGATGCTCATGGGTTCCAACATAGACAAGGTCGTCCAAAACGCCCCGTGCGACGTCGTGATATACAAATCCAAGGCGATGCCGGAGGAGGTCGACAGGGTATTGGTGGTGGCCACTGGCGAGGGGAACGAAACATACGCGACCGGGATGGCAATCCTGCTCGCCAAGCGCTATAAAGCAGCCATCACGCTGTACGGCGCCTGCCACAGGGAATGCGACCGGGAAAGGCTCGGCCAAATTCTCGACAGGCTTTGCCAGATTTGCGAAACCCACAGCGTGGTCCACGAGCGCAGGCTCGACGACAGCAAGAACGTGGAAGGTGCGGTGCTAGCCGCCTCGGCCAACCACGACATAGTCATCATCGGAGCCGCAGACGAGTCGAGGATGATGCAGTTCGTGTTCGGCAGCCTCCAGAACCGCCTGGCGGAGCGAATCGAGAAACCGTTCGTCATCGTCCAGAAGGTCAAGCCTTCCCCGAGTCCTGCAGGAGAAACTCCGCAGTCAGCAACTCGGATATTGCTCGACGCCTTTGAAAATCAGTGACGTAGAACCTAAGAGTCTTCGCGGTCGTTCCGTTTTCAAGTATCCTGGAGACTACCTCCGGCATCGGGTCATTGCTGACGCCATCTATCGACGCCGCGCTTCGCATCGCGGTCGCACCAGGCACACCGGAGGGAAGGGACAACGAGACCTCGACGCGCCCCGTCTTGGTCCAGTTCCTGACCACCGACGACGTTATCTTCGAATTCGGCACGTCCATTATCTCCCCGTTCTCCGCGGCGAGCCTGGTCGTCAGCAGGTTCTGCGACACCACACGCCCCTCCGCCACGCCGTCGATGGAAATCCAGTCATCCTTGTTGACAGAATCGCTGATGAGGAGGACAACTCCCGAGAAGCCCTCGCGGGTCGTCGGAGAGAACGCCACGACCAGCAGGAGGATGAACGTGGCGGCGATTATGACGTATATGACCATCTCGACGTACTGGAAGTTGAAGAGGTCAAGGATTATCGTCAGCGTGACCACCATGGCCAGCCAGGTCAGTCCGTACCGGACAAAGGCCTTCACCAGGTCGATCACTCGCGGGGGGAACTTCGTGGACTTCTTCTTGAAGTCGTCCAACATCAACGATGCCAGCTTCCACACGAGGAAGAACACTATTAGCAGTATCACGTACGCGCTCAGGGAGGCCGCCAATTCGTCGACGTTCAGCCGGGCGAACCCCATCCAGTCGAAGACGCGCTGCCTCTGGGTCTCGTCCGGTATGGCGACCATCGCCGTGAAGGTCGCGAACACGAAGCCGATGGCGTAGATGAAGTACTTCACGAACAGCTCGTAGAACTCCAACAGCCCTGGCTTGATGTATGCGTTCGGGTCCACGACCGCCTTCTGCATGGACTGCTCGATGTGCCTCGACCCCAGCCTCGCAACGAACCACACGACGACTATGACCAGGCAGAAGACGAATATGGCGAAGACGTAATCGTATATGGCCTGCGCCACGTCGTCTGCGTAGTCCAATTTGAGGAACGTAGCCAGCTCGACGAGGAACATCGCCGCAAGCGAAGCCCACAGAACTTTTATCGCCCCGAAGGTGAAATCGAGCGTGTCGTCCTCGATGCGCCTGTCCTTCTTGAGCTTGAAATAATACAGAAGATTATCCATGTGCATGAAAATATATATTAAAGCCAGGACTATGATTGTGGAGAAGAATATCATTATGCCGTAGTCCGCAGTCGCCGCCATGTTACCATCATGCTCATCCGAATGCTATATATTAACTTTTTCTAGGGATAACCATAGAAAATGTTATATACTGGAGCCGTGGATTGGTTTGGCGTGATACGATGAAGGCAGTGATTCTGGCCGCAGGCGAGGGGACGCGGTTGAGACCTTTTACGACCTCGGAACCGAAGGTCATGATACCGATTGCCAACAGGCCGATCATTCAGTACGTCGTCGAGGCGCTCGTGAAGAACGGGGTGCGCGAGATGGCGATGGTCGTCGGTTACAAGAAGGAGCGCATCATGTCCTACTTCGGGGACGGCAAGGCGTTCGGAGCCAAGATAGAGTACATAGTCCAGAGCAAGGTGCTGGGCCAGATTGGCACGGGCTTCGCCCTGGGAAAGGCCCGGGATTACGTCAAAGACGAATTCCTGGTCCTGGCGGGGGACAACGTCATCGAGCCGTCCACGCTCACAGACATCGTGAACAAGGCCAAGGGCAGCGCGATAGTCGTGACCGAGAGCCAGAACCCGTCAAAGTACGGGGTCGTCCTGCTCAGCGGGGACAACATAGCACAGATTGCGGAGAAGCCGAGCGAGCGCTTCAGCAACATAATCAGCACGGGTATATATCGTTTCGACCTAGGAATATTCGACGCGATAGGCGAGGCGACCAAGGACGGGGATCACAGGCTCACGAGCGCAGTCCAGCGCATGATACCCAGGAACAGGTTCGAGGCGATATTCACGTCCGGTTCATGGAGGGATGTGGTCTATCCGTGGGACCTGCCTTCCGCCAACGCTGAGGCATTGGCAAAGGTGCCGCAGCACACCGCCGGCACGGTCGAGCGCGGGGCCCACATCAAGGGCACGGTGTCCATAGGCGCAGGGACGGTCGTGAGCTCGGGGGCGCACATCACCGGCCCAGTTACGATAGGCGAGAACTGCGAGCTCGGGCCCGGCGTGTGCATTTCACCGGAGACGAGCATAGGCGACAACGTCGTGCTCTCGCCCCATGTCGTCCTCCAGCAGAGCCTGGTAATGAAGAACAGCTTCATCGGCGCTGGCACGATGCTCTCCCACTCGGTCGTGGGGGAGGGGGTCCGAATAGGTCCGAATTGCACCGCGGACGGGGAGCCCGCCAAAGTCAACGCCGACGGGGAGCTCAAATCGCTGGAAACCATCGGCGCGATGATTGGAGAGGGCTCGGTTATAGGAGGCAACGTCTCTTTCAGGGGCGGCGTGATCGTCGGATACGGATGCAGGATTGCGCCGGGCAAGACGATATGCGTGGACCTTCCCAACGGTTCGCAGGTCATGTGAGGGATAACAATGTGCGGAATCGTGGGCTACACGGGAGACAGGGAAGCGCAGGGTCTTCTGCTGAAGGCCTTGAAGAGGCTGGAATACAGGGGTTACGATTCCGCGGGCGTGGCGATAATCGGCGAGCGCCTCACGGTGTACAAGGACAAGGGCGAGATATCCCGGATGGAGTCGTCAATGCCCGCGATACGGGGGACGCACGGCATAGCACACACGCGCTGGGCGACCCACGGCCAGCCCCTGAAGAACAATGCGCATCCGTTCGTCGACTGCAAGGAGCGCATCGCGCTCGTCCACAATGGGATAATCGAGAACTTCATGTCCTTGAAGGAAGAGCTGATGAGGAAGGGCCACCAGTTCAGGTCCGAAACGGATACGGAGGTCATCGTCCACCTGATTGAGGACGCTTACGAGGGAAATCTCGAAGGCGCAGTGGCGGTTGCGGTCAAGCGCCTGAAGGGATCCTACGCCATAGCCGTTGTTCACGAAGGCGAGAAGGGAAAGATAGTGGCTGTTAGGCACGAAAGCCCTCTGATAGTTGGGCTCGGTACCGGGGAGACATTCCTGGCATCGGACATCCCGGCCGTGCTGGACCTGACGGACCGGATAATCCCCATGATGGACGGGGAAATGGCCGTGCTGACGCCGCAGGGGGTGCAGCTGCGCACCATTGATGGCGAGGCCGTCCAGCGGGACTACCAGCGGGTCAAGTACACGGTGCAGGACGCGGAGCTGGGAGGATACCAGCATTTCATGCTCAAGGAGATTTTCGAGCAGCCGAGGGCGCTTCACCAGACGTTGCTCGGAAGGCTCTCGGACAGGCCCGAGCAGGACATGGGCGTGAGGTTCGATTCGGTCAAGCTGGTAGCCTGCGGGACTTCTTACCACGCCTGCTACGTCGGCAAGTACGTGTTCGAGACCGTCCTGAAAATTCCGACGACTGCGGAAATCGCCTCCGAGTACAGGTATTCCACGCCCAGCAGGGAGATGCCGCTGACGATACTGGTCACGCAGAGCGGGGAAACGGCCGATACGCTCGCCGCCGCGAGAGAGGCGAAGCGCCGGGGATGCTACACCATCGGAATCACCAACGTCGTCGGAAGCACGATAACTCGAGAGGTCGACGAGGTCTATTACACACGGGCGGGCATAGAAATCGGCGTCGCGGCGACGAAGACGTTCGTCACCCAGCTCGCAGTCATGTACCTCCTGGCAATCAAGTACGGGGCTCTCCGAAGGGTGCTGCACTCGGACACGCAGGCTCAGATGCGCGACGCCCTCAGGTCGATGCCGCAGGTCGTCCAGTCGGTGCTAAACAATTCGGAGAAGATTGAGGCTGTGGCCAAGGAGATAGCCGGGGCGAGGGACATGTTCTTCATCGGGCGCAACCTGAACTATCCAGTCGTCCTCGAGGGCGCGCTGAAGATGAAGGAGATATCCTACATACACGCCGAAGGCTACGCGGCGGGCGAGTTGAAGCACGGCCCCCTGGCCCTTCTGACCAAGGACACCCCCGTGGTGGCCGTGGCCGTTCCGGACCACACGTACGAGAAGGTGCTGAGCAACATCGGCGAGGTGAGCGCCCGCGAGGCCCCCGTCGTCTGCGTCGGAATAGAGGGCGACAGCGACCTGGAGAAGTACTGCGACAACGTCATATACGTCCCCAAAGTCCCGCCGCTGTTCTCCGCAATCCCCGTCTCGGTTGCCCTTCAGCTATTATCATACTACGTGGCCAGGGAGCGCGGATGCCCCATCGACAAGCCCCGGAACCTTGCCAAGAGCGTCACAGTCGAGTGAGCTAGTCGAAGAGGAAGCCCATCGCGCCCGATAATAGAACGTTCGCCAGCCACATCGCCGCCAGCGGAACAGTGAGGAGCAGGAAGTCGTCGTCCAGGTGCTTGAGCTTTGGGGACTCGCAAAGGATTGCCGCGCAGGCAGCTATCAGCGCCAGGTTCGCGATGACCACCGGCGAAGCGTCAGTCTGGACGGACAGCGCCACAGCGACGATGAGCCAGTAAACAGCGAGGGGAAGCATCGGATAAAGATAGGGGCGATTCTTACGCAGCAGGCTAATCAGCGGGTCCACCCACGCCATCCCGAAAACTATTGCGACGACGAACGGCCGCGGGAAGAACAGGAACCCTATCGCGATGCCGAACCCTGCCCAGGCGTGCGCGGCCATCTTTTCCGTTTCGTACGGGCGCATCCCGAAGGCGCGCCATCCCATCCTTAGCCTGACGGCCTCAGAAGCCAGGACGATGGCGAGCACGGCGAGCAGGACGACTTCCCGCCCTCTCAGCGCGGAGCCCATGCCCGGGACGACTCCCCAGAAATCGTCAGGAACCAAATAGTACGACAGGAACACTGGCGCGCAGAGGTGGAACGACTTGCGGAACAGCTCGCCTTTTTCCATAAACGATGCGATGCCTCGCGGGTGGAAAAGCCTTCCGATGCGCAAGCATTATACCTCACACGTGCTATCACGGCTCATGCCTGCGCTTCGACGCGCGCATTTCCTGCGGCGTTTGCACGGCAAGGAGTGATATAATGCCATCGAAAAGAGGGGC
>JAZDNO010000003.1:0-38940 GCA_043799545.1 Methanobacteriota archaeon | reverse complement strand
TTATATATTTTTTTTTTATATATAAATTTTATAATTTAATTAGTTTTTTTTTTTTTTTTTTTTTTTTTTTTTTTTTTTTATTTGTTTTACTTTTTTTTTTTTTTTTTTTTTTTTTTTTTTGTGTTTTTTTTTTTTTTTTTTTTTTACTTTTTTTTTTTTTTTTTTTTTTTTTTTTTTTTTTTTTTTTTGTTTTTTTTTTTTTGGGTTTTGGGGGGGGGGGGGGGGGGCGCCCCCCCACCATGATTGTTGAATGCAAGCCATCAAATGAGGAAATCGAGGCTATTGAACAGAAACCCGGGAGGCTACTGATTGGATGCGAAGACTGATTGCGCGGACCAAAAAGCGAACCTAACAAGGCGCGTGAAAGAAGTCAAACTGCTGGACTACGACCCGACTGCACCTGGCAAATTCAATGACATCAAGAGTTTTCTTTGCAGCATCATTCCGTTTCCAATCGAAGTGGAACACATCGGCAGCACGTCAGTAGTTGGTTTGGGTGGAAAGGGCGTCATTGACCTCCTGATAATTGCCAAAAAGGAGTCCATGATGAGCATCGTGGAGGCTTTGGAAACCAACGGATACCAATTCAACCCGAAGCCCGGATTCGGTGTGTTTCCGGAAAGGTATTTCATCTCGGGGCCATTTCAATACAAAGGAGAAAGCTTGCACGTGCACTATCACATAACGTTCCATGGCAGCGGCGAACATATCGACCACGTGCAATTTCGCGATTACCTGCGGAAACACCAGGATGAAGCTGATAGGTACTTTGCGCTAAAGAAGAAATGGGCGATGGAGGCCAATCTTGAGACAGGGATATACACCGAATTAAAAACTCCATACGTTGCCGAGGTATTGAAGAAGGCGAGGGGCAGCATGAGCTCAGAAGACTACTGGCAATCGATCGAGGATTTCTGCGATTTGTGCGAGGAAAACATCCATGACCAATTCGTTTCCTTCATCGTCATAGGTAGCGTGGGGGCAAACGATTTCATCCCAGGGTGGAGCGATGTGGATGCATTTCTCATCGTCAAGGAAGCATCATCTGACCTCGCTCAACAAATAGATTCCATGATAAAAACAATTGTCATTAAATATCCATATTATCAAACGGACAGGGGCCCCTGGTTCTGCCCGATGACGACAACGAAGAGCAATTTCGTCAATCCGGTTGAAATGACCAATCCTTTGAACCTCTGGGATGTCAGGCATTACGGCAGGTTCATTCGAGGGGAGGATTTCAAAGATGAAATCAAGCTGCCGGAATTGGATAAATCATGGCCCGATGAAAATACCGCATGGATGCTGGATTTTCTAAAACGCGATAAGGATGCGAGCCCTTTCTGGCAGCTGCGGAATTCTATAGGGTTCACGTTGTGCGGCGCAAGAAATACATTGTTGAAGAACGGCATCTATCTCAAGAAATACGGCGAAATCGTATCGGCGTTTTACCATCGATATCCCGAAGGACACACGATTGTAAGGGAAGTGCACGATTATCGCAGGAACTGGTCGGAGTGGAGAAACAAATCCGTAGAAGTTGCCAGGATTTACCGCGAAGCCTTGGACTTTCTCGCATGGTGCAGAACAACGAGATAGATATTCACGCGCGGGCGCCTTTTTGTTTTATCACCGAGAGAAAGCCCTTATAAGCGCCGTGCTTTTCAGGTGGAGCAGCATCAGAGGGGGGCCCGACGCTTGGCGACCAAGACGCCGCTTGTCCAACAGTACGAATCGATAAAGGCGCAGCATCCAGACGCCCTGCTGCTCTTCCGCCTCGGCGACTTCTACGAGACGTTCGGCGAGGACGCGAAGGTCGCGTCCAAGGTCTTGGGCATCGTCCTGACCTCGAGGGACAAGGGGGCGAAGGAGAAGGTCCCGCTCGCAGGCATTCCCCATCACGCGCTGGACAGCTATCTGGGAAAGCTCATCCGCGCGGGCCACAAGGTGGCGATTTGCGAGCAGATGGAGGAAGCGTCCGCCGCCAAGGGAATCGTGCGCCGTGAGGTGGTTCGCGTCGTGACGCCGGGCACGCTCATCGAGGACTCGCTTCTGGACGGGAAGGTGACGAACTACCTGCTGGCGCTCGCGCCGGGCAAGGGCGGGATGGGCGTTGCCTTCGCAGATTCGTCGACAGGAGAGATGGTTGTGACCGAGGCCAGCGGCGCAGGATGGGAGAAGAGGCTCTGCTCGGAGATATCGCTCCGGCGGCCCTCGGAAATCGTCACGCCCGACGGCAAGGCCCCGGCCTGGCTGGACTTGGCCAGTGCAAAGATCAATGCCTTCGACAGGGAGCGCTTCGAGCTCGAGAAGGCCGAATGGCTGCTGCTGGAGCATTTCAAAGCCGATAGTATGGAGGCGCTGGGGCTCGAAGGAAAGCCTTTGGCGGCTGCGGCGGCAGGTGCGGCGCTGGCCTACGTCGCGGAGATGCAGCGCGGGGCGCTAGGCTACTTCGCGAAGCTCAGGTTCTCCGACCTCTCGGGCAAGATGTCCCTCGACCCGGTCACGCTCCGCAACCTGGAAATCCTGGAGAACATCCGCGAGCGCGGGCGGGACGGCACGCTGCTCGAAACGCTGGACCACACGAAGAGCCCGCCGGGCGCGAGAACGCTACGCGCTTGGCTGCAGGAGCCGCTTTTGGACCCCGTTGAGGTCAATCGCAGGCTGGATTCCGTGGAAGCGTTGAAGTCCGGCTTCGCGGCTCGGGACGAGCTTCGGGCTACGCTGGCGAACGTGCGAGACATGGACAGATTGGTCAGCAGAGCCTGCTTCGGAACTGCGAGCCCAAGTGAGCTGGTCGGGCTCGCCAGTTCTCTCCGCGCTGCGAAGAAACTGAGAAATGGGCTTTCTGCGCTCGCGGAAAAAACCGGCGCCGTGGGAGAGCTGGCGGGGCGAATAGATCCCTGCGAAGAGCTGGACGCTCGCATCGCTCGAACCGTGTGCGAAGAGCCGCCTGCGACGATGGACGACGGCGGTTATGTGCGACCTGGCTTCAGCGCCGAGCTGGACGGTCTGCGAAGGGCGAGCCGGGGCGGGCGGGAATGGATTGTCTCGTTCGAGGCCAAGGAGAGGGAGCGCACCGGCGTCAAATCCCTCAAGGTGGGTTTCACCAGGATCTTCGGCTACTACATCGAGGTCTCGAAGCCGAATCTCAAAAGCGTTCCGGAGGATTACGAGCGCAAGCAGACCATCGCCAACGGCGAGAGGTTCACGACGAGGGAGCTGAAGGAGGCCGAGCAAAAGGTGCTGACGGCGGAGGAGGACGCCCTCGCGCTGGAGAGAAAGATATTTTCGGAACTGAGGAAAGCCGTGGGCGCGGAGGCCGCGCGAGTTCAGGCGACCTCTCGCGCGCTGGGCGAGCTCGACGCCTTGTGCTCCCTGGCGCACGTCGCGGACCGAAACGGCTACGTCCGTCCGAGGGTAGATTCCTCAGAGACCATCAAGATTGTCGATGGACGCCATCCAGTCGTTGAGCTCGCCCTGAGCGAGAAGTTCGTGCCGAACGACGCGCTCCTGGACTGCACGAAGAACCGCCTGATGATGATTACAGGCCCGAACATGGCCGGCAAGTCCACGTTCATGCGCCAGGTCGCCCTGGTTTGCTACATGGCTCAGGTTGGCAGCTTCGTGCCAGCCCGCGCGGCGAGCGTCGGAATCGTGGACCGCATCTTCACCAGAGTCGGGGCGTACGACGACCTGGCCAGGGGCCAGAGCAGCTTCATGGTCGAGATGACTGAGGTGGCGAACATCCTCCACTCGGCGACCAAAAAGAGCCTCATCCTGCTCGACGAGATTGGCCGGGGAACCTCGACCTTCGACGGCCTCTGCATAGCCTGGGCGGTGGCCGAGTACGTCCACGGCAAGAAGGTCGGCGCCAAGACGATGTTCGCGACGCACTACCACGACCTCACGGGGCTGGAAGGGCTACTGCCAGGCGTGGTCAACTACAACATCGCGGTGCGCGAGGATGCGGACGATATTGTATTCATGCGCAAGGTCATACCGGGCGGGACGAATCGCAGCTACGGTGTCCAGGTGGCGAAGCTGGCTGGCATGCCGCCCGAGGTCGTGGCGAGGGCGCGGGAGCTGCTGCGCGAGATGGAGTCCACGGCCCCGCAGCGCGGCGGCGAGCCGGGAAAAGGGCGAACTTACACACAGCTCGTGCTGTTCGACGGGCCGGGGCATCACGCCGCCCATCCAGTCGTCGAGGAGCTGCGCGGGCTCGACATCCACAACATGACCCCCGTCCAGGCGCTGCAGAAGCTGGACGAGCTGAAGAGGAAGGTGTGCGACGGCAAGTCTGGTAAGGTCGGAAGAGATGGGGGTGAGGCGGATGCCGATAATTAAGCTCCTCGACCCGCGCACAATCGACAAAATCGCAGCCGGCGAAGTGGTCGAGCGCCCGGCCTCCGTCGTCAAGGAGCTGGTGGAGAACGCGCTCGACGCCGGCGCCAAGGCTGTGACCGTCGAGCTGAAGGACGCCGGGAAGGCGCTCATCCGCGTCTCCGACGACGGCTGCGGGATGGCCCCCGACGACGCGGAGCTGGCTTTCGAGCGCCATGCGACCAGCAAGCTCGCCCGGATAGAGGATTTGGACTCGCTCCGCACGCTCGGCTTCCGCGGCGAGGCGCTGTCCAGCATCGGCGCGGTGGCGCGGGTCGAGCTGCTCACCAGGAGCGTCGAGCTCGACGTTGGAACGATGGTTTCAATAGACTTCGGCAAGCTCGCTTCGGTCAAGCAGGCGGCGCGCGAGCCTGGAACGTCCGTCTACGTCCGCGACCTTTTCGAGAACGTGCCGGTCAGGCGCAAGTTCATGCGCGGCGCGAGGGCGGAGCTGGCCAACGTCAGCGACATCGTCGCAAAGACGGCGCTCGCCCACCCAGGCGTTTCGTTCACATTCATCTCTGACGCAAAGGAGCTTTTCAGGACGCGCGGCGACGGCGACTTGCTGCGCGCCATCGCGGACGTCATAGGCAAGGACAGGGCGTCTGAGATGCTTCCGGTCGAGAGCGCGAGAGGCCAGATGCGACTCGGCGGATTCGTCGCGCGGCCTTCCGTCACGCGCTCGTCGGCGCAGCACCAGCTCTTCTTCGTCAACGGGAGGCCGGTGTCGTCCGCAATCCTGGCCGAGGGCGTGGAAGACGGCTACCGGGGGCTGGTCATGAAGGAGCGCCGCCCCGTCGTCGTGCTGAGCCTCGCGGTTCCGCCGGTCGCCGTAGATGTTAACGTCCATCCGACGAAGCGCGAGGTGCGGTTCGGTGACGAGCTGGCCGTTTACGATTTCGTCAAGGAAGGCGTGCGCGAAGCCCTGTCGAAGGCGAGGCTCATACCCGAGCCTGTGAAGCGCAGGGAGCCGACCGAGCGCCCCGCTGGGGTCGAGCCGCTCGCCCCTGCCGCGCTCAAGCAGGCAAAGCTGGCCGTTTCCGGAGACGGTGCTGCCGCAAAACGACGCAGGGCAGAAGCCGCAGACGGGGAACTTCCCCTGCCGCGCGACTCGCGCGCCATTGGCCAAGTTCTCGACACGTACGTCGTCGTCGAGCACTCGGACGGGCTCTTCCTCCTCGACCAGCATGCGGCGCACGAACGCGTCGTCTTCGAGGCGCTGAAATCGCACGACGTTTCGCACGCGAGGCAGAGCCTCCTTTCGCCCATATCCATCGACGTGCAGCCGGGCCAGCTTGCCCGCGTCAGGGAGTTCGCGCCGATGCTCTCGGAGCTGGGCTTCGAGATGGAGCCTTTCGGCTCAAGGGCGGTCCTGGTCAGGGCCGTGCCGGTCGTGGCCGGAGAGCTGGAGAGCGCCGAACGCCTGCACGATCTGGTCGACGACCTGGAGCGCGTGGGGAAAGCCAAGGCGATGGAGGCGCGGCGCGACGAGCTGCTGCACAGGGTCGCATGCCACGCCGCCATACGGGCGGGGGAGCGCCTCACGTTGGAGCGCATGGAGCGCCTGATATCCGAGATGCGGAGGCTCAAGGTGCCGTACACATGCCCGCACGGGCGGCCGGTCGCCATAGCGCTGTCGAAACGGGACTTGGAGAGGATGTTCGGGCGGGTCGGTTAGATGATTGAAACGTGATCGACACCCTGATTACGAACTCAACATTGGCGGGTCTTCTTTCCGTCTTATCTTTCTTGTAAATACGAATATCATTGCCAGAGCAATTACTGATAGCGGCATTACGACAATATGTGGCCGAATTTCGATAATGGATCCATCGGAATAAGTGATGTGGATGTAGTCCGGTTGAATGTAATTTAAATTACCATCACTGTTGACCATTAACAGGGAAGACGCGTTATTAAGATGCATACGCTTGCCCAATCGGATCTCAAGGGACGTGTTTTTAATCGCATTTAATGTAGGCATGTCGATCGTGTATTCGCAATTAGATTCATCGTATTTTCCAACGCCAGAGACTTTGTAAGCGATGTAGGTCGTGCCATTGACTATTGAATAACTCAGGTTGTAAGGTTTTTCATTTTTATCCATCGGTGCGCTGCCGCGGAATTGGAAACCGGTTGAGGTATTTGTTAAGGTGCCGGTAATGTTCCCTCGAACATTTAACGATGCTAGAAGCATTTCGATTGTGGCTGTGTTAGAATACGTTTTTATTAATTGGTAATAATTGGAGCTAATCACGATAGAAACCGATTTCATCGAATTAATACATTCAACTTGGCTACTAAGCTTGATGTTGTTCGTTACTATCGGAAGCGCGTATTCACCAATATAAACATATTCGTAATTCGAATTATTAACCCATAATATTGCCGCACTTTTTCCATCTAGAAACGCATGTGTCAATGCTGCGGACACATCGTTAAAGGAATCCTCCACGTCTCGTTCAATGGATGGCTTCCCACTTTTTTGAGCAGTATCTCTTTTCAAAAAAGTCGCAATATTAGAGATTGTATTTGCGCTCGCGAATGATATCGTCAGGATTGTTAGTTGTGCAGTTAGATCTAGAATTATCCCGCCAAGTGCATCTTTTATTGCATCTATAGCGACACTGACACCTGCATCAATCCAGAATTCAGGATTGAATAGAGTGTTCGATATTGTATCCCATATTAAATTACCTGCGTCATTGATACGAGAATATATGTTGGATTCTGAAAAACCGTTGTTAATTAGCGCTCGGTATGATTCCGTTACAAAAGTAAAGAATAATTGGGTGAGTGTGCCCGATTCAATTCCTAATCGTTCCGATAGTTTGTCAAACGCGAGACTTAATATTATATTGACAATATCTGCGATTATGGCCTTCAATGTTATCGCCCGATATTCAATTGTGGTAAGCGTTGGTATGCTACCGATTTGTTGTTGTAAATTTAAAGTTACCGTAATTTCTCCATCGGTTGGAATCAAGTAACCCGAGTAAGCAATATCCTGATTGGCATTATAATCCTTATAACAAACCTCATACCAAACTTCAATAGGTAACAAAGAACCAATGAAGTTGGCCACACCAGAACTCAATTGTAGGTTTTCTAAGGTCATACTGGTCTCTACTTTGCCAATCCCAGCATTATAATAACCAATCGCTCGGTTATTTTTTACTTGTAGCATCGACCCTATATCATGGAGATGCACATCTAATTGCATCGCTCCGACAGGTCCGCCCAATTCAGTCGCATAAACCGTTATTTCGTTGCTCCAATATATCGCCCCATCCATCGTCGTGATTCCTACCTTTCCCGTAAAAATCCCAACTTCCACAAACGTTTGTTGATATGTCGATGCTGTAGATATTTTCGTAACACCATTCACTACCCATGTGTAATCCCTTATCGGGCTTCCTCCGTTGTTGTTAAACAAAGAAGCTGTGAACGTTGTCATTAGAGGCACCGCCCCAGAATAAGGCGAAGCATCCAGCCCAGCATATGGTTTTAATAATTCCATCGGGCACGGTTGCGTGAAACCGACACTCGATACTGTTATCGTCACGTCCTTCGTGCGATACTTGTCCGCAGTAATTACTGTCTTATAGCTACCTGGCAAGTAGTACAACGTTGCCATTCCGTTCGAGTCTGTCTTTGCAGAGTTGCCGGTCTCATCCGTGACTTTTGCTCCTAGAATACGCACCATTGTCTCAAAATTGTAAACGTCGAAATGCACGGGCACGGTTTTGGCGGCTTCTGGAACTACAACCATAGTAACGGTCGCGGTATGCGCTTTTCCCCCGCCCATGGCGCTGATTGTGATTGTATATTCCCCAAGCGGCGTTATTCTTGACGTGTAAACGGTCATCTTGCTTGTCCCGCCTGGTGCTATCGAGCTGGGGATTATATTCGCCGCCGCATCGGTCGGAACACCACTAGCAGATAGCCCAACAATGTCCGAGAATCCACCTATAGCAGTGATAGAAATCGTGTAAGTCGCACCGCTGCCTTGGGTAATCGTTTGCGTCGAGGGTGACGGTAGCGGATTGAATGCGAAATCTAGACTCGCGGGCGGATTGACGACCATCCATACTGTCACCGAATGGCTTCTCGTGCCCATTGTACCGGTAATAATGAGAGTGTAAGTTCCCTTGGGCGTCGTTCCCTTTGTTGCCACGTTCAGGTAGCTTGTCCCAGTCGGAGTTATCGGATTCGGTGTGAATGAAACCGTGCAACCGGACGGCACACCGGAGACCTTCAACGTCACACCGGACTTCAAACCGTTGCGCGCCTCCAGGTCGATGGAGTAAATCGCTACCTCGCCCGCTACCACAATGCGTGTTTCGGGCGAGGGAGATGGATTGAATGCGAAATCCGGGGCGGGAGTGACCAGTACTCCACCAGACCCAGTCCCAGAAGTGTAGCCGACCTTATTCGCGGCGATGCTTACATAGACGTATGTTTCTTGCGAAAACTCGGGCAATTTCAATGTTGTTGCATATTCGCCTTTGCTGTTGGTCGTACCTGAACTTACTCCCAATATGCCTCCAGTTGTAGACAACGTGAACGAGACGCCAGAAATACCAATGTTCAAACCTTCGGTTGATGTCACATTTATTGTTACAGGGACGGTTTCTCCTGAAGCAGCTTTCTCCTGTATTTTCACGTGCGCTAGGAGATACGGTAATGGTTGCGCGTCCTGATAGCATGATATTGATTTATCAGACTGAATGAAAAGACGCCCGCCGCTTAAAGCGCTTGACAGATAAAGGTACTCTGGAACATACAGGCCTTGCATCGATTGCGTCCAAGCGACGGTGCCGTTATTACGGTGGAACGCGTAAATTTTATCCGGCGGCACGGCAGTGTACACATGCGTATCTGTGATTACTGGCGAACGCATGAATCCGTTACCGCTCGGTACTTGATACTTCCATTCCAACGTGCCGTTATTAGCATAAATACTTGCGAATTTTCCATCGATACTCCCTACATAGATGCGATTGTTAACGAATGCTGGCGTGACGCTTATTTTATTGTTGCTGAATTGAATTTTCCAATTCTGTTGACCCGTCAATTTATTCAAGGAAGCCATTTTACCATCTGCTGAAGACGCGATAATGGTATTATCGAATATGACTGGCGCACCAACAATTCCCATACCGCTGTATGATGCCCATATTGTCTGGCCATTGGATTCCTTAATGGCCACCAATGATGACCCACGAGGTACGTACACTACACCATTGTCATAAGATGGAGAACCACCAGGCGAACTGCCGATGCTCAACTCCCATACCAGAATGCCGGTAGTGGTATACGCAATAACCTTATTTCGTGTGGCAAAGAACACTTTGCCGTTTCCAACGACTGGCGATGCAATGAGGTCATCTCCAGCCAATAACGATTTCGACCAAGATAGTGTGCCAGTTTTTGCATCCAAAGCGAATACTTTGTTTATCGCTGGGTATGCATCATACGTCCCGGAGAATAACTTACCATCCGAGACCACGGGCGATGCATATATGACACCGCCGGCGTTATACTTCCATATCAATGCAGCGTTTGATGCATTTAGGCAATAGACGTATTTGTCCAATGATCCAAAATACACTTTGTTGCCAACAAGTGAAGGAGAGCTACGAATCTCGGCACCAGCCGTATACGACCATATCTGCGTACCCTTTGTCGGGCCGCCGTCGGGGGAATAACCCTGGCGTGTCGCCCCCCCATGATATGAGGGCCAATCGGTCACCGTGAATGGAATGACTGTAATCGTTGACGACCTCACAATCTGGTTGTAACCTAATTTCGTTACAATCGCTGTGAAAGACATTGTGGTTATTTTTGTTACTTGCGGGGCATAAAACGTTGTAGTAAGCTGGCCTTTACTGTCTGTCAATCCATTCTTGACCGAGAAGGTTCCCCCCGAAAAGATGACCTGTGCGCCAATAATAGGCTCGGTTTTTTCAACGACAGTAATTAGAACAACGCTGGATTGTCCCGATTTCACAGATGTCGGGGCGACCAGAACCGTCGCGGATAGGATTCCGTTAGGTATTGAATGTACTTCATCAGATCTCGGTCCCTCACCTTTGGAATTCACCGCGCTAACCCGATAGAAATATTGCTGGCCATTTGTGAGAGGAGTGTCATTGCAATAACGAATATCACCGACCGTAACGAAATGACTCTCGCCACCGGTGTAAGTCCCACGATAAATCTTGTAGTTAGTGACAGGATATCCTCCATCGAATGTCGGGGCGTTCCACGAGAGGTTTACATATTTACTCCCACTGGAGGCGATAACGTTCTGTGGGACTTCCGGCGTAGACATTCTGAAGGAAGCGTTAGCTTCATTGGAGAAAGCACCTTCTCCGATGGAATTAACAGCGGTTATTTTATAGAAATATGTTTGGCCTACAGACAGCGAGTAATCATAATAAGAGAGGATACTTACAGAAGCAAGGAACGATTCAGCATTGCTAGCTGTTCCGCGATAAATGTTATAAGCTGTGATAGGAGCACCACCGTTAGACGCAGGAGGATTCCAACTTAGCGATATGAACGAATAATATGGGGTTGTAAGAAGATTGATGGGTGGAGACGGGGAGATCTTTATAATTTCTTTATAGCCAATTATTGCTATTCTAGAAACTTCCGCGGTAATAATTTCATTAATTCCATCACCCGTTAGATCAGAGATTATGATTTTTCCCCTTGTAGTATAATTCCACAACTTGGTTAGTTCTCCATTATATATCGTTGCCTGATTAGATGCATCAGATGTAACAATTATCTCAATATTTCCATCGCCATTGATGTCGTTTGCTGCGAGATAACCGTAGTTCGCAGCAATGCTGTTAATTAAACTTAAATTACTGTCAAAGACTGATAAATAACCGTCATTTGACAATATCATTATTTCTTTCACATCATCATCATTAATATCGCATATGGCTGGACAACCGTAACCTTGATTAATTGGACCGGGATGCATTTTTAGATTAGTACCATCATCTGGATTTAGAATATAAACATAGGCTTGACCAGGATAAGACCCCCAATGGTTTTGTGTCGCAATAATATCGAGATTGCCATCGTTTTCAAGGTCGGCGACACATACTTTCGAATGATCGTTTCCAATTAAACGTGCCCATAATTTACTGCCATTCGAATTTAAAGCTATGATGTAAGTATTAGAATCACTAGTGCCATTAACTGAATATCCATTTGATGGAGAGGATGCCTCCAGCAACAGCTCCTTGAACCCATCTTGGTTTATGTCCGCGACGGCTCCAATTCTGATGAACGGCGCGACATCGTAATGCCATATTTCTATCCCAGTATTATAATCAAACGCATATATGCCACGAGGCGTCAAAGTGTAACCAGCTAATAATCCCGCAAGGACCTCCATGTCGCCATCGTTATCGAGATCCACACACTTCATTGTCTCTACGGTCCAGCAATCGCGAACCGGTATAGACTTGATAAGGTTCCCTTCACCATCATAGAAGAGCATCATCGCTTTACCGTTGGATGATGTGCCGCCTTCGCTGACGGCTATACCAATTTCAAGAGTTCCATCCATATCGTAGTCGGCTAGCTCGCAATTCCTAGATGTGAAGTCCATCCACGTTGGTACGATGCCAGCATCCGCACCCAGATCTGCACTCCAGAGTTCTGTTCCCTCTGAATATGCGATGAGCTTTTTATTCGTTGTATCGATGATAACGATTTCGATGTCGCCATCATTATCGATGTCGCCCGTCCTAGCACTTCCGGAAAGCGGAATATCCCAAAGTAATTCGAATGAGGACAATGACGTGGGAGTGTCGCTTGGAAACGGATAATAACAGTTGCTTTGTATATCATTGTCGTAGTAATGCCAGCCATTCATTGATAACCAAGTATTTGAAGAAATAAAAGGATAGTTGTCCTTCGCGCCCATCCCGCCCAATATACTAGTGTACGGGGTGTCACCGATGTCGTCAGAGCCTGGTACATCCTGGCCAGAGCCCATCAAGATATCACTGCCGATATAATCGCTCCAGTAATTACCACCTGACGGGTAGCCGCTATCCCAATAGTTGATACAAAAATCGTAGGCTTGAATAGCGTTATTGATTAAATTGTTGTGATATATTCTATTATTATTGCTGGAAGTAATTATGTGAATACCTCTTCCCGTATTACCTGCAACGGTATTACCAGTAATAATATTGTTAGTAGAGGAGAACTGGATAACAAAACCATAACCATTGTAAGATACAGTATTATTCGAGATAACGTTATTGGAAGGCCCCGCAATAACAGAATCACCGCCTAAGAAAATGCCGTTCCCACTATTTGAGGTAACCCTGTTATGATCGATGACATTGTTATCAGAGGAATATGTGAGGATGATGCCATATTGGTTGTTTGTCGCAATATTATTGGTGATTGTGTTATAGTAACAATCGGTTTGTAAATAGATTCCAAACTGATTGTTCGATGTAGCATAACTATTAACAATGGAGTTGTTACTGGAAGAAAAGAATAATATTCCATTGTTGTTATTCAAGGTGGTCGTGCTGTCTAATATCTTACCATTTGTTACATTACGAAACGTTATACCTGAACCAGTGTAATATGAGTAATTCCATAAACCGTTAGCATTATGCAAATAACAATCTCTCACAATAAAATATTCTGTTGTGTTTCCAATATAAACACAATATCCAACTCCCGTCCCATTGATATCCAATCCCTCGATTACCCACGGGCTACTGACGCTCCCGTCCCCACCACCATTCGCATATGCCGCAAAACCTGCGTTGTTATTTATCCGGAGTGGCGCATGAATCGTATAAGATTGTACCATATCATTGGCGAGACCGGAAGCTGTAGCTCCAATCGGCTTTATTTTTTCTTTCTCCACTCCTATTGCGCTCGCACCTATCAATCCAGAAGAAACGCAAACCGTAGAGAGTATCATTCCCACGACAAGTGCGATGGAAAGCGCTTCTTTCATCTAGATTCACCTAGAACAACATTATGCTTAAATCACTATATTATGCTTATCGTTGGTTATCGACCCAATATTATTATTATTTAAAGACAGTGATGCTTCGAGGAACGGTAGGATCTCATGATTACGTGTTTTCGAAAAGTGTATATTCATGATGGCGAATAAAGGGGCGTGCTCCTCTCGCTCACAGTTGAAGAGAGAATAGTCCTGCACTTAGGGGACTACAAGTCAACGGACGGCAAGTACGAGATGCCGGTCGGCATGACCCAGCGCGGAATCGCCGACAGCGTCGGTGTTCAGCAGAAGCACCTCTCCCGCCACATCCAGAAGCTCGTCGCCAGCGGCCTCGCCGAGGAGGCGACGGCGCGCGTCGTGGGGATGAAGCAGCGCATGAAAATTTACAAGCTCACCTACGACGGCCTGCTGCGGGCGCACGAACTCCAGTCGTTCGTTGGCTCGAAGGTTGTCCCAATCATAATGCATGGAGGCGAGCGTAAGGACATCCCCATCTCAGAAATAGACCAGGCTACGTCCGCACACCTGACCCTATCTGACATCGTGAGGCACGCGCTGGAGAGCGACTCGCTAGACATGGCGGAGCTGGAGCGCGTGGAGGAGGAGAAGCGCCGCGCGGCAGACAAGGAGACGAACCGGGAGGTCGTCTACAAGAAAGCCCTGCACGCGGCCTGGCGCGGCGGCATTCTGACCCAGTCCGAGCAGCATCTCGTCGAGGTTCTGCGCGAGCACCTCGGCCTCTCGCACGAGGACCACGACAGGATAGAGGCCGAAGTAATCCGCGACGTGGACAGCCGTTCGCCCGACAGGCGCGAGCTGTACGACGAGCTGCGGGCCATAGCATACGCCAACGGCGAGCCTCCCGAGGCCGCGAAGCAGATGCTGCGGGCGCTCAGGAACAGGCTCCAGATACCTGAAGATACCGTCTGCTGAGAAAATTCCTGATGCAATTTTGTAAAGCCGTTGGACCAGCTTTGACAAATGTGCGACGTTAGATGACCCGTATCCTTTTGACGGCTTTCTTCGGCGGTTCCTGTCCCTTGTCCGCCGGTTCGATTTCGATTTTCTGGCCGCAGATGTAGCACATTGCGGTTCCCTTCGGCAACAGGGTCTGGCAGCCAGGGCACGGCACAGTTTCCTCCGCCGGCTTCTCCGGCTCCGCGTTCCCGGGCTTGATGTTGTTCGTTATGACCTCTCCGCAGTTGTAGCACATCGCGGTGTCGCCGTCCAGCAGAGTCTTGCAGCCCGGGCACTCGATCTGCCCGTCGGGCAATTGCTCCGCCGCCAGTGCCTGTGTGTCGGTTGCGGCGATTACAATCTCCTCCGGCGGGACCGTCGCGAGCGCCTCCGCATCGACCGTTTGCTCCGCCAGACTGGATGAATCGCCCTGCGATTCGGCAAGTTGGACTTCCTCTTCGGGCGCTTCAGGGCCCTTGACGATTATGGCCGATTCTATCTGCTCCGGCTCGACTGGCGCCTGGATTCCAGGCGGTTGAGATGTGTCCGGAACTTCCGACGCCTCAATCTCCGCCTTTTCCTCAGTCATCAGTTGCGCTTCGCGGACGGCGTCCTTCGCGGCGAGCTCCTTCCTCTTCGCTTCGACTTCGGCGAGCTTCGCCTCCATCTCTTCCTTGATTCTCTCTATGTTGCGCCTCTGGGTCTCGAGCTTTTCCCTGGTCTGGCTCGCCGCGGCCTCCTTTTCCGCGAGCGCGCTCTCGCGTGCGGCTAGCCCTGTCTCTTTCTCCACGAGCGCAGTTTCGCGCCTGGCCAGCGTTCCGCCCATTTCCGCCGCCGACGCCTTTTCACCATCGACCTGCGCCTTCGCCGAATCCAGCTCCGCCCTTAGCCTCTCGAGCTCCGCTCCCCGCTCGTCGAGCTGCCTTTGCAGGGCCTCCGCGCTCGCAAGCCCGGTCTGGCTCGCGGCCAAATTGTCCCTCTCGGCGGCGGCCCTCTGCTCGGACTCCCGGATGCGGGCCTCCGACTCCTGCAGGTTCCTCTCCTTCTCTGAAATGCCAGACTCGTCAGAGGCCAGCTTCCTCTCGCGCTCGGCCAGCTGCGCATCCCTCTCTGCCAAGGCGTTCACCTTTGCAGCAAGCTCCGCATCCTTTGCATTCATGAGATTCTCGCGCTCCGCCATTCCCCCCTCTTTGGCGGCCACGAGGCTCTCCCTCTCGGCCAGCCCTTTGTCCAGCCCCTCCTCGCGGGCGCGAACCGACGCCTCCCTCGCATCAAGCTCGGCCATCCTCGAGTTCAGGGTCGCCTGGAGAGATTTCACGTCATCGTTGGCGGCCGCAAACTCCTGCGATTGGGAATCCAACTCCTTCTGCCTCGCCGCGAATGCGACCTCGCTTCCCGCAAGCCTCTCTTCCAGCGCCTTCAAATCCGCCTCGCGCTCGGCCACATCCTTCTCCTTCGTGGCGATGAGGTTCTCGCGCTCGACAATTCCATTTTCTTTGACGGCCACGAGGCTCTCCCTCTCGGCCAGCCCTTTGTCCAGCCCCTCCTCGCGGACGCGCAGAGCCGCCTCCCTTTCGTCCAGCTCGGCCTTTCTTTTCGTCAGGGTCGCCTGGAACTCCCTGACTTCCGCCTCGGCCGCCTCGAACTCCTGGCGCCCGCCCTCGAAATCCTTTTCCTTTGTCTTCAGGGCAGCTTCCCTCTCGGCGAGCTGCGCCTCCTTCTCGAGAAGAGAAGATTCCATCTCCTTCAGGTCGGCGGCCCTCTGCTCCTGCTTTTCAGCCTCTTCCTGGATTCTGCCAGCCTCCCCAGCGAATGTCTGCTCCCGTCCCGCCAGATCCGATTCTTTTTCCGCCAGCGCACCCTCCCTCTGCTTGAGTTCCGTTTCAAGGGCGGACAGCTCCGTTGCTCTACGTTCCAGCCGTTCCGCCTCGCCTTTGAATTTATCTACTTCGCCCGAGAAGGCGCTCTCCTTCTCCGCAATGGCCGCCTCCCGCGCTTCCAGTCCGGCCTCCCTCTCCCGGACCGACGATTCGCTTGAGGCGAACTCCGCCATCTGATTCTCCAATGTCTTCGCATCTTCGGCCAGCTTGGCCTCCCCGCCAGCCAGCGCGCCCTCCCGTTCCACAACGGCAGTTTCTCTCGCGGACAGCGATGCCTCGACCTGCCTCAGGGTCGCCTCTGCCCCCTTGAGCACGTCCCCCTTTCCAGCCAGTTCAGCCTCCCTGGCTTCCAACTCGTCGCGCATCGCAGCGAATCTCTCCACATCGGCCTTCAGGGATGTCTCCTTCTCGGCGACCTCGGCTCTGCTGCGCTCCAGCGCGCCCTCCCTCTCGGCAAGCGACTTTTCCCTTTCTCCGATGTCATCCGACTTCGCGGCGAGCCGCCTCTCGCCTTCGGCCAAGGCGTTCTCCCTCGGGACGAGGTTCGTGTCCTTTTCGGCAAGCGACTTCTCCGCAGCGCCCAATTCCTCTTCCCTCGCGGAAACTCCTGCCTCCCTCTCCGCAAGGGCGCTTTCCTTCTGCGCGGCCTCGGCCTGTTTGGAGGACAGGTTCTCCATCCCTGCCTTGACGACCTCGGCCTCCTTTGAGATGAATTCCTCCCTCTCCTTGATTGTGGAATCCCTGCTCGCCAGCTCCTCCTCCCTGTGCGAGAGCGATTTTTCCTTTGAAGCCAGTTCGTCGCTCCTGGCCGCGGCCTCGGACAACTTCGACGCCGCTTCCTTCTCCATTTCGGCCGCGAGCATCTCCTTCTCGGAGATTGACTCCTCCCTGGCCCTGGCCGCCTCGTTTTCCCTCTCGAGCGCGGCTTCCTTCTTCTTCATCTCGGATTCGCCCGCCGCCAGCTCGTCGCCCCTGCGGGCGATCTCCTCCTCGCGGGCTGCAAAAGACTTCTCCCTCTCGGCAATCAGCCTTTCCTTCTCAGCCAATTCCGACGCCTTATCTTCAAGCCCCCTCAGCTTCGAATCTACCTCTGCGCTCCTGGCTTCAAAAACTCGGATGTCTTCCTTGAGAGCGCTGTCCTTCTGGTCAAGCTCCTGCTCGCGCTTCTTGACCTGGTCCAGATATTTAATAAACTCGTCCCAGTTCGCACCTTCGTTACCCATGAAATGACAGCTTAGAATATGAACACAAATATATTATACTTAACAATGAAAAAGATTTTTGAAAAAGCTCCGGCAAAAGGATTTTCATCCCTCCCCCCAACCAGACTGTATCGCGTCCCTGCCGAGGCCTGTGAAGCAGAAGAGCGATTCGCCCGCCCTGGCCAGCAGGTCAATGTATCGCCCGCCGTCGTAGATTTCGTCGCCCCGTAGCAGCTCGGCCGGGACAGCCCCGTCCGTCGTCAGGACGAAGCGCACAAGTTCCCCTGGGTGGACTGCCTGGCCCGCAGCCTTGAGAAGGCGCAGAGCCGCCGCCTGGTCGTTGCGCTGCCCGTAGCTGTCGGCTCCCCTGGATATGCGCTTGGCAATCACCAAGCGGTCCAAGCCGGCGCGGCCGCCCGCGACATCCTTCGCCCGTCTCTCAAGGGCGGCGAGCGCTTCGGGGACGAGCGCCCTGAACCCTTCCGCATCCGCGGCCTTCGACAGGATGTCAAGCATCTCCTTCTGCGCATCTTTGACCACCGGAGGGGCGTCGTGCTTCCGCAGCTCGATTCCGCGCACCTTAAGCTCACCGTTTTCGAAGCACCCATAGTACTTGTTGAGCGCTCCAGCCCCGGTGTTCCTCGTCGGCAGGAACACAATCCACTTGTAGACGCCCTCGAGGGCGAGGGGGATTCCTATCTCCGCGGAGACGCGCTCGCAGAACCACTCATGGTCTGACGAAACCTTTGCGCGGCCTTGCGGTTCGTCTTCGCGAACGCCGGAGATTGACCGGGGTTCGCGCTGACGCATGCGCCGGTCGCTCTTCTCCTGACTTAACCACATGCTGTCGATGATTCCGTGCAGCACATTGTAGCCGTGCGATTCTGCCAGCTCCTTGGTGCGAACTAAAATCTCTCTGGCATACGCGTTGATTGCCTCGTGGCACTCTATGCGCCCGAAGCGCGAGTTCCTGTAGCCAGTGTAGCCGAAGCACGTCACCAGCACCCACTTCAGGAGCGACGCGCGCTGGAGGTATATCTTTTCATTCCTTGGGTCCTCCCTTATCAATCGCTTGAAGCGCATCCTGCGCTCGACGAGCGGCTCCACGACGCGGGGAATCAGCCCGCGCCTACGCTCGCAGATGTTGTAGAGCAGCCCTGGCACTCGCGCGCGAGAATCGGGGCAGCACTGGCACAGCAGCGTCTCGGGAGAGATGTTGTGGCGAGCCATGATGTTCGGGTAGAGCGAGGTGAAGTCCACCTCGACCACGTTCTCGTATAGCCCCACCCGCGGGTCGTAAATCATCCCTCCGCGGTCGGCCATCAGCAGCTCGTCCGCCCCCTTGAAGTCCTCCGGCGCGTTCTTCTTCCAAGCGATGGCGTAGCCGTCCCGCATAGCCAGCTGGACCTGCATGGCGCTTATCGCGCTGCCTGGGGTGAGCCTCGCCGCGGCCTGCATCGGCAAGCCCGAGAGCCTCGCCATGTCTATGAGTCCGTCGAAGCCCCCCTCCGAGAGCATGAAAGATTCCCTGTCCATGTGGAAGCGGCCTCTTAGCAACTGGGCCCTCGGCTTGTAGACAATCGTGCCGTATGTGAAGTAGGAGCGGCCCGCCCTGGAATCGACTGTCTGGGGCTCCCTCCCGAGGACCAGGCGCACGCCGTTCGCCTCCGCTCTCTTGAGGAGGTACGGCACCGCGAACGAATCGCCTCCGTCGGTGTAGAGCACGTCCGGGTCTTGCTTGCGCAGCTCGTCGCCCAGCGCACGCAGGATTTCCTCCTCAGAGCCCGTGAGCTTCGCGTCCCCGAGCCCGACGCACACGAGCTTCGACGCCATCGACGGCAGGCGCCCGATTGTGGAGACGCTCAGGCTGGCCTCGCGCAGATGCGGCATTTCGTAATCGAGCGCGAACTGCTCGTCGTCGAGCGATATCCCCCCATTCGCCCTGACCCTGGCCATGGGAAAGAGCCCCCTGGAAACGAGGTACGACTGCTCGGGCCTCAGGTCAGCGTTGAAGAGCTGGTAGTCGCGGTAGCCGCCGCGCGAGTCCACGACGCGGGCGCACACCCTCAAATCGGAGTACCGCCGAGGCCGCACGGCCAGCGCCGCGTATAATTTGTCCGAGCCCAGCCGCAGCTTTCGCCTGACGAGCCTCGTGGAATCCACGGAGTCCATGATTTCCATGTCCCCGGCAAGGGAGCGTAGTTCCTCCCTGGAGCCGTGCCAGACTATCAATTCAGGCCTGAACTCTGCGTCGGTGCGCTTCTCGATTCCGCGCTCGCTCCAGAGCCAAAGCTGCATCTCGTCGCGGGCGATGTCTGCCTGCGCGTCGAAGAGCCACGCGCTCATCTGCGCTCCCTCAGCTCCGCCAGCTCCTTCTCGTGGCCGAGCAGGATGGACATGAAGATGGATTCGGACGGGTCCAAACGCACGTCGTGCCCGCCGGCTGACGCGAGCTCCCTGGCGCGGGCCATCATCTCGTCGAAGCGCACGCGGTCTTCAGCCCGCAGCGCCCTGCGGAAGCCGTCCCAGTCGGCGACCAGCTCCTCAACGACGTTCCTATACGTGGGCAGCGTGCGGCCCAACCGGCCACCCCCCCGAAAACTGGTCGAGCGTGCGCTGCGCGCGCCTCTGGCCGACGTGGAATGCCTCCGAGCCGCACGCGGATTCCGTCACCAGCGCCTCGCCCTCGTCCCTCAGGCGGAGCCTGGAATCGACCAGGCCGGAGACCATCGCGCCGAACCTGCGGCTCATGGGCTTGGGGGAGAAGTGGGTGACTACCGTGCGGCAGTTCCGCTCGCGGGCGACGGCGCGGACCTCCTCCAGGCAGCGCCTGACGAGCTGGAAAGACTCGTTCCACGGAACGCCGTCGTCGAAGAACATGCCAAGCATGCACGACACGATGACCGTGCGGGCGCCGCTGCGACCGACCTCCGCGTCCAGGCGCTCGTCCACGAGCGTGGCGAGCTGGTGTGCGGTGAAGGCCCTCGCGACCCGGATTCTAGACAGGACGGAGCGGGCGTCGATATGCCTGGCCTTGCACAGCCTCGCGATAGCGTAGGGCTGGATGGAGTTCCCGCCGTCCACGAAAACGACCTCCCCATCCATCGCCGCAGCGACGCAGAGCGAAGTGGTGAGAGGGAAGAGGTACGGGCTGGTGCTCTCGATGAAGGCGACGCGGCCCGGCTCGAATCCGCCCGCCAGTGCGTCGAGGCGCGTGGCGGTGCGCAGGGGCGCGGTCTCGCACGGCTGGAAGGCCGCGGGCTGCGGCACTGCCCCCCCCTCGAAACCGTGGACGTCTGCTCTCATGGGAAACCTCGCGCGGAGTGGAAAATAGGCGCTCCGGGGTATTCAACCGACTATCGGGGGGGAGGTACGCAAAAGTGGCGAAACTGAAAATCTATGATGCGGCTATTCGTTTAGCTTGGAGAACCTGTGGGTTCTCCGGCGAAAGCAATCTCAGAACAGCGCCAGCAGCCACGGCATCGCCCAGATGACGAAGGCTGCGGTCGCCCCGGTCCCCACAAGCACCACGGGCATGAACGGGTACGCGTCCCCGCTGCCCACGACCTTCAGGAAGGGCCGCATGATGAAATCCAGTAGCTTCAGTACGACGTAGAAGACTATGATGAGAACCGGAGAGAGCAGAACCGCCACGGACGCGCACGCGGCCACGTCCGCCCTCGCCAGGCTGAACAGCAGCCCCGTCCACTCGTGCGATGCGATGGATAAGACCAGGATGAGAATCCACCTGACGGCTGCGAGCTGCCAGTCCGCGCCCTGGTAAATGTTGTAAATGTCGTATGCGAGCAGCGCAAATATCACCAGCAGCCACACTTCGAGAAACTCGCGCTGGGCGCTCATGCGCCTCACGTCGCTGAGCGAGGCCACGGCGAACGAGCCGAGGAGGAAGGCCAGCGCGTAGAGCTGTGTCTGGTCCAGCGTCGTCTCGAGCAGCGCGGCCAAGTCCATTTCCGTTCCCTCCGAAGGAGAATGGGGCGGAGAGTACTTAAAATGGGGGATTGCGTGTGTAAACCTTAATGCCCCGCTCTTCCATCGGGCTGCGAGATAGGGAGAGTGCCGCTTTGGTATCCATCACGGTCTTCGGCAGTTCGGGCGAGGTCGGGGGCAACCAGATACTCGTCGAGGGGGGATGCTCCCGCATCCTCTTGGACTTCGGCTCCCGCATGAGTTTCGACTCCACATACTTCTCGAATTTCCTCAATCCCAGAACGAATACGGAGCTGCGGGACAGGTTGACTCTGGGGGCGCTGCCGGTAATCCCCGGAATCTACAACCAACGCCTGTTCGAGCCTGCGGGCGCGGAGCTGCTTTCGAACGACAGGCACAGGCACATCCTGACTAAGGGTTCCAGACACTTCGGTCACAGCGTTCAGACTTACGGCGAGTGGCTGGCGATGGAGGGAAAGCCGTTCGCCGAGGCATTGTTCGTCTCGCACGCCCACCTGGACCACGTCGGCGCGATAGGCTACCTCGACACGGCCATCCCGCTGTATTGCACAAAGGACACAAAAACGGTCATCGAGACCATCGACGAAATACTCATGTTCAAGACCGAGGCGCTGGAATCGAAGGTCCCTTACGTGGCCTTTTACAAGAAGGAGGGGCTGGAGGGGATTCCGAAAATCGCCAAGGAGGGCACGGCGAGGAATTGCTTCACGATGGCGGACGGGGAGACGCGGAACATAGGCGGCATGCGCGTAACGCTCGTCGAGGTGGACCACTCCGTCCCGGGCGCGGCCAGCTACATCATCGAAACAGAGAATAAAAGGATACTCTACACGGGCGACATCAGGTTCCACGGCACCAAGCCGATGACTGTCGACGCGTTTGCCGCCAGGATCGGCCACGTCGACTTGATGATTTGCGAGGGCACTCGAATCGATTCGGACAAGAAGCTCACGGAGAAGGAGATAGAGCTCCGCATCGCTGAAAAAGTATCAACGGCCAGCGGGCTCGTTCTCGTGGATTTCGGATGGAAGGATACGACCAGATACGAGACCGTGCGTGACGCTGCGAAGAAGGCTAGTAGGACATTGGTAATCAACGCGCGGCTCGCCCGCCTTCTTTACAGGCTGGGCACGTACCCCGCGGAGGACGAGCTAGTCCGGGTCTTCCTTAAGAGGCACACCTCGGCCCTGTACTCGCCGAAGGATTACGACGGTTACGAGCTGGGGCTGCCGGACTCGCCGAACTGCCACTACGAGAACGGCGCGCTCGCGGACGAGATTCGCGCGAACCCAGGCGAATACGTCATGATGTTCTCGTACTACGACCTGGGCCAGCTCTTCGACATTATAGACGACGATGGAAAACTGCCAGGCTCCTGGTTCATCAAGGCGCAATGCGAACCGTTCTCGGACGAGATGGAAATCGACGAGGAGCGCCTCATCGAGTGGCTGAAGAAGTTCGGCATCGGCTTCGACGCTGGCGGTACGCCAGTTCCCCCCGATTGCGCCAATCCTTCCTGCGAGAAGCTTCGGGAGCGAATAGACCGCTCGCACGTCTCCGGGCACGCCTCACGCCCGGAACTGAAGGAGCTGATTGCGAAGGTGGCGCCGAAAGTCCTAGTGCCGATTCACACAAACCACCCCGAGATGTTCGCGGAGCTGGCACGGGAGATAGCCGACTCGGGCGGACCCAAAATCAGGGTGGAGGTGCCGGAGTACGGGAAACCGATAACCGCGTGAAGAATAAATTGTTCTGGAGACGCACATTTAGTAAATCAAAAAATCGAGGGCTCAGCCACGCTTTTTCTTCACCTTGCCCCCGTGCGTCAGTTTCTCCTTGTACTCCAAAACGTCGTGGATTGCCTTGTTCACGTCGTTGGCCTGGATGACAATCAGGTCACCGGCCTCCGCCATCCTGAGAGCCACCTGGATGGCCGCGGCTTCCTCAAGCACGACGCGGATGTTCTTTTTGGGAAAACCGGTAGACAGCACCCCCTTGCGCACCATTTCAGCGGTCTCCCCAAGCTTGCGCTTCCTGGGGTCCGAATCGTTCAGGATGATGTAATCGTACATCTTGGCGATGTTCTTTCCGAAATCCAAAATGTCCACGTCCCTCCTGTTGCCCGTCCCGCTGCCGACGTTAATCTTCTTTCCCCTCGCGAGATGGGGAATCAGCTCTGCCAGCGCCTCAAGGGCCGAGGGGTTGTGCCCGTAGTCTATCAAGACCTTGAACGTGTCCACGTCTATCAGGTTCGCCCTGCCTGGCAATTGGCCGGTGGACGGGTTGAATGTGACCAGGCTGATTTGTATGGTCTTGATGTCTATGCCTATCGCATATGTGGCTGCGACGGCCGCCAGGGTGTTGGCGACGTTGAACGTCGCCTTTCCGCCGAAGGTAATCGGGATGTTGTTTATCTTCGCGATGGTCACGTCGGACGTGCCCTTCCTCAGGATTATCTCCCCGTCTTTGACGGTCACGGCGGTTCCGCCGTTGGCAACGTGTGCGGCAAGCGCGGGATTGTCGTCGTGGATGGAGAAGAGTATGGACTTCGCCTTGATGAGGTCCTTGTAGCCCAAGGTCCATTCGTTGTCGGCGTTTATCACCGCGAGCCCATCTGGCTTGACCGTCTCGACGACGATTCTCTTGAGCTCTGCCAGCTCCTCCAGGGTGTTGATTCCGTCCAGGCCCAGATGGTCGGTGGAGACGTTCAAAACGACCCCCACGTCGCTCTCGTCGTAACCCAGCCCCCTCCTCAGTATGCCGCCTCTGGCAACTTCCAGGACCGCGTGGTCCACCGTCGGGTCTTTCAGTATGTGCTTTGCCCCGTCCGGACCGCTGTAGTCGCCCTCCAGAACCAACTGGTTTCCTATCTCGACGCCGTTGGTGCAGCACATTCCCACGTTCTTTCCGGCATATTTCAGGATGTGGGCTATGAACCGGACGGTGGTCGTCTTTCCGTTCGTGCCTGTCACCGCTATTATTGGTATCGTGCTGTTGCTGCCGGGTGGAAAGAGCATGTCGACGACGGGCTTGGCGACGTTTCTGCTTGTTCCGAAGTAGGGGTCCAGATGCATCCTGAATCCCGGAGCCGCGTTGACCTCGACAATCCCGCCTCCCGTTTCCCTGAGAGGCTGCCTGAGGTTGGGCGCAACGACATCAATTCCCATGACGTTGATGTTAATCAATTTCGACACCCGCTCCGCCATCTTCTTGATTTGATGGTGCACCTCGTCCGTCACGTCTATCGAGCAGCCGCCCGTGCTCAGGTTGGCCGTGGACTTTAGGCGGAGGAGCCTCCCCTCGGGCAGGACATCGGTGAGCTGCAGGCCGTGCTGTTTGAGCAGCCGCTTGGTCATGCCGTCGATTTTTATCCTGGTGAGTACCTTCTCGTGCCCGATGCCGCGCCTCGGGTCCTTGTTGACCATGACTATCAGCTCGCGTATAGTCGATTTTCCGTTGCCCATCACGCTGGCCGGGTCCCTTCTCGCGGCCGCGACGAGCTCGCCGCCGATGACCAGCAGCCTGTGGTCGAAACCTTCCAGATGCTTCTCCACAACGACGTAGTCATGGAATTTCCTCGCGCTGGCGAAAGCCATCCTGAGCTCCTTCTCGCTGTTGACGCGGGCCGTGATGCCGTTCCCGTGATGGCCCACCAGAGGTTTTACCGCGACAGGATATCCCACATCGTTGGCCACATCGATTGCGCCCCCCAAATCGCGGACGGATTCCCCTCTAGGGACAGGAACCCCTGCGTCCGAGAGGATGTCCTTGGTCTGCTCCTTGTCGTCCGCAATCTCCACGCCGATGGCGGAGGTGTTGTCCATCATCGTGGCCTGAATCCTCCGCTGGTATCTTCCGTGGCCCAATTGGACGTAGCTTTGGTTGTTGAGGCGGATGTATGGAATCCCGCGGCTGCCAGCTTCCTTTATTATGGAGAATGTCGAGGGCCCGAACAGGTTCTCCTCGCGCACTTCCTTCAAATGGGATATGATGGGCGCTATCCGGATGGGCTGTTTCTTGAACAGCGCGTCCACAATCTTCACGGCCGCCTTTCCGGCCTCGATGCCGGCTTCGGGGCTTCGGTATCTGAAGACGACCGTGTAAACGCCCTCCTCAGAGGTCTCGCGCGTCTTGCCGAAACCGACGTTCATATTCGCGAGGCACTGAAGCTCAATCGCGACGTGCTCGACTATGTGGCCGGCCCACGTCCCGGTCTCGACCCTTTCCAAAAAACCGCCCGGGTAGCCGAGGGAGCAACGGTGGTCCCACATCGTGGGTATCAGCCTGCTGAGACGGCTTTTCAAGCCGGGAACCATGTTCGATGACCTTCCCTCCAATTTGCCGATGTCCAAAAGCATGAAGATTACTGGATAACGGCTGTAATAGTTCGGACCGCCCAGGGCTCTGATTTCCCTAATAATCATTGATGGCCCTCATCACCTTTCTTTGGTATGCTGGGTTGAGATACTCCCGGGTCTTGATGTTGTATCCGTGGCCCTTGGCTATCGTGTGCACAAGAACCCCTTCGACGGATATGGCTTCCCCGTCTTTCAACGAAGTGATGTTGGTATATTTTATCCCGTGACCATCAAATATCACAACCAGTCCGTTCCCGATGGCCTCTAGTATGTGACCGTTCCGTATTATCACACCGGTGTCCTCGCCCAGGCCCAGGCCGATGTATCCGGGATTTGATGAGACAACCTCCATCAGCCTGCTGAACCTGCCCCTTTTGATGAAATGGCTGTCGATTATGATGTGCTTGATTAGCCCGATGCCGCAGGTCATGTTGACGGCGCCCTTGCACAGCGCCTCCCCGCTCTCGCCGCCGTAAATCATCGTGTCAGGCATGGCCGTTGCCCCGGCGCTGGTTCCCGCGACGACGCACTTTTCATTGAAGTACCTCCTCTTGATTTCCTGAAGGAAATGGGACCCTCCTAGTATGCTGGTTATTTTTAGCTGGTCGCCGCCGGTGAAAAATATTATGTCGGCCTTCTTGATTCTGTCGATGTATTCGGCGTTGTTCGCCTCTTCTCTCTTGCCAATGTGGATGACGTTCGCATTCGTTATGCCGATTTTGGTAAAAACGCCGAGGTACACTTCCCCCATCTTCTTCGGCGTGCTGCTCGCTGTCGTGATGATCTCTATTACCGGGTTGGGGTGGTCTATCAGCCCGGCTATTCTCCTGAGGACGTCGAGGTCGTTCTCCTTGTCCTCGTTTCCCCCGACAGCGACCAGAATCCCTTCCGGGGCTTCGGGGTCGTTCCGGTTCCCCTGAGCGCCATCGACCGCCTTATTCATCAACTCCCTGTAACGTACATTGAGTATATAAGACCAATCCCTGGGTATGACGGATTTTGGGTGGAAAAGACAAACGATTTTGGTCTCTCTTTGGAGCCTGAACCCCAATAAAATCGGAAGAAAAATTATTGATAGTCACCGGGCTATGCGAACTGTGCCGAGGGAAAACGTCGTTGCACAATGGACCGGGCGAGACCGAGGGCAATCATCGACGAGTACCTTTCTAAACTCGACCATAAGAAGCTCTCGAAGTACCTGAAACGCTACCCGCAGCGGTTCCAGAGCGCCCTTGGGGAACTGCCATGCTGAGAATGGGTATGCCTACTTTGCCAGACGATATTTCCCCTTGTCGGAAGCCACCAATCCAAGCCTCTCCAATTTTTTCAAAGATGCCGTTGCCAGTGCCCCGTCTTTTTCCAAAACCGAAACAGCTTCCGATTTCGAGAGCGGTTCTTTTTCGATGTGCGAAAGCAGGATACCCATAGCCTGGGATAGCTCGGCATCCGGCTCCAATGTCTCAAGGAGGGGAGATTTAACGTCATACACATCACGGAGCTCCAGAAGCCTTCCGTAAAGGCGGCCTATCCATCTCCACGAATCTGGCTGGGAGCGCACCTCGTTTTCGATGATTTTCCAGTCTATGACACGGCCCAGCAAGGCCCTCATGTCCGTCAGGTCGTCCGGCCGGGAGGTTATCGATTTGAACAGGAAGATGTCTTCGGACGAACAGGACTTTATTATCAGGTTGCCGAAGCGAAGCCTCTCATCTGACCGGGCCATCATTCCGGGTGACAACACCAACCCGCCGCAAACTTGCCGGCAGAAGATGTCAAATCTCATGCCGCTGGCGGTCTCTAATACAATCCAAGCGTTCAGATCCCGGTAATCGGTCTCCAGCTTCTTGACCCTGGTGAAACCCGCTTTCTCCGAAGCGCTGACGAACTTTTTCACCGAAGCCTCGTCGGAGAACACCAGGTCCACGTCCTTTGTGGTGGTCTTGAATCCGTCCAATATCATGTTCAGGCCGCCAATCAGATATGCGGACGTTTCCTTGTTGACGTTCTCGCCGGTCTGCTCCAGGACTTTGACAAGCTCTTTCCTTTCGAACCTCTTTCTCTCAGCCAAGCTGCATCCCTCCATTTTTCAAATCAAGCTTCAAACCATATTTTTCAGCGAATTTGGCAAGTTCGGCCTTGCTTACCTTCGCGTTTCTGAGGTGCCTGAGCGGTCTAGGATTCAAAGGATCTATCATGACCGTCTGGACGAGGGCTTCGGCCTCCGAGACTTCCTCCCCGTCTGGCCTGTATTGATAATAGAAGGTTCTGCCGATGATGTCGTAATTCAGTTCCTCCAGACGCGTGGGTCCAGCTGGCTTGAACGAATCGTCCGACACCCGACCATCGCTCGTGAATATGAACTCGTCGCGCCACTGCCAGACGATGACCGCGTTCGGATATTTTTCTTTTAATATCGCGGAGTTTATATGCTCGGCCCAACTACGCGCGAACGCGGACAGAGTTGTGTGCGCCGGATTGATGGCGTACACCCCGTCCTTCAAGGTCAATATCCCCATGCCTCTCCACCTTGCCAGCACACCCCTGGCCGTCCTCAGCGATATGGATGCCCTGGCGGCTATGCTTCTCGAGTCGCAACCCGGTTTTTGAACAAGCATGAGGATTTTCAACCCCGACCCAGTGAGAACTGCCTCGAGCTTAAGCATGGCATTCTCCCGAATCAAGAAGGATGCCGCCGTCCCTATGGGTGACTGACTCATGCCCACGGTGACTCCAGTTCCCTTCTTTTCGCGGTCTACGAACCCCGTTTCCGACAGGTGCGAAACGCATTCCGAGGCCCATGCCGGAGAGATGGAGAGCGCTGCCGCTAAGCCAGACACGGACATCTTGCCGTCCTGAAGCCGGCGCATGATTTCAATCTCGGTATCGTTCAGCGATTCTCGGCGACCCATATGAATGCAATAATGCCGAAATACTATTTAAGTAATTCGGTAAATTTGCATTGTGCATTGGACTTAAGAACTCCTGCGCCTTCGAATTTTTACTATTTTGCACATTTATACCAAAAGGTAAAAATGTATGGGCGGCTACATTTCTTTAATATTTAAAATTGCATACATGGGCGTATACAAAAATCACAATGTAAGAAATTAAGTATACAATCATTGCACTACTACTCAAAAACCGTCGAAAGACGCTTATTTCTGCGACTAACGTAGAAATTCGAGTAATGCCGCGTCATCCTGTAGCTTGGGCTGGCCGTACTGGGCGCCCCCGGCAGTCACGACGAGGTTCTCGCGGATTTTGACGTGGCTGTGGCTGTGCGTGTGGCCGCACAGGACGCTCAGCCGGGCGTTTGGCCGCCCTTCCATCACGTCCAACATGGCATCGCCCGCCGCCTTGTTGGCGAAGTGTGGCAGATGGTTTTCATCGGTGCGCCGCCCTTCGTACAGGCAAGCCTCTTGGAACGGGGGGACATGAGTCAGGCAAATCACTTTCTCGTACTCCTGTAACGCATCTGACAAGCTCCTTCTTAGGTGTCCTGCCGCCTCATCTCCCAACTCGTTCAGCTTATCCAGCCTCTGCATTTTACTCAAGCCCTTGAAATCGTCGATGAGGACGTAGTCGTTGAGCATCACGTCCGACCGCCCGTAATCGCCATACCGTCCGTCCGCCCAGCCGCTGTGCCCCACGAGAGCCACGCCCTCCGCCATCTCGACCGGGGCATGCCCGTCGAGGAATACCAGCCTCTCGAACTCCTTCGAAAGCTGCTCAGCGAGGCTCCTGGTTTTGGATATCGAGCCGTGGTAAGAATCGTGGTTCCCGAGTACGAAGCATATCTTGGATTTTACAGATGCTTCCAGCTTCCGCAGGCAGGGCATGACGCCGGGCCCATCCGATATGTCGCCGGCGATAAGCAGCGTCTCGGGCGATTTGAGCAGTAGCTCGTCGATGAATTTCCGGAATCCGGCCTCGCCCACGAAGTTCAAGTGGATGTCCGTCGCCCATGCGATTGCTTTGTCAGCCATCCTAATCACATCTCTTTCTAGGGATATAATCGTTCCTTGTCGATTCATTTCTAGAGTTTTCCGCATTTCCACCGGACAGTGGAAATTGTTGATTCTAACCATTCGTTACGTTCGAGAATCTAACGAATCGCCCCCGAAAAACATAAATCGTTTGAGTCATAACATCCCAATAATGGGGACATTATGACCGAGATGAACACACCCACGATATGGAGAAAGCTGCTCGTCGACGGGCGCAGAATAGTCACATCCGGCGAGATAAAGGCGCTGGCAAAGCGCCTCGACAAGGACGAGACCCGGAGCCTCCGATACCTGATGGAGCATGGCTACATCGCTCGGATCCTCAGGGGCGTTTTCTACGTCCGGAGCGCGGACGAGCGCGAGCGCAGCTTCTCCGAACGGTCGACCTACGAGCTGGTGGCGGAGGCTCTGGAGATGAAAGGCGTGAAGCGATGGCACTTCGGCCTGGAGACCGCCCTCAAGCTCAACGGAATGACCCACGAGTACTTCGCGGTCGACTCCGTCGCGACGGGCTCGTTCAGGACCACCAAGGTCATCGGCATCCTCGGTTCGAAGTTCCAGTTCCACAGATGGAGCCCTGACCGCCTGAACTTTGGCGTCATTCACAAGGGGCGCCTGGCCTACTCAGACCCGGAGAAGACCGTTCTGGACCTGGCTTACAGGGCGCACCGTAGCGGCAAAGGCTCATCGAAAGCAATCATCGATGAGCACATCTCCAAGCTCGACCGCGAGAAACTCTCGAAGTACCTGAAGCGCTACCCAGTGAGGTTCCAGGACGCCCTGGGGGACCTTCCGTGAAGGAGTTCTTCGAGCGCCTGAACGCCCTCGGGAAGCCAAAGCGCCCGGACATCATCGAGAAGGACTTCCACCTCCACAGGCTCTTGCATGCGGTCTCGAACGATCCATACTTGCGGGACAATCTCGTCTTCAAGGGCGGCACCTGCCTCATCAAGGCGCACATGAGCTACTACCGAACCGGCGAAGAACCTTGCCATCAACGTGAAGAAGGCGCATGCACAACTGGAGAGGATACGCGACGAAATTCTGTCCGAAAGTTGAATCCATTTCAGCCATTAAAGGAAAGCCTGACCAGGCGAGACCGAGGGCAAGGAAGCCATATACCCAGCCTTGCCCGAGGTAAGCCTGATATGAACATTAGGATTTTAAGTCCACTGGCTGCAATCGATGTAAAATAAAAAGTGGACCAGGCGAGATTCGAACTCGCGGCCTCTTCAATGCCAATGAAGCGATCTTCCGGGCTGATCTACTGGCCCATTTTAATTTCAAAGAGGCAAGGCAGGGGAATCCAGGTGCGGATAAATAGTTTGCTACAACGGCCGAGCGAGAAGGCGGAGCCCGAGTTTCTTAAACCCAAGGGCTTTCTTTGCGAGGGCTCTGCCAGCGCAGCGAGGCACAAAGAAAGGGCTTACGGGTAGAACTCTGGCCCATTTTAATTTCAAAGAGGCAAGGCAGGGGAATCCAGGTGCGGATAAATAGTTTGCTACATGTAGCCTCTCCCGTTGATATGGTGTCCCCTCAGTCCCTCCATCGGAGGTGAACGTCATGTCAGCCAGACACAAACACTGCCGGCTCTGCCCGAGACTGGGCGACTGCCGGTTCGGCTGCGAGCTGCTGGAGCGCTGGGAAACGTCAACCCAGCCCGCCAAGCGCGCAAGGTTCTTATACAAGTATTAGTTTAGAGAATCACGGCAGGCAAGGAATTGATTGACGCGAAGGCAGGTAAGGAATTGACCGAGATCAAGAGGCTCGTTCTGGACGTTCTCAAACCTCACACGCCGAGCATAATAGAGCTCGCCAAGCGCCTGGGCAAGGCCGAAGGCGTCATGGGCGTGAACTGCACCCTCGCCGAGGTCGACCAGGAGACGGAGAGCATCAAGATAACGGTCGTAGGCCAGAATATCAGTTACGAGGCGGTCGAGAAGACCATCCGCGCCTGCGGGGCTGTCATCCATTCAGTCGACAGCGTCTCTTCGGGAAAGACCCTGGTAGACGAAGTGGAAACGCCGCAGGACAGGTAGGCTGGTCTGTAGAATTTTCTGACGTTTCCTGGACTCGTCTGTTTTACTGCGTTGCAGGCTTCTGCTTCATCCGCCTCATCTCGGCCGACACCTTCTTCAGAAGCTCAGATTTTGCGCAGGTGCGCACGACGTGCACGCGGCCGCGTGCCTTGTGCCACTCGCCCGGGAAGGCGCTGTCGGCATCGATTTCGCCCGTGAATCCGCATGCCTTCGCGGCCGTAAATATGTCCTCGCAAGTAGGTTCTTCCACAGCGGTTTTCTTGGAAACCATCCGGCCGTCAGCACGGGACCTGTGGATGTCGAAGTAGACCGGCCAGAGGACGTGGTTCTCGCTCCGGCTTCTCAAAAGAATCACCTCATTCTATCAGGGTGGCGTTCACTATGCCGTTCTGGCCCGGGCGGGACGTCACCTTGGCAAGCCCTGCCTCGGTCTGGATGACCGCGCCCTTGTTCAGGATGTTGCGCTGGACGTAGTTCGGGTCGGCCGGGTTGCTCTTGACAGTGACTATCTTGGACCTGGCGCACTTCTCTGTCTTGGGGTCCAGAACGTTCGCGACATCCGCCTTCATGAGCCTGAGCTTGCTGTTGTGGCCGCGCGTGCGGTAGTGCTTCACTGAGTTCTCTCCGACGACAGCCAGCTGCCTCTCGGGGCCTATTTCGAACGCCTTCTTGTTGCGCAGCGGCCTGTACATGCCGCCAGTGTCCTTGCGCTTCGAGCGCCCCTGCCATATTGCCATCTTGATACCTCGGGGTTCTCCCGATTATACAATCCATATAAATAAGTTGGCCTCGTGAAAGGCAAGGTATTTATGACATTATGTACTAGTACGTCCCATGAGATATTTCACAATACGAGCGGTATCGTTTTTCCTGGCTGTCGCAATGTGCGCTACCGCCGCCCCCCTTTGCGGGCTTCAGACGCATGGCTCGCGCGCGGCAGATGACTCAACCGCTTCACCGACATCGCAAGAGCTTCCTCCGGCATCCCCGAGCGCTGCCCCGGTGGAACCGGTCCCGATGAGCTACTCAGGCGTGGACTTCCTGATTAGCTACGACGACGACAACAGCGCCATGCATCCATCCTTCGCAGCAACGCCCCCCGGCTCCCTCCAGAAGGAGTGGGACGGCACCATGCACGTCGTATGGGACGAGAAGAACGACGGATACCCGTGGCGCGAGATACACTATTCGCAGTCCCCCGGGGATTCTGGCGGTCGAGATTGGAGCAACGACGACCCATGGGAGGACGACAGGGTAATCAGCGACCCGAGGGAGAAGAGGTCATCCATTGATGATTCAGAGGCGCTGTTGGCAGATACGGAAACCACCCGCGCGTACATCGTGGGAGACGCTGTCGACCCGGCAGTGGCCGTGGACATGTACGGTTTCGTCCACGTCGTCTGGCGCGAGATGTATTCCGATGGCACGTGGGAAATCCACTACTCCAGGTCTCCGGACAATGGCAGGCACTGGTCCTTCGAAATCACGGGCGGGGACATACGCGTGAGCAACAGGGGGCAGCAGGATGGCAACATACCGTTCGCTCCCGTGGTGGGTGTCAGCAACAACAGGGGCAACGTGATTGTTTACGCGGTCTGGGCCGAGATGGACCCCAAAGGGGAAACCATGGACGTGTTCATGTCCAGGTCGTTCAACGGCGGAGACTCGTGGACCGGTTGGGAGACAAACGAGATGGTCAGCGACCCGGAGAGCAGGCCTTTCGCGACTTACCCCACGATGGCCGTGTCCGGCGATGACGGGGAGGTCGTCAGCGTCATGTGGTCGCAGATATTCGAGGGGACCGGGGTCAGGGAGATTTTCGCAACGGTTTCCAAGAGTTTCGGCGACGGTTGGTCCCGCGAGAATCAGGTGAGCCGCGTCACGGACGACGGCTTCGACGCCGGCCCTCCGTCCGCTTCTGCAAACACCCGGGAAATCATCGTGACGTGGCCGCAGATGTACGCTGGAAAGGCAGAGCCGACCGAAGAGATACTTTATTCCTATTCTGGCAATTTTGGCGACTGGTGGCTCGGAACGGAGCGTGACTTCCCCGTGAGTTGCTTCGAGAACGGCGAGAACGAGAGGGCGAAGGCTCCTTCCGTGGCCCTGTCCCCCGACGGCGTGGCGAGCGCGTCCTGGACCGAGGTGGACCAGAACTACCTGAAATCTGAGGAGATACACATATCCTCAACCAACGACATCACAGACCCCAGAGCGTGGACTGGTCTGAAGGAGGACAGCATCATCTCAAATCCGGACGGCGACAAGTACGGCAATCCAGCCAACGCCGCGAACGTCTCGGCCGGTTTCGCCTTCGTTGACGGCGGATGGCACTACCGCGCGTTCTGGGACGAGGTGAACTACACGACTTCGGGCAAGGACGACCGCATTGTGATGGACGACTGGGAGATAGTCACTAATTCTCCGGAGGACTACTCGATACCAATCGCCCCAGGCTGGAACCTTATATCAGTGCCAGTCATCCAGGAAAACGAGGATATTCTCACGGTGTTCAACGATGAGGCCGGGGACGGCACGATCGGCTGGGACAGGCTCATGTGGTACGACCCCTGGGGCGGGGCCAACCGATGGAAGCAGTACAATGCAAACTGGACAAGCTCGATGAACGACCTGAAGACCACGGACCACACAGTGTCGCTCTGGATACGCATAACGAACGTTGGTGACGGCTACCTCACGGTAACGGGCAACAAACCGACGTCGACGACAATAAGCCTCAGGGCGGGCTGGAACATGGTCGGCTACCCTGCGGCAGATGACAGCTCGTACACCGTGGCGTCGCTGAAGGCTGCGACCGGCGCAACGATAGTGGAGGGGTTCAAGTCATCGGCCACATATAAGACTGAAGTGCTGGGCAACGCCATCGTGCTGGGCAGGGGCAATGGCTACTGGGTTTACGTGCCCTCGGACACGTCATGGACCGTCGATTGGTGACCCGCAAGGATTTATTCTGGCAAGGCTATACAGCCAGAGAGGCGGCGAATTTGAACCTCGTCGGGAGGGAGACTGAACTCACGCGACTGCGGGATGAGCTTGCCCTGGCGTCGCGGGGGCAAAAGCGGGCCATCATCCTCGAAGGGGACGTGGGAATAGGCAAGACTGCCCTCGTGGAGAGGTTCCTCGAATCTGAGTGCGAGGGCTGGAGGGTCCATCGGCACAGCTTCGGGGGTTCCCAGCGCGGGAGCCCGATGTCGGAGCTCGTGCGGCTGGCAGGCGATCTTGGCGCGGGGGAGGCGCCTGCCGAATGGACGCGGCTCGACGAGGTGTTCCTGCTTTCCAGGGACGGCCTCCTGATTCACCACGGAGGGGCGGGGGGAGCCGTGGACGAGGATGTCCTCGGTTCCATGCTCTCGGCAGTTCAGGACTTCGTCCGCGACTCGTTCGGAGACGGAGACCGAAGCGGCGGGCTGAACGAGCTGGCCTACAAGGGTCTCCATATACTCATCGAGCACGGCAAGAGCGTCTTCATGGCCTGCGTGGTCTCTAAGGGCGCGCATCCATCGATGCGAGACGACGTTCGGAGAGCTCTCTCCAAGATAGAGGCGGAGCACGGTCAGAGGCTCGCGCCCTGGGATGGAGACATCTCCTCGTTGGTGGGCGTGCCGGAAATAATTGACAACCTATTGCGGGCGAAGTTCCCGAGGGTTGGGCTGACCGGAGAGGAAGCGCTGGCGCACCAGAACTTGAGGTTTGAATGGCTGAGGAGGGCCGTCGAAGCCGCAATGACCGAACCGCACGTGGTCTTCCTGGACGACCTGCAGGAAGCGGACCCCACATCGATAAGGGCGATAGGCTACCTGCTCCGTGGGCTCGGCAATGGCCCGCTGCTGCTGCTGATGGCCAGGAGACCAGGGACCGGTGACAAGACGGGCGAGGAAGCGATTGGCAAGCTTGCGGAAGAAGGCTTCGCCGAGCGGTGGGTTCTGGGCCCTGTCTCCGCGGCCAACACAAAAACAATCATGGGCCAGATACTCAAGGGAGCCGAGGTGCCGGATGGGCTCGCCGCGGAGATACATACCGCAGTGCAAGGCGTGCCCTCGGAGATTGTCGGACTGACATCATTGCTGGTCAAGACCGGGCGCATCGTTTCGGTCGGGGGGATTTGGGCCGTCAAGGGGCGGAGGTCGGACTGGTGGGCGCGCAAATCAGACACCGCTTCCAAAATGCTGGAGGACCTGGACCCTGACACCTTGGCCCTGCTTGAGATGTGCTCCGTCATATCGGCGAGGGCCGAGAAGCCCCTGCTCGCGAAGGGCCTGGACTGGCCCCTTGCGAAGCTCGATGGGCGACTGGGGCTTGCCAAAGAACAGGGTCTCGTCTTAGAGTCTGGCGGAAGGGTCGTGTTCAAGAACGCCCATTTCGAGCGGGTGCTGAGGGACGGCATGGGCCCCCTCAGGCTTGCGCTCTGGCACAGGACCTCGGCGCGCGTCCTGCTGGGCGAGAACGCAGGAGCCGTGCCCGTTTTCGCGGTTGCAGAGCATCTGGCTCTGGGCCACGTGCCGGAACCGGGGATCGATTACTGCATCAGAGCCGGCGAGCTGGCGGAGGCCGAGTACGCATTCCCCGAAGCCGTGAAGTACCTGGAGTGGGCCGTGGAGCTCATCGAGCGGCGGGGGGACGACCCGAGGCTCCTTGGGACCCTGGAGCACCTGACCAGGGTTCTTGACACGAATGGCGACTTCGCGGGGGAGATTTCCTGCCTGGATAAATTGATGGGCATCGAGGGCCTTGAAAACGGGTCCAGAGCCGAGGCGGCGAGAAGGCTCGGCGTCGCACACTTATCTCAGGGAAGTGCTAAGGAGGCCAATAGATATTTCGAAGAGGCGCTCGCCCTGCTTGGGGATTCGCCGAAAGACCTCGAAAAGGGGCGCATCAAGAAGGATATCGCCAAGCTGAAGCTCAAGGAGGCGCCGGCAGAGGCTCTCGCGCTCGACGAAGATTACCTCCGCGCGGCGGAATCGCTTGGCTCCCAGGGAGACATCGCGCAGGCTTGCCTTGCGATAGGCGGGGCGTACTTCTACCTGAAGAAGGCGGACGATGCCGTCGTATCGTGGAGCCGAGCTGCTGAAATATTCGCCTCTCTGAACGACGATTTCGGTTTGTCCGACACTATGCTGAACCTCGGCGCGGCATACAGTGTCAAAGCAGACGCGGCGAGGTCGGAGGAGGCTTTGGAGAAGGCCGTGCAAATCAAGGAGCGGATTGGAGACTTCAGGCGCCTTTCGGCAGCCCTGAACAACCTCGGGATAGCGTATTCCAGGAGAGGGGACACGGAGCGAGCGATAGAGACCCATCGCAGGTGCTTGGAAATCAGGCTGCGCATCGGTGACGCGCTGGGCATGGCCAAGTCCCACAACGCCCTCGGAGTGGCGTATGGCCAGATGGGAAGGCACGGCGAGGCCGTAGCCAGCTACTCGAAGGAACTGAGCATCATGATGCGCCACGGCGACACGGCGGGCACTGCCCAGGCGCACGCGAACCTCAGCGAGACATACTGCGCGATGGAACTCTACTCGGACGCGGAACGCCACGCGGACCTGGCCCTCTCAATCGCGCAGCAGAAGAAGCTCCTAGAGCAGGAAAAAATAGCTCTCGTGACGAAGGCGCACGTCCGGTCCAGAAAGGGAGACTGGGCCAAATCGAAGGAGACGTTTGATCAAGCCGTGCAACTCAGCGCGGCGCTCGGCGAGCCACGGACTCTGGGGATGACGCATCTGGAATACGGCGAGGAGGGAGCGAGGAACGGAGACCCGGACGCCCGGAAGCACATCGAGCTCGCCCTGGAGATGCTGGAGCGGGCCGGGGCCAAGCCCCAAGCGCAGAAGGCTAGGGCGATGCTGGAGAAGATGGGAAAGTAAATCACAATCCTTGAATTATCCTGCCGACCTTGAAATTCAGAAAGGCCAGTACGATCAAAGGACGACGCCCGTTTGCCGTCTTTTCAAGCAAACGCTTTTCATCACCGGGGTTCAAACAAAATCCTTCAATACCTACCGAGTAATTGCCCTCTGCATCGCTCTCCTGCGCGTGCAAAATATCAAAAGCTATCAAAACAGGCTTTTCAAAAGGCGAAGCCATCAAATAATCAGGAACAGCGTAGATGATCCGCTGCCCGTTGATATCCCTGCTTAACAAACGATCGAACGCGTTATTGACCGTTACGCGCGAAAGGGATCCTTGTTCTTGCATCGGAGAACTCGACAAATTCCGGGCAGCCCATTGCGCGCCGCGTGTTGTCATCAGAGCTCCTCTGGTTTTAATAATGCTGGCCGAAAGCACAAGCTTATTCCTGCCAACCTGCTGTATGACAAATCGGCGATAACCTGCGTGGTATCGAGCATAGGTCGTTTCGACGGATAGAGATTCATCGCGCATCACGAATAGGTGCTCCCCAGGGGCAACAACAGGAGATGAGGACAAAGCTATTTTTTCATAGACCGTAAAAAACTGAGCTTTGAATACCGGCCCGAAACACCGGTTAAATTGCTCTTGATACGCCATGCCAAGGGACTCAAGAAAAGACCATTCCTGATCAGAAAACATATAGTTTATAAACAATGCCCTCAAAGGCGCATACCGGCAAAGATGCTCCAGGATCGCTTCCTCATGAAAAGTCCCGGCAGCGTAATAATAAAATATATCATGCCCGGTGAAATGCTTTTCTTGCAAGAAATCATCGCGCAGAAGATCAACAGAGCCGGGCGAAAGCAATTGCGCTAATTCAAGATTAATATCGACACTCATATCGAAAAGGCGCTTGTCAAACTCAACCCCGGTGACCTTTGCTTCGGGAAAAGCCTGTTGCAGGAAATACGCAACGCGGCCATCACCGTGGCCGAGGTCTAACAACTTTCTTCCGGTAAAATCATATCCCTGCTTCAGATCAACCAACGGCACCAGATATTCAAGCATCGAAGCGACAAAACGGCCTTTATCAGTGCAAAAGAGGCTCACCGGGCTGTATCCATGATCAAGATAATACTTATGATAAAGCGCCATGATCCTGCGGGCAAGCCTGGACAAACGCTCTTTTTCTTCCTGATTTACGAGGGGTAGCTGTTTTATCGGTGAAGAAGTCAAGCATACCCGGGAAGCG
>JAZDNO010000023.1:0-73359 GCA_043799545.1 Methanobacteriota archaeon | reverse complement strand
TCAAAATCCGCGCGGGAAGCCTCCGCCAGTTCCTTCACGCGGGCCGCCCAGGCCAGGTCCAGCGGCTCGGTGATGTCGGCCGCCGTCAGCGGCGCTTCAGCCGCCGCCGGGCTTTTGAGCTGCAGCATCGTGAATTTTGCGGCGTTGTAGAGTTTGGTGGCCAGGCGCATGCCTACCTTGAAGACGCTCTCGTCGTAGACCGTGTCCTGGCCCAGCTTGGCCTTGCCGCTCCAGTAGCGCAGTGCGTCGGCCGAGTAGGTCTCCAGCAGGCCCTCGGGCGTGACGGTGTTCCCCTTTGACTTGCTCATCTTGCCCTTGTCCGGGCTTACCACCCAGCCGCTGATGGCGGCGTTGTGCCACGGCACGGAATTTTCGTGCATCCAGCTCTTGGTGATGGTGTAGAAAGCCCAGGTTCGGATGATCTCGTGCGCCTGCGGGCGGACGGACATCGGGTAGATGGCCTTGAACTTCTCCTCGTCGCGGAGCCAGAAGCTGTTGTAAAGAGGGGAAATCGACGAATCCATCCATGTGTCGAACACTTCCTCGCAGCCCCTGAGCGGGCCGCCGCAATCCGGGCACGACGCCGCGGGAGCTTTGTCCCTGGTCGGGTCGACGTAGCACTGCGACTCCTTGGCCGGGACGACCTTCGCGCACTTCTCGCATTCCCATATCGGAATCGGAGTGGCGAAGAGCCTCTGGCGCGATATGACCCAGTCTCGGTTGAGCGAGGTGACCCAGTTCACGAGCCGAGTCTCCATGTGCTTCGGGTGCCAGTTCATCGTTTTCGATGCCGCGAGGACGTCATCTTTGTAATCCAGAGTTTTCAGGAACCACTGCGTCTTGAGGAGGAATTCGGTCGGGGTGTGGCAGCGCCAGCAGGTGCCCACGTTCTGCTCCAGCGGCTCCTGCTTAATCAGCTCGCCGGACTCCTTCATGTCGGCGATTATTCCCTTGCGGGCATCGGAAACCGCCTGGCCTTCATACTTCCCTGCCAGCTCCGTCATGCGGCCCTCCTCGTCAATCCCCTTCTCCATCTTCAGGCCGTACTTGTAAATCCACTCAAGGTCCCCGGTGTCGCCGACGCTGCAAATCATCACGACGCCGGTTCCGAATTCCTTGTCCACGCTCTTGTCAGCCACGACCTTGACTGGCCGTTTGTAGACTGGCGTGAGAAGCTCCTTTCCGACGAGGCTCTGGTAGCGCGCGTCCTCCGGGTGCACGGCGACGAGCTGGCACGTGCAGATGAGCTCCGGGCGCGTCGTGGCGATTTCCACCGCGGTTCCCGAACCAGCCTCCGCGAACCTTATCCAGTTGAGAGTCGTGTTGCGGGTCCTGTACTCCATCTCAGGGTCGGCGATGGCGGTGATGCACGTGGGGCACCATATTACGGGCGCCGTCCCCTTGTAGACGAGCCCCTTCTCCAGCATGCGGAGGAACGTTATCTGGGTGATTTTGCGGTACTCTGGCGAATCGGTCTGGTAGAACAGGCTCTTGTCGAAAGAATGGCCGAGCAACTTGAACTGCCTTGTCATCGCGCCGATGTTCTCGTTGGCGAACTGGGTGCAGAGCCTCAGGTACTCCTGCCGCGGCAAGGATTTCTTGGTGATCTTGTGGCGCTTCTCCACGGCGATTTCGATTGGCATCCCGTTGGTGTCGGCGCAGAGCGGGTTGAATACGTTGAACCCGCGCATCCGCTTGTACCTCGCCAGGAAATCTATGTGGGAATAGCTCGTGGCGTGACCGAGGTGCAGCGCCGCGTTGGCGTAGCGCGGCGGGACGTCTATCGAGTAAATCGGGCGATCGCTGGGCCATTTGAAGTGGTGGACTCCCAGGGCTTCCCATTGGTCCTGCCACTTCGGCTCGATTGTCTTCGCGTCGTAGGTATCGGCCATAGTTAGGACTGTGAAGCCACCCTTGAATAAAAGCCTTGTCCAACAGCACGCATTCGCTTGCCCGGATTGTATAATGCCTTATTCCGCATTTACCAGAGTCGCGACGGCCCCGGTTCATTCCGCCGTCACGAGAGTCGTAGTCGCCAGCACGCCCGGTATGCTGCGTATCTTGTCGATGATTATCTTCCTGAGCTCCTTCAGGTTGCGGGACTCGACCCGGACTATGAGGTCGTATTCCCCAAAAACCTCCCTGACGCCCTCAACCTCAGGACACTTCATGAGGAGGTCGTAGACCTCGTTCTCCTTCTTCGCCTCGACGTTCACAAGCACGAAACAGGTTAGCATGTGTCTCCCATGGTGGGACGATGACGGACGTATATATAAGTTTGCAAACCTTTTTACCATGCCAGCGCATCGGAGCCAGCGTGACGCCTAGGAGCAAGCGGGACGGGCCTGCCGGGGGCAACGCCAGGAAGGAGCGCGTCGCGCGTCGCTACGACAAATGGAGCCGCTGGTACGACGCGGTCGATGCGTCGGGCGGGAAGGCGCAGGAGCGCTGGAGACGCATGGCGGTCGAGGCGCTGGATATTCAGCCGGATGAACTGGTCGTCGACCTCGGCACGGGGACCGGGGCAATACTCCCGTGGATTCTGGAGGGCAGCGCTGTGACTATCGCCGTCGACATATCTCACAGGATGCTGGTAAAGGCCAGGGACCGCGCGCCTGGCTCCATCGCTGTGCTAGGCGACCTGGAGCGCCTGCCGTTCCGGGACGGGAGCGTGCCAAAGGTAATTGCGACGTTCACGCTGACGACCGTTCCCGACCCGGATGCGTTCGTGCGCGAGGCCGCGAGGATTCTTGCGCCAGGGGGGACGTTCGCGCTGCTGGACACGGGGCCGCCGAAGAAGAAGGCGTACGGGCCTGTGCACGCGCTCATGACTGGAGCTGCGATGGTCTCCGGCTACACGCACATCGATCGCAAGCCGGAGGCCATCCTGGCAAAGGTTCCGGAGCTGGCTGTGGAGAGCGAGAGGAGGATGTACGGGTCCATGGTCTATCTATATAAATTGAAGAAGAAGGGTTGAAAGGGGTTTCAGCTGGGTTTACGCCGGCACCGTTCCTGCAATAACGCCCGTGTACCCAGTAACTGTCACGACTACCTCATAACGCCTCACGCTGTCGCCGGCCGGGTGGGTGATTACGAGTCTGTCACCGGTGGCGACGTGAACGGAATCGCTCGCCAAATGCTGCCAGGTATAATTAAGATCGTTTGTGAGGTTGCCATCCGGGTCCAAGATTTTAATGGCTATCTCCGAATAGAGCGTATTGGCCGGATTGCTTATGGCAAACTGGAACGTAGCTTCCCCCTGGTTTGCATTGGACAGCCCCATGTCATAAGTCAATGCTCCGCTCACGGGGGTCGTGGATCCCCCCTGCATGTACCCGCTCACCATGACGTACAGAACGGCTGCCAGAACGACAGTTATCGCAACCATCAGTATCGTGGCTATGACTGGCGATACGCCTCGCTTCCCCATCCAGCTTTTTCGATATAGGATTTTCATCAATATCCTTCCACAGATTTACCTGCATTTATGTATATATCCACCCCATATATATGTTTTTCCGATGTGGATAAATGTACAATGGATGTGATACGAAAAAAAGCAACGAATTTGAAAACGGAGAAATGAAAAGGAAAGGGTTTTGCTCAAGGCGCTTAGACCGGCACCTTGAAGCTCATCGTGCCGGAGTACCCAGTCACGCTGACAATGACTTCGTAGCCATTTACGGGTTCGTCATCAGTGTTCGTGAGTACCAGCCTGTCGCCGCCCTGGATGTGCGTGGCGTCGCTGACCAGATGGGTAATGGTGACAGTTATGTTCCCATCGGTCCATTCCTCAGTTCCCGTGTCGTACGTCATCTTCCCAGTCGAGCCGTCCCATGGGTCCGTTACGGTTATCCCGTAGTCTGAGCACAGCCCGTTGGACGGGGCGGTGACGCTGACTTCCGCCTTTGCCACTCCAGAGTTCGGGGTCGAATCCGACGTCCTGTATGTCAACGACCCGCTCAGAGGCGTTCCGCCGCCGCCCGTCATGTAACCGCTGACCATAACGTACAGCACAGCGGCCAACACGACGGTAATCGCGACCATCAGAATGGTCGCAATGACCGGCGAGACACCTTCCTTGTTCCTCCATATTCGTTTCATGTTTTGTCCTCCTGTAGACATTTCTGCCTACTGAACGCTAATTCGCTCTCGCAGTATATAAAACCTTCGCTATCATTTAGCAAAATTGCCGACCAACACATACGCTTTTTGACGATTCCGCATCAATATATAATACGCTGGCCGATGCCCTCTCATCTCGACTTGGCCGTGAAGCCCTTGGCGCCGATGTCTATCGGGAAGATGCCAGTCTTCTCGGGGTGGTTCCGTACCTTCTTGATGAGCACGTTGCGCACGAACTCCATCCCCTCCCGCTGCCTCTCCAACTCTATGACGACGTCGACGATTTCCTCTATCCCGCTCGCCGTGCGCGGGTCGTAGACGTCCTTCAGCATCGTGAACAGGGCGAGGCTGTTGCTATGCTGCGCGTGCGCCTTTATCGTCCTCAGGGCCGAGAGCACGTTCCCGTGCTCGTAGTACTCCAGGAAGAAGTCCAGCGAATCCACGACGAGCCTGAACGGGGGCGGGATGCTCGAGACTTCGTACGTCAGGGCGGTGAGGAAGTTGATTCGGTCCTCGTCCAGCACGGGACCCGTATGGCGCATTATGTCCTTCATGGTCAGCCCCTCGTACCTGCGCTTCGATACCTCGAGGCGCTTGGCCAGGACGTTCTCGTAGTACCTGGAGCCTATGTTGATTATCTTGATGTCCTCGCGCCATCCGAACTTCTTCATGGTGCTGAGCACTTCCTCGTCGAGCTCGGCTGTGGCTATGTAGACGACGGACTCCGAACCCACGCCCGCGGCAGCGAACTGCTTGGCGAAGAGCTCGATTCCGCAGCCTGGCGTGCCCGTGACCAGCAATGTCTGGCCCTTCGGAATCCCGCCGTCCAGCGCCTTGTCGAGAGCCTGCACACCCAGAGAAGCGTATTCCATGGCTCAGCCCTCCTGGTCCGAAACGGATATCGAGTTCTCAATCACCATGTAGAGGATGTTCAGTATCTCCTCAGAGGAGTATTCGTCCATCGCGAAGACTATCGTGTACGCGCCTTTCGAGCGGAAGTTGTTGACGAAGATGTGCAGGAACTCGCTCAGTATTTTGGGGTTGTTGTGGATTGCCAGAGAGTTGATGGAATCGAGCAGGATGACGCACTTCTTCTCCTTCGTCTTGCGCATCAGGTACTCGACCTTCAGCATGATGTTCTCCAGCATCGTCGGGCTCTCGACGAAGATGACGTTCTCGTGCTTCATCTGGGCGCCCATCATGATGTGCGAGATGCAGTCCACGAAGTAGATGCGCTTCATGTCGATTTCGAGCATCTCCAAGACTTCAATCATCGAGTGGGACGGCATGGCGGAGGTGATGTATATCACGTTGAGGTCGTTCTTCGGCCCGAAGATGTCGACGATGCTCCTGATGGCGTCGAAGTAGCCCTCGGCCTTGAACCTCAGGGACACCGCAGACGAAGGGGGCAGCTCGCCCAGCTTCTCCGCCAGCTCCGCGGGGGTCATCGGCATCAGGCACCCCCTCCCGAAACGCTCCCGCCCTTCAGCATCGGCACCAGCAGCACGCCGCACGGCGTCAGGTCCAGAACGTATTTGGTCCTCGAATGCTGCGTCCCGCGCATCTTGACGACCTGGATGGTCCTGAGCAGGTCGCCGCGCCTCTCGAGGTTGCCCATGACGACGATTCCGTCAGCGATGGCCTCCTCGACGCCGTATAATGAGTACCGCTCCGCAGTGGGTGAAATCTCCGACACCAGTATCGTCGTGCAGTTCTGCTCGGAAAGAATCTTTCCGAGCCTGAGGATGAACTCGCGAATCTTCTCCTCCGTCCTCAGCCTGTAGCAGACGGACGTGATGGAGTCGATGACCAAGCGCTTGATGTCCAGCTCCGTGACGATGTTGCCTATCGCCTTCACGAGGATGTCGACGTCCTCGATGTTGAACTCGATGCTCTGCAGCCCGAGCTTCTGGTAGATGACCGGCATGTCCACGAAGATGAGCTTCCCCTTCTTTATCAGGGACTCGTCGAAGAACTCGTAGGGTATGATGTTCTTCAGAAGCTTGGCCGAGTTTTCCGTCACGGAGAGGAATAGGCAGTTCTCGCCCCCTATCGAGCCGTGGATGAGGAATTCCAGGGAGACCGAGGTCTTACCAGTGCCGCAGCTTCCGGTCAGGAGGATGGTGTTGCCCCGGGGGATGCCGCCGTTCAGTATGTTGTCCAATCCGTCGATGCCCGTCGCGCACCGCTCCCGGTCCTCCGTGTCACGCAGAATAGGCTTCGCACTCATACCGCTCAGATGTATGGCATATCTATATAAATGATTATCTAACGAAAAGATATAGAACATCCACTCCTTCCCCGAAACCATGGAGCAGGCGTTGGACTTCGGCGGGATGGAACGCAAGTGGCAGAAGCGCTGGTACGACGGGCGGGTGTTCGATTCGGAGCCGAAGGAAGGCCAGGGGAAATACTTCATCATCTTCGCGTACCCCGGAACGAGCGGCTACCTGCACGTCGGTCACATGCGCGCGTACACCTACGCGGACATCCTGGCGCGCCACATGCGCATGAGGGGCTGCAACGTCCTTTTCCCGGTGGGCGTGCACGCCACAGGCAACGTCTCCATTACCCCCGCGAGGAAGGTGGAGCGCGGCGACCCGGAGACCCTGGAATACTTCCGAGCGAACGGCTGCCCCGAGGAGCAGATTAAGAAGCTCTCGGACCCGCTGGAAATAGTGAGGTTCTTCTCGCGGGTATACGTGGACGACTACTGGAAGCGCTTCGGATTCTCCGCCGACTTCCGCAGGTTCGCGACGACCATGGACCCAGGCTATATGAGATTCATCTCGTGGCAGTTCCTGAAGCTCGACCAGCGCGGGCTGCTCATCCAGAAGCCCTACTTCGGAACGGCGTGCGTCAACTGCGGGCCGGTTGCGGTGGACGCGTCGGAGACGGACATCAGGAAGGGCGGAGCGGCCGAGAAGCAGGAGTACACGCTGTTGAAGTTCGGATTCGGAAACGAATTCCTCATCGCGGCCACGCTGAGGCCGGAAACGGTTTTCGGCCAGACGAACTTCTGGGCGAACCCCGAAGTGACTTACGTGCGCGCCGAGGTGGACGGCGAGCGCTGGATAATCAGCAGGGAGTGCGCGGACAAGCTCGTCTTCCAGAAGGACTCTGTAAAGATCGTCGGAGAAATCCCCGGGAGCGAGCTGCTAGGAAAAAGATGCCAGGCCCCGATGATTGGAAGGGAGATTCCGATTCTGCCTTCGAGCTTCTGCGACCCGGACGTGGGGAGCGGGCTTGTGACGAGCGTTCCGTCGGACGCGCCGTTCGACTGGATTGCGCTGGAAGAATTGAAAAAGGATGCTGACGCTTGCAAGAAATTCGGCATCGATTGCGAGATGGTCCGGGCCATAAAGCCCATTCCAATCATCAAGACCAAGGGTTACGGAGAGCTGCCTGCGAAGGAGATATGCGAGAGGCTGGGCATAACCTCGGTTGACGACCCGAAGCTGGAGGAAGCCACGAAGGAGATTTACAAGGCCGGGTTCCACACGGGCGTGATGGCTGATGTCTGCAGCGATTTCGCAGGCCTGCCAGTCGGAACCGCGAAGGACAAGATGCGCGATGCGATGGTTGCGGCGGGCGAAGCGTCCACGTTCTACGGCCTCTCGGAGGAGGTAGTCTGCCGCTGCGGCGGAAAGGTCGTGATAAAGAAGATTCCCGACCAGTGGTTCATCAACTACGCCGACGCTGCGCTGACCTCGGACTCGAAACGCCAGGCCGGGACGATGACCGTCCTCCCTAGGGAGTACTTCAACAACCTCCCCGCAGTCCTGGACTGGTTCCAGGAGAGGGCGTGCGCAAGGCAGGGGAACTGGCTCGGGACGCCGCTGCCGCAGGACAAGGGGTGGACCGTCGAGGCTATATCGGACTCGACCCTGTACCCAGCGTACTACGTCGTGTCGAAATACGTCAACTCCGGCGAGCTGAGGCCGGAGCAGATGGACGAGGCCTTCTTCGACTTCGTTTTCCTGGGCCAGGACACCGGCAAGGTTCCGGAGATAGCGAAGAGGGTTCGCGCCGACTTCGAGTACTGGTACCCGCTGGACGTCAACCTCGGGGGAAAGGAGCACATGACCGTGCACTTCCCGGTATTCCTGATGAACCACGTGGCGTTACTCCCCGAGAGGTTCTGGCCGCACGGGATTCTTGTCAACTGGTTCATAACGATGAAGGGCGGAAAGGTTTCAAAATCGAAGGGCGGCGCGGAGCCCATTCCAGACGCCGTGGCCCGCTTCTCCGTGGACGGCATGAGGTTCTACTACGGCCACGTGGCCAACCCGTTCGTCGACGTCGAATGGGACGAGGAGACCGTCGCTGGGTACAGGCAGCGCCTCGAACGCATCTTTGGCCAGTTCGAGGAGATGCGCTCCGGCGGGCGCGACTCGCCCACGGAGATGGACGCCTGGCTCGAAGCGAGGGTTTCGATGTACGCTGCGCGGTACGCGAGGGCGATGGACGCCTTCGACCTGCGGGACGCCGCGAACTGCGCTTTCTTCGAGCTGCCGAACGACCTGCGCTGGTGCAGGCGGAGGGGCGGTGCCTCGCGCGCGGCTGTGGCCGAGGCGCTGTCGGCCTGGGTGCGATTGATGTCCCCGTTCGCGCCGCACGTCGCGGAGGAGATGTGGGAGCGCCTCGGCGGCAACGGCCTGGTCTCCTTGGCCGGATTCCCGAAGCCATCGCCGAAGAATGAGCATGCGGTTTCAATCGCCAGAGAGGAATACCTGGAAAGACTCATGGGCGATATCGCCGAAATCGAGAAGGTGACCGGCAAGAAGCCGGAGAAGCTGGTCCTTTTCACGGCGGAGCCCTGGAAGGCCGCGATGCATGCGATGGCGTCGCGCCTGAAGGAGGCCGGCCAGCTGCAGATGAACGCGCTGATGAAGGAGGCGATGTCCGACCCCTCTGTGAAGCAGCATGCAAAGGAGGCTTCCGCTTTTGCCGCGAAGCTCGCCAAGGAGATGCAGGGTGGGGCGCCGAGGGCGCTGCTGGACGGAGAGGAGGCGTTCCTCAGGACCTGCGCCCCGTTCCTGGCCGCGGAGCTGGGCTGCGACGTCTCGGTCCACGTTGCGTGCGAGCAGGGGGTCGACGACCCTTTCAAGAAGGCGCGCCAGGCTGCTCCGGGAAGGCCCGCGATTTACGCTCGTTGACGATGCGTAACGAATCGGTTCCAGCGCTGCCATCGCGCAGAGCGGCCGCGCTTGGCCAATGCGTCAACGTTAAATAAAAGAAGGACTTTAGCCGGGACGATGATCGAGGAATCCAAGGATTCGTCGCGAAGGCTGACCGCTCTCTTCTACGGCCTTGTGCTGGTGGGCGGCATCACGCTCTACGCCGCGTGGGGCATGCTCTACGGCGCCTGGAACATCTTCGACATAGATAACATCGCCATCTACTCCTTCTTCATGGTGATGGTTGGGACCGGTCTCGTCGGGGTATACCTCTACGGCGGCAAGCTGGAAATAAAGTAGTCTGGCAGATGCAACAGTTTCTTTCTCCGCATCACACAATTCTGCTGATTGGCCGCGCCGGCGACGGGTTCGGGCGTGCGAGGTACTCGTCCCTCGCGATGTATCGGATTCCCAAATCGATTCTCGGTTCCAGACATTGCGGGATGAATCCAGAAATTTCGACGGTTATCGGGGGGGTCGGACCTGCGGATATTTCATCGCCCGTCAACGTATCCGTAGCCGAGAGCCAGGCACCGTCGTTCAGGGTGTAGTTGCCGGGGAAGGTGAATTCCTGGTTGCCCCCCGGGTTGACCCGCGTGCATATCTTGAGGCATAGTGTTTCCTCCGCTCCCGGAGCCATTTCCGCGATTGTCCACGTGATGTGCGTCGCCCTCACGACAGGGAGGATGATGATCGGTGGCAATCTCAGCTGCAATATCGCATCTCCCTCGTTCAGGTAACACGCCGTGCCATCAGAGGGCAGCATCTCCAGCAGCTCGAGTTCTGCTGGAAGGACGTCCCTGACCACGATGTCCTCAGCATCTGAACCGCCGACGTTGGAAACTGTTATCAGAAGCTCCCACTCATAGTGCGTAAACGTGTAGCCCTCGGTGATGCCTGAGAGCATGACCTTGGAAATCTCCAGCTCCGCAGGGGAAGCGGGTTCGGCCACAGTTATCGTCTCGGATGCCACGTTGTTCGTGAGGTCGGAATCCGTCGGCGACACGTCAGAGACTGCAACAATCACCTCGTGCTCGCCTGCAGGGTTTGCGCTCCACTCCGCCTCCACAGTCGTTTGCCCGCCCATCGGGACGAATACTTCGGTTTCCCGGCAGATGAGGTTCGCCTCGTCGACGCAGTCGAGATAGAACGACACCGTGCAGGTAGCGTCGGACCCGGACGCAATCTTCTCCGCCAGGAAGATATAGCTTGCGGACCCGGCGGCGTTGCCGGAGTAATACAAGCAAAGGTCGCCTCCGTCTGGCATGACGAAAGGCGTGTATACCATCGCGCTGTCTGCATCTCCGGGCGTGCCTTCGAGTTCGACCACCCCCTGCGACCAGGTGATGCCGTCGGTGGAATGGGCGGATAATATCCGGCATGTACCGGAGGAGCCCGCGTTGAACCACATGTCGTACGACCCGGCGCCGTCTGGCAAGACCATCGGGCACTCCATGCCAGTGTAGCCAGCTGGCAATTCCATGACACACCCCTGCTTGACCCACGCTACGCCGTCGGCCGAGGTCGCATAGCCCATCCTGCTCACCAAACCGGCGTCGTAGGCCTTGTAGTACATTTTATAGAGGCCAGACTCCTTGAAAACGTAACCTTGACAAGCATAAACCGAGTCGAAGCTGCCAACCGAGCCTATCGACAGGACCTTTCCCGCTTTGGTCCAAGTGATGCCGTCGGGAGATGTTGCGTAGTAAATCTCGGAATTCCAATTGTAGTTCTGGCACGAGTACCACATCTTGTAGGTGCCGTCGCTGTCGCGCATGACCGATGGCGCTGCGGCGTATGTCGTGCCGGACGGATGTATCAGCACTCTTCCGTAGTTCGTCCAATTCACGCGGTCAGTTGACGTTGCGTAGTAGATGTCGGGGGCGCCGAAGCCCGCGTACCACATCTTGTAAACGGCACCGTCCTTGATGACGCAAGGATACTGGGCCGAGATGTCGGGATTCAGGACAACGCCCTTCTTGACCCATTCGGCTCCGAGCGATAATGGATTGTGGATTGTCGCTGCGACGGTCACAACTTCACCGGTCTCAGCCTCTTCGGGCAGGGAAATTTCGTTGTCGAAGACTGCCAAATCGACGGTGGCGGGATTCGGCGGGTCGCTTACTGTTATCGAGGCCACGGCTACGTTGTTCGAGAGGTCGGAATCCGCGGGAACTACGCTGCCGACTTCGACGATGATGTCGTGGTCGCCCGCGACCGCAGACCAGTCGAGGCTCGCCTGCGCCTGCCCGTTGGCCGGCACAAAGACATCCTCCACCGAACCTATCAGGTTCATCGGATCGACGGTGTCCATGTAGAACGAGACGTCACATGTCGCATCCTGGGCGACGTGGCCGGGCGCCTTCTCAGCGTAGAAGATGCGCCCGTGCACACCGGGCACGGAATACCACATCTTGTAGACGTCACCCTCAGCGATGACCGAGCACCAGCGAACGTTCGTGCCCTCCTCGGGGATGGTTGGTTCCAGGGCAACCCCGTCGAGGGTCCAGGCGTATCCGTCTGGCGATGTTGAGCGCAGAATCCTGCTGATTCCGCTGGCATCGTAACACGTGTAGAACGCCTCGTACCCGGCCTCAGTCCCCAAGACCCAGGCTCTTCCCTGGTTATCTCCGAATGGAGCGCTGGATGTGATGACCTTGCCGTCCTTCGTCCACGAGGCCGCCCCTGTGGCGCAGTGCGCGTGGTTCACCCAGCTGCGCGGGTTCGTGTACCACGAGGCGCCGTCGTAGAACAACGTCTGTCCGGAATCATCCTGGACGACGTAGGGGAACCTGACGGAGTCAGGACCGTCTGTGCCGCCGTAGTTGACCTCCATCCTCTGGTACTGGAAATTGAATCCCGTCGTCGAGGTTGCGTATAGGATGCGCATCCTGTTACCTCCCGCCTCGGCGTTGTAGCCCGTATACCACATGTGGTATTTGCCAGACGCATCCAGCACCACGTACGGGTCGCACACTCCAACCCCGGCGTAGGCTCCGCCGTAGTTCAGCACGACTCCCTGCTTCGTCCAGTTGATGCCATCATATGAAAACGCCCGGAATATGCGCCAGTTGGGATGCGTGTCCTCGCCGACGTAGTACATCGCGTACGTCCCGTTAGGTAATCGGAGCACCGACGGTACGTCCACGTGGAGGTTCTGATATGCGCCGCCAACGTCCATCACGACACCGCGCTTCTCCCATCCGGACGCGGTGCTCGCGTCCCCGTGGACAGTCGCGGTGATATTTACAGAGTCGCCCTCAACCGGTGCCGCATTCGACGTTGCGACGTCGCTTGACGAGATTGAAAGGTCGACCGTCTCCACGGGCACTGGCGCGGCGGATTCGGCGTAGAAAGTCCTGTCGTGCACGCCGTCATATCCGGTGTACCACATCTTGTAAACGCCATCATCCACTAGGACCGAGGGGAAGTCGCACATGACCGATTCACCGGGCAGCGTCCGGTCGAGCGCTATGCCGGTCTTGGTCCAATTCAGACCGTCGGCCGAGGAAGCGTGGCAAATCCTGCCCGGATACTGGTCAGGAGATCTTCCGCCATAGAACATATCATAACCATTATCGTTGGGCACGATGTACTGAGCCCAAGCAACGTTGTTGTCGTAATCCGCGTCGTTGTAAAGGACAATTCCATCCTTAATCCATGGGTCGGCCAATGCTGCCTTGTGGGCATGGCATACCCAGATGCGAAGTGGGTTCCATTGGCTTCCGCTGTACCACATGTGCCATTGCGTACCGTCGAAGTGCAACCGTGGGTTGCTGACACCGTCCGGGTCATAGACAGAACCGGAGGAGAGTTCAGGACCAAGCTTTGTCCAGTTCCAACCATCCACAGATGTCGCTTGGAGTATCCTCGTGTGCTTATAACCGTTGTATCCCGCGTACCACATGTGATAAAGCCCGGAATCATCGACCATGACAAAGGGAAACATCACTCCGAATTCGGCATATGGCTCGCCATAATCGATGGCAACGCCGTGCAGGGTCCATGAAAGCCCGTCGTTCGAAGTTGCCTTGTAAATCCGCTGGTGCCCGTCAAGACCACGGCCCTCGTACCACATCGCATACGACCCGTCCGTCAACTTGATTACGGTCGGTGTCAGCACGTGAGACTCCTGCCCCGGGGCGCCGATGTCCAGCACGACACCATACTTGACCCAATCGGTCCCGGGCACGTATGAGCCCGCCGCGAATGGCATAATGGGGTCTGCCGACGCCAATGTGCTCTTTGCCGGCCCAAAACCGGCCAGAGCCGTGAAAAGCATTGCGGCGACAAGGATGGAAACCGCTGTCGGACGAGCCCACGCTCCCTCTTCCAATCCCGCCATTGATTACACCTGAAGCATATATGCATAGAAAAGCATATAAACATTATGGTGCGGATGTTGCGATAATGCAATCATCTGTTTTCGACCCGTTCCGACTTCAGTATGTCCTGGCCGCGTACAGGAAAATCTTCGCCGCCCCGCCGCATTTCACGCAATGGCCTGAACCGGCTTCTATCCGGTAGCTCGTGCCCAGGATGTTCAGGCCCGTCTTCGCCTCGATTTCCTGGCCGCACGCGTTTTCCCCGCACCAGGCCATCCGCAGCACCGCCTTGGGCTGCTCGCCCTCCAGCGACGTGACTGCAACCGTTCCGCTCGCCAGCTTCGCCGACGCGTCGTCCCACATCGCCTTCTGGATTGCGTCAAGCTTCGCTCGGACGCCGGAAACCAGCTCGCCCCTCGCAATCGGGCTCTTCTCGCGCGTGTCGCGCCTGACCGATAGGACGGACTGGCTCTTGATGTCGCGCCCCCCGATTTCCAACCGAAGCGGGACGCCCTTCAATTCCCAATCGAAATACTTGTTGCCGGGGCGCAGGTCGCGGTCGTCGAGGTGGACGCGGATTCCGGCGGCTGCTAGCTCGTCTCGCACATTTGCGCTCTCGCCCGCCACGTCGTCCTTTCCGTCCTTCGACAGTATCGGGACGATGACCACCTGTATCGGAGCCACCGCGGGCGGGAGCTTGAGCCCGTGTTCGTCCCCGTGAATCGCGACGATTGCGCCGACGAGGCGCTCGCTCATGCCGTAGGTCGTCTGGTGGACGTGCCTGTGCTCCCCGTTGTCGGCCTCGTACTTGATGTCGTACGCCTTGGCGAAGTTGTCGCGGTACTGGTGGATGCCGCCAATCTGGACCGTGCGTCCCGTGGGCATGTGGCAGTCTATACCGACGGAGTAATAGGCGCCCGCGAACTTGTCCCAGTCGGGGCGGCGGTGCTTGAAGTGCGGGAGGCAGAGGGCTCGCGAGACGTTGTCCATTATCTCCATGTCCTCGGCCATCTGGCGCTCGGCGTCCTCGAAGTCGGCGTGGCATGTGTGCGCCTCGAAGAAGTGAATCTCGCGCATCCGCACGAACGCCCGAGTCTGCTTCGTCTCGTAGCGGAAGACGTTGCAGACCTGGTATACTTTCAGCGGCAGGTCGGTGTGCGCCCTTATCCAGAGCGAGAAAATAGGGTACATCGCCGTCTCCGACGTCGGCCTAACGACGAGCTTGATGTCGAGCGGGTTGTCCCCCGCGTGCGTGACCCAGTATACCTCGGAGCCGAAACCCTTGATGTGCTTCTCTTCCCTGGCGAACTGGTCTGCGGGGATGAGAAGCGGGAAACAGACTTCCCCGTGGGAAGTTCGTTCCATCTCCGCGCGCGTGAACGAATCGATGAGGCTCATGACCTTCCACCCGTAGGCTGTCCAGATGTTCATGCCCTTTATCGGGTAGCGCTTGTCGCACAGGCCGGCCCTCTCGACAAGGTCGTTGTACCAGTTGCTGAAATCGTCCTCGGACATCATGCGTAGCGCGCATCGGGGCGCTGGTATAAAAGGGTTAACGTTCGGGCTTGCGGCGGCGCCTTCCGATGAACACCAGTAGGATAATTATTGTCATTATGGCGATTAAGGCGATGGCCGCTGCCCACTCCGTTGACAACCCACTGTCGTCAGTTATCTCAATTGTGTATTTGCCCGTTTCGGGGGATGTGACGACATTCGACCCGTCGGAAGCCTCCACGGTAAATGTGAAATTCTTTGCACCCTCCTCGGGAGTGGCATTTGCCAGATAACTTCCGACGCGGGTCGTTTCGTTCCCGGAAACCATGCGCAAATCAAAGGCTGCGCTGCTGCCCATCCAGGCATCTTCGATGCTCACGTACTCGATTCTGGCCGTATCGCTGGCGTTCACCCAAATCTGGAAATCTTCACCAGAATAAATCTCCGATGGAAACTCCACTGTTATTATGGGAGGCGAGGTGTCAACAACTCCGATGGACGCCCATGCAAAGAGCGCCCCGTTATCTGTCGTGACGTTGATCTTCTGCTGGGGGGTAGTGAATAGCGAAAGTCCGGGAATCACAAGAACCCCTCCGCCAGATTCCTTGAACGAGGCATTTCCAGGCAGTTTGGCAGGGTATGGGTCCGTCGAGGCCAGCGTCACATTTCCGGTGTAATCGACAGCAGCGTTTCCAAATCTGTCGCTCACAGCAAGCCAGACGTCAAACTGCTCACCGGCTTCGACCTCCGTGGGCCCGATCATTCTAAGGGCGTTCGCCCGCGCGTTCCTCACAGAGATGTTGGAACTCGCCCAGATACCCCCAGTCGTCACGTTAAGCCGCCAGATGCCGACCCTGGTCAGGTTAATTTGCAGCGTGGCGTATGCTTGGCCCCCGATGGGAAAAGAACTCCAAGCGCCGCCCCAGTCAATATCATTGGAGCTTGCGTATACCATGCCGGAGTGATCGTAAGCCCTATTCCCGTACTCGTCAATTGCCCAAGCGATGATATTGAACTCCTCTCCGGCTATCACCTCGGAGGGCCCCTCAAGGAGCAGCGCTGATGCTAGACCATCCTGAATGAAGACGTTCGCCATCCCCGTCGCCACAAAGCTTCCGTTTGAAGCTGTCAGAACGTGGGAGTACGTCTTGTCGACGAGGCGGGTGGACTGCGTGTCCTTGTATATCACCGCGGCTTTGCCTGCACCGGCTTGGATGGTAACAAACGTTTTCACCGCGCCTGTCGTCGGGTCGAAAAACGATCCTCCTGATGACGATGTCGCCAATCTTACTATCGTCGCCACTTGGAGAGTCTTGGTGACACCACTTGAGTTTACAAGCGAGACATTGAGCCACAACGGCGCCCCGGCGCTCACCGAAGCCGTCTGGGGGTCAAAGTGCCATGCGTCGGCGCTCGCATTCAGCACGGTGACGTTAGCCCATCCCGCCGCGACGAGCGGATCCGTCGGTAGAGCCTTGAGCGCGTGCGGTCCGCCAACCGCAACGTCGGAGTACTCGACCGGGGCAGACAGGCCGCCTGCTGGCAATGCCAGCTGGATCGGGTTGAAGGCACCGCCTGACGAAGAGGACGACAGAAGCACGTCCAGGTTGGTCGAATACTCGCTCGGGTTGCCGAAACGATCGACGGTGCGCGCCTGGAACTGTTGCTTTGAGCCCGCCGCCATGGTCGCTTCGTCCGGCACCCAGCTCATCATCATCGCGGGACCGGGGAACACGATGATGGAGGCAGTAGCGGACAATCCGGCCGCCGCGTCCGTCACTGTGATTGACTGGATTGGCGGCGTGAAAAGGGCAAGGCCATTGAATGTGTCGGTCCCGTTTTCGGAGCCCGTGAATATGCTGGAGGGCGGCAGTGTCGCGGGATATGGTTCAGCGGAGGTAAAGTTGACAGCCCCCGTGTAGTTTGAGACCAGGTTGCCGCAGAGGTCCCGCGCGCTCACAGTAACCGAGAACCCTTCCCCTGCCCGGACTGTGGACGGAGCAACAATCTCGAGCGCTGAGAGCGGGCCGTGCAAGACCGGAACTGAGAAGTAACAGGCATCCGCCTCGTTGCCTGAAAGGTCTGCCGCCTCGAACCAGTAGTTGAGCGTGCCCGTCGATTCCAGCGCAGGAACCGCCGCGGACCAAGTGCCGTTGCTCGGAGTTCCAGATGAGAGCGACATGTTCAAGGTTAGAGCAGTCGAAGAACCAGGCTGTATATATCTGAATGTCACAGAATCGGCGTGCATATCGTCCGAGACGCCGCACTCGATTGCAAGCGGAACGCAGGCTATGACGTACGGGTGCTGTTGGTGGAATATCTCGGGCGGCGTCGTGTCAACGATCGTCAGGTTCAAGTAGGTGGCGCTGGCAGATGCGATGACAAAGCCGGTTCCCTGCGTGGACAGAGCCCCCGCTGTCACCTCGACGCGAATCTCGTCCCCTGGCGCGTACCCATATGGGAACCCTGCGATGTCAACCAAGTACCTTCCTGATACGTCCGTCGCCGTTTCCATAGAGCCCCCGCTGCCGATGTTGCTCACGACAACGACTGCTCCAGGAACCGGGCTTCCCCAAGAATCCGTGACCCGCCCGGCCACAGTGTAAGGAACCTGGGACGTCCCTACAGCGGGTATGAGCAGGGCGGCAGCGATGGCAAGGACCGCGGCGCAGCGCATCCCGGTAACATTCGGCATGGACGGCTAACCTCTCCGCCTTCGGCGCCTGGGAGCGGGCTTGGTTTCCCCCGATTGCTTAGCGCCCTTCCCCCGCTTGAACATGTACACCAGCAGAAGGATGGCAGCAACCACGATTGCACCCAGCAGAAGCGCGTAAGTCACTGGCTTGTTGCCCTCGGTCGTTACAGCGCTCTGCCCCGAGAACGCGGCCGCCCCGCCCGCATCCAGCACGGCGACGCGCAGATAATACCTGGTCCCTGGCTCGAGCCCATCCACGCGGCACGAACCGGTCTTCAGGTTCGATGAGCTCCACCTCTCGCTGCCGTAAGTCCCTGCGGATGTGGAAACGTAAACTCCGTACTTGCCGAAGTCCTGGGTGGCCGATTCGCTCCAGGCGACGTCGACGTAGCCCTCCCCCGCATCGACACTTGTTATTGCCACAGGGGTGGGGGGCACGTTTGCAGCCAGGTCGAGCGAGACAGACGCTGTCGCGCTGGCCTGAGCTTCCAGGATGACGCTCGTCATTCCGACGCGCCCGCCTTTTGCCGCGGTTATCACTAGGGTGTCGCCCCTCACGACAGAGAATCCAGGATCCTCGAAAGGCACCCCCGTTTGGAACAATCCGTTGCCGTCCGTCGTCCCGCTTCCGCGCCAGCCGCTGCGGATGTCTGTCAGGTTCACGATGGCCCCAGCCGAAGGGATTCCCCCGTCGCTGACGTGGATGTAATAGACCCTCGGAACCGCCGACACGCTTGGGGCGAGCGCCACCAGCATGGTAATTGCCAGAATGGCCACGATTACAGTTGCGAACAGGGCTTTTCTGTGCGCCATTGCGTTACACCCGCTTGGGCGCCCCGCGCTTTCCCCTCCGGCGCGTTATGGCGAACAGCGCCAAAACGATTAGCAGCGGGAATGCCACGGTGCCATACTCGGGAATCTCGTTGAGGATGATGTCAACCTGGTCGTACGGGAAGCTGTTCGGGTTGTCCGCCGACGGGGGCATCTCCGGAGAGAGAGAGTAGCCCGAGACGTCTACCCCGGTGTATGCGAAGCCGTAGTAGAGCAGGTCCGTTCCGAAGAGCGTCAGGTCCTGGCCGATCTGGTACCCGGAATCCATATCCGCCAGGTCGACCTCGTAGACGCCGTCGTTGTTCGCCACCGTCAGCGCAGTGTCGTTGGTCGCGTTGTTTATCACAAGCACCATGGCGTTGGCGACGGGCGAGCCGGCGTTGCTGACGACGTTGCCCCACACGATGTAGGGGGGCAGGATTACAACGACATCGTTCCACCCGGTCATGCTCCACAACCCACGGGTGTCGTTGGCCCAGACGAAGTAGCTGACTATGCCTTTCCAGGTCTGCGGGTCAATCTGGTATTCATACGCGCCGATGCCGGTTGTGAAGTTGCCCGCGCTCTGCACCATCTCTCCGGAGCCCCAAACGCCCTCGATGTCCACGTAGTATATCATCACGGTGTCGACGCCCTCGTCATCCGTGACGTCAGCCGCGAAATGCACGTCGAATCCAGCCCAGACGGGCGTGATAGGCACTGTCGTTATCTCTGGCGGCGTCGGCATTGCACCCCCAACTACGGTTACGGCCTCGTCTGAAGATGAGCCCAGGAAGAACCCGCTCACAGCCGCGTAACCGCACGTGACGTTGTTGACCAGAGTGCCGTACGCAGTGCTGGAAACGTTCACGATGACGCTAAAGGAGTGCGGACCCGGGACGACGCCGAGCAATATCCACCTCAACACCTGCCCTGCGGATTGGACCGCAGCGCCGGATGTGTCTGAGACGTATGAGGTCATGGCAGGCAGCGTGTCGTTCAGCCAGACCGTCCCAGCAACCCCGCTTCCCGTGTTGTTGAACCAGATGGTGTAATTCAGCACACCACCCGGAGCGACCGTCGCGTTGTCCACTGTTTTTTGCACCGTGATGAACGGCCTTCTGAGGTGAACGTACGCGCTCGCGCTGAGGTTCGGGTACGCGACGCCGTTCGGCGCTATGTACGCCGAGGTCACCGCGTTGAGGGAGACGGAATCATCGAGCATCGAGACGTTCACTGTGAAGTTGACCTCGAAAGAGTGCGTCCCGGGGGTGACGTTGGCGAACGTCCATCGTATCTGGCCCGCCCCCGCTACCATGGAGACACGCTCCATTCCCGTGACTGATGCGGAGCTGTCGCCGGCGTATATCAAGTGCGCCGGCAGCGTGTCGTTCAGCCACAGGAGTCTGGCCAAGTCGGAGCCGGTGTTGCTGAGAGTTATCGTGAACCTGACAACGTCCCCGGGCCCGGCTACGCCTGTGGCGGCGGTTTTCGTGAGCGAGACTATCGGTTTGATTACCATGGTTTCCGCAGAGTCTGCGGTGGTCCACGATTGGCCCGTGGGTGTCGCGTACGAGCATGCAACCTCGTTCACAAGCAGCGTGCGGTCCGGTATTGCGAAGTCGCTGGTTATCCTTACTGTCACGTTGAAGACGTGCGGCCCGACCGGCAGAGCACCGATGTCCCACGTCAAGGTGCGCCCGAAGGTGCCATGCGACAATCCGGAATCGTCCGAGACGTATGCCACCCACTCAGGCAAGGTGTCCTCAATCACAGTGTTCACGGCGGCACCGTTCCCGGTGTTGTTGAAGTAGAGCGCGTACGTCAACATGTCGCCAGGGTTCGCCGTGGCTGCGTTCACGGTCTTCTCCACGACGATGTGCGGAGAGATGACCGTAATCGACGCGGTGTCGCGCGTCTCCTCGAACTTAAGGTATCCGGACTGAGACGGCCCCGTGTAGTTCAGGAAAGCCGTGTCCGTTAGTACCGTGCGGGCCGGGACATCCATGCCAACGCGCGCCATCACCGTGAGCTGGTTCCTAGTATACGACCCGACGTTCCTGAAGAGCCATCCCAGGCTCTGTCCTGCGACGAGTCCAGGCGTCGTTCCGCCCGGTTCGTAGGTCAATCCAACGGGGAGGGTGTCGTTTATCCACACCCTGTAAGCCGTGCCGCTGCCCATCGTGTTGTTGAAGTATATGACGAACGTCACAACCTCGCCCGGGTATGCTGTGGGCTGGAGGGCAATCTTCTCAACCGTGATTACTGGCCTGATTACGCGCGTCGAGGTGGATGCATCGGTCGTGGTGCGAATCAAACCGTTGGTGAAAGTGTAATCGCACCTGACCAGGTTGTCCACTGTGTCGTTGTTCGGAGCGCTCGCCGAAACCCTGACCCAGACGTTGAACTCGATGGTGCCCTTCGCAGCCATGTTGTAGAACGTCCACGTGTACACTCCCGCCACGACAGACGGCGTGCCCACGGTGCTGGTGAGGTATATCGCGTTCGTTGGCATCGTGTCGCGGACCCATACAATCGGCGAGGCGACCGAACCTGTGTTGCGCACACGGATTGTGTACTTGAGCACCTCCGTCGGATAGGCCACGGACTTGTCGACGTACTTTTCGACGGTTATCGTCGGGAAGCGCACGAATGACTGGACGCTTGCGGTGGCGTTCCAACCGTACGTCGGGACGCGGTACTCAATCCTCGCGGAGTTGAGGAGCGGCCATCCGTCGAACAGCAGCGTCACGGTGTCGTTGCTGACCCTGACGGTTATCGTGAAGAAATGCACGCCGGATGTGAAACCCTGGAAGTGGATAATGAGGTTCTGGCCGGCGATTGTGCGGGAGACGAATCCAGCTACTCCGGCCGCGCTATCCCACAGGTAGGTGACGCCGTTCGGCAGCGTGTCGTTGAACCACAGGTCCGGTGCGACCGCGCCCGTGCCGTTAAGCCATATGTAGTATGTCAAAACATCTCCGGGGGACGACACGGCCTGGCTGACAGACTTCGCCACATCGACCGTCGGCCTCGAAACCGTAACGTCCGCCCAGGCCTTGGTCTCCTGGTATTTCGTCACGGCCGTGTAGTTGCACCAAGCGGTGTTGCGGAGGACCGCGCCGTTCGCGAGGTTCGTGTTTATCCTGACGAAGATCGTAAAGCTGTGAGAACCTGGTGTGACGTTGTTGAAAACGAGATACATTTTCTGCAGGGCGATGATGCCGGATGCGTAGTATGCCGCTGTCGTCGTAGAGTTCTGAGCCGTGTGCCAGAGCAGAGTAACTCCTAGGGGCATGGTGTCGTTTATCCACACCTTCGAGGCGTTCCCGGAACCCATGTTGTCGAAGTATATCTCGTATGCAACCGTTTGGTTCGGGTAGACCGAGGCGTCGGACACGGTCTTCTGGACAGCGATGCTCGGAGCCCTGACCCACACGCTGGCATTGTCGGTCCGTTGCGCCAACTTGTTGCCGTTGGCGTCCGTGCTGTCCAGCCTCGCCGCGTTATCCAGCCGGACCCCGTCGGGAGCGTTGGTCAGTATTTTCACGGTAATCGTGAACGAGTATAGCCCCGTTGGCAGGTTCCTGAACACGATGCGCAGGATGCCGCCGCCGTATGTGCTTATCAAATAGTACGGTATGGACGAAGCGGAATGCGTGATGTACTGGCAGTAACCGGGCAGAGTGTCGTTCAACCACACGAACGAGGCCGCGCCGGCCCCGGAGTTCTGGAAGATTATGGTGAAATTGACGTACTCGCCGGGATAGACGTTGGTCGGAGCCGCGGTCTTGGCCATGGACATCGAGGGCGCTGTGACCGTGACGTCGGCTACGTCAACGCTCTGCGGGAGCAGGTTGCCGTTCGCGTCCGTGCAGTTTAGGCCGGCCGTGTTCCTAAGAATAATGCCGTCGGCGAGGCCCACCTGGACGCGGGCCCGCAGGACGAATGAGTGCGCGCCCTGCTGGACGTTCGTGAAGTTGAACCACAGGTATTGGCCGCTCCGGCCGGAACTGACCAGAATTGCGCCAGCGACGCTCGCGGAAGTGTTGCTCACATATGCTAGTCCCGCCTGAAGAGTGTCGACAATCCACACGCTGGCCGCGACGCCCGAACCGGTGTTCACGAATGTGATCGTGTAAGTCACAATGTCGCCCGGGTCGGCGTACTGCATGTCCGGAACCTTGGAAACCAGGACGACTGGTGCCGTGACCGTCGTGAGCGCGCTCGACTGGCTCCGCAGGAGCGGATTGGCGGCCATGTCCGTGTAGTTGAGGAACACCCAGTTGCGCAACGGCGTGCGGTCCGCGACACCGGCGTTCACCGTGACGTTGACAAGGAAGCTGTGCGCCCCGGGCTGGACGTTCGTGAAGTTGAACCACAGGTATTGGCCGCTCATGCCGCTGCTCGCGAGTACGGCGCCCACCACGGAAGCGGACGAGTTGCTGACGTAGGTGACGCCGATGGGGAGCACGTCGGCGATGGAGACCGTGCCTGCGGCCGCCGTGCCGTCGTTGTCGAACGTTATCGTGTACTGTACCGGGTCGCTCGGATCGGCCGTCGGAACGGAAGCCGTCTTGACGACTATGATGGCAACGTTCGTCACGACGGTCGTCGCCGAGTCCTGCGACCACGGAAGCTGTATCGTTCCTGTCGGATCCGTGTAGTTCAGGAAGGCCCAGTTCGTCAGGAACGTTCCCGCGCCGCCCGCGCCGGTCACGTTTATCACGAAGCTGTGGACTCCGGTCAGGACGTTCGTGAAATTGAACCAGAGGTACTGGCCGCTGGCGCCCGAGCTGGCGTAGGTGGCGCCCGCAACGCTCATGGATGAGTTGCTCACGTAGGTCGCTCCCACGGGCAGCACGTCGCTTATTTCGACGAGCGCCGACGTCGCCGGGCCGGTGTTGTTGAACCATATCGTGTACTGCAGCGCGTCCCCGGACGAGCAGGATGTCTGGTTGACCGCCTTCTCGACAACGATGTACGGAAGGTTGAGCACCGTAGTGTTCGCCCAGTCCTGGGACCACGGGTAGATGTTCCTGTTGAGGTCCGTGTAGTTGAGCGAGGCGCGGTTGGCGAGGAGCGTGTTGTTCGCAGCTGCGCCGTTTATCGCCACGGTTATCGTGAACGAGTGCGCGCCCGTCAGCACGTCCGTGAAGTTGAACCACATGGATTGTCCGCTCCGACCGGAGCTGACCAGCGTCGCTCCCGCCACGGTCGCGGAGGTGTTTCCAATGTACGTGACTCCCGCCGGGAGGGTGTCGTTCAGCCATACGAAGGCCGCCGTGCCGTTGCCCGTGTTGTTGAACCATATCGTATACGTGAGCGAGGTTCCCGCATAAGCGAGGGTGGCGTTCACGGACTTGGCGACGGTGATGTTCGGCATCGAAACCACCGTCAAGGCGCTCGCGGACGACGGGGCTTCCATGTTGCCGTTCGCGTTGGTGTAGTTAAGGTATGCCCGGTTCCTGAGCGGCTGACCGTCTGCAAGTCCGGAGGTCGATACGCGCACAGTAATCGTGAACCAGTGCGCGCCCGGCTGGACGTTCGTGAAGTTGAACCACATGTTCTGGCCGCTCCGGCCGGAACTGACCAGCGTTGCGCCCCAGACGCCAGCGGATGTGTTGCCGACGTAAACAACGCCCGCGGGGAGCGTGTCGTTGAGCCAGACAAAGGCAGCGTTCTCAGAGCCGAGGTTGTTGAAGAATACCGTGTAGTTGAGGAAATCGCCAGGCGTGGCCGTCCCTGCGCTGACGAGCTTCTGGACCGTGATGCTCACGCCAGTGGCTGTCAAGCTCACGTTGCGCCATGACCGCTCAAGGTCGACGTTCGCCTGCGAGCTCGAAGTCGTGTAATCGAGCGTGACGTTGTTCCAGAGGGATGCGCCCTCGGCCACCGTCGGGTCTATCGTCACGTTGACGACGAAGCTGTGCGCCCCCGGCTGCACGTTCGTGAATAGGTACTGGATGACGGGTCCTGGTGTCCCGATACGCCCGCCGAAGGTCGCACCCGAGACCGCCGCTGCGCTGTCGCTGACCCAAAGCATCGAGCCGAAGAACGTCTCGTTTATCCAAACGAAGGCCGCCGCCGATGGCCCGATGTTGTTGAAGAATATTGTGAACTGGACGGTCGCACCCGGGCTCACGATTGCCGGGCCAATCTTACCGACGGTTATCCATGGCCGGACGATCTGGGTGCTGGCGCTCGCCTCCGAATGGTCTATCGTCGCCCAAGGCGTCGCGACGTCGCACGTCGCCACGTTCTCGGCGGTGAAGTCCGCCGGCGGAGCCGCGAAGTAATCGACCGCCACGGTAATCGTGAAAGAGTAGTCCCCGGGCGGCAGGTCCCTGAACTCGAAGAGGAGCGGGTTGCCGGTCGTATCGTTTGCCCAGAAGTAAGGGGAAGCCGTCGGGGACGTGGCTGACGTATCTGATACGTAAGTCACCCCCGGCGGCAGAGTGTCGTTGAGCCAAACGTAGGAAGCGTCGACGTCGTCGGTGTTGTTGAACCAAATCGTGTACACGATTGTGTCGCCGATAGTCGCCTGGCCGATGTCGGCCGTCTTCTGCACTACGACCATCGGCCTGAATATCAGAGTGATGGCCCCGTCCTGGAGTCGGTCATAGTGGTAGCCGTTCGCCGCTACGAAATCGCACGTCGCGGTGTTGTTGGCCCACGTGCCGTTCTGCGCGTTGTTGTTCACGCGCACGGTCACTGTGAACCAGTGGTTTCCGGGCTGGACGTTCGTGAAGTTGAACCACAGGTTTTGGCCGCTCCGGCCCCAGCTCAGCAAGGTGTGCGTAGCCGTCGTGGCGGCTGTGTGCCCTGCGTATGTGACATCCAGGGGCAGCGTGTCGTTGAGCCACACACGCGCGTTGGAGTTGCCGGTGTTGTTGAAGTAGATTGTGTAGGTGAGGGGCTGGCCCGGCTGGGCGGTCGCTGCGTCCACGATTTTGGATAACGAGACGATTGGGCCGAGGACGAGGGTGGAGACCTGGTTGCTCGTCGCGGTCGCCGTCCCGGGGTTTATGCCGTTCGGCGAGGTGTAGTTCCACGTCGCCTCGTTGTAGAGCCAGCTGTTTATCGGAGCAGACTGTAGGACCAGGACCGTGATGGTGAACGAGCGCGCTCCGACAGCGACGTTTGTGAAATGCCACGAGTGCCACAACCCTATGCTCTGGTGCTGCCCAACCCCCAGCCCAGATGTGTCACCTTGATAGAGGACGTTGTTGGGCAGGGTGTCGTTTATCCAGATGTCACCCGCTGGCGCGTGCCCGGAGTTGTTGAACCATATCGTGTACGTGAGCGTCTGGCCGTGGTAGACGCCAGACCTGTCGACGGCTTTCTGCACCGAGACTGCCGGCCTGGTGATGTGTATCAGCGCCGAGTCGACGGGCTCTTCCGGCAGCCTGTATCCGCCGACCGACGTGAAGGCGCATCGCGCGGTGTTCATCCGGTATGTGTCGTCGCCCTGAGTGATTGCGACCCGGGCGTCGAGCCAGAACGTCAGGCTCGCGCCGACGCCCAGACCGTAGAACCTGATGCTGACGAAGTTCGCGGTCAGGCTCTCGTTGGCGGAAAACGCCGCGAGTGCCCATGCGTTGTGCGCCACGAAAGTCAGCCCGGCCTGAAGCGTGTCGTTGACCCAAATCCAGCCAGCCGCGTCCGTCCCGATGTTCGTGACGGTGATTGCGAACCTTGCGACGCTCCCCGGGTAGACATCCGGCGTGACGGCTGCTTTAGCTATTGTCAGCGTCGGCCTGGCCACCGTGCAGTTCGCCCACGAGGACGAGCCAGTCATCTCGAACCCCGCGTTGTCAGTGTGGTTCAGGTTGACGAGGTTGGAGAGCTGCTGGCCCGGTATGACCGAAGGCGCGACAGTCGCGGTTATGACGAACGAGTGGTATCCCGGCTGCACTGCCGTGAAGTTGAATTTGAGCTGCTGCCCGGAAATCCATTTACCGACGAAGTTCGCGTTCGCCACGGTCCACGCCGTGTCGTTGGCGTACGTCGTGCCCGCGGGCAGCGTGTCGTTGAGCCAAGCGTATGTAATCGGGAACGCGGCGGTGTTGTTGAAGTGGATCGTGTACGTCACGGTCTGCAGCGCCCTCACGACTGGAGCGCCCACGACTTTTGCGACTGCCATGATTGTCACGAGCGTCGAGGCGTCGTCCTGCGACGGCGGCATCCTGTAGCCGCTGGCGAGCGTGTAGTTCAGGAACGCCCAGTTCGTGAGCGTCGTCCCGTTCGTCACGGTCGGTAGGACGTATGCCACGACCTGGAAAGAGTGGAGGCCGGTGACGACGTTCGTGAAGTTGAAGTAGAGCCTCCTACCGCTGACGCCGGTGGGGGCTAGGAAGGTCGCGCCCGCGACCAGGTTTGCGTTGTCGCTCCAGTACTGCACGCCCGCAGGCAGCGTGTCGTTAATCCAGACGCGCGCCGCCGGCCACGAGCCGACGTTGTTGAACGATATTGTGTACGTCAGGAAGCTTCCCGGGCTGGCTACGTTCCTGTTGACGTCCTTCTGCACCGCGATGCTCGGCACCTGGACTATCACCCACGCTTCGTCGCTGTCGACAGGATATGCGTTCCAGTCAGGCGTGTTGTAGCGGATATCGACGGTGTTCGTCAGCGCTGTCCCGTCAGCAATTCCGGTTCCCACGCGGACGGTCAGGGTGAACGAATATACTCCAGAGGGCACGTCCGTGAAGTTGAACCAAAGGCTCTGTCCGGAGTTCCCCTTGCTTTGGAAATATGGAGTAACCGTCGGGGACGTGTCGGACGTGTCCGATACGTAAAAAAGCCCCGACGGCAGAGTGTCGTTAATCCAGACCCAGGAAGCCGTGCCGTGCCCGGTGTTGCTGAAGGTTATCGTGAAAGTGACGAGGTCGCCCCAAGAGGCGGGCTGTATCTCCGGGGTCTTGTCGACCGTCATTATCGGCATCACCAGCGTGACGTTCGCCCAGTCGACGGGCCAGTCCTGGTATTGGTAAGAGCCAGCGCTGTAATTCAGAGACGCCTGGTTGACCAGCAGGACGTTGTCCAGCGGCACCGACACCGAGAGGTTTATCGTGAACGAGTGCGCACCCGGCAGAACGCCGGTGAAGTTGAAATAGAGGTATCGCCCGCTCTGGGCCATTGGCCCCAAGAACGTCGCGCCCGCCACGGCCCCGGCGGTGTTGGACTGATAGACTACGCCGCTGGGCAAGAAGTCCACGATGCTTACCCACGTAGCGTCCGTCTCGCCGGAGTTGTTGAACCATATCGTGTACGTGAACTGCTGTCCCGGGTAGACCCGGCCCACAGAGGCGCTCTTTGCTATGTCCACGACGGCCTCGGCGACCTTCGTCTCCGCCCCGTCCTGCGACGACGGCATGATGCCGCCTAGCTCGTTCGCCCAGTCGAGTCGCGCGGTGTTGTTGAGCCAGGTGCCTGGCGCTACCGAGGCGTCGATTGTCACTACGATATCAAAGGTGTAAACGCCCTGCGGGACGTTCTGGAACCAGAACCTAACGACCTGTCCTGAGAAGGTTGGTCCGCCTCCATAAACACCGAGGAAAAATGCAGTGTCACTCACATAGGTAACGCCCATTGGCAATGTATCGTTAATCCACACGAACATCGCCGGCGACGCGGCGGTGTTCTCGAATGTTATGGTGTAGGTCAGCGTGTCTCCCTGGACCGCGAGCGGGAGGTCTACGTCCTTGGTGATGCCCATCGCCGAGATGAGCGTCGATGCCGTGTCCTCTGAAGGCTCGAGCATGAAGCCGTTCGCCGCGGCGTAATCGAGGTGCGCCCAGTTGGTCAAAGTGGTGCCAGGGACGGCCACCGGATTTATACGGACCGTTACGGTGAAGGCGTGCGCCCCAGGCAGCACGTTCGTGAAGTTGAACCACATGAACTGGCCGCTCCGGCCGCTGCTGGCGAGGGTCGCGCCGACCACTGCCGCCGATGTGTCGGTGACGTATATCACGCCCGCGGGCAGGGTGTCGTTTATCCAGACGGCGAACGCCGCTTCCGGGTTGTTGTTGTCGAAAGCGATTGTGTAGTTGAGGAAGGCTCCCGGAGCCGCGACCGCATAGTCGACGATCTTGTCAACTGTTATGAGCGGCCTGTTGATGTGCGTGGATGCCGCGTCGATGGAAGGCTCGAACTCAGCCGGCGTACCGACATTGCTAATCGTCGAGTATGTCAGCGACGCCGTGTTGACCAGAGTCTGGCAGTGCGGGGTCGTGCTGTTCACGCGCACGCGGACCTGGAAGCTGTGCAGGCCCATCGTGACTGACATGAATGTCCAATCGTACGTCTGGAGGCCGTCGAACACAGGCGTTACGCCGGACGTGTCGTCGATGTAGGAGACCCAGTTCGGAAGGACGTCCGTGACTATCACCATGGCAGCGGCTGCTCCGCCAGTGTTGTTGTAGTATATCGTGTAAACCAAGATGTCGTTCGGGTAAGCCTCGGCCAGGTTGACTGTCTTCGATATCGTGATGTGCGGCCGGACCACGTCGGTCATCGCGTCGTCTTGGGCGTGCCAAACGTATCCGTTGGCTATCGAGTAGTCGAGGTACGCCGTGTTGGTGACCTCCCCCTCGGCGGAGGTGCTCACTGCAACCTGCATCCAGAACGAGTAGGAACCCGCCGGTACGTTCGTGAAGTTGAAGTGCATATCCTGTCCGTTCTGCCAGAAGCCTGCGAAGATTGCCCACGTCGACAACGAAGCATCCGCGTTGTGCGTTATGAACCCAAGCTCCGCAGGAAGGGTGTCGTTTATCCAGACCATCGACGCGATACCTGCGCCAGTTACCGTGAAGTTTATCCAGTAGCGTATCCAGTCGCCTGGGAGCGCCTGCCCGGGTCCCGCCTTGTTAACCGAAATGTATGGCCTTATTACCAGAGTGGTGGCCGTGTCGTTTCGCGGCAGCATGGTTCCGTAACCGTTGTCATAATCGGACTCGGCTAGGTTGACCAGCATTCCGGACGGTGCCGCGGGGTTTATCCGAACAATCAGCGTGATGAAGTGCGTTCCCACGCCCACGTTCAGGAAGTGCCATGCGTAGTAGACGTTCAAAGTGAAGTTGACCAGACCGCCCCCGCCGACTGCTCCGGTTCCACCGAGGCTCCACGGCGCCGCGAGCGTCACCCACGACGGCAGCGTGTCGTTTATCCAAACGTGCGGCGACGCGATTGTACCGGTGTTGTTGAACCATATCGTGTACGTGAGCAAATCGTCGGGGTACGCGACGGGCAAGTCCACGGTTTTGGCCAGCCCAACCACCGCCACGTCCACCCTGACCGGTGCGACGTCCTGCGAACCGGGCAAGAGGTTGCCGAAGGCGTCCGTGTAGTTCATTACGACCGTGTTGTTCACCCACGTTCCCGGCGGGACGCTGGCGTTGACGCGCAGGGCGATGGTGAACGAGTTGAAGCTGTTGGCCGAGATGTTGCGGAAGGCATATCGCACGAAACCGACGCCGACTGTCCGCGTGAATGTGTATCCCAGCGACGCGGCCGTGTCCGTGACGTACGTGGTCCAGGCCGGCAAGGTATCGTTAATCCAGACATACGAGCACGTCATGTTCCCCGTGTTGTTGAACCATATCGTGAAGTTGAGGAAATCCCCCGGGCCGACCGAGGGCCGCGAGGCCGACTTGACGACGACCATGTCCGAAACGATTGTCGTTGCGTTGTCCCTGGAGCCTGCGAACTCGTGGCCGTTCTCTGCCGTGTAGTTGAGCAGGGCGTTGTTGACGAGTATCGTGCCCGCCGTCACGTTCGTCCTAATCTGCACGACGACGTTGAAGGAGTGCGGTCCCGGCTGGACGTTTGTGAAGTTGAACCAGAGGCGCTGGCCGCTTGTCCCCTTTGAAGCCAGGGTGATGACCCCGGATATCGTCGCCGCATCGTCCGTAAAGTACGATACTCCCAGAGGCAGGTCGTCGACGATGCGAACGATGGATGGTACGCTCCCGGTGTTGGCGAATGAGACCGTGTATGTCAGCAGGTCGCCAGGCGAGGCGAAAGCCCTGTCAACGTTCTTCACAACCGTGATATTGGGCCTGAGAACGGTCACGTTCGCCCAGTCCCACGTGTCGGGGCCGTACACACCCGTGCTCGAAAGGTACTCGCACCTGACGTAGTTGCTCAGCACGCTCCATTCGACCTCTAAGTTGACCCTCGCGCTGACCTGGAACGAGTGGGCGCCAGGCGCCACGTCGTAGAATACCCATCGTATCGAATTGCCTATTCTGGAGACGAATATCGCCAAGCCCACGCCCGACGAGGTCACAGATGCGTTCGTGTCGCTGATGTACGCCACTCCTGCGGGGAGCGTCTCGTTGAGCCATACGCGGGAAGCGACCTGGTTGCCGCCGTTGTTGAACGTTATCTGGTATGTCAGAACGTCTCCGGGCAGCACCGGGTTGTGGTCTGCGGCCTTCGTCACCCCGATTATTGGTCCGGCCAGCACCGCCGCGATGGCGGTCGCAGACGAGGGCGCGAACTTGAGCCCGTTCGCCTGCTCGTAAGCGCACAAGACCGTGTTGACGACGAAGTCGCCCTCCGCTGCAGCGCTGCTAACACGCATGGTGATTGTGAAGCTGTGGATGCCGGGCTGGACGGTCCTGAAGACCCACCTTATGACGTTGCCTACATGGGTCCAGGTCGTCGCCGGAGGACCGACGCCTATGACTGACGCGTTCGTATCGCTCACGTACTGTGCGTTAAGCGGTAGAGTGTCGTTCAACCACGTGTAAGACGCGCCCCCACCTCCGGTGTTGTTGAACCATATCGTGTAGTTCAGGAAGCTTCCCGGATAAACTATGCCCGGGTCCGCCGCCTTGTCCACGTCAATAATCGGCCTGCGCACGACCGTCGTGGCGTTGTCGAATGTCTGGACGCCTTGCGGGGCATAGTCGCAGTAGACCCAGTTCGTGAGGCACGTGCCGTCCATCACCGTGCCCAAAATCGTGACGAACACCTGGAACGAGTAGACGCCCGGGGCCGGCGGTACGTCCCGGAAGACGTACTGGAGCGGGTTGGATGCGTTGCTGCTCGCGGACCAGAACGGCGCCGCCGTCGAGCCCAAACCGGCCGTGTCCCTGACGAACGTGACTCCCGCTGGCAGGGTATCGTTTATCCAGACGTAGGATGCTGGAGCCGTGCCGTTGTTGTATATCGCTATGGTGTAAACGAGCGGGTCGCCTGGCGATGCGGTCGCGGCGCTCACGTCCTTGGCGACCTCGACGGCAGGGGCAATGATTTCCGTTTGCGCGCTGGCGGAGCTCTGCGCGTACGATGTGTAGTTCGTGGCGAAGTCCAGCTCGACAGAGTTGACCGCCCATCCGTCAGGCCCGGGCCTGGTCAGAGCGTCCGCGCGTATCCTCGCAGTTATCGTGAATTGATGCGCGCCGACGGGCACGTTGCCGAATACGTAGCGCAGCGTGGCGCCCGGGACGGCGCTGATCGCCCTCGACACGAACATGGTGAAGAGCGACTGCGACGTGTCAGTCTCCCAGTACGTGTCCGTGTCCAGGGTATCGTTTATCCACACGCGGTCCGCCACGTCGTTCCCGTTGTTGTCGAAGCGGATGGTGTACGTCAGGGCGTCGCCTGGGCGCGCCTGAGGCAGGTCCACCGTCTTGCCGACGGCAATGCTCGGGGCGACCACGGTGGTTTGCGCCGTGTCCCACGGTCCGAAGAAGGAAGTCGTCGCCATCGCGTAGGTGCAGCTGGCGTTGTTCAGCAGCGCGGTGCCCACTGGGACGTTGGTGGCAATGCGGGCGGTTATCGTGAATGCGTGCGCTCCCGGCGGAACGTTCTGGAAAACGTATTGCAGCGGGGTGGTCCACGTCGTGCTGCTCAGGAAGAGTGCTCCGAGCGACAGGGCAGTATCGCTGACATACGTCACGGCGCCTGGAGGCACGTTCGGTAACGTGTCGTTGACCCAGACGAACGAGGCGTCGACGCCGCCGGCGTTGCTGAAAGTCACCGTGTATACCAGATAGTCTCCCGCGTTCGCAACCGCCAGGTCCACATCCTTGGTTATGACGACGTTCGTGACGAGCGCGGTGCTTGTGGCGCTGTCGCTCAGGCCGTCCGGATAGAACATCGTGCCGTTCTGCGTCCAGTACTGCGTGCCGTCGGTCGTCCAGTTCATGTACGCCCAGTTGGTCAGCATAGTGCCGTTCAACACCCCCGTGACGTTCACGACCGCGTCAATCTGAAAATAGTGGTTTCCGGGAGTGACATCCACGAAGACGTAGTATATCTCCTGGTTGCTGCCGACCCATTGCGGACCGGTCCTGCTGACGAAGTAGGGGAAAGCCGTAGGGGACGTCGCCGCCGTGTCCGCGGCGTAGACGACCCCCTGAGGCAGAGTGTCGTTAATCCATACCTGCGATGCGTTGACAGTCCCGGTGTTGTTGAACCATATCGTATAGTGGAGCGTCTCGCCCACAACGATGAACTGCTCGTCCACCGTCTTGGAAAATTCCATCGGCGGCGGGCCGAGGGTGAGGTTGCACGGAGACTTGTCGTCCTGGATGCCAGGGATGTACGGGACGGCTGTGAGGTTGTAGACGGACGCGTCGCCGAGAGTACCGTTCACGTGCGCCTCCGAACCGAGGAGGTACTCGTCGGGCTGGAGGGTCACGAGGTAGCCACCAGTCGGATCCGTGATTTTATTGAAGATGTGCCAGACGCTGCCGTTCCACGTGCGCACCTCGACGTTGACTCCCTGTATTCTGGTGCCATCCGGGTTCTTTGCCACGCCGTAGACCGTGTACGGGGATTCGGGCAATGCTTGGACGCGGTTCCAGAGGAACGTCGAGTTCATCTCGTTCGATGTTCCATTGACCGCAGCGACGTAGTAGAAGTAATCGCCGCCTATGCTCACGTTCGAGTCGAGCCAGCCATACGAGGAGGTCGTCGCCTGCGGCGTGAATTGGAAGCAATCGTATGCGTCATCTGACTGGTCGTAGAAAAGCGTCGTGCCCCTGAAAATCCTGTAGTTTCCAGACGGCGGTAAGCCCGTGGCCGTCCATCTAAGTTTGACCTCCGGGTCTGACGAGGCCCCGGTCGATGCCATGAAGTCCTTCGGGGCATAAGCCGCGAGAGATCTGTTCATTGTGATATTGAAGTCTTTCGTGATGATTCCTACGAAATTCCCGGCAAGGACGGTTCTCCTGAGTCCCCAGTTTGCCGTTCCGTCCGTCGTATAGAACGATGCGGTCCTTCCGTTGTAGCTCGATGGGAAGTTGAAGAAGAAACCGCCAGTCGTACTGTTCGTGCGCACGACGTAGCTACTCGCTATCCCGCTCACCGCAATCATCACCGCCAATGTAGTGCCGTTGGCTATCGAGTTGTTCGCGTGTTTTACCCAACCGTATATCTGGTTGGGCGGAGCGGGTGCCCTAGTGGTCCCTAACGCGTTGCCAGCTGCGTCCCAGCTCACGTTCGCAGCGTCCTTGTCCTCCTTCCAGTCGACCACATGAATCAGGACTGCAAGTTCAGCGTAGGCAGCTATTCCGATATCGGAAAGCAGTACTCCCACCTCAATCTCCGAGCCCGTGCAGGCGGCGGTGCCGTTTCCCACCGCATTCCAGGAGTAAATCCTCTGGTCCGCGCCGGAGAAACCGTACAGAATCGTCGAAGTCACCTTTCCCTCGCGCCCCTTTACCTCTAGGAGCATGTCCGCGCCGAGCCCGCCGGCCAGGTATCCAGTCGCCGAACGGTTGTCCGTGTCCAGCAGCACGAGGATTGCGTCCTCGCCCGTCTTCGCCTTCGGCGCCGGCGGCGCCAGCTCCGGGCGCTCAGCGGCCGCCTGCCTTGTTCCGGCTGGCGTTTGCGCTTGTTCCGAACGGGTATTGTTCGATTGCGCCTGGCTTGCAGACGGTGTAGCCTGGGACCTAGTGCTGCTCGGGGGCACCAGGTGAGCCGATTCCTCGACCGGCACGTCGGTTCCGCCAAGCGCATGGCCTGCAACGTTCACGTAAACGTTGAGGCTCTGCCCCTGGGCGCTGGCGGCGGTCCCGCTGGCGTACCCCAGGATGTTGATGTTATCAGAAGTGATGTAATTCGTAGAGCTCCGGTCCATGACGTCGGTTGTCGGGTCGTCGGAGATCGCTTCATTACGCCAATCTGCGAAGGCGCCGTCTATCGTCACCCCGGCTGCAGGTTGGCCGGCATACGCCCTGGCGGCTCCGCCCGTGACGGCCGTGGAACCATCCAGCAGCGTGAAGTCCGCTGCGGCGAACAAGGCCTCGACCACATCGCCTGCTTGGGCAGCGGTCGGGTTGGCTATGACGCTGGCGAGCACGGTATTCCCATCGGCGATCATTAGCGGAAGGGTCCGGTTCTGGACGAGCCCGTGCGTCTCCAATCCCGTTAATGAGATGTCTTGGCCCGCAGCCGCCATCTCGAAGGTCATCACCTCAGTCGAGGTTCCGACAGGTATCCAGCCGTCCGCGAGAACGCTCGCGGAAGGGACCTGCCTGACGTTGAGAACCCCACCGATGTTCGACACGACCAGGTCGGAGAAGTCATGCTGGCCGAGCGAGTTGCCCATGTAGAAAACTATGTTCGCCCGTGTCTCTTCGTTCATCCCCATGTCTGCAAGGAGCACGCGGACCTCCGTTTGGTTTCCCGAGGCGTACGGGTACGCCGTGGCGTGGCTCTGGAAAGCTGTGAAGTCGTTCTGGTTTGTGGCGGTGGCGAACCTGAGGCAGGAAGCGCTCCTGACGACGCCGCCCCATCCGTAGACCCGGACCATGTAGTCGGCGCCCGTGCCGCGTATGGAATAGCCAGTGGCCGGATTCCGGTCTGTATCGGCGAATACCCTCATCGTCTCCCCGCGGACGCTGCTGAAGATATTGCCCAGCACGGTCTCCGAGAAGTAGATGTTCCTGCCGTCGGATATCACCTGGTAGGCAGTAATGTCCACCTCGCTCGGCAGCGCTCCCACGTCGTCGTGGTTGACCCTAACTTGGCCCCAGTCGTCGAATGACCCGTCGAATATTATCCGGTCGCGCTCGACCTGCGGCAGGCTGAATATGAATGGCATCAGGGCGGAGCTCATGAGGAGCGCAATCACGATTATCACAGCGCGCTTCTCCCATACTCCGAGCTGCTGGATGGGCTTCTTCCTCGGCTCGCGCTTCTTGACCGGCGGCTCCTCCTCATTTATGAGTATCATTCCGCAGTCGGCGCACATCACGTCTTCCTTGAGGACCGGGCTTCCGCACGACGGGCAATCGGCGTCGCCCTCCTTGGGCGAGGGCTCTTCTTTATCCTCGGGAACCTCGAGTTCCGGTTCAGGCGCCATCGCCGTCGGCGCCGCGGCCAATGGCAGCTTGGCGAAACAGTCCGGACAGACCTCCACCCCGGGTCCAGACGCCGTCCCGCATGACGGGCACCTGACGTATCCGGCCACGTCCGCCCAGCACGATTCGCAGCGGTCCGTTCCAAGCTTGACCGGAACGGAGCATGACGGGCATGCGAACTCGTCGTCCGCCAGCTTGACCTTCGCCGGCACCGCCTCGGGCGGAGCTGATGGAACTGGCATTGGCGGCTCTTCTGCGACCTGCATCGGCTCCTCTGGAATTGCATCTATCCCCGGAGCGGCTGGTTCCTCCCTCTGTTCCGGTTCGTATGGGGCATCCGCAGGTTCAACAGCCTGGCCGCCCACAGACCCAAGGTCCCATGATTCGTCCTTGGCTACAGCGGGTTCGGGCGTTTCCATGGGTATCTCGACAGGTTCTGCTGGAACCGCCGAGACCGGCATTGGGGGGGTCAACGGCTGGTCGAACCTCACGCCGCAGACCGGGCACTCGGTCATACCGAACGAGAGTATCGACCCGCAGTTGCTGCATGTGAACTCGTCGGCCTGGGCTTCCGGCGCCGGCTCCTCCCTGACCTCTACCAGGCCTTCCCCGCATATCGGGCAGACCGTCAACGACGAATCGAGCAATGCCCCGCAGGATTTACACGATATCTCCTGGCCAGTCTCCTTGACGAAGGTTGGCACTAACTTCTCGCCGCAGATGGGGCACTCCGCGTCGGATGCCTCGATTATGGCCATGCAGCTGGGGCACTCGCGCGTCGAGGAGGGAGCTACTACTCCTTTCGGAGCGGCTGCTGCCACAGGAGGCTTCGCCACAGCCCGGTCAGCCTCGAATATGAAACCGCACTCCTTGCACTCGGAATCGCCAGTTGGATTGGATGCTCCGCAAACCGGACACTCTATCCCGCTCTCGCGCTTAGACATGTAACGCACCTCCGTCGATGACGGTCACTGGTACAACAACTGTAAGGCTCATGCTGGCTAAGGCGGGGCTCACAGCCCCTTTCTCACGACACTCCATGACACTCCCTACCTACGACACACTGGCGGACCGTTCCGGATGTTAATGTCCACTAGTCTAACTCAGAATTGCACTTTCTCTATATTAACTTTATGCTCATCCCTTAAAAAAGCTTGCGCATCGTTTTCACTATGCCAGAAGAAATAAGAAATGTATAAAGGTTTTATCCGCGCCTTTCGGCGCGGATCAGGTTTCGCTCTTGCTTAAGCGATCACGCTGTACGTTATTGCTCCACCTGCAGAGTACACCCAGAATCCGCTCGCGTAGTACACCTGGTCGACGTAGTTGTTGTACCCGAGACCGGAATCCCACAGTCCGAACCACGCATCGTAGACGCATGTGTGGTAGGTCTGTGCTGCCGGGTTCCAAGCTGCCGCAGACGAAAGCACGACGCCTCCAGTGAGGTAGTCGACTCCCGTGTTAGAGTCTGCGATTCCACCGGGCTGGTCGTACCACGCATAGTGTACGCCCGCAACCCAGCTGCCACCGGTCCAGAATCTGGAGCCGGCCGCGCCGTTGCCCTGGTTGCCATCGATATCAGACAGCAGCGGAGCGTTGACGCCCACACCGAAGACGTTGCTTGCCTCGTTCATTCCGGTGCTGACCATCGTCCAGCCAGCGAGCAGTGTCACGGTGTTGACGTTGGCCACTATGCCGACGGTCGCGTCGTTGGGCAGTGTGATGTCGTTGCAGGGTATGTAGACCATCGGTATGGCGACATCGACGTAGACCCAGTAGGCCATGTCGTTGTTGATCAAGAAGTCCGATCCACCGGGTCCGTAGGTGTATGTGTCGTAGCTGATTGTCGATGGCTGACCGTTCGTCAGGCTCGCCATTACAATCGCGGATGCTCCAAGGCCATACCTGACCCTGGCGTCCTCGATGTACTGGGTTGCCTCGAATGCGCTGAACGCGGACAAGGTGTAGCCTTTGGTGAGCGAAACGAGGTTCCATCCTACCGACAGGGTCCACATTATTCCGCCGGAGACTATGCGTATGTGCGTGTTGTCAGTGACGCTGACTGCCGCGTATGGCAGCAGGAATGCCGCCGACGCGTCTACCAGCGAGTTGTCGCCGCCGGTTGTGTCGTTGACCCAGACTCCCCAGCCGAATGGCCTCGGGGTCCAGAGCTGCACTGTGTTGTCGTAGAATCCGTCTGTGAATCCACCGCCGACTCCGTCCAACGCTATGTTGTTCGGGTCAGCGCCGCCCCAGACTAGGACCGCAGCGTTCGTGTCGTTAGTGTCGATTCTCAGGTTGCCGTAGTAACCGGTTGCCATGAGCGAGCGGTTGTCATAGACTTCAACCCTTACCTGGACTGCCGTGCCGGGCGCGACTGCGTTGACGCCGATGATTTCACCGAGCGTCCAGTCTGCGACCGCCGTGACCGTCAGGTTGTATGGGACGCCGTATGTGACGTTGCAGAACGAGCTCGCGCTGTTCAGCACGATTGTCGACTGGTTCCAGCCCATCCATGCAATTCCGCCAGCGTTGGTCGCCTGCACGAATATCGGGTTGCCCCAAACGAGCTGGTCGACCGGCTGCACGGTGAACAAGAAGTTGCCTGCCGCGTCAGTGTTCTGCGGGCCGTACGTTTTCAGATCGCCAGTAAAGTTCACAGTCTGCACTATGACATTGGCGTTGTCCTGTATCAATGGGTTGTAGAGGCCTGCCGCACCGTTGTACTGGAAGACCCTGCCAGCGATGCTGTAGGGCGCGTTCGGTCCGAGCATTCCGCTCTGGACTGTGTAGAAACCGGCGGTCGTCGTGGCTGGGTTGGGGCCGTCGTCTGTGTCTACGGACCATGTTACTGCGCCATCGGTGTTCTCAGTTATCGTGTATTCGAAGGTGACGATGTTCGAGCCCTTTGCCCAGTTTATCTGTGTCATTGGGGCATTGACAACCGAAGCGGTGGGTGCTGTCACAGTTATCAGCGCTGTTGTCATCCTGAAGTCTGTGGCCGTTATCCTTATTACGGTGTCGCCAGGTGCTCTAATGTTGCCGTCGGTCGGGGTCGGTGCGATCCTTGCATTGACCGGCGATGTTGAGTCAGCGATGGCAAAGTTCGTCGATGCCGGTGTTGCGTCGTAACCTGCAACGTCAGCCGCGCGGGCTTCGATGTTGAACGTTCCGGCGGTTATCGTGCAGTTGTGGAGGTCTATGGCCTCGGTGAATGTCCTTGTCGGCCCTGCTGCCGTGGCTGTGTCGTCCACAGCGTGCCAGGCCTCGTCCAGACCGTACCATGCAGGCAATGCGTCGTTGAAGTCGCCGTCGTCGTTCCTGTCGATGCGGTACTGTGCGGACAGGATGTTTGAACCGCCCGTTCCCGTGTCGTCACCGAACACGGTGATTGTAACCGTGTTGGGGCACTGACCGACGAAGGCCGGCAGTACGCTGACGATTGTTGTGTCCGGCGGGACTACGTCGCCCGCGGGTAAGATGGTGTACGGTCCGAATTCGGAGTCTCCAACAACCGTTGGAACCGGGTCAGTCGGGTTTCCGCCAGTCGGTATGGCCGTGAACAGATAGGTTCCGGCGGCCATTACGTTCGTATCGAACGTGTCCGGCGGTCCAGTTACTGTCCCATCGGTCCCTACTGCGACCCATGGACCCGGTCCTGCGGTGTCCCATGCGTAAACGGTCACGGATGCCGGGTTGTTTGCGTGGGTGTAGGTTACGGCGGGCGTGTTGTCAGCCGATGGTGACACTGGGGCCAGGCTCGATACAGTCGCTGTCGGGTCTGGTGCAAACCCTGGTCCCGGAATCTGGAAGTCGAACCACATGCTCGCGCCAGCTCCGAATGTGAACGTCGAGTCTATCGCTGCGTATGTTCCGTCTCCCTGAGGCGTCGCCCCGAGGGCTCCGACGTATCCGTCCTGCGAGACGACGGACCCGAACTTCGAGCCGTTGACCCACACGCGGAACGTGTCGCCGACGCTCCCAGGCTGTCCAACCTGGAATGTGGTGGCGTAATACGCCGCCCCAGGCATGTTCGAGTCGTCTATCCACGGAACATAGCCATTCATTCCTGCGTCACTGAAACAGTTCACTGCCTCGTCTGCTGGCAATCCAGTGCCCGGGTTCCAAACAGTTAAGTCCGAATCCTGGTCCACGCAGATTATTATGTCGAAGCTCGCTACTGTTTCCCCGTCAAGGAGTGTCGAGCCGTCTGTGAGGTATACCATACCCTCAAAACCATACGGGGTCGGCCACGTTGCGCGAGCGGAGAGTGCTCCAAAAACACTCAGCAACATCCCTAACGCCATTACAGTTGCCAATACCTTTACTCTTGTTTTCATTTTTTCATCTCCTATCTTATTTTCTCCTATTGCCTCCCTTCTAGATATTTTGTCATGTCCATATGCCTTTATTCCTAGGACTTTAAATATATAAGGAGGGTGGGCCCGTTCGGGCCCACCCCTTTTACGCTTAGGTGCTCAGCCACGTGTATGTGCTGGGGTCGCTCAAGAATACTTCGACTCCCGAGCCCATTGTCGGTATTTGGACGTGAGCGATGGCATCCGGTGTTGTGGACGACCTGGACTTCCACGACTGCGTTGCGTACGTGAAGGTGAAGATGGTCGTGGAGAGCGGTATCCTGTCCTGGCTCGTGGCCCTGACGAGCCTCCAGTCGCAGAGCTGGTGTCCCAAGTAGTCTGCCCTGCCCCTGAAGACTTCGAAGGGCGTCGTGAAGACGTTGTAGTTCTTCAGGAGGCTGCGCGTGTATTTGCCGACCGCGTATGCGGAGTCTCCCAGGTCCCCATCGCCGTCAACCGCGACGACGATGTAGTACTTTGCTCCGACAGTCGTGTTGGCTCCCGCGTCGTCCCAGGTCAATGCGACTCCGGAATATGCGGGGGCTGCCACGAAGTTGAAGTTGGCCAGTGACCTTGTCGTCGATGTGTAGACGTGGTAGTGGTCCGCGCCGGGTACCGCATCCCATGTCAGCCTCACGTCGTTGTTGCTGCCGCCCAATACTCCGGCCCAGCGTACCTTGAAGTTCGCGGGTGCCGCCAGCGGGGTCACGCCAGTGAAGTTGGCCTTGCGTACCTGTTCTGCGGGGGTTCCCAGCCACGTGTAGCTGTCGGCCACTTGCATGAATATCTCAATGCCGTCCTCCTGCGGGTTGATTGCCACGTGAGCGATTGCGTCAGGTGTGGTGGAAGACCTGGACTTCCAGGACTGCGTCGCGTAGGTGAAGGTGAAGATGGTCGTCGCGTTCGGTACCCTGTCCACGCTCGTCGCCCTGATTAGCCTCCAGTCGCACATGAGGTGCCCCAGGTAGTCAGTCCTCTCCGGGAATAGTTCCAGCGGTATGCCGAAGACGTTGTAGTTGATCTGAAGGGGCATCGTGTACTTGCCTACGGTTGCGCTGCTTGCACTCTCGACGCCTCCGGCGATTGCCCTGACCGAGTAGTAGTACTGTGCCGAGCCTGCGATGGCTCCGGCGTCAACGTATTGGAGCGCCACTATCGGCACTCCGCCGTTGAGCGGCGTTCCGAAGTCTATCGAGTAGGGCGTGGTTCCGCGGTAGATGTTGTACCCTGTCGCGCCGGCCACGGCGTTCCACGAGATGTTGACGGCCGTCGCCAATGCTTGCGAGCCCACAAGCCATATCCTGACGTTCAACGGTGCTGATGGCCCGAATAGCTTGGAGCTGCCAACAGTGTACGTTCCGATTTCCGGCGCATCCGTTGGCGCCGGCGGGTTCGGCTCGACTGAGCCGCCGCCGACTGCGGACGCGTAGAAGCTGTAGACCCCGTTGCCCGGGAGTACATAAGCTATGCTGCCGTCGACTGGCGCGTCGTTGACCGCCCAGACCCATGTCCATGGCGAAACCGTATCCAGGGTGTAGTAGAGGTCGACCGAGGTCGGTGCCGGGGCCACTGAGTACGTGTACGTTATTGTGATTCCGACTGCTCCGGTTCCGGTCGGTCCGGTCGCGGTCGCCCATGCGGTCGCAGGCGGGTTCCATGTAAGCTGGAACGAGTCCGCGACAACGTTGCCTGCAGCGTCAGTGACCGTCAGTGTGACCGTGTAAACGCCGACTGCTGCGGTTATCGTTGTCGTCAGCGCTGCCGGGGTTCCGAATACGACTCCCGCCGGGGCTGCTGTCCAGGCGTAGGTCGAGATTGGAGCGCCAGTTGCCGATGCGCTTGAGATGACCGTCCTGTCCGCAGGCACGGTCGTGGTGAATATCGCGTCCTTTGTCTCGTCAGAGCCCGCGTTCACTGTCGGACCGACCGTGTCCCAGAGCAGCGTGAATTCGTCGAACACCGCGTTGGTGGCTGCGTCCGTGACCGTCAGCCTGACCGTGTACGTCACTTCGCCCGCCGGGGCGGAGATTGTCGTCGTCAACGCTGCCGGGGTTCCGAATATCACGCCAGCCGGGGCAGATGTCCAGGCGTAGGTCGTGATTGCGGCTCCCGTCGCAGACGCGCTCGCAGGTGTTACCCTGCCGGCCGTCGATGAGAACACGGCGTTCCTCGTCTCGTCGGAGCCCGCGTTCACTGTCGGACCGACCGTGTCCCAGAGCAGCGTGAATTCGTCCCACGCGCTGTTGCCAGCATTGTCATATCCAGTCAGCCTTATCGTGTATGTTACTCCGTTGCCAGCAGGTGCGCTTATCGTAGTCGTCAGCGAAGCAGGGGTTCCGAATACGACTCCCGCCGGGACGGAAGTCCAGGAGACGACGGCGGATACTCCTGAACCGCCAGTGTCGGTAATGCTCGCAGGTGTTACCCTGCCGGCCGTCGTTGAGAACAAGGCGTTCCTCGTCTCGTCAGAGCCCGCATTGACCGTCGGTGCAATCAAATCCTGTGGCAGCCACTGGGCCACCGGTGCGGAGAAGTCTACGCTGCACGAGTTCGTGTCTGCGCCGGCGGCGGTCCTGCGGATCTGCTGGGCCGAACCGGGTGCAGTCGCGTTCGTCATTATCGTGTTCTGGGGGTCTGCGATGTTGCCGTATTCGACGCGGTCGACGATGAATCCAGTCGCCGTGTGGATGAGCTTTATCGAGTTGCCGGCTGTGGCGAGCCCGCCCCACTTCGCCATGTTGATGGCGATGAAGCCGCTCACGGGGACCGGGTTGGTCGTCCAGGCGTACATCCTGTACGTCCAGATGTCGCCGGCGATTATCGGCTGCGCAGCTGCGGCTCCGACGGCGATTGAGTATGTCGTGATGTCGATTGTCGCCCCTGCGGGGTTCCAGATGACTATGTAATCGTTTGGTACTCCGGCTGCGGATTCCAACGTGGACTGCGAAGACACGTTGTTTATCTTCAACAGCCTCGCCTGGCTTCCGGCCGCTGCCTCAGTGAGGGCGCCGAGGGTGATGCCCCAGGCGGTAAATGCCGCGTTCTGGGTCGCAAACCGGCTCAACTGGCCGGTCATCAGCCTTTCGGTTCCAAGCACGTAACGGACTGTCTCCCCGTTCAGGCCGCCGATTTTCATTGTCGTGTCGAATATATCGTCACCAGCGGTTTCAATCGTGTAGGTTCCGGTTACGGACGATGTGTTCAACCCGTACTCAACTCCATCTATCCAAGCCGAGATGGTTGTGCTAGCAGGTGCGACGTTGGCACCGCCGTCGCCGTACCTCGTGTAGGCTCCGGCGGGCGCCGCCTGAATCTGCACTCCAGCGAAAACCATGGCCACCATAGCGACCACCACAATCAGGCTTGCTCCCTTTATTGTCCTAGTATTCATTCTTTTTCCTCCTATCCAACTATCGGTACAAACGGCTCTATTAGCCCCCGGCCGTGTAATCCCACGCGCCTATATAACGATTTAGGTAGAGCCCTTGCACACATTGTTCATGAAAAGCCCGAGACTACTTAAATAGGATTTGGTACATCCCTCGAACGGCAGGGGGGGCGTTTTATATAGATATAGATTTGATAGCCCTCGCCACTTCGTGCGCGGGAGAATATGCCGTCGACTCGTTTTCTAGCGTATCCGAAGAGTACACCGCATCGCAAACGCCCTGCAGCCTCTGCAGGCCTCCGCCCGTGAAAAGTCCGTGCGTGCATGCCGTGACAATCCGTTTCGCCCCGCACTGTCTCAGCTGCGCCGTGGCCGCGGCGATGGTCCCTCCCGTCGCGATGATGTCGTCCACGATTGCGACGGATTTCCCTGCGACGTCAAGCTCCTTCGGCTTTACGACGACTGTCGCGCCGTCGATGCGCGTCTTTTCAAGGTGGTCGAACTTGCAGTTCATCAGCCTCGCGGCCTCGCCCGCCCTCGCGAGCGAGCCCTTGTCCGGCGAGAGGACCGCGTCTATGCTCTCCTTCGATGCCAAAAATCGGGCGAGGGACGGTATCGCCGAAGCGTTTGCGACGGGCTTGCGGTATTCTTCTAACGTTGTTATATTATGTATGTCTATTAAAATGGTGGCGTCAGCGTTCCCCTCGACCACGCGGGCCATCAGGCGCGCGCTTACCGCCTCCCCCGACCGGAAGAGCTTGTCCTGCCGGGCGTAGCCGAAGTAAGGTATCACGGATATCACGCTCTTAGCGCCCGAGTGCCTCGCGGCGTCCTGCAGAATCAGGTGCTCGGCGAGGTTGTTATCCGGGTACGTGTTTTGAACGACAACGACGACCTTGCCCCTCATGTCGTCGAGGATGCGCACGTAGCACTCGTCGTCGGGGAAGCGCTTTATCTCCGCGTTGGCCACGGGGGCCTTGAGTTCCGTGGAGAGGCTGGATGCGAGCTTTTGCGATGAGGTTCCTGCGATGACTTTCATGGGAAGACCGCGAGGGGAATGGCGTTGCGGTAGGAAAAGGTTGCGCCGTCACCAATCGACCGTCCAAACGGTGTCGGCATTCACGTGGACCCAGTACCCTTTTCCGGGGGTCATCAGGTAGGTCGGGCCGACGGCCTTGGTCATGTACGGCTGCGCCGGGTCGAAGACCTCCACGATGTCCGCGCCTGTCCCCCAGAAGGTGTCGGAAGCGGTCCTCGGCGTGATGGATGGGTAGCCCACTAGGTTCCAGCCGGCCTTCAGCGGGATTCCCGTGCTGCTGGGCTGGCTTCCGGTGACTTTGATGTAACCGTTCCCGACCGTCGTGACGTACAGCCAGATGCACATCTTGTTGTCGACGCTCTTCAGGTCGTTCATCGATGAGTTCCACGCGACATTATACTGCTTCCAGTGGTCTGCCGAGTCCCAAGGGTCGTACCATAGGGCTCGCGTCCATTGTGTATCTCCATCGTAGTCAAGAAGCGGGTCCGGCATCGTCGCGTTCCCCGGCACGAGGGGCGTCGAGACCAGGTTCCATCCAGCGATAACGGGAATATTGAATGATGGCGGCGGGAGGGTTATGACGTAAGGGCCAGCCTCGGCGGGCGTTCCAGGTCCCGGAGGGTCGTCTGCTATTGCGCCGTAACCGTTTCCAGCGTACCACCAGTATTCGCCGCTGTCGGGAGCGGTCCACGCGAACAGACCGTCCTCATTAACCATATCATCTTCCGTTCCGATGTAATACCAAGTGCTATTCTTGTCATTAGAATAATATAGTAAAGTGTCTCCGAAGCATCCGCAATCCGGTTCGTATGTGATTACCAAATTGGCGGACGCAGACGAACCTACTGGCCCGGTGGCCGTGGAGGGATAATGAAACCAACCCACTGGAACCTGGATATCTAGAGAAAACGAGGCTCCGCTTGCTGGGAATGTGAATATCTGCTGCGCCGGGAGATATCTGCCATCCGGTTGGGGGATAACCCCCGGAGTTGTGCAGTAGCCGTCTTGCGATACATAATCTGGAAATGCCGACCCGTTCACCCAGATTTTGAAGTTTTTTACATATCCGCCTGGACCACCTGTTGGCAGGGTTATCGTATAGAAACCGTTCGACTCGATGTAGCTGTCGTCGATCGGGGGAAGCCCGTTCATGCCCTCATCGCTGTAAACGTGGTTATAATCAGTTGAATCCTCTGGCCAATACAGATTGTCTTCGTCCTCGTCCACGCATATCATCATCATGAATAATGATGAACTCACGCCCGTCAGCAGCGTGCCATTCCAATGATACACATAGCCTTCCAAAAGAAAAGGATTGGTGACCACTAGTGTTGAGTTTGTCCCTGACGGTTGCGCGTATGCCAGCATGCAGAACGCGCCCGACAGCAGCATTCCCGCTAGGACGATTGCGGGTGCCTTTCGATTTCCTTTGGCTTGCATCGTTCCCTCTCAACCGACCCAGGTATACGTGCCTGCGGCTCCCATGTAAACCATCATTCCCATGCCCTGCACTTCCAATATCCGATGGCTTACGAATTCCGGCGTCGACGACGACCTTCCCACCCATCGCTGCCCCGAAACATCGAAGGTGAATGCCACTGTCGCGTTCGGGATGCGCCTGTAGCTGAACGGCGAGCCGCCGTCGATAAGCGTCCAGTCGCAAAGCTGGTGGCCTTGAGTATCCGTGTGGCCCCTGAAAGACTCGAACGGCGTGGTTATCGCGTTGTACCCGGCCCCCAGACTCCTCGTGCATTTCCCCGCTGCGTAAGAGCTGTCACCCTTGTCGCCATCGCCGTCGACGGCCACCACGATGTAATACTTCTGTCCGACCGTCGTATTGGCTCCTGCGTCCACCCAGAACAGATTGGTTCCGCTGTACGCAGGGGATGCGAAGTTGTAATTCATCAGAGACCTGCTGGTCGCGGTGTAGACTTCGTAGCGGTTGGCGCCGACGACTGCATCCCAAGTCAACCGGATGTCTGCTCCGGACCACTCTACATGGAAGTTGCCAGGCGCTGACAGCGGCGTCGCCCCGGAGAAGTTGGCGGTCCTTATCTGCTCCGCCGGCCACCCGACCCAGGTGTAGCTGTCAGCCTGCGACATATACATCAGGAGCCCGTCATCATGCGGGTTGATTACCGTGTGCGGTATCGCATCGGGGGTTGTCGCCGCCCTGCCCTTCCATGATTGGGTGGCGTAGGTATAGGTGAAGATGGTCGTTGCGTTCGGAATCCTGTCCGCGCTCGTGGCCCTTATCAGGCGCCAGTCGCAGAGCAGGTGGCCCTGGTAGTCCACCCTCTCCGGGAAGAGGGCGAGCGGGCAGCCGAAGGCGTTGTAGCCGGCCAGCAGGCTCATCGTGTACTTGCCAACTGTCTCGCTGGTGGCGCTCTCGACGCCCCCGGCGACTGACCTGACAGAGTAGTAGTACTGCGGAGCGCCTGCAATGGCTCCCGCGTCGACATACTGAAGCGCCACGATTGGCACACCCCCGTTGAGCGGGGCTGCGAAGTCAATCGAGTAGGGCGCGGTCCCGCGGTAGATGTTGTAACCGGTCGCGCCAGCCACGGCGTTCCACGAAACGTTGACGTCTGTCGCCAGGGCTTGCGAGCCGACGAGCCACGTTCGCACGTTGGTCGGCGCGGCAGGGCCGTAGGTCTTCGTTGCGGCGGGCCCGGGAATCTGCATGTCGTGCCACAGCTGCATGCCATCTGGTCCGAGAATAAATGTTGAGTCTATCGCAGAATACGTGCCGTCCGCCTGAGGCGTCGCCCCCATCTTGCCGCAGTATCCATCCTGCGATGCAATTGTTGTGAACTTAGAGCCGTTCACCCAGACCTTGAACATGTTACCCTCGCCACCAGGCTGTCCGACTTGGATTGTGTGGCTCCAATATCCCCACATCGGGATGTTCGAGTCGTCTATCGCCCCGTAGCCATTCATATTCGCGTCACTGAAACAGTAGTCAGCCTCGTCTACAGGTAATCCGGTGCCTGGGTTCCAAAACAGGCCATCGCCATCATAGTCAATGCAAATTATCATATTAAAATTCGCTTGAGTTTCTGCATCCAGGATTGTTGAACCGTCCGTCCAGTAAATCATTCCCTCAAGGAACCACTGGCCTTCCTCAGGCCATCCTTTTAATTCAATATCAGATGTGGTGGCCGATGTGGTTATTCCAATACAACTCGCCGCGATTGCCATGCCGACCAACAACGCCAGGCCATTCATTACCAGGTCACCGCCCAGACCGTATCAGTATTCACATGCACCCAGTACCCTTTTCCAGGGACCATCACATAGGAGGCGGAGACGGTTTTGGTCATGTATGGTTGTATCGGATCGAAAACCTCCACTATGTCTGCACCAGTTCCCCAGAAGGTGTCGGAAACTGTCCTCGGCGCGATGGATGGGTAACCTACCTGATTCCAGCCTGCTTTTAGCTGGATTGCCGTGCTTGTGGGCTCGCTCCCGGTTACGTTGATGTAAGCGTCGCCGACTGTTGTGACATACAGCCAGACTCCAATATTACCATCGACACCTTCAAGGTCGTTGAGGGCTGGGTTCCAAACGCTGTTGTATTGTTTCCAATGGTCGGCTGTGTCCCACGGGTCGTACCACATAGCCCTTGTCCATTGCGTGTCTCCGTCGTTGTCCATTAGGGGGGTTGGCAGCGCAGTGACCAACGGGATTAGTGGCACCGAAATGAGGTTCCAGCCGGCGACGACGGGAACTTTGAATGTTGGCTGCGGTGGCCCGGGAATCTTAGAGTTCTGCCATACACTACCCCCCGTGGGCGGGAACGTGAATATCTGGTCCGTTGGGGAATATGTTCCGTCAGCCAAGGGTATCGACCCCGGCTTGCCGCACCATCCGTCCTGGGAGTTTGTGGTAATCAGCTTTGAGCCATTTATCCAAATTTTATATTTATTGTTATATCCACCTGGGTATCCAGGTTGCATCGTATATTGCCAAAAGCTGGTGTCGATGTATGTATCATCCAAGGGCTGATAGCCATTGATTCCCTCATCGCTGTAGCAGTGAATAACGTCACCCTCCCCGGTCTTGGGATTATAATACTGTCCATCGTTATCAGCATCGACGCAAAATATCATTTCAAAATTCGACGCGGTTTCACCCAGTAGCAATGTTGTCCCATTCGGAAGATAAACGTATCCCTCCATCCCGAACGGTGATGACCAGGAATTTGGATACGCTAACACTGCGAAAAACAAGGAATAAGGCGTAGGATTCAAAGGATTGCCAGCCTTGTCCTTGGCTTGAGTGATGTTCGCCCAGTAAAATATCCCGCCATCAAATATCGAATGGTTTATCCACATTGTCTTATTGCTGTTGCTCCAACTCGCGCTTATGTCGTCTGGCTCTGGCTCTATTGCATACAGGACTGAGGTGATATTGATTGCCTCATTGAAATCGATTCTTATGATCACATACGGATCCATAACATCAGTTCCTTGCGGGGGATATGTTGAAATCACTATTGGTGGAATAATGTCACTCAATGGTGGTCCGGGTATCTGCATGTCGTGCCACATGGAAGCGCCGGGTAGGAACGTAAACGTCGAGTCCGCTACCGAGTACGTGCCGTCCGCCTGTGGCGTCGCCCCCATCTTGCCGCAATATCCGTCCTGCGAATCGACTGAGGTGAACTTCGAGCCGTTCACCCACACTCTGAAGGTTAACCCAACTCCTCCCGGTAATCCGACACAAAATGACTCGGCGTAGTACGCTGCACCAGGGATATTAGAATCATCGATTGCACAAAATCCGTTCATCCCAGCGTCGCTCCAGACGTAGTACCGCTCATCCTCTGGCAGTCCTGTACCAGGATTCCATACAATCCCGTCGTTATCGTCGTCAATACAAATCATCATATTGAAATTCGCTGACGTTTCATCGTCTAATAATGTTGTGCCGTCCGGCCAGTAAATCATCCCTTCGTAACCATAAGGAGCTAGCCAATGCATCGGTTTCGTCTCCGACGTCCGAGCATATGTCGTCAACCCTAATGAACTCACTGCGATTGCTATACCGACCAATAACGCCAAACTCTTCATCGCCATTTGGATGCTCCGCCGAACCGCTCAATCTCTAATAGACAAAATGATTCCATGGCTATTTATAGGTTTCTTATTGGCGCATATTTTGACTTTGATGACTGGACGGTTGCCGGAGAAGCGCCTAGCCAAACTACGCGGATGACCTTCCGGAAGCAAAGCTAATATATCATCGGAGCATGCCATGCGTCTAGCAAGGAGGAAAGGGAGATGGACATCGTTTCGCATTTCGGAGGGAAGCTGCTGCCGTACGAGAAGCGCCTGGGAATGGCATATTTCGTGGACGGGGTCTCGGGCAGCGACGGAAAATCCGGGACGTCCTGGGCCACCGCCAAGGAGACCATCGGCGCTGCGCTCGCGCTGTGCTCGCCGAACGCGAACGATTACGTCTTCGTGAGGAAGGGCGACTACGAAGAGGCCGTGCTCGTCGATGTCGATGGGGTCCACATCATCGGGATGGGAGCCGCCTTCTGCAAGATGACCAACACCAGCGGCGACATGGTGTTCGACGTGAAGTCCGACGCAGTCGAGATATCCGGCTTCACCATAGACTTGACTAAGGCGTGCTATGGCATCCACTCCAACGTGACAATCAATCACTGCCGCTTCCACGACAACGTCATACTGGGAGAGAAGGTGTTCGGGATAGTGCTGGGCCAGGGCTCCTCGTACAATCTGGTGGACAACAACAGGATGATTACCTCCGGACACAACATATATCTTTCAGGAGACGAGACCGCGCAGGGCAACGTGATAAGGGACAATCTTCTGCTAAAGGGCAAGTACGGAGTTTATTTATGCGGCGCGAGCAACGTTTACAACCAGTACCATGTCATTAAAAACAATGTAATCTCGAACCACAGCAGCGTGGGCGCGGTCGGCATCAACTTGACCAGTGCGGGAGTCCGATACAACACGGTTGCCTCTAACGCACTTTGCGGAAATTTCAAGCATATCAAGGACAGCGGAACAGGGAATCACTTGGCCGGGAATATCGAATCGGCTTGAGATTCCAAAAGCCTTAATATTGACGATTCGCTATCTTATTCCCATGAAGCTCCTCGTCACAGGCGCGGCCGGCCAGCTCGGCTCGTATCTCGTCGACCACTACGCCAGGCGCGGAGAGGTCGTCGGCGTCGACCTGCACAAGCCGAGGTACCCGCGCGTCGCGGACGTCACCGTCGAGGGGGACATCAAGAACCAGCAGCTCATGCTCCATCTCCTCAAGGACGTCGACGTCGTCGTCCACTGCGCCGCCTTCATCAGCGTCGAGGAGTCCATCAGGCACCCCGACCGCTACACGGAGAACAACGTGCTGGGAACGAGCAAGCTGCTGGGCGCCTCCCTGGAATCGGGGGTCAAGCGCTTCGTCTACGTCAGCTCCGCGGCCGTCTACGGCAACCCGGTCAAGCTCCCAATAGACGAGGCGCACCCCCTCACCCCCATCAGCCCGTACGGCTGGAGCAAGCTCGGCGGCGAGTGGTACGCCATGCACTTCCACGAGCACCTGGACCTGCCAGCGACAATCGTCAGGCCGTTCAACATCTACAGCGCACGCCAGGACCCGAGGAACCCGTACACTGGAGTCATATCGAAGTTCATCCAGTCTGCCAAAGCCGGGAAGTCGCTCGTTGTCCACGGGGACGGCAAGCAGACGCGCGATTTCGTGAGCGCGGCCGATGTCGTGCACTTCATAGAGCTGGCGGCCAGCAAGAAGGGTGCGGTGGGCCAGGTCTTCAACTGCGGTACGGGCGCGCACACCACGGTCAACAAGCTGGCGGAGACCGTGGCGAAGCTCTCCGGCAAGGACGTCAGGATAGAGCATGGAGCTTCCAGAGATGGCGACATCAAGCACAGCTACCCTAGCATAGAAAAGGCGAGGCGCCTGCTGGGATACGAGCCGCGCACGACCCTGGAGAGCGGCCTGAAGGAGCTGATGCGGGAGGCTTAGATGCGCGGCGGGCGCATGAAGCTGCTAGTCGGGCTCGTCTTCCTCTTCGCCGGGCTCGACGTGATGATTCTGCTGAGCCACCTGAACAGGCTCTTCGGCGCCACGCTCTTCGCCATAGGGCTGGCGATCCTCTCGTGGGGCTACAGGGGTTCCGAGCGGGAGGAGAAAAAACCATCTGACAACCTGGCGGGAAGGCTCATCCACGCCGTCACCCTGAACGGCAGGCTCGCCGACCTGATGCCCGTGGGCGGAGTGGCGGCGATAATCCTCGTCGTCGCGTACAACCTGGCGACCGCGGGCGCCATCCAGCTCGGCAGCAACGACTACGTCGCCCTGCTCCTGGGCGCGATACTGCTGGCATACAACTACGTCCCATCGAAATACGCGGCCGAGCGAGATTTCGCATTCCTGTTCTTCGCATTCCTCTTCGCGATTCTGGTCGTCCCGACGACGATATACAGTTTGAAATACGGAGCCCTCACCGAAGCGAACACCGATACTCCATGGACCGAATGGCTGCTCACGCGCCCGACCTCGGGGCTGCTCTCCATCTTCGGCGTGGACAACTGGCTCGACCCGAACCGGCACAACATAATCAACTACATCGGCACGGACGGATTCCAGCAGGCCGTTTCCATCGGGCTCTCCTGCACCGGGCTTTATTCGGTGACGATTTTCATCTCCGCCTTCGCAGCATTCGTCGCCATAGAATACAAGAAGTTCGACGCGCGCGTGGGAGTCCTCCTCCTTGTGGGAGTGGTGATGGCGTGGTACGCCAACGTCATCAGGATGGCGCTAATCGTCCTCGTCGGCGTCAACTACGGGCCCGAGGCGCTGACGTGGACCCACAACAACGCGGGCATATTCATCTTCATGGCCTGGATACTCCTGTTCTGGGGGATAATGTTCAAGGTGCTCGGCGTCGGCAACGAGCTCCCGATGGGGAGGAGGAGGCGCTGCGCGGCCTGCAGCAAATTGGTAAAAACGCAGAAGTTCGCCGAATGCGAGTGCGGGCGGACGTACCATGCCGGGTGCGTGCCCGAAGACCTGGCCTGCGCTTCGTGCGGCTCCGCGCTCAGCCACGATTCAGAGGAGCCTCTGGCTCCTTGATGCCAGCTTCGGGTTTTTCATCCTTCGGTTCCAGCCTTTTCGCCACCTTCTCCAGCGCCTTCGTGGCCCGCCTCATCAGGAGCATGGCGTATGCGAGAGGGAGCATGAACAGCAGCACCGCGAGCGCGACGTCGAAGTGCCCGAATTCCAGGAGCGGGTCCACGACCACAGTTCCGGCCGCGCTGCGGTACTCTGTCCCGTTGGCGTCGACGACCAGGAAATAGTAAACGTTCGCGCCCTCGGGCAGCTTCGTGACAAGGGAGTAGTCCTTGCCGTTCGTGACGTTCTGGTCCGCGGGGTCTACCTCACCCATGGCGCGGGCCTCGCCGTTGATGTAGACCGTGGCGCTGGAGACGGCCAGCTGCCCCGAGTACCTGACTACGAAGGCGTACTCAGCGCTGATGCTCCCACGCGTCGGAGACACGGTGGGGGTAATGGAAGCGGCGCTGGCATTCACGCAAGCGGATAGTAAAGTGGCGGCGAACGCCACCGCGACGAGAGCACGGACAGATTGCCTCACGAATCCCAATCCCCTCGCCACCGGATAAAACTTTGGGAGCGGATGGACGGGAACCAAACCGTCGGGTGGATGTGCAATCAAGGTGACCGCTAGAATTTCTCGCCCAATATCACGAAAATGTACTCCAAGGTCATTGCGGATGCGACGTTGTCGTTTGTTGTTATCGCCGCATGCGCCTGCAAGGATTCCGTTGAGTCTGGAATGTTTGTCGTGTGGTGGGCGACCTCGATGTGATCGATGTAGAAATACACGTGCCCAGCCCTCAACTTGATCTCGTACTTGTGGTTAATGCCTATGTCGCAGGGGATGTTGTCTGACGATGTCTCCAGCCAACTTTTTTTGGTGACGCATTTGACCGTTCCACGTGTTGCCCCGTTCTTAAAAAGCGCGTACTTGCCGCCGGCGCTGAAGCTGCTTGCCAACCCTAAACCAATCGTCGGAACCGTTGGGCCGCTTCGCGGAGCCCATTTGGCCTCCGAAATGAAATGAATCGTGGAATCGCTTACACGGACCCAACGGGCAGCCAGCAAATAGTAGTAATCGCCTATGTGCTTGTCTGTGTCTGCGATGCATTGGCTGTGCCCGTTCATCTGAACCGCACCGCCACCGGTCTTGTCGTACAACTTGAAACTGTTGTAGATTTTCCTCCCGTATACGGATTGGTAAATTATCAACTCCTCGTCCTCAAAATCTTCGTACAAAGACCTCAACTTGTATATGTCGATGGACGACTCAGAATCGTCGACCATGGTTGGGGTTGTGATCTCACCCGATGATTTATTCCTGGCCTCACCTGCGCCCCGTTTCACACTTTTACTCTTCTTCATATTTACCAACCTTGTACATACGATAAATACTATAATAAAGCAATGACCAACAAATTAATAAATCTGCTGATGAGCTGATTCAACAGGTACAAAAGCAAAAATGGAGCGCAGGATATTTAACGCAGGGCTCGATTGCCCGCCAATGAGCGGAAGGCCGGGGCGGATGCTGAGCAACGCGGGCTACGTCGTAGCAGCGAGCCTCGCCAGCAAGGCGATTGGCGCGCTCATCGTCGTCGCGTTAGCACGGTACCTCGGCGACGGCCTTTTCGGGACATACAGCTTCGCTTTCTCCCTCGCGGCGGTCTTCGCAATCTTCGCTGATTTCGGTCTCGATGCCCTCGCGATACGGGAGGTCGCGCGCCGCCCCGAGGACGGGACCAGCTTCGGGCAGCTGCTGACGCTGAGACTGGCAATCACCGGCGCAGTCTTTCCAGCGCTCGCAGCCGCCGCATTCCTCCTGACCGAGGACCTGTTCGCCGCGGGGCTGGTCCTCATCGCGGGGGGAGTCTCGATGCTCGACACCGCGAGCGGCATCTTCTACGCGTTCTTCAGGGGGGTCCAGAGGATGGGCGCCGAGGCCTACACGCAGATAGCGTGGCGTGTGGCGCAGGCCGCCTGCGTCGGCGCGGCGATATTCCTGGGCCTGGGCATCGAGGGGGCGATGCTGGCGATGCTCGCCGCTTCCGTCGTGCGCCTGGTAGCCTCGTGGGGGTACTGCCTCCGACTCGGAGGGAAGCCCGCCGTCGGGGGGAGCCTCAAGCCTTGGCTGAAAGCGGCCGCGCCATTCGCGGCCTTTGAATTCGTTCTGTCATTCTACATCGCCGTCCCCACGCTTGCGCTATACTGGCTGTCCGGAAGCGAGCAGACCGGATGGTTCAGCGCCGCCTACCGCGCCGTGGGTTTCGTCCTCATAGTCCCGCTCGCGCTGGAAGCCGCGCTGTATCCCGTGCTGGCCGGGATGGGCGCCGAGGAGAAGAGGATGCGCGCTGCCTACCTCGCAGGGCTGAGGTTCGTGCTCTTCATCACGGTGACCGGGGCCATCCTGACTTTCGCGCTGGCGAAGCCGCTCACAGCCCTGCTCTTCGGAGAAGGCTACGACCCGGTCCCGCTGATGGCCCTGTCGGCGATGATGCCCCTTGCCGCCGCGAACGCGGTCACGAGAGGCTACCTCTGGAGCTCTGACAGGCAACGCGACGCGGCGTGGAACATGGCGGCGGGCGCTACCTTGCTCGCACTGGCGGCGTATCCGCTGGCCGTCAAATACGGCGCGAACGGGGTGGCCGGGGGGCTCGTCTGCGCCGAGGGCCTGCTACTGGCGCTCAACCTGGTTTCCACAAGGGTGAACTCTCTGGCTTGGAAGCTCTGGCCCCACGTCGTCGGGGCGTCCGGGGCGATAAGCGCGGGATACGCGCTCTACATCTTCACCGAGAACGGTGTTTCGCTGTGGCTCGTCGGGGCAGTGTGCGCAGCAGTCCACGTCGCGATGACGTTGGCCACCGGGGGCCTGAAAAAGCGCGAGCTCTCTGCAATATGGGGCTCTTTCAAGCCTTGAGGATTTCTTCGTAAATATCAATGACCTTCCGTGCGACCTTCTGCGAATCGTGGTGGCGCTGGACGAACGCCCGCGGGTCATCGACCCTGTCCGGATTTTCTCCGTCGTAAAACTTCACGTACGACTCGTCGAAATCCGAGAACGTCTTCAAGCTGCACGCCATTGCCTCCATGCGCGCCATCGTCACCAGGTCCCCTATCGCGCCCATCATCTCCGGGTATCTGTTCAGAAACGCAGGGAACTCGGCGCGGGGGACCGGCTGCAGAACGCGCACGTTCGACGGAAGCTTCAACGGCAGCCCCGTGTTGATGCTATCGTACTGCCTGGCAGGGTCGATGAATTTCATCAGGCGCGAGCCTTTCACCTGGCGCCCGCAGATTAGCACGCGGTCGAGCTTCTCCCCCGCGGTAGGTCGGAACATCTCCGTGTCGACGGGGTTCGGGACGTAGGTTCCGCTCGGGCAGAACCGGATGAGGTCCGGCGTGGCGAGGACGACCCAGTCAGAACGTTTCCTGGCCCAGCCGCTCACGGCCGAGCGCCAGAACGGCAGGGGGGCCATGCCCGAACCCGTAACCTGGCGCACGTCGGAGCCGTGGTGGTGCAGCACGACGGGCTTGCCGAGCCTCCGCGCCGCGCGGATGCCCGCGAGCGACTTCCTGTTCACGGCGTAGTGAACGTGGACGATGTCGTAATCCGACACGCTCGCGCCGGAAACTTCTTCGGCGAAATCCGCCTCGACCCCTGCTGCTCGCAGCGCCTTGCAGAGCGTGATGGGTACGTGGGCGACGTTGTGGACGTGGAGGACCTTCACGCGGGTGCATCGCTCTCCCGGTAAAAATGATTCGCTACCTCAGGACGTCGCTCAAAGGATGCGTTTGAAAAACGACCTGCACCCTCGACTCCCCGCGGTCCGCCTCGATGACAACGGTTCCGGCACGCTTCCCGACCGCGCGCGGCGCGACGCCGTCGGAATCGAGCGCTGACAGCAGCCAGGCGCGGAATCCCGGCTCGCGTCTTTCGTAAAATTCGGCCATCTCCAGCAGCTTCACCGACGGGGAGTACCGGGCTTCGCGTCCCGCCCGCCGCACTTCGAGCAATTCTGCGCCTGCGAGCCCGGCCAGCACGAGCGATGCTTCCTGCTGGTAGGTGCGGAGCTTTCTGGCGAGCGTGCGCTGGTTCGGCGCGGACCCGAGAACGATTTGCCGTAGCGCCTTGCGCGGGGCGTCCTCGCTGAGAAGCGAAAAAACCGCCGTGTCATGTGGGTCGACCATGCCCAACGGCGCGAAAACCTTTCTGTTGCCCAGCTTCGCGCTGGTTATAAGGCCAGACGCCTCCATGCGCGCGAGGTGGCGGGCGGCGACGGGGGCGCTCACGCCCGAGCTCCGGGCGAGGGAGCGAAGGCAGCTGCACGGCCTGAAAGTCGAGCGGGCGAACATGGCCATGCGGACGGGGTGCATGAGCTGCGACGACGCGCCCGCCCTCCTCGGAACGATGTTTGCCAGCAGGTCGTCCTGGCGAAACGCCCGGCGGAGCGCCCTGCCCATTCCAGCCTTCATGAGCCGCAATCCCGCACCACCGATAAAAGGTTTGAGGCCTTTAAAAACCATTTTATATGTAAAGAGTCATCTGCGATTAAATGGAGATGCGACGTGATGTCGACATGGGTGGTGTGATGGATCCAGCGTCTGCCGAGAAAATATACAGGGAACTCTACAGGACACTTAGCCGCGCAATCGGCTTCCAGATGGCCAAGAACATCGTCAGCGTGGGCGAGGACGGTTTCGACAAAAACCAGCCCGACGACTCCCTGAGGACCCTTACCGAATCCCTCGATTCAGCCTTCGGCAGGACGACCACAAACATCATGCTAACCACGTCCGTCAAATCTTGCTTCGAGGGGGATGAGTGCAACCGCGTGCTGAGCGAGCTGAAGGGCATGAAACTCCTAAAGGGCGAGGGCAAATGAACGTCCTTAGCAAGATGGTCCTCGCAATCATGGAGGAAAGCCCGCTCGGGGCGATGTCGAAGTACGTGCTGATGAAGCAAAGCCAGGATGCGAACATAAACCTGGAGGAGATGAGCGGGGACGACCTGCAAGTCCTCTCGGTGAAGCTGAAGGACGTCCTGCCGTTCTTCATCGGCGACCAGACGGAGAAGGTCGTAATCAGCATAAGGAAATTGAAGGAGAACGGTGGTGTTGGCAATGGGCAGGACTAGGGTTCCGACGGGGATTCACGGATTGGACGAATTGGTAGGCGGAGGGCTGCCGGAGAACACGGTCAACCTCATCAGCGGGCCGGCTGGAAGCGCGAAGAGCTTGCTCGCAATGCAGTTTTTATACAATGGAGCAAAGGACTACGGCGAGGCTGGCATCTATCTAACCCTTGAGGAGAGCAGGGACAGCATCATCAGGGCCATGAGCAACTACGCCATGGATATCGAGAAGTACGAGAAGGAGGGGAAGCTCGTCATCCTCGACATGGGCGAGATACGCGCCAGGTGCGACGCGAGCGAGGAGGAGGGCGTCGTCGGCTTCGAGGCGCTCAGGGTGCTCCTGGACAACCTCATGCAATTCACAAAGGCGAAGCGGCTCGCCATTGACTCGCTGACCGCAATAGGCCTTTACTACGAGGACTCGACGGGCAGGCTCCGGAGGGAGCTTTTCAAGTTCGCAGCATCGCTCAAGGGCCGCGACATGACCTCTCTCCTGATAACCGAATCCGTCGAGGGCGGAGGACTCACCAGATACGGCATCGAGCAGTTCATCGCCGACTCGTTCATCAACCTCGGCCTGGAAGATGTCAAGGGGGAGCTGAGGCGCACGATAACCGTCAGGAAGATGAGGTTCACCAAGCACGACACGACCAAGCACCCGCTGCTCATCGGCCAGACTGGCATCACGGTGTCGGCTGACTCCAAGGTCTTCTGAGCGGGGGGCCGGGCTCCCGATGGCGGTCACGAGGATCGCGCTGGCGTCAGACCTTTTAGCGGCTGTTCTCAGCGGAAACAGGGAGGTCCTGACGGAACTGCAGTTCAAAGTGGGCATGTCCAGGTTCGAGAAGGAGAGCCCTTTCGTTTCCAAGATTGCCGTGTCGGCCGGCCTGGTGCCCGATTGCTCGGCGCTCCCCGACGACGAAGACGGCCTCGCGGCCATCAACGCCGTGCTGGAGGCCGTGCGCGGGTTCATCGAGATTTTCCTGGGGGCCGAGGATGCGGAGCGCATGCTCGCAGCCCCGGTCAACGACTTCGCCGCTTCCAAAGCAGGCGAGATTACACGCCTCGGGCTTTGGGACGCCCTGCCGATACTCCAGCGTTTCTCAGCCGAGGAGTTCGTGGAGGACGTCTCTTCCATGGGCGACCGCGACCAGCTTGAGGCCATCTTCTCGGACATCTACGGCGCCCTGATATCGTCCGCAAAGCCGGAGCAGCTCCCGGTCTACAAGAACAAGCTCAGCCACGCTCTGACCGGGACTGCGAAGGCGGAGCTCGCGGGCGGCAAGGTGCAGGTCAAGCTGGACGAGGAGATAGAGCCGTTAAAGGCGGCGGCGGCGATGTCGCACGCCCTCGATTCGCTAGTCGAGCTGGGCGAGACCTACTTCGACAGGCCGAGGGCTTTCGAGGACGCCGTCGCGCTGCTCAGGCCCAGGCTCGCGGCCTACGGCGACGCGGTCGAACGGCTTGGCGTGTCGGAGACGATACTCCGAGGGGCGATTGCCAGGCACGTGCGCTTCGGCATCGACCCGCTGGATTCCGCGCTGCGGGGAGGCATCCCCAAGGGCTCGTCCTTCGCCCTCCAGGGTCCGCCAGGATGGGAGAAGTACGCAGTCGCGCTGAGGTTCGCGAAGGAGGGGCTGGACTGCGGCGGCTCAGTTCTCATAGTCTCTTCCGGCAGGGGCCCGGACGAGGTCTTCGCCGAGCTGGAGGCGCTCGGTGTCGATTGCGCGAAGCACGTCAAGACCAGGGCGCTGGTCATCGTGGATTATTACTCGTGCAGGATGAGGAGCGTCTCGGGTTTCGAGGAAAAGCCCGGCGTGATAGCCTGCTCCGAGGACGTCACGAACCTCGGGCTCGCCCTGGGCTCGGCCATACGGACGCTCAAGCAAACGCCCGTGATGCGCGCCGTGCTGGACTTCACTAGCTACTCCGCCGTGCTGAACGACGCCGAAACCGCGTACGAGTTCCTGGCCATGGCCAAGGCCAAGCTCTCCAAGTCCGGCCTGACCTCGCTTTTCGTCCTCACGAAGGAGGCGCACGATGAGCGGGAGCTGCGCCAGCTCCACTCCGCACTGGACGGCGTGCTGGAAATCGAGCGCGAGGTCGACGACCAGGTCAGGCGCAGCCTCCGGGTGGTAAGCGCGATGGCGGGACTCGTCGACCTGAACCAGATAGGAATTTCCATGGACAGAGCGGGGCTGACGTTCTCCAGCGGCGTGAACGCGTCGATGGTGAATGTGCAGGACCGCGCGGACAGGACGGTCTCGGGCATACCGGGCCTCGACGCGGTGTTCGGCGCCGGCTTTCCGGACATGTCGTCAATCCTCGTCTACGGCCATCCCGAGCCGATCCGGGATTCGCTTCTGGTACATTTTGCAAGGGGCGGGTTCTCCCTCGGCGGGCCGCTGCTAGTCATCACCGCGCGGAAGGGCGCGGCCGACCTCGTTGCCGAGTACCGCGCCGTGGGCCTGGACCTGGAGGCTCCGGAGAACCGCAACCGCGTGGCCGTCGTGGACTGGCACTCGCACACCCAGCGCAGGGTCATAGGCGTCGAACGGGACGGGAACCGTTTCGTCGCTTCGAACGACCTCACCAACCTCGGCGTGGCCATAGACTCGGCGCTGAGGCACCTCGGCTCGTCCAAGGGCCTCCGCTGCGTCAGCGACGCGACCTCCAGCGCCCTCAGGTCGGACGAGTCCGGCTCAGTCATCAAGTTCGCCCTCTCCCTCGCTGGCAAGCTGAGGCAGGCTGGCGCCACGAGCGCTTTCACGATGGACAAGGGGGCGCACGACGCGAGCGCGGTCGCGATACTCATGGAGATATTCGACTGCGTGATGGAGGTGTTCCAGGTTGACGAGGAGCGGCTCCTGGCCCCGCTGTCTATGCGCGGGCTGCTCTTCGACGGAAGCGTGAGAAGGCTGTCCTCAGACGCCGGAGGCCCGGCAATCCATCCGCTCGAGAAAGGGATGACCCCCGGAGAGGGGCTGAGGAAGAAGGCCAAGAGGGAGGGGCAGGCCAACGACGTCGAGAAGCTGAGGCGGGAGCTGGAGCGCGTGACGGCCGAGCGCATGATGCTCACGCAACGCATAGAGGAGCTCGCGAAGAGGGAGCGCGAGGTGGAGAAGGCCAGGGAGGACTTCAAGAGCAGGCTCGACGAGTTCAACAGGGAGATATCCAGGCGCGCGAAGCAGCGGGAGCGCCTCGACGCCCTCGAGAGGGATTCCAAGGCGAGGAAATCGGAGGAGGCTGAGCTGGCGAGGGTTCTGAAGAAGCTCGACGACATCCTCGAGCACCTGCCGGACGACAAGATAGCGGAGTTCGCCCGCAGCGAAGAGTACAAATTGTACGAGCGCGTACTGGACAGGGCACTGAAGGAGAGATGATTCGAATGAATTTCACGGAAGCCCGCATCCTGGATAAGAACACAATCGCCCTCGGGGTGAAGCCGGAGGTCATGATGGAGCGGGCTGGAAAAGCCGTGGCCGACGCTGTCCTGAAGCACATGAAGGGGCGCGGAAAGACCGTAGCCATAGTCTGCGGGACCGGCAACAACGGGGGAGACGGTTTCGTCGCCGCCAGGTACCTTGCCCCTGAGGCTAAGGTCAAGGTCGTCCTCGTCCGCAGCGAGCTGTACATCATCTCATCCACGATGAGGCTGGGCAAGCCCGAGTGCGGAGGGGCGTTCGACGTGGAGTTCGTCAAGCTCAAGAACGACGTGCACGACCCGATTTCCAAGGTGAACTTCAACAGGCTCAAGGGGCTCGTGCCGATATACTCCTGGGAGGACTACGACGGCGGATGCGACATCATCGTGGACGCGCTGCTGGGCGTCGGCTCCGTGGGGGAGGTCCGCGAGCCGTACCTGGGATGCATCAGGGACCTCAACGCGCACGGGAAGCCCACTCTGTCGGTCGATGTCCCGAGCGGCCTGGGGACCAGGGCCTCCATAAAGCCGAAGGTCACGGTGACTTTCCACGAGGCGAAGGACGGCATGAACCCCGCCAACTCTGGAAAGATAATCGTATCGGACATAGGCATCCCGCCCGAGGCTGGTCTAATCGGCCCGGGCGACCTGCAAGTGCTGTACCCTCGCCCCGCGAAGGGTTCGCGCAAGGGCCAGAACGGGCGCGTGCTCGTCGTCGGGGGCGGGCCGTACGCCGGCGCTCCAGCGCTCGCCGCCTTGGCTGCGCTCCGGGTTGGCGCCGACCTGTCTGTGGTCGCCGCGCCAGAACCCACCGCCCGCACCATCGCCGCGTGCTCGCCGAACCTCATCGTGAAACCGCTCGGGGGGGCCGCACTGCGCCCTTCGAACGTCAAGGAATGCCTCGACCTGGCCAGGGACGCGGACGCAGTGCTAATCGGGCCTGGTGCGGGGCGGACGGAAGAGACGCTGGAGGCGTTGGCCGAGCTCATCGCCGAGTGCAAGAAACCGATGGTCGTCGACGCTGACGGCCTCCGGGCGATAGGCAGGAAGCACGGCATCCTCGGGGGGAAGCGCGGCATCCTGACCCCCCACGCCGGGGAGTTCGCGCTCCTCGCAGGAAAGGCGCCGCCGGACGAGCCCGCGCCCAGGGGCAAGGCCGTCGCCAGGCTCTCGAAATCAACGGGGTTCGCGATACTGCAGAAGGGGGCTGTGGACGCAGTCTCAGACGGCACCACGGTGAAATTCAACCACACAGGCAACGATGGTATGACCGTCGGCGGGACCGGGGACGTTCTCGCGGGGCTTTGCGCCGGCCTGCTGGCAAAGGGCGCGCCCCCGTTCGCGGCGGCGCGGATGGCGGCGTTCGTCAACGGCTCCGCAGGGGACATGGCCTTCGCGGAGAAGAGCTACGGCCTCGTCGCGACGGACGTGCTGGAGAACGTGCCGAGGGTGCTGGTGAAGTGGCTCTAGGGAGAGATTTTTACCACCCTCGCAGGCAAATCCGACAAATCCAGCGCGTTCAACCCGTCGTTTTCGTACACGACGTAGCGCCCTTTTATACCAATCACTTTGCCCTCGTGCGGGCCGATCGTCTGCCTCAAGCGCGGCGCAGAAGCCAGCGGTTGGGCGAGAGGGTATTTGTCCAGGCGGGCGAGCTTGCCAGGCGGGCTTCCGGTCTTCGCGGAGATGCGCCCCCCCAGCTCGGCCCACTTCTCCTCCATCAGTTGCCACGGCGGTGGCGCGACGTAGTTGGCCAGCGCCTCCTTCGACATCACGCGCTGCCTCATCTTCATCTCCTTCGAAATCGCAGATTCCAAACGCCTGGCCTCCAGCCTGTTCGGAAGAGCCGCGACAAGCGCATACGCGTCCGCCCCCTGCTCCACCAGGCGCCCCGCGACCCTGTGGCCGCCGCACATGCCGACCTTCGCAAGCGCGCCGTGGAACGCGACGTAGACCGCGTGCTCGCGGGAGCAGAATTTTGAATCGCACAGTGTGCCGTCGCACTTCGGCTCGAACGTGCACTGCTGAACCGGAATCCAAGACCCCGCGCAGGACTGGCACTGCGCGAACGGGCCGCTGATTCTGCGCGTCGTCGGGCAGGGAAAGTAATCCTCGCCGTCGAAGCTCCCGACGCAGCGCCGCGCCGTCGTGACGCACATGTTCAGGTTCCAGACGTTCATCTCGACGACCTCGGAGCGCGCGGCGTCCCACGCCGTGACGGAGGGATCGAACCCGTTCCAGTCGAACGACAGGACGTGGAGCGAACGGGCTTCGCCAGGCTTCTCCAGGAGCGAGTCGGAACGGACGAACATCGCAAGCACATGCGCACGGGAGGTATTACCGTTTTCCCTCGGAGAGGGGTGAAAGTGGCACGCATTTTCAGTTGCGCTGGCTCGCACTTTCGGCGACCTCTCGATCATACCCTATAATACTCCTCCGGGCATAACTGTCATGCAGGTGAAAAAATGGACGACGATGTACCGGATTGCGGCTGGCGGGAGATGTACGCCCTGTACGGCTGCCCGCTCACGTATGACGATTAGGCATGTTCCATCCACGCCCTGGGATTTGACCCCCTGGGCGTTCGGCTCGGGGCCGCTTGTGCCTCCTGCCGCCGGGCCGGGGACTCCACATCCCGGCCCGAAAACTCTTTTTTGATTTCTAGCAAATTTTAAGACGGCGCTTGCCATCACCTCCGACATGGACGCGAAGGAGGCCGCGGGGGAGCGCGCAGCATCCCTGGTCAGGGGCGGGATGGTCGTGGGACTGGGAACGGGTCGCACCGCGGACTGCGCGACGAGGGCTCTGGCCAGGCGCGTGGCGGAGGAGAAGCTCGAATTCGTTGGAATCCCGACCTCCACGGCCACGGTCAAGCTGGCAATGTCGCTCGGGATAAAGCTCGCCAGCCTGGACGACCACGTCTCTGTCGACATGACCATTGACGGCGCTGACGAGGTCAGCCCCTCGAAGGACCTCATCAAGGGTCTAGGGGGCGCGCTTCTGATAGAGAAGGTCGTCGCCAGCGCGACCAAAAGCTATGTCATAGTCGCAGACGAGGGGAAGATGGTCGGCGTTTTGGGGAGGAAAGGCCCCGTACCGGTAGAGATACTGAGGTTCGGCACGAGGCAGTGCCTGGACAGGCTGTCTTCCTTGGGGTGCGTCCCGACAATCAGGGCGCGCCAGGACGGCTCGCCGTTCGTCACGGACTGCGGCAACCTCATCGCCGACTGCAAGTTCCCCGAGATAGCCGAGCCAGCGAAAATGGACGAGAGGCTTCACGGCATCGTAGGCGTCGTCGAGACAGGTCTCTTCGTCGGAATGAAGCCGAAAGTCATCGTCGGCGCAGAGTCGGGAACGAGGGAGCTATAGCCCCTTCGCCAACCGCTTGAGCCTGGAAATCGTCTTGTCCATTTCCTGCGCCTTGCGCTTCTGGGCAGTTTCGAGCTCCGCGACGATGTCGCCGAATTTCACAGTGAGGATGTAACCGTGGACGGGGCGGCCTTTGCCGTCCTTTTTAATGCTGCGCCGCTTGGCCCATTTCCTGCGGAGAAGCTCGCGCATCGCTATCGAGACCTCGGGCTGCCTGAGGGCCGTCAGCCCCTCTATCTTGACAGATACCGTCTCCTCCCCCTTCGCCATCACCGCCAGCACCTTCGCGATGCCGAGCGTCAGTCCGGCCTTGTGTAGGAGGTCGATGGTGGCGAGGTCCTTCTCGCTCAGCGTCGTCCTTCCTGCCATGTTCTCGTCTCGCGAGTATTATCGGGCACGGCCTATATATTTCTTTGCCCGGCGCGCTTGCGTATGCTGGCGACGCAGCGCTCGAAGCAGCCTTCCGCGCCGACGGAGCGCGCGAACTCCTCGGCGTCGGAGACGTTGCCCACGTCCGCCAGGCGCGAATGGACGTCCGTGCCGATGGACAGCTCGCCCTCAGCGCGGCCGACCTCGCGGAACAGCTCCGGCCAGTGGCGGTAGAACTGCTTCCCGAGCCTGGAGTATTGTTTGTTTGTGTTCAGCTCCAGGAAAATCTTCTCCATCTTCAGGAGCTCGGCCAGCTCCCTCGCCTCGACGTGCCCGAGGAGGAGCGCCGCGTCCGTGTGCGCCAGCCCCACGTGGCACGGGATTCTTTTGCGGTACTCGATGAACTCCCAGAATGGCATGCCGCTGCGGTTTTCGTCCGCCACGTACTCGACAATCAGGTAATCCAGGTCAGCCAGCGCCGCGGGGTCGACCTGCTCGAAGACCGTCCTTTTCGGCGAGGCGTGAAGCTCCGCGCCGACGAAAACCTCAATCCTGCCGGCGAACTGCGCGGCGGCATCCCTGACCTTTCCAACGTAGTTCGCGAGAAAGTCCGGCATGACCGCGTTGACGTGAGTGGCCGCGAAGTGGTCGGTGATGCCGACGGCTTTCAGGCGCATCTCCGCCGCCGCTTCCATCACCTCGGCGGGGGACCATGAGCCGTCCGAGAAGTTCGTGTGGTTGTGGAGGGACATCATCGCGGGGGGATTGGCGAGCCAGGCCATATACGTTTCGCATGGACGGCGTAGCATGGGCATTTATACGAGCCACCAGTGTGTGGGGGTGTTTGGCGAAAGGATTTGCCCGTTGTTAGCTATTAGGAATCTCGATTTCGATAGTTTCCCTAGCTATCGCTCCGTCATCGTCAGTAACCGTCAGAGTAACCGTATTGGAACCCGGTTCTAAGAACGTATGCGCGACGATTGTACCTTCAGTGGCGGTTCCATCTCCGAAGTCCCACTCATAGGATACAATTGAACCGTCAATGTCATACGAGCCAGAAGCATCGAATCTGTAGGTTGGATTGTATTCGACAACATCATCCAGATATGGTGTCGGTACCGAAATAATCTGGCAATACCCGTTCTTGGTGTTAAATTCCTTGAAGAACATCATGGCGGTTTCGGCAGATGTGAAGTTGAGCCAGGTAGGATTCGAGCCTTTGTAGTCCGCATCGTATACGAGTTCTATCTCGTAAACCCTGCCGAGATATTTGTTCAATTCAAATGTGATGACGTTCGGCGGTCCGGCAGTCCGCATGACATCGTTGCTTTGGATGAGCGTCCCGTCCTCGAAAATCAGTATTCCAACGGTGTTGTCCTTTCGGCCAGTGACGGAGAGGGTTATTTCGATCTCTTGATAGACCTCTGCCTGTGCTACCGGCGGCCTATTGTGAACGAAAACGCTCACATTCATCTCGTTTGTACTCACGAGCCCCTCATCGTTTTTGACGATTAGGCTGGCGATGTAGGCTTGCGCTCCTTTACTGTAAAGGTGAGTAACCGTGGGAGTTGTAACCCAGCCACTGTTTGCACCATCGCCGAAGTCGAAATAATATTCTGCAATCTCACGGTATTCGTCGTAGGAAGCGCTTGCATCAAATGTTATGCCCTCAAATGTTTGAACTTCTGTTTTATCAGAGCTCAAATCGGCATAAGCAAAGCTAAGGTTATAGTATCCTTTCGAATATAGTATGAAATCCCTTTCAAGCGATGTCGGTGCATAAGGGAAAGTAATATTCATCCACTCGCCTGGAATGAGTCCCACGCATCTATTGTCGGACAATGCTATATCATAGGTTACTAATCCGCCCTTTGAATGGGTTGCTGAAGACGGGGAAAGCCTTTGCACATAGACATTGTCCTGTTCTGAAAGGTCTATCCCAACGAAATCGAGTTTATGATGCCCCAGCCACTCAAACATGAAGTATAGGCTTGTATTGCCTAGATAGGAATATTCTGACAAATCAATAATATCTATCGACCACAGGGCACGCGGGTATATGTTTCCAACGTTCTCCCATTCGCCAGTGATCGGATTCATTAGGTTGATAACAATCGGTCCATCCGGTCCAACGTTCTTGAGTGGATCAAAAATTCCACCCCCGCCAGGTTTCATATCGCTTCGGATTACTAATTTTGCATTTGTCAAATCATATTCATCATCGAAATAGACCAATACGTTAAATCCATCATCGCCCTCGATGAATTCATCGTCATCGCTCTCGTTTATCAAATGCAAATAATTGGTCAGTGGGGAGCCAGGTTTCTGAACTCTCGTAGGGGGCATGGGATTTGTGATTGTATATGTCGAGTCATCATGGTTCAAACCTATTTCCGTTCCTGGTTTGTGGTCCACTGTGAGCAATTCAGTTACGTCAAGATATGGGTGTTCGTTCTCAAATTCAATGACAGAAACATGGTAATTGCCATCATCCCCCGGCATCATCGGTTGCTGGAGTTTATAATAATCCTCGACGAAAAGATTTGGCCGATCCATGACTTCGGATTCGCCAAGTATTGTATTATCTAAAACATAGTCTGTTCCATTCCAGGTTCCAACATAGGGGCATCCCATTCCTAAGTTCTGCAGATAGTGCATCGAAAAATCAGGAATAGACCTTAATGGAACTGAAATTTTATCTGAATTGCGCACACCCTCAGTTGTTGTCTCAATTAGTGTGAATTTGTAAGTGTTTACTGGCCAAGTCGATGGCAGAGAACCAAGCGGGGGACGGGATGTGGGTGCACTGACCAAGAATGTAAATGATGTGAGGTAATAATCATTCGATGACTGTGTTGTCGTGGAAATGTAATTACTTACTCCGTTGTACGGTTTTATCCATAGTTCCATGGTCATTTCATACCGTATGAAAGATGCGGGGAGATATTTGTTCCACGAGGGCCACGAAACCTGGACATGTAAGTAATTTCCATACGCCGGATAAGACCAGGCCATTAATTTCAAAGTTGCCGCTTGCGTATGAACTTGACCGGTCACTTGATCAACTATCGTATTGGTATCTTTCCCTACCTGGATTATGTAATTATATGTTTCTCCGTAGTTTACTCTGGCTCCGTAATCATCCTTTCCATCCCATACAGCATTGTTGTTTCCCTTGCCCTGCGACTCATCACTCAGGAGTGTTCTGATCAATATGCCATCCGAATCGAAAATTTCCACTGTTACATAGGCTTGCTCGCTGATAACGTATCTTATGTTCGTGACTTCATATGCTGGAACGAAGGGGTTCGGCTCGGCTTGGACGGAATTCGTGAGTATCCTTAGAGTGTTGTCCACATTCGCATTTACCGTAAATTGAGCATTGTTGCCGGCCAGGTCCGTGACTGAAAGCCTGATTTGGTATGCCCCGTCGATAAAGTCGTCCGTGTACCATGTCGCCAGCCAACCGGAAGGTTGGGACGTTGACGAGCGTATGGTCTTCCATTCGATCGGGGAGGCATCCAATCGGACTTCGACAACGTACTGTTTGAAGTTGATGTCCTCGGATATGCCATGGATGTCGAAAATTTCCGGGTCGGTTCCTCTAGGGTCCACTAGGTTTATCATAGCAAGCGGTGCCGTGGTGTCCACTGTAAACGTTCGGATACCCGAATAGCTGCCCCAATTGCCCACATTGTCTTCGGCCTTCACGCGCCAATAATATGTTCCATCGTCCAAGCCAGTAGCAAATGTGTAACTTACCACGGGCAAATCCACGTTCACAATCAGGTTTGCGAATCCGACATCATCAGCCACCTGGAGGTGATGGTTGCCTGAAGGCCCCGAAATGCCATCGGATGTAGACCAGGAAAGCGCCGGAGTGTCATCAATCATGTGCAACCCATCGCTTGGCGCGGAAAGCGAAACCGCGGGTCCCACGGAATCCTGGATCACCGCGATAACGCCATTTATGGCATTGCCTGCGACATCGTAAACGGTCACCCCGATGTTCCCAGAAAACGTCGCGCCGCTTTCGATAGTGTACGCCAGCTCAAATTGATCCGCTGAAGGCGTGATGTCGATCGGATTGTCACCGAAGGCGGTGGCGCCAGTCGCCCAGCTTACTCCGGACCTGTCATCGACAGCAGATATCAGGATTGTAAAAGATGATTGAAAACCAGGTCGATAACACAGCGTGGTTCCAATCGTTTGGACATAGGGACTAGTCTCGGAAATCGTCAATGAGACTATTTGCGGGCTGATTGTATCCTTTATTATATCGTCCCATGCTAACGGACCTAGATTGCCAGCACTGTCCATCCCCTGATAATAAACTCGTTTCGCACCGTCCCCCGGATTTCCACCACAAGTGGTCAAATCCCAACCTGCGTAAGTGCTACCCCATGGAATCCAGCTCGACCATTGCCTGTCGTAACAGTACTTTCCGTTTAAGGATATCCCCCAACCACGGCTGTTCGGATTCAGGCTCACCAGCCTTACCGCGATATCATCTCCGTTTTGACAATCGACGAAATAGGATCCCGCAGGAAGCGGTCCAACCAGCTCTGTAATTACCTGCCCACCCGGGTGCGATATCGATATTTTGTCGCCAGCACCCAGGTCTATCGTATCGAAGCTGATGCCTACTTTAGCGTATGGGTCGCCGGCGACGGGCCATGTATGGTCGTAGTTGGGGCCGTAGTAAAGATTGTTATTTCTCCATTCGTAGGAATTAGTGTAAAATGGGCAATCCGAATTGCCATTTAGCGAATAATAATGGATTCTTACACCGGCACTGTATTGAGTTATAATAGGAATTTCGATGGAGTCAATTTGACTGGCGATGTCCATAGGTCCTTCGTACATGTACAATTGTGTCCATTTATCGACCGTTGGAACATAATAATCGAACGAAAGCCAATCTCCGGCCTTGAGATGGATAAAGGCGAAATTCAAGCGCCATGTCGTCGCTCCAGCTGGCGGTTGTACATCGCCGGCTCCACCTTTGAGGGGAGTTATCGACTCTGCTCTCGCTGCACATCCATCGGGAAATGGGTCTATCGGGGTTATCGATTCCAAGTGCCACCAGTAATCCCTCGCATTTTGAATGCCGGGATTTGATTTGTACAGCCATGAGTTTGAGGCGCTGTTGCTGAATCTCATCTGGGTCTGGGAAATATTCGTATCCATGGCCAGTTGAACTTGGTTTGAAGAGGTGTATTGGGCACCTCCGTTAACTGTTACAGATGTCGCATATGGTGCAAAATAGATAGAGGCGTATGTTTGATACACTTGGCCCAGATTGTCGGATATCTCGCAATACACCCGCTTTTCACCGTAGCCGTTCGACAGCATCCATGACTTGCTTGCGGAGAATGGCTCCCACGTGCTCCAGACCGGCTTGTAATAGCTGTACCTGTCTATCTTGAATCCATATCCGTACCAACTATTCTGCGGTGCAATCACCATCTCAATCTCGATCCAATCGATATCCCCATCGGCTTCGGAACTTGCCCACTCGACACCCGCGGGATAGGACCCTGTGAAACTATTCAATATATTTCCATGAGAATCTTTGATGTAAATGAAATCCGCGTTTGGTCGGATGTCAATCTTCTCGAAATGCACTTTCATCCTTATGGCTCCGGTGTAAGCGAGGGTATACGAATCGGTATCCCCAGGATACACTGGGTGAGTCGACTGGATTATTGAGTAATCTGTGGTCCACTCGTACCCGTCATTTGCGAACCTCATTTTGTTCAACCCGGAGCCCGCATCCGAGATACCGCTCAGGTCGACGCTCACGCTGCTCGAGATAGTCTGGTGGGCGCCGCCATTAATGACTATATTGCCAATTGGTTGTGAATTATCGTAAGCGTAAGCGACGTCCGCTAACGCCGGAACGAGTTCGATGTTCCCGGCATTATCTGTGGCTCTCGTGTAGAATTGGTAGTGCCCCTGCCCGGATGGCCAGGGGAAGCTCCAGGACCATGGCGATACCGTGTCCGGGTTAGATGCATCCACCCACCGTGTCCACGAGACCGTCCAGGTTCCGTTGACTGCGCCGAACCTGTAGAACAGCTCGACCGAGCCGAGTCCGCTGCCGCCAGTGTCTGAAGCGGCCGCGGTTATCGTTATCGGCGAGGTGTTGCGCCAGTATGCGCCGGTCTTAGAGACTGCGCTGTTAGGTTTTGTGGAATCGCCAACAACGCCATAAAGTTGAGTTCCTTTCGCCGCATATTCGTGGCTGAAGGCTATGCCGAAGGTTTCCAAACCACCTGTCCCGAGGTATACTGGTCGAATCTCTATAACATAAATTCCGGGGGTCGTTATTTGGCTCGATATATGTTCCACATTATCATACAGGCTCGTAGATTTATATAAAGAATCTTCTTCCAACCATGTTCCATTAGGAGTCAATTTATGCAAAAGAACATTTAAATTATTCAGTACTGGCGACGGCGTGATAGACGCATTGCTAATATGCCTATTCCACGCCAACGTGGCAGAAAATTTCGCTGGAACCTGGGAATCGTTAAGCGTAAAGTGATAATAACGCCTATCGCTCAAACTCGTAAGCGTGGCGCCGTCGTGCCGGTTTGCATTGCGTGCGGTTTCCATGCTCCGGCTTGCGTTCAAAATACCTGTGCCTTGCTTCGCATCTAGAGGTTTGGTTGGATAGGTCTCAGTTACCCAATCCCCTGGTTTTATCGCACTGTTCAGAAGAATCGCCTTGACAACTAACGAACGTTTTGGATAATTGTCCAATGTGTTTCTTGTCCACACTAGAGCAGCAGTCCCCGAAACATGGGGTGTAGCAACGCTAGTTCCTGAACTCTTCACCCATTCCAAACCCGGTGTAACATCTGGAAATTCGTCATCTATTGTGCCACCACCATCAGGTCCAACCCAATCATTACATGTTGAGTAGACGACCGTTCCCGGAGCTAGTAACTCGACACCTTGACGGTCATCTGCAATTTTATATGAACTATTAGCTTCCCAAAGATTCGAATCTGTTGGTTTCATCCCGGGGATTATCTCTTTAATAGCTCCCACAGTGACGGCATTATATGCATCGGCTGGCATCATTATTGGTGAACCCGGATGCAATCCGCTATTGCCAGCAGACGCCACAAATAATATATCTTTATTGTAAGTTATATAGTCAACTAATCGAGAAATGTAAGAATCCCCGTTATTGGAAGTGCTATTTGTAGGAATCCCTTCACTATCATCTGAAAAACCTACTGACATTTGGATTATATTTACACCTGCCCTTTGTGTGGTTGGATCCGACAACCAGTTAATTGCCTTAGAATAATTTTGCACCTGTTTCCAATAATCTTCTTTCCATACGCCAATTTTCCACCCACTTTGTACCCTAGCCACAACTAGTTTTGCATTCGGAGCGACACCGATATAGTTAGTTTGTATGTTATTATCTGAATTATCCACAGACATCCCATTACTACCGATAATACCTGCAATTATGGTTCCGTGTCCATCACTATCACCTACATCACCATCCCCGGTTGCTGGAAATACTGCAAAATTACGCGAATCAACCACTCCTCGCGAACCATCTGGTTGTAAGGACAACGGTATATAACCTCTACTCGGATCATAATTATTGTCATCACCAATGCCAGTATCCATTATTCCCACAATGGCGCCTTCCCCTTTGTCCGGGAATCCCTCTACAGCGCCGTTGTGAACGAGGTCGGCACCTATGAACGGTATACTTTTATCAATAAATGTAACGGGGATTTGATGGAAATTCGGTAAGATTTCGATTGAATACGGAAGTGAGGCCACGTTCATCAAACCTTCCAGAGAAATCGTTGCGTAAATCGTGCATACGTCTTGCTCGAAATCGGCGGTTGACGATGACGCCAGTACGCCGCCGTTCGATAAAACATTTCGGGTTATAGCGCCAGCATTTTCGTTAGGCACGTAAATGCTGACATCCAGACTTTGGGCTAATTGTGGGAGCTTGTTAAGCGGAGGTAAATACCCCATTAATTCCTTGAGATATAACCTCAGGTCGCGAGCCATCTTTTTGTAGTGGGCTGGCAGAGAGTTGAAGTATTCTTCGGCGTCTCGGTTTATCTGGTCCATACCGAATTCAATGTTCATAGTATCGTGTCTAATCGAAACCTCTACGGTATCCGTCAAACCAGGAACGGAACCTGGAAATACGTCTGCGTCTA
>JAZDNO010000022.1:0-56134 GCA_043799545.1 Methanobacteriota archaeon | reverse complement strand
TAGACGCGAACCTGATGGCGCCGGACAAAGCCTACTGGGTGAAGGTCACCACGGACGGCACCTGGACTAAGGGCTACTAGGGAAAACACCGTTAGATGCGGGGCCGCGATGCGGCCCCGAAATCCTTTACTTTTCCGTTTTCCATATGTTTCTAAAAGCGGTATGTCCCTCCGCCAATGACCGGAGGTTTTATCTCCAACCCACGTATTCATCGACTCCCGTGAAAGCATGAAATTCGTTGTGGTGACGGGCGGGGTTTTGTCTGGGCTTGGCAAGGGAATCACCGTTTCGTCCATTGGCGTTCTGCTGAGGGCGCGCGGCCTCAAGGTTACGGCAATAAAGATTGACCCCTACCTCAACTGCGATGCTGGTACCATGAACCCGTTCCAGCACGGCGAGGTTTTCGTTCTGGACGACGGGGGCGAGGTCGACCTGGACCTGGGCAACTACGAGCGGTTTTTAGATGTCAGCCTCGCGAGCATCCACAACATCACCACCGGTAAAGCCTACCGCGCGGTCATAGAGAAGGAGCGCCGTGGCGACTACCTCGGTAAAACTGTCCAGATAATCCCGCACGTGACGAACGAGATTAAACAGACGATACTGGACGTGGGCAAGGAGTCCGGCGCCGATGTCGTTCTGGTCGAGCTCGGCGGCACTGTCGGCGACATAGAATCCATGCCCTTCCTCGAAGCAGTGAGGCAGCTGCGCCGGGAGGTCGGAGGCGAGGCGTTCTGCGTTTTCGTGCATACGACGCTCGTTCCGGTAATGAGCGTCGTGGGCGAGCAGAAGACGAAGCCTACCCAGCACTCCGTGAGCAAGCTGAGGGAGATGGGGATAATCCCCGATGCAATCGTGGCAAGGGGAACGCGGCCGCTCGAATACGACATCAAGCGCAAGATTTCACTTTTCTGCGACGTGCCTCTGGAAGCCGTGGTGAGCGCGCCGGACGCCAAGTCGATTTATCTTGTGCCACTCCTGCTGGAGGAGCAAGGATTGGCGAACTACATACTCAAGCGCCTTGGGTTGCCGGAGGGTCCTAAGGACCTCGCAGGCTGGGAGACTTTCGTGAATTCCATCCTGTCCGCGAAGAAGAAGGTGCACATCGCAATCGTGGGCAAGTACACCCATCTGGCCGACTCATACATCAGCCACATCGAGGCCTTCCAGCACGCGGGGGCGGCGCTAGGCGCGAAGGTCGAGCTGACCTGGGTCGAGAGCGAGGAGCTTGAGAAGGGCCACGGAATCGACGTTCTAGAGAAGGCCGACGGCATCCTAATCCCGGGTGGCTTCGGTGACAGGGGGATAGAGGGGAAGATAAAGGCCGCGGGGATAGCGCGGGAGAAGAAGATTCCGTTCCTCGGCGTTTGCCTCGGATTCCAGCTGGCGACGATTGAATTCTGCAGGACGGTCCTTTGCATGGAAGATGCGAACAGCACGGAGTTCAACCCGAGGACGAGGCATCCGGTCGTCGACCTGCTGCCCGAGCAGAAGGATGTCACTGACATGGGGGCGACGATGCGCCTGGGCGGCCACAAGGCCGTCCTTGTTAAGGGAAGCAAGGTCTCGGAGCTCTACAACGGTGCGACCGAAATATCCGAGCGCCACAGGCACCGATATGAGATCAATCCGCAGTACATCGAGCAGATAGAGCGCGCTGGCCTGCACTACACGGGCCGCTCGGAGGACGGGCGCAGGATGGAGGTCGCCGAACTCGACGGCCACCCGTACTTCGTGGGGACGCAGTTCCACCCCGAGTTCAAGTCAAGGCCGCTGAAGCCCTCTGCGGTGCATTACGGATTAGTGAAGGCGGCGCTGGCTTATGCGGAGCACAAACATTAACGCCGAGTATCGACATATCGTATGGTAATGTCATTACCGCATGGGAAGTTGGAACATCTGAGCGAGTATCGTAAGGTTCAATCCCTGGCTAAGCGCACAATGAATTATCTGCGCAGGGTCGTCCGAGCCGGTATGAGCGAGAAGGGCGTGCGCACCGTCGCTGAGGAATACATGTTCCAAAACAGCGCGGAAGGATTCTGGTATCACGGCGTGGGGGGTTTCGTGCTCGCCGGGGAGCGTTCGGTGTTATCGATGTCTGGCAAAGAGTACATCCCTTCAGACTACACGCTCAAGGAAACCGACTTGGTGACGGTGGACCTCAGCCCGCGCATTGGCGATTTCTGGGGGGATTACGCGCGGACGCTTGTAATCGAAGGCGGCAAGGCTCTCAGCGAGAGCGAAACGACATCCGACGATGCGCGCGTCCAAGGATGGTTGGACGGGCTGGCATTTGAGAAACGTTTGCATTCACGTTTCGCGGAAAGATTCCGTCCCGGCGAATCCGTGTCGGATGCGTTCGCTCGCGTGGAGGCGGAAGTCCAGACGGGCGGTTACCGGAACCTGGATTTCAACCGGAACCTCGGGCATACGATTGAAAAGGCAATCGGAGAGCGTCGATGGTTCGACGAAGAGAATCGGGAAATAATAGGCGATTGGCCCCTTTTCACATTCGAGCCGCACATAGCGCGACCCAGGGAGCGGTACGGATACAAGCACGAAAATATATATTGTCGCGATGGCAACCGACTTATAGAGCTGTGATAATACCTCGAATGGATTAGGTAATAGGGATACACGATGGCGCGCTATATGGTCGTCGAGACCTTCAAGCCAGGCTGCAAAGATAAAATCTACGAGAGGTTCCGCTCGCGCGGAAGGATGCTCCCCGACGGGCTGCGCTACGTCGAGAGCTGGCTAGAGAAGGATGGGGACAGGTGCTTCCAGATGATGGAGACGGACGAACCCGCCCTATTCAAGAGGTGGACGGACAACTGGATGGATTTGGTCGAGTTCGAGATAATCGAGGTTGGGACGAAGCCGGAATAGCGGGAGTTGAGTCCTGGTAGTGTGATGAGGTTAAAAATGATAGAATTGATGCATCTGCTTGTTCGATACAATTATCAAGTGTAATCACGATATAGGGATTTATTGGGGTACGTAGGTAAAATCATGGCACACAGAACAGTATTTGATAAGGACTTTCAAATTTTACCAGCAGACTACGACTATGATTATCAAGCGAACTTGACTGCGCGTCTTGATAAGCAAATAGCAGCATTTGACCAAAATATAATAAATGAAATAGTTCTATGGAAAGTAAATCGTTACGCTTGCATTGATAATGACACTCTAAACATTATTAACAGTATAGATGGCAATTCAAAAAAGCTTGACAAGGGCAAGACAATCAATATTCTATATGCACTTCTAAAAATTAAAGGAATTGGGCTTCCAACGGCTTCAACAATTTTGAGATTTAGGAATAAAAATGTATATCAGATTATTGACCAGAGAGTATATCGAATAATCTATCCAGATAAAAAACTCAAACTGCCACAATATGTCAACGACAAGAATTTGAATATGCAAATTGAACTATATTTAAAATTTTTAATTGATCTAACAGAGGTATGCCAAATATTACAAATACCATTTGACAAGTCTGACCGTATTCTATTTATGGCGGACAAACGAATAAATAAAGACTATAAACTTGATAACTATTGAAAAATTAACTGATAAGGCTCGATCTGTGAATAAAAAGTATTTTATCTCTAAAAAACTTTGTAGGCCTCGGTGATAACATGGGCATGGGCATAGCGAAGATGTCGCGCAACGGACAAATCGTCATTCCAGCGGAGATACGCGAGACCATGGGCATAGAGCCAGCCGACCGCTTCCTGGTCATCAGCGAAGGTGAGGAAATCGTACTGAGGCGCATACGCAAGACGTCGCGCAGGAAGGAGCTGCTGGACCTATTGGAGCTTTCCGAGAAATATGCCGACGAGAAGGGGATTACGAAGGAGGACGTCGAGCGCGCCATAGTGGAGGTCAGGAAGGCCAAGAGGCAGGCCAAATGAGGGCCGTCCTGGATACGAACGTGCTAGTCTCGGCACTCTGGTGGGAGGGAAACGAGCGGTGAGCCCTACTCGCGACGCAGAACCCCGAGGTTGACCTGTTGTTGAGTGACGACATACTCGCTGAGTTCCTGGCCGTAGTGGCGCGAGGGAAGTTTTCTGGATTTCCACGGGAGAACATCACTAAATTCATCGAAATTCACCTTGAGACCGCAGTGTTGGTCGAGCCAAAACACAAAATCGCCGAGATTAAAGAGGACCCCGACGACAATCGAATTCTGGAGTGCGCTGTCGAAGGCAAGGCCGATTTCATAGTCACAGGAGATCACCACCTGTTGAAGATGGGCAGCTACAAGGGCATCAAGATAATCGCGGCTGGCGATTTCCTCAGGGAGTGCGATTGAGCCTCACAGCCTCTTCGCATACTCGAACACGTCCCCCGCTTCCAGTATGTCCATCTGGACCTTCGAGACTGGATTTAACTTGCCAATCACCTTGCCGTTGTGTGTAATCGTCAGGGACACGATGTCCACGGCCACCGTGTCGCCCGTTTTGACCCCAGAATTATCCAGCGTCTCGTACGTGAATATCGGGAAGCCGGAGTTGATGGCGTTGCGCTTCGATATCGCCCCTATCGACTTGGCAAGAATCGCTCCTATTCCGAGCGACTTGAAGCAGTCTATCGCCTGCTGGCGCGACGAACCGGAGCCGAAGTTCTGCCCCACCGCGACTATGTCTCCGGGCCTCGCCTCCTTCGCGAAGCTCTCGTAGCCCTTGAGGTTGCCGAACGAGTGCTGGCCCATGAGCCTGATGTCCGTTATCGCAAGGTGGCTGTTGTGGAATATCATGTCCGTGTCTATGTCGTCTATGAGCTTTCCGTCGCGCTGGATTAGCCAAATGCGGCCCTCGAACTTCGTCTGCATCACTTCACCTCCGACCATGTCCCTATCCTTCCAAGCACCGCAGACGCGGCAGCCGTTTCTGGAGACGCCAGGTATGTGAAGCCGTCGCCCTGCTTTCCAGCGAAGTTGCGGTTCGACGTTGAGACCTGGACCTCGTCCTTTCCCGTCATGCCGATTTGACCGGAGGCGCAGCCGCCGCAGCCCGGGTTCGAAACGAGGAAGCCGGCGTCGACGAAGGTCTGGATGTGCCCCTCCTTCAGAAGGCGCTTGTATCCTTCCATCGTCGCTGGCACGACGCTCGCCAGCACCCCATTCTTTATCGTCTTGCCCGTGAGCAGCTTGGCCACTCCGGCAAGGTCTTCGTAGGTGCCGTTCGTGCATGAGCCTATGAAGACCGAATCGACGGCGACATCCTTGACGCTCTCCACGTCCACGACCGCATCCGGCTTCGGGGGCTTTGCAATCTGCGGTTTAAGGCTGGAGATGTCTATTGCTACCTCCTTCACATATTTCGCATCGGGGTCGGCGTAAACCCCTTCGATTTTTCGGCCCGAAGCCTTCTCGCTGTGTTTTAGAATCTCCTCGCTCGGCGGTATCAGCCCGGCGATGGCGCCCATCTCGGTCGCCATCGAAGCAAGCGTTATCCTGCCGGCCAGGTCGAGCGAGTCGATGGCCTCGCCATAGAACTCCATGGCCATGCCCAGCGCTCCTTTTGAGGTCAGCGTGCCGCAGACCTTCAGCGTCAAGTCCTTCGCGGTGCAGCCCGCGGGCAGCTTCCCCGTGATGTTGATTTTCATAGTCTCGGGCACTTCGAACCAGGTCTTGCCAGCCTTGAAGACGAAGGCTATGTCCTGGTCCCCCATCCCCTGGCCGAAGGCGCCGACGGCTCCGAGTATGTTCAGGTGCGAGTCCGTTCCAACCATGGTCGAACCCGGGACCGCCAGACCGCTCTCGATGGCGACGTGCGACCCGATCCCGGAGTTGCAGTCGTAGACCTTGATGCCTTGGCCCCGGGCGAACTTCCTGCACAGGTGCTGGTTGCTCGCGTAGGCGATGGTGTTGGCCGGCACGTTGCAGTCGAAGGTGAACACGGTCTTCGACGAATCGTTGACCTTGTCGCCGGGATAATGCTGGTTGAAGGCCTTGACGACGTTGGCGCCGCCGAAGTCCCTTGCCGAGCGAACGTCTATCTTCAGCCAAACAATCTTCCCGGCTGCGACTTCCTCATCCGCATGGCTCTTGATTATCTTCTCGACGATTGTCTTGCCCATTTTGGCCACCTCGCCCGGGGATTGCAGGCAGGAAGGATAAGCCTTTCGCCGGAGGGGGGGTTGGCTTGGCGGACGTTTGAAAAAGGAAAGGCCATTATTCCACCGTTTTCACGACGGGGCGGACGAGGGAAAGACAGAAAGTAATAATTACCCGAAAGCAGGTTCGGGGATGGGCTTACATGGGCTTGGATTTCTACACGCTGGACGATTTCGACCTGACGGGAAAGAGGGTGCTTCTAAGGTTGGACATAAACTCCCCCATAGACCCCTCGACCGGGGATCTTCTGGACGACAGCCGGATGCGCCAGCACGCGGAGACAATCAAGGCGCTCTCGCACGCCAAGGTCGTGATACTGGCGCACCAGAGCAAGCCGGGCAAGAGCGACTTCACCCCCCTCGACAAGCACGCGAGGCGCCTATCCTCGATATTGGGGAAGAACGTGGTGTATTGCGACAGCCTCTTCGACCGGCGGGCACTCGGCGCGATGAAGGCGCTGGAGAACGGCGACGTCCTGCTTCTGGAGAACACCAGGTTCTTCGCCGAGGACGTTGCGCTGAAGGACAAGGACGTCAAGGTCCAGGTCAAGAGCCACATCATACGGAACCTCGCCCCCGCCTCCGACTATTTCGTCAACGACGCCTTCGCGGCGGCGCACAGGAACCAGCCAACAATCGTGGGGTTCTGCGAAGTCCTGCCGTCGGCCGCGGGAAGGATCATGCAGAAGGAGCTGGTCTCGTTGGGGAAGGTCATCCACGGAGCGGACCGCCCGACGCTGGCGATACTCGGCGGGGCGAAGGTGGACGATTCCATCGACGTGATGACCAACATGCTGCAGAAGGGGATCGCGGACAAGATAATGACCACGGGGGTCGTGGCGAACATCTTCCTGCTGGCCAAGGGCTACGACGTCGGCAAGCCTTCCGTGGACTTCCTCGAGAAGGAGGTGGAGGATTGGAGGAAGCTGGTTGAGGCCGGGAAGGGCCTGCTGGCCACATACGGAGAGAAGATACTAGTTCCGACCGACGTTGCAGTCAACGACAACGGGGAGCGCATAGACGTCACATTCGACCAGCTTCCGTCGCAGCATCAGATAATGGACCTCGGGATAGACACCGTGGTCAGCTACATAGATGAGATAGAGAAGGCGCGGACGATTTGCCTCAACGGACCTGCGGGCGTCTTCGAGATAGAGCAGTTCGCCTTCGGGACGCTGGAGATATTCAAGGCGATATCCGAGTCCGACGCTTACACGGTCATAGGCGGGGGCCACACGTCCGCAGTCGCGGAGCAGCTCCACCTTGAGGGAAAGGTAAACCACATCTCGACTGGCGGTGGCGCCCTCATCAACTATCTGGCAGGCAAGAATTTACCTGCGGTTGAAGCTTTGAAGCGCTCGAAGATAAAGTTCCCGAAGAAAGAGCACCATTGAGCAGCGCGGTGCAGGCAACTCGGAAAAATTACGAATTTTCCGTTGGAAAATGCCCGATAAAATTCGATGTGCACATGTCAATAATTTTGTGCAGACTAGGAGCGTAACATTTATGGGTGGTATGACATAAATCTTAAATATGATAATCGCCATTTCACCACGGGGCTGAAATATGCCTTCGGGGGAGGTGGTGTGAGTAGGGATTGCTCTGGCACATCAGTTATCATGTGAGTTGGCTTTGTAAACGACGAGCGCTGCGGAGCGCTATGACATCAAATACCCGAAAGAAGATGAGTAACATGAAAAAAATAGGATTAGTAATAGGTGCGATAGTGTGCGTTGCCATCATGGCAATGTCCGCGGCCATGCCGGCAATCGTTACGGCGGGAAGCGGGCAGGTAACGAAAGAGGCAGGAGACAACGGCTCCATCCCGACTGCGCCGGCTGGGCCGGGGAATCCAGTCCCGATACCGGAGCCGACCCTTCCGAGCGCCCCCGCGTGGGAATATGCTTTGAACGCCCACGACATGGCGGTGGCTACATCGATTGAGGTCTTTGAAATGCCGGACTACAAGGCCGTCATATGCGAGAAAACGTACGAGGCGTATAGGAACCTCAGGCTGTACCAGACCCCTCGCTATGAAGCCGCTCTGGACGCGATTTTCGAAGTGATGCCCGGCATCAAAGACTGGATAATTGACGACGCTCAGGCCGAGGGGCTCACAGACCAGATGGAGACCCTCGTCGCTCTGATATTCTCGGAGAAGATCCAGCAGAACCCGTACTACTGGGACACAACCATCACTCCGATCTATGACGAGGCCTCGACATACAGCGGTTACAAGGACGATTACGATGTATGGGGCCCGCGGGTCGGGCACTATGAAACCGTGAGCACGTGGGAAGGATGGGACATGTTCTGGGACGCGCATGAAGGAGGAGTTCCCCCGGCAATACCCTTCGGAACCGAGACCGTGCTGATGGCCTTCATGGGCCTCTGCCCGACCTCTGGGTACCACATCGACATCACGGACATCTACGCGTCGACGTCGTACTCGGGTGCTATCGTAGTCGAAGTCGAGAGGTGGGGGCCGGGAAGCGGAAACGTGCTGCAGGTAATCACGAACCCGAACCACATAGTGTCGATAGACAGCGCATTGATGGCCGAGTCGGTGGTCTTCGTAGACGCACACACCGGCAACGTCATAGACGTGGTGAGCAACTAATCTCGCTGTTGGGACTACAAACTCAAAACCTTTCATTTGATTTTACCCCGCAACGATTAAACGATTTGGCACCATGTGGTGGTCTTAGTTCAAATCCCAGGTTGACGAAAGCTATGAAAAATTTATTAAGCCACTGAAAGGCTGCTAAAATCGAGCCAGTATCTTTTATAAGGTAATTTTCTGCGAAATTTAGCGTAAAATCTATTCACATTGGAAAAATTTATTTCATTTTCAATTGTCATCCGCCTGCTATGTGATGGGGACTTATTATAAATTTAAGGCGATTAGGGCTGCCGTTGGCTGCTCAAGAAGAAATAGCACTGAGAAAAGGACAAGTTCTTGAAAAGGTAATATTTATAAACTAAATGTATTGTTGTTATAGATGACGTGGAATACGCATCAACGGAATTTAGCGATTCTGATGGGGTTGGGAGCGGCGGTGCTGTTCGGCGCGAGCGCTCCACTGGCGAAGGTCATGCTGGACACAGTAGACCCGGTGATGCTCGCGGGGCTACTTTATCTGGGCAGCGGGCTCGGGATGGCGCTTGCGAAGGCGACCCAGACGGCCATGGGGAGGGCCAGCTCCGAGGCGCCGTTGAGAAAGGCGGATTTGCCTTGGCTTATGTCCGCGCTGGTCGTGGGCGGCATAGCGGCACCAATAATCCTCATGTTCGGGCTCGGGACCACACCTGCTTCGACGGCGGCGTTGCTTTTGAATTTCGAAGCCGTCGGGACGGTCATAGTCGCGAGGCTGATGTTCAAAGAAGCTGTTGGGCGGGGGATCTGGCTGGCACTCTTCCTCGTGACTGCTGGCAGCGTCGTCTTGTCGGTTAACGCAGCGAGCGGATGGGGTATTTCGCCTGGGATTTTAGCAATCCTCGCGGCATGCTTACTATGGGGGCTGGACAATAACTTCACGCGCAACGTCTCCGCGAGGGACCCAATATCCATCGTCGCAATCAAGGGGGTGGGCGCCGGGCTGTTCAGCATCGCCCTGGCCTTTATCATAGGCAGGGATTTCCCCGCGATGACGACAGCGTTCGCCGCGATGCTCGTGGGATTCGTCTGCTACGGGCTGAGCATCGCGCTATACATCCGGGCGTTGCGGGACATGGGTGCCGCGCGGACCGGGGCGCTCTTCGGCACAGCTCCGTTTGTGGGTGCGGCGATTGGCCTGGCAATCTTCCACGATTCACTGACCGTGGGCTTCATGGTGTCCGTCCCACTGATGGTCGTCGGAGCGGTCCTCCTTTTCAGGGAGGCGCACGCGCACCCACACGTCCACACATCGGAGACGCACGAGCACAGGCACGTCCACGACGACGAACATCACGACCACGCACACGAGAAACCCGTGGAAGGTGCGCACTCTCATCCCCACGAGCACGAAGCGGTCGAGCACGCCCACCCGCACGCGCCGGACACCCACCACAGGCACGAACACGAAGAATAACACTAAGGGGATGCGTAAGCCACTGGGGGGATTGAACCGACCAACACTTGGAAAAAAGCAAATTACGTCCCATGCGTTGGTCCAAGTTCAATTCCCGATTCATAGCTAGATTATAATAATAAATAGAGCCACTGGAATGCTCCTGCGGCATGGGCTATTTAGAGCTAAAAATATTAAGCCACTGAAGGGATTTGAACCGACGACCAGTGGGTTAGCAGCACAATCGGTCCCCTCTGGTGGTCTTAGTTCAAATCCCATATTGATGAAAGTAATAGAAAATTTATAGAGCCACTGAAGGGATTTGAACCCTCGACCTGCTGATTACGAATCAGCTGCTCCACCAGCTGAGCTACAGTGGCGTTTTGTTGCTTATGAATGGATTTTATTCGAGCATACTCCCGAAGCTGAACCAGGACAAATGCGTTGTGGTTCAGCGAGGCATAGACGAGCGCAACTCGTCTAATGCACCAGCTGAGCTACAGTGGCATTGCATACCGCTAGAAAGGGTAAAACTGGATTATGATATTAAGGTTTCCACCGGTGGAATAAGCGGTAATTTTTATACCTTCGATTCGCTTCGCATTGACATATGAAACGCCTCTTCGCTCCCGGCTGCGCCCTCCTCATCTATAAGCCCGCGCTGGCGAAGAAGGTGCATGAGCTTTTATGTAAAAACCTGGGCGATATGGAGATGCTGGACCTGTGCTGCATGAACGAGCCCGAGATCGAGCCCGGGGCCCAGGTCATAAACGTGTGTCCTGGATGCGATAAGCGGTACCGTGAGCGTGAAGGCTCGTCCACGATTTCGCTGTGGGAGGTTTTGTCGGCAAGCGATTCTTTCGACTTTCCTGACTATGGTGGAAATACGGTGTCGATAATCGACGCCTGCCCGACGCGGACGGAAGTCAGGGTGCACCGGGCAGTGAGAACACTGCTGGGGAGGATGAACATCGTGCTGGTCGAACCCAAGAATTCGGGTTTGAAAAGCACGTGCTGCGGCGACAGCGGATGGGGGAAAATCCCTGTGGAAGCGGTCAAAGAAATAATGCGGAAGAGGGCGTCGGAGATGCCTGTCGAAGATGTGGTGGTCTATTGTGTATCGTGCGCGAAATCTGTCTTCATAGGCGGGAAGAAACCGCGCTACCTGGTGGACCTTCTGTTCGGAGAGGATACCATAAAGAAAACCTTCGAGCCTGACGAATGGCACAAAGAGCTGGACGAGTTCACCGCGACCCATCGAACCGTTTGGCGTTCCACGCCTTTGGGAGAGAGCCACTTTCGGCCACCCCGGCGCAAATGATAAAAGCGCACAGACTCATGCCTCGGCGCGAGCGAGGGGATAGTTTTGATCAAATCTGCAAAGAAACGGACAATCTGGTTTGCGGTAATTCCATCCGGCGAGGGGAAGACCTTCGTCGCTGCGACAGAGAAGGGCATATGCAAGCTCCACTGGCCCGACAGCCCGGAGCTGCGGAGGCGGGTCGAGAAAAATTACGATTGCGTCCTCGTCGAGGACCCCGACCGATTCGAGAAGGTCAGGCGCCAGCTCGACGAGTACCACGCGGGGAAGCGCAAGGAGTTCGACCTGTCAATCGATTTCGTGGTCGGCACCGATTTCCAGAAGCGGATTTGGAAGCTGATGCTGAAAATCCCCTATGGAAAGACGCGCACGTACGGCTGGATGGCCGAGCACGCGGACAGCCCGAGAGGTTGCAGGGCGGCTGGTCAAGCCATCCACAACAATCCAATACCGATTATCGTGCCGTGCCATAGGGTTGTAGGCAAGGACGGTTCGATGACTGGCTATGGCGGCCCCTCTGAGTCCGGCAAGAGGCGAAAGCGCGAGCTGCTAGTCATGGAGGGCGCGCTGAAGGAGTGACGGGCAACCAGCACTACGCCGGACTACAGATAGAACGCCCCGCTCCCCTCCCACTCCTCCTCGGGGTGCATGGATGTGCCGCCCTCCGCGGCTTCGGCCACGGCTCTCGGAGCGGCCACGTCGTACGCCTGGGTGAGGTCGGCGTAGCCGCTTTCCTTCACGGAATATTCCAGGAACCAGTACGTCCACATCCCGTGCTCGAACTTCGAGGCGTCCAGGCCGACCTCGTCGGCTCCGGCGGTCTGGCTGATGTACCTTCCTGCGCCTGCGACGCTGTCCATCCCACCGCTGAAGCAGGAATCGAAGAAGACGAAGATATGCTGGCTGTCGAAATTCTCGAATGCGGCTCCCAGTTCCGCGTCGGATATCATGAACCCCTGCTCCTCGTCGTTCCAAGGGCAGATGTACGACGACCTGGTGCGGTCCGAGGTGCTCCCGTGGCCCGAGTAAACGAAGGCGACATAGTCCCCCGTCTCCTCCTGGCCTTCGAGCCAGCTTATCTCATCCAGAATGTCGTCCCTCGATGCTTGCGAATCAATCAGGATATGGACGGTGTACCCCTGCGACTCAAGGTAGGATGCCCAGCTTTCGGCGTCCTCGTCGCAGAATTGGAGGTCGTTCCCGTCGCTCTGATAGTCCGATATTCCCACGACCACGGCGTACTTGTTTGGCATCGACCCTGCGTCCCGGACCGTGATTGAGACGGTATCCGCGTCCGTTCCCGAACCGCCGGTGACTGTCAAAGTCACGGTGTAGGTTCCGGTCGAGTTGTAGGAATGGGTGACGCTGGAGCCAGTGCCAATCGAGCCGTCGTCGAAGTCCCAGCTGTAATCGGATATTGACCCGGTGGAGCCGCCCCCGTCGAACGTCACAGCCTGGCCGACTCCGACCGTCCTGTCGTAACCGGCGTTGGCATTGAGGGACGAGCCCCCGGCGCCCAGGCTGACGATGAGCGCATACGTTCCGAAGCCATCGTACGCGCTGGGGTTCACATAGTAATCGCCGCTGGTCGGTGCTGTGTAGACGATGGTCTCGGAGGACGTGTATTCCTTCGAACTCGCGACGATGTCCCCGCTGTCGTCGTACAGGTACAGGTCAAAATCTGCGTTGGCAGAGCCGGTCATGGTGGCGGTGATTTGCTGTCCGGCCGCCACATAGATGACGTAGTAATCGTCGACGTCGTTGTACTCGTTGATGGCAGAGCTGATTTCCCCGCCGTCCACGATGCCCTGGGCCGTGCTCAGATCGTTGTTCGAATCCGCATCTGTGCCAGTCTGCATGTCGACGGACAGCGTGTAAGAGCCTATGCCGTCGTAAGCGCAAGCGTTCACGAAATATTGCCCCGACGAAGACGCGTAGATGCTCAACTCCTCGTTACCGTATGCCGCATCGGAAACTCCAACCTGCTTTCCGGAAGAGTCGTAAATGTACAGGTCAAAGTCCGTGTTCACCTGGACTGGAACCTCAAGGTGCGCATGCAGTATCTGGCCGGAGCTCACGTAAATCTCGTAGTAATCGTCCGTGTCGTAGTATTCGTTAAGCCCGCCAGTCACGTGATTGCCGCTGTCAATGGTGGTGGCTTCCGACATGGAATTGTCCCCGTCGTCCAGGCTAACCGAGTCCACTATGTCCACCTTCAGCGTGTAGTCCCCTCCGCCGACGTACGAGAATACGTCGAGGATGTAGAAATCGCTCTTCCAGGCCACGACGTTCAGGGCCTCGGAGCTGGTTTCGTTTGCGCTTCCGGTTATGATGTATTCGTCCCAGAACAGGACGTTTTCATAGGCATACAGATCGAAATCCGTTCCGCCGTCGCCGCTGAGTTTGGCTGATATTACGTCTCCCGGCTGAAGTTTTATCTTGTACAGGTCATCAGAGCCGGAGCCGGCGATCGTCCCGGTGATAGACTCGCCGTCGTGAATCTCCTTTGCACTTGCGAACGGGCCGACCACGGCCATGAACATTATTGCGGCGGCTATTGCGGCTATCACCACGATGACGACTACCAAAACGACGAGTATGGTCTTGCCCGACCCAGTTTTGGGGCTCGGCAGTGGCATCGGCGGATAGCCCTGTCCCGGCGGGGGCGGGTATTGCCCCGGAGATGGCGGCTGCGGATACTGGTATGCCGGAGGCGCCTGGTAAGGTTGATACGCGGGCTCCTGCGGTTGGGAAGGCGGGTAAGGCGGCTGCTGGGATTGATAGGGGGCGGGCTGATACTGCTGGGTGGGATAGCCGGCTGGAGCCGCGCCTCCGTACGTCTGCTGCGGCTGGTATGTTCCGGCATCGACGAATGCGTGTCCGCAGTGGGCGCAAACCTTCGCGGTCCTGGCGGTTCCGCATTTGGGGCAGTAATCCATGGCATCGCCTCTTATCGTTCCGAGTAAGCTAAACACGCATATTACTGTTGTGCCTGCTCATTGTTACTTGAAGTCAACTTCTTGCCTTCCTGCCCGTAGACGCCGACGCGCGCTCCGAGTGTGCGATACTTGCCGCCGATATAAGCAAGGGGGTCCAGCTTTTCGAGGTGCAGGTGGCCTTTCTCGTCAAGGAATCCCTTGTCGGCGGTGATTGCGACCACCTCGCCGAGGAATAAATTGTGCGTCCCAAGGTTGAAAGTGCCCTTGAGCTTGCATTCGAGCGCCACCGGGCATTCCGCTATCACTGGTGCGCTGATCGATGTCGCCTGGAGCCTGGTCAGGCCGAACTTTTCGAACTTGTCCATGTCCCGCCCGGATGCCGTGCCGCACGCGTCCACGGCCTCGATGAGCCTCGCCTCCGGAACGTTGACGGCGAACTCGCCGCTCTTCATTATCAATTCGTAGGTGAAGCGCGACGGCCGTATGCCCACTCCGACAGTCATGGGCTCGGAGGAGACCATCCCGGCCCAGGCCAGCGTGATGATGCTGTCCTTGCCGTCCGCGCAGGCGCTCACCAGCACCACCGGGCACGGGAACGGCGGCGCGCTCATCGAGACCTTGACCCTGTCGGGCACGATACGGGGATGGGCGGGCAGTATTGAATACTTTTCCGCGCGGGGGTGCAAATAAATAGACCGTTGCCCGGCAGGTAATGCTCGTTCTTGGGTCATCATCCTGTTCTAGGCCAACATGTCCAATATCATCCACGATAACTAGAAACGACTGTTTATAGCGAAACAATCGGTATCGACGCTTGAAATCCAATTATGGATGGTGCAAGATGCCACAAAAAGCTCACGATATGGCTAGGATAGCGACGGGCGACGAACGCAGAGTGGGGCGAGACGGGGTATTGGAATGAAGCTGAGCCAAAAGTTGCTTGTTGGATTCATAACCCTCGTATTGATATCGTCCGGTTGCGTTGGGTATCTTGGAATCGCCACCATGCAAGAAGCGAAGCAATCGACAGGCACGATGACCAGAACTGAGCTGGCTCGGGTGTCCGAGGCTGAACTGACTGGCATAGTGGAATACGAAGCTCAGAAATTCGACTCCTTCTGCGTCGAGGCTGTTGAAGACGCGGCGGGTCTGGCAGCGGACGCGTATCGCGCATTCGAGACCAACGTGTACGGCAACGCCACGTTCGATGGCGGTCTGTACGCCAACTTCGGTTACTCGGATTGGAAAAACTCAGCTAACCGGAGCAAGATTTTGGGAATCCTGAACGGCTCGGTAAACGACCCGCTCTACGACGCTCTACAGGCGATATGCGACACCCGAAACCGGACAAACCTGAATCTGGCCTTGAGTGCGATATCGAACGGCACCTATTCGACCCTTCCCGCCACCGACCCGATGGCTGCGAAGATGAACGTCACTATTTGGAGCCAGCTGATGGGCGTTCATCAACTGGTCAAGCTGAAGAGCAAGACCGGCGCATGCGGCCAGTTCCTGCTGCACGAGTTCGCCTACGGTATTTTGACCGACGATGCAAAGAAATCCCTGGGTACCCTTTACCTCGCTTCGGAGAGCGTAAGGCGCATGAGCGACAATCATCGATACTACGACAAAGCGCGATTGGATTACTGGGGGAATTCCACTCTCTCGACCACGGTCCTATATTCGAAGATACCATACTTGACGACGTCCCCGTTCCACAACACCTATTACTGTCCCAAGAGCCGGGACATCCGGTCCAGCGGTTTCGGGCCGCAATGGTCCAGGGAGGGGGTCATAAACGGAACTGAGCTGAGCTTGAGAATGACATGCTCCGTTCCCGTATGCCCGTCGCCGCTCGAGCCCATATCGCAAACGAACAAGATGGTGGGAGCGGTGCACATCTGGATAGACCTCACGACGCTTTCGATGCGCATCGAGAATCTGACAGTCAAGCAGACCGGTTTCGCATTCGTCGTAGACGAGCAGGGAAACATTATCGCCCACCCTGACAGCGGAATGCTCGGGAAGCATATCTCGGCCGGCGATTCGGACATGAATGAGACAGTGCGGTCGATGATGACTGGTTCGCGGGGAGTGGGACGGATTGACCTGGATAATACGACGACCTACGTCGCATATTGCCCCATCAACGAAACCGGCTGGAGCCTCGCCGTCGAAGTCCCGGAGTCCGAGGTGATGCAGCTGTCACAGGACGTTTCCGGGGCGATTTCCCGCGAAGCCGACAACTTGCTGGCATGGCTTGCGATGTCCCTGGTGGCATTCGTACTAGTGGGGGTAGCCGTCGCGTTCTCGTTCACGAGGAGCATATCCCGCCCCGTGACGGAGATGACACGCGCGACGAAATTGGTCAAGGACGGCGACCTCGATGTCGCCGTGTCCGCTGATGGAGAGGACGAGCTTGCCGACCTGGCCCGCTCGTTCAATCACATGACATCGTCGCTGAAGCGCGAGACATCGGAGCGAAAGATGGCAGGCAGGCAGCTGGAGATCCAAATCCGGCATGTGAACGAGGTGGCGGAATCGCTCATGGACGAGATAGGGCCGGAGCGCACTTCGGGTATTCTGTACGACAGCGGTTGGAAGGCCGCCATACGGGATTTCAGCGGATTGAGAGCCGAGTACGCTGGCACCGCGCGGGGATTCTTGGAAAGGTGCTTCGATCTCTACGGTTGGAACGCACCCATGGCGGAGATTCGCGAGATTGACGTCGATGCCCGTAGTGCAGTCATCGCGCTGCGAAACCCTCCGACGGGTCGAAATTACTGGTCTGGGTTCGTCGCGGGACTGCTGTCGCTCGCCTTCGATTATCCCATCGGGGTCAACGTCGCCGACATGCCGGGCGGAGAAAGCAACGCCTTCGTGATTATGACGAGAAGGCTAGAAAGCTACGAGAAGGATGCCTATATGCTGTAAAACATCCATTCCAGAGTGATCCTGCGGAGAGGCCCTTGGCGCTGGAGAATTAAGTCAACAGGGTGATGCGCAGCCGGCCGAAGGCCACCTTCGTGGGCGGTGCGGTGTGCAATGGACGATATGGCGACCAGCTGCAGCCCACGCCTCCCGAAGATGTCAAGGCATGGGCGGACGAGATGGCCAAGAAGATGGGCGGATAATTCATTCCTCTTTCGGCACTATCGCCTTGTTCTCAATCGCCCACTTCTGCGCGTCCTCCTGGTCCGGGGTGAGCTCCAGCACCTGGCCGATTTTGTATTTCTTCCTCGTCGACCAGTCAGTGTAGTTCTTCACGACGACGTACGCGTTCCTGCCGCCCTTTCCAAGCCCGACCCTGCGCCTTCCGCGGTAAGCGGAATAATTGCCGGGGAAGCTGTCCAGACACCCGCCGTCGAGGGCGAAAATCCGCGACGCGACCTTGTCGAGCAGGTACCGGTCGTGGGTGACCAGCAGGATCGCCCCCTCGTATGCCAGGAGCGCCTCCTCCACGGCCTCGCGGGACGCGGAGTCGAGATAGTTCGTCGGCTCGTCGAGCACCAGCAGGTTCGACGGCGACAGAACGAGCTTCAGCAGAGCGAGTTTCGCCCTCTCGCCTCCGCTGAGCTGGCTCACGGTCTTCCTCGCGGCCTCCTTGCCGAGCCCCATCATTGCCAGCAGCCCCGTTATAGTGGAGTCCTGCATCTCGGGGTGGGTGCGCCCTAACTCCTCCAGCGCGGTCGAATCATGGTCCAGGCCCTCGTGCTCCTGGGCGAAGTAGCCGGGAATCGTCTTGCCGACAAGGTTCACGCGCCCCTCGTCCGGCTCCAGCCTCAGGGTGAGGAGCTTGGCCATGGTGCTCTTTCCAGAGCCGTTCGAACCGATGAGGCCGACCTTCTCGCCGTTCTCGATTGTGAACGATATGTTTTCAAGTACCTTACGGTCGTCCCGCGAGAAGCTCACGCGGTCGAAGACGGCCATCTCCCGCCCCGTCTTGGCACTGTGCGCGAAGTCCATGCCTGCCGGACCCTTGGACTCTTGCGGGGAGTCCACAAGCTCCATCCTCTCCAGTGCCTTCTCCTTCATCCTGTACCTGCCTGGGTCGTAGGCCCACCGCCTGCGCATCTCGGTGATGGAGGTCTCGATGCGCTCAATCTCTGCCTGCTGCTTTCTATGCCTGGCTTCCATCTCCCGCCTGGCCGCTTCTTTCCGAATGGCGTAGGCGGTGTAGTTGCCGATGTGGCTGGTGAGATGCCCATCTGCCAGTTCGACGATTCTGGTCACCGTCCTGTCCAGGAAATACCTGTCGTGAGATACTACCAAGGCGGCGCACCTCAACCCCGATACCGCCCTCTCCAGCCATTCCATCGTCGGTATGTCCAGGTGGCTCGTGGGCTCGTCCAGAAGCACTAAGTCTGAATTCCGGGCCGACGCCAGCGCCCTGACGAGCGCGACCTTTGTCCGCTCCCCCCCGCTGAGTTCCGCCACTGTCCTCCGCTGCATCTCAACTGTAACATCGAGCCTGTCCGCGAGCTTGCGCCAGGTCTCGCCGTCGAGCCGCACGACCTCGCGCCTCGGCTGCATTTCCGGCAGGAGGAAGAGGCTGTCCGCACAGGCGAGCGCCTCTGAAACCGGGGTCGAGGGGTCGATTGAGAAATGCTGGCTCATCTCCGCGACCGAGACACCGTTTTTCATTTCAATTGTGCCAGCGTCCGGCTCGACGTCTCCGGCGAGTATCCTTAGGAAAGTGGTCTTTCCCGAGCCGTTCGCGCCGATTATCCCGACCTTCTCCCCCGAGTCGATGAAGAAGTTCGCGTCCTGCAGCACCCTTTTTCCGTCGAACTCCCGGTCCAAGCCCTGCGCCTTCAGGAGCCGGGCCGGAGCGCGAGAATTGCTTTTGCTCAAAGAAAGCTCACCTGAATGCGAAACGCTTTCCCAGAAGCATGGGCAGGGCGAGCCCTGAGTATGGGTAGCCTTTCGTCAATTCCTTTATATGGTCTGCCAGGGAGTCGACCGTGAATTCTTTCCCCGAGCCGTCGCGCAGTCGCGCGTTGAGCGTGCCGCTTGCCTTCTCCTTGTCGCCAAAGACGATTATGATTGGAACCCATTCCCGTTCGGCCTCGCGAATCTTCTTCCCGACAGTGTCCTCGCGGTCGTCAACATCGGCCCTGCAACCCAGCTTCTGCGCGATTTCCACGCAGTCCTGCGTGAACTGCCCCGAGACGGGGATGAGCCTGACCTGCGTCGGCGCCAGCCACATCGGGAACGAGGGCTTCTCACCTTTCTGGCCCTTCATGTGCGCCTTTTCCAGCATGGCGTAAATCACGCGCTCGATTGCGCCCGACGGGCTCTGGTGCAGGATATACGGGAAGTGCTTCTGGCCGTCCGCCCCGACGTAGGTTATTCCGTAGCGCTCCGCGTTCTCGGTGTCAATCTGGTCAGTGTTGAGGGCGCTCGCCTTCTCCAACGTGTCCACGAAGTTCCACTCGTACTTGAAGATGAAGTAGAAGAACTGGTCCTCCCACATCTCAACGAGCGCGGGCTTCCCCCAGCGCTTGACCAGGCCGACCATGAACTCCTTGTTCTCCTCGTAGAACTTCCTCGTGACGCGCATGGCGAACTCCAGATCCTCCGGCACGTCGAGGCCGCATCCGGTCAGAATGTCCTTTGACAGATCGAAGCGCGAGACCAGCTCCGATTTAGCCATCTCGATGTCCGCGCAGAACGAGTGGCAGTCTGGCATCGTGAACGCCCTGAGCCTCCGAAGTCCAGCCAGCTCGCCGCGCTGCTCAACCCGGAACGAGTATCGGGTCAGCTCGTAGACCCTGGCCGGGAGGCTGCGATACGAGAGCTGCGCGTCGTGCATCATCAGGAACTGGCCGAAGCACGCGGCGAAGCGGAGGAAGACGCGCTTGTCCGGAGTCTGGATGGTATACTGCCTGGCCGGGAACCTGTGCATGTAGCTCTTGAGCGAAGGGTGCTCGAAGTCGTACATGATGGGGGTCTCGATTTCCATGCCTCCGGTCTCCTTGACCCTTTGCGTCACGTACTGCTCCAGCAGGGACTTCATGAGGCGGCCCTTGGGGTAGTACCTGAGGTTACCGGGGTCCGAGCCGGGTTCGTAATCGACGAGCTCCAGGCGCTTCATGAGGTCCACGTGCGGCGGCTCCTTACCCGAGGCGCGGGACTTGGCCATCTCGTACTGGCAGAACGCGCGCAGGCCCTTGTTAGCGCCGAAATCGAAACCCTTGACAGTGTTGTCGTCAAGCTTCAGCTGATGCAGGTTGCCCGAGGCGTCCAGTATGGACCATGTCGACACGTTTTTCTTTTCCGCTTCGACGGCCTTGGAGACGACCTCTTTCTCCCCGCCCTCCGCCTTTATCTCCCTCGAAAGCTCCGAAAGCGGGTGGCCCTTGCACTTCAGGTCGAATGCCTTGTACCAGCCGAACGGCGAGCGGTGGATTTCGAGGCCTTCTCCCTTCAGTCGCGCCTCAAGTTTCTTGAGAATCTCGATTGCTGGCTCCTTGGACGCCAGCGTGGGGCTGAGGTGGGCGTACGGGTACAGCATCACGCGCTTCGTGTTAATTTTCTGGCAGACATCCGCAATGTCCTTGCAGGCGTTCTCCACGATAGCATCCTGCGCCGCCTCGTCCGCCTTCTCCACGCTGGTGAAGACGACGAGCACGTCCTCCATGCGGTGGCCCTTCGGGTGGCCCTCCGCCAGCTTCTCAGCTAATTTCGTCTCTTTCTTAACCTCGTATTCCATGTGGTCAGCGTGGATGTACAGTACCTTCATGCTATCGCCCTTGCGCGGCGATGGAAGGGCTGGGATTTATACATTTGGTAAGCCCGTTACGTCATTGAAACAAGAACGAAACGTATATTAGCCGCGTCGCTGTCATCGGTTTCGATGGAAGAGCAGTTCGAAATTCTGGAAAAATTGCTGTCCCTCGCCTCCGAAGGCTCGGTGGACGATTTCGCGAGGAAGAAGCTCCGCTCTGCGGCGCTGGCGCACAGGCTGCTACCGAGGAAACCGCTTGCGGACATGTTCGTCAAGGTCGGCGACAATACATTCAAATCCGTCCTTGATGCGATGTGCGCGAACGAGCCCGGCGCGGACATGATGCTCGGGTTCTACCACCCCGACCTCTCGGAGAACTGGGATTACGACACTCCGACCAAGTCGATAATGGTGGGCAGGAAGGGTATGGGTTGGATAGAGCATTTTCATTACGATCCGTACTCGTTCGAGAAGTGGAATTTCAACGAGCGGTTCAAGAAGTCGAGGGGGATGGTGATGGGGCAATTCACCCATTTCCACGTTCCCGAATCCATCAAAGCACACACGGCACGCTCGAACGCCGGAGGCGACATCGCCTACGAGTCGAGGCTGATGCCCTTCGACGAGCTCCACGCCCAGGCGGCCTCCGGCGGCATCGTGCCTTTCCGCGCGAGGCTCTGCGCCTACACGCAGGAGGCGAGGTTTGCTTTCTCCGTCGACTTGCTGGACAACTGCCTCGTGCAGGACTTCCGGGCCTCGAAGCTGCCCCCGAAGGGGCGGGTATTCCGCGCTCCGCTGGACTGCCTTGCGTTCGACAGGGTTTACGCCGCCGAGAAGCTCCCCCAGCAGGTGGCGAACGCGTTCATGCTGTTGTTCGAGCGCGAGGGCACGACGGTCTACGACCTGTCCCACGTCGCCGGGCTGAACGAGGCGTCCTCAAGGAACACCCTGCAGGCGCTGGTGTCGAGGAACCTGGCCCGCAAGGAAGGCTCGACTCCGCGCGAAAATTATTACGCTGACATGGACTCTATCAAGAAGATGGCGGAGCGCCTTTAGAGCTGCCCTCAGCTTCCACCTGCTTCTCGACTGTTCCGTCTGTCTCACCGTCCCCTGGCTCGGCCTTCTCTTTTCTTGCCGTGGCTGTTTCATCCTGCCTGGTGGCAATCCTGGCCACGAGCCTCTGGGCGTAGAGGATGACTCCCACGGCGAGAATCATCAGGGAAATTCCGATTCCGACGCTCAGGGGGGAGAGGTTGCCGAAAAGGTCCCCCTTGACGCTGACGAGGTAGTTGCCAGTGGTTGGAAGATAGATGGTGTCCGTGGATTGCGCCCCGATGTTGTCGTTGTAGTACAGGTAGTCAATCTGGATGAAATAATGGACTTCGCACGGATTCGGCTGCGCGGGAATCTGGCCTTTCCAGTTTTGCGGCTGCGCCGAACCGTTGGCGAGAATCGCCTGGCTCCTGGTTTCGGAAAGGCTCGTCCACCAGTACGCGACCACGGATGTGGGAACCGTGTTGTGAGGGTCGATGGTCACGTTTATCGCGATTGGTTCCCCAGTCTTTGCGGGTTCTGGATAGACGTGCGTGGCCGTCGGCGACGCCGCGTTTACGGCAGAGCTGAAAATGGAAAGGAGGACAAACGATGTCAGAATTGCGACGCAGAGCTTATTCCTTCTCGTATTTGATGAGGTCACCGAGGGTCATCCCCTTGCTCTCGCCCTTCTTCACCTGGCTTACGCCAAGAGGGGCCACTTTCTCCTTGAGCTTTATCCCGAGCGCACCCTCCAGCTTCTTGGCGAGCTTGTCGTCCGGGGTCATGTCGCCCGCCTCGATCTTTTGGATTATCGACTTGCGCTCGTTGAGCTTCTTCGCTAGGTCCTCCTGGCTGAGACCGAGGGATTCGCGCTTCCTGCGGATTCGAACGTGGAATTCGTCGACCAGCATCTCCTCGCCCGCGGTGACGTAGATGTCCTTCTCCTGCATGCGCTTCTCCCGCATGGCCAGGCGCTCTGCCACCGGAGCGACCGACATGCCGTCCGCCGAGGGTCGCTGCTGAATCTGGACTCCTTCCCCGAACCTGGAGCACGCCCCGCAAACCATGAGCACGCTTCCCTCTATCTTCGTGGAGCGCAGCGTGGGATATTCCTTTCCGCATAATTCGCACAGCATGTTGTCCAACCTCGGAGCAAACCATAAATACGGTGTTTGGGATATATAGTTGACGAAAGGAGCGGATAATGTCAGAAGGGGAAACGCCAGCGACCGATTTTGCAGTGCCTCAGCTGGACGAATCCAAGGCCCTGCAGGAGCGCATCGCGATTATCGAGGAGAGGAACGCCCAGCTCCTGGAGGAGATGCGGCGCGGGGAAGGTGAAAAACGCTACCTCCAGAGCGAGATCATCCGGATGCAGAAGGAGATTCAGCGTCTAAGGTTCGAGCTGGAACGGATGAAGGCCCCGCCTCTAATCATCGGTACGGTCAAGGACATCTTCGGGGACGGCAGGGTCGTGGTCAAGAGCACGACAGGACCGGACTTCATCGTCAACCTGGCCGAGTACGTGACCAAGGAGAGCCTCGTCATCGGGGCGAGGGTGGCGCTCAACAAGCAGACGCTTTCGGTCATGGGAGTCCTTCCTCCGTCCCTCGACCCATTGGTCTGCGGCGGCGAGCTCATAGAGAAACCGGATGTTTCGTACGATGACATCGGAGGCCTCGCCGAGCAGATACGCGAAATCCGCGAATCGGTCGAAGACCCGCTCCTCAGGCCAGAGGTTTACATGAAGGTCGGCATAGACCCGCCGAGGGGCGTTTTGCTGGTAGGGCCGCCGGGGACGGGAAAGACTTTGCTGGCCAAGGCGGTGGCCCACCAGACCAACGCCACGTTCATCCGGTTCGTCGGTTCGGAATTGGTCCAAAAATACATCGGCGAAGGTGCGAGGCTCGTGCGCGAGCTGTTCGACATGGCGAGGGAGAAATCTCCCAGCATAGTCTTCATCGACGAGATAGACTCGGTCGGGGCGAAGAGGCTCGAAATCGCAACGTCCGGCGACAGGGAAGTACAGCGCACCCTGATGCAGCTCCTGGCGGAGATGGACGGATTCAACCCGCTCGGCAACGTGAAGCTCATCGGCGCGACGAACCGCCCGGACATCCTCGACGACGCGCTGCTGAGGCCAGGGCGCTTCGACAGAATCATCACCATCGGAAGGCCTGACGCTGAGGCACGCGTGGAGATATTCAAGATTCACATGAGGCGCATGAACTTCGCCCCAGAGATCCGCGTGCGAGTCGTGGCGGGCAAATGCGACGGCTGCTCTGGCGCGGACATCCGCGCCATCTGCACGGAGGCTGGAATGTTCGCAATCCGCGGCGGGCGCGACAATGTCATCGAGGCGGACTTCGACAAGGCCATCGAGAAGGTGCTGAAGGACCACATTGCACGCGCAAATTCCACCGGCGCGATGTTCGGATAATGATTATCCATTCGGTGATAACGACGGATAGTTAAATCTGCAGTTTTTCATTCTCGCTTTTCCAGCACCAGCGCTCCGATATAGTCGCAGGCCTTGCAGTGGTACTTGTATCCGGTTATCATCGCGTTCTCGTAATAGAGGTCTGCGCTTCCGCACTGGGGGCAGACGAGGGTCCTCTTCTTTCCGTCCCTCTTCATGGGGCAGGGATTCTCCTGTGAGGCCATAATCCTTTCCATTGCCAAGACAAGCGAGCCTCCACCTCCCCCACCCGCCCTCCCACTGGCATTTCGCAGAACGGTTGCGAAATGCGCACCAATTCGTAGAACCCATCCCTGTTCAGAAACGCTTATTAGCCCTGTTGCCGATAACAGCACAATGAGGATCGAGGTCGACGGGTGGTTCGCAGGGATAACGTTCTCCGCGGCGCACTTCATACCCAGCCACGACAAGTGCGGCAGGCTCCACGGCCACGTCTACGCAATCCATGCAATCGTCGAAGGCGACATAGGCGACGACGGCATGGTCGTCGATTTCCTGAGCATCAAGAAGGTGCTGCGCCAGCTCGCCGAGGAGATGGACCACCGGGTCCTGGTGCCGACGGGTGGCCCGGCGGTCGAGGTCACCGCCGACGACGAGAACCTCCAGGTCAGCGCGGGAGGAAAGCGATACAGCTTCCCCAAGGACGACGTTGTTCTGCTCGACATCACGGTTCCATCGGCAGAGGAGCTGGCCGCATACGCGCTGAAGAAATTCCTCAAGCTCGCGAAGCTCCCCAAGAGCGTCAAGCGCGTGGAGATAGGGGTGGACGAGAGCAGGGGGCAGGGCGCGTGGGCCGTGAAAAAGCTGTAGTCCTCCTGTCGGGCGGGCTCGATTCTACAGTCTCCGCATGCGTTGCGAAGAGAGAGGGCCTGGATATTTTCGCATTGACGATAGACTACGGCCAGCGGCACAAAAGGGAGCTCGGGAGCGCGAAGAAGGTCGCAAAAGCCATTGGCGCGAAGGAGCACCTGGTCATTCGGGTGGATATGGCGAAAATCGGCGGTTCGGCGCTCACGGACGGGGAGCTGCGGGTCCCCAAATCCGGGGTCAAGCCCGGCATACCAATCACCTACGTCCCGGCGCGCAACCTGGTTTTTCTCGCCCTGGCTGTTTCGTACGCGGAGAAGGTGGGCGCGGCGAAGGTTTACATCGGCGCCAACTCAGTCGACTACAGCGGCTACCCTGACTGCAGGCCGGAGTTCATCGAGGCGTTCGGCGTGGCGGCCAACCTTGGAACAAAGGAGGGGGTCGAAGGCGCTGGCATGCAGATAGTTGCACCGCTACAGACGATGAACAAGGGGGAAATCGTCAAGCTGGGGATAAAGCTGGGCGCGCCGATGCACATGACCTGGAGCTGCTACGAGGGGGGGAAGGAGGCCTGCGGAAAGTGCGATTCATGCAGGCTGCGGCTAAAAGGGTTCGCGGGGGCCGGGGCGGCGGACCCGATTGTTTACATAAACACTCGCGCCCGTTGATGTGAAATCCGCGGCGGCGGGAGCAGGCTAAACCTTATATGGCTCCGCGTCAATTCCCAACCGGATATGGGATGCGCTGACGCACTTCATGTCGGATGGTGGTTTGGATGAAGTCCATAGTGGATTCTGCGCTTGCCAGGGAAAGAGCGGCCGTGCCCTCCGCGAGGGATTACTCGAAGGTTCCGGCAATCGCCGGGAGCGAGGACTCGGGAACGGACAACGAACTCGAGGCGATGCTGTCGCAGCTGCGGACCAAGATAAAGGTCGTGGGCTGCGGGGGCGGCGGGTCCAACACGGTCGCCAGGCTGGTCGACATGGGCGTCCAGGGGGTCGAGTTCATCGCGGCCAACACCGACGCGCAGCACCTGCACATGATAAACGTCCCCAAGAAGATCCTGCTCGGAAAGAAGACGACGCGCGGCCTCGGCGCCGGCGCGCTGCCGAAGCTCGGGGAGCAGGCCACCCTGGAGGCGGAGGAATCCATCAAGAGCGCGATGGAGAACACGGACCTGGCTTTCGTGACATGCGGCCTCGGCGGCGGGACCGGTACGGGCTCGGCGGCTTTCTTCTGCGACGTCGCCCGCTCCTCGGGCGCGCTGACCGTGGCGGTGGCGACCCTGCCCTTCAAGGGAGAGGGGAAGATGAGGATGGAGAACGCCGTTTGGGGGATGGAGAAGCTCAAGAAGAGCGCGGACACGGTCATCCTGGTTCCCAACAACCGGCTGCTGGAGCTGGTTCCCAGGCTCCCGCTCAACCAGGCGTTCAAGGTGGCAGACGAGATACTCGCCACCTCCATCAGAAGCCTCAGCGAGATTCTAACCAAACCCGGTTTGATAAACCTGGACTTCAACGACCTGCGCACGATAATGAAAAGCGGCGGCTTCGCGGTCATAGGCATAGGGGGCTCGGACGGCCCGGCGGACACGAGGGCTAAGGAGGCGACGGAACATGCGCTCGCTTCGCCGATGCTGGACGTAGACATATCTGGGGCGAAAGGGGTCGTGGTGAACGTCACCGGAGGGCCGGACATGACCATCGAGCAGGCCCAGGAAGCTGTGACGCTGGTGCAGAGCAGGATCGGGCCGCAGGCGAGGATAATATGGGGCACGGTCGTGGACCAGACAATAGAGCGCCGCATCCAGGTCATGATAGTCGTCACGGGCGTCAACGAGACTTTCATGATGCACGAGCAGGGCCGCCGTCAGGAGCCCCACATCCCGGTCGTCAAGTGAAGCCTGGAACGCTGCGGTGCACTTACCCAAACCTTAAATAATAAAAGTGATGTTAAGGTGAATGGAATGCCTCAGTTTGTAATCCTCTGAGCGTCATTCCGAACCGTAAGGTGATTGAATGAGTTCGATTGTCAAGGAAGTGTTGTCGCGCTCTCTACACGAGACCGCCCCACCGCAGATGGTCAGGCAGCCAGGCAACGTCAACTCCGACGACGAGGAGCTTGAGCGCGTGCTGGCGGGCTTGAAGACCAACATAAAGATTGTGGGATGCGGCGGAGGCGGCTGCAACACCATCGACCGCCTCGTAGGAGCTGGCATAATGGGCGCCGAGCTCTACGCGTGCAACACCGACGCGCAGCACCTTCTCAAGATACATTCTCCTCACAAGCTTCTGCTCGGCCGAAGGTCGACCAGGGGTCTGGGGGCGGGAGCGTTGCCCCAAGTCGGAGAGCAGGCCGCGAGGGAGGCGGAGGACGAGTTAAAGGCGCTCACGCAGGGCGCGGACATAGTCTTCATCACATGCGGCCTAGGCGGCGGAACAGGAACGGGCTCCGCACCGGTGGTGGCGCAGATGGCCAAAGAGTCGGGAGCTTTAACAATCGCGATATGCACCTCACCGTTCAGGGCCGAGGGCACTGTCCGGATGGAGAACGCCCAATATGGCCTAGAGAGGCTGCGGGCGGTCGCGGACACGGTCATCGTCATCCCGAACGACAAGCTCCTGGAGATAGCTCCTAGGCTTTCCATCGAGAGCGCATTCAAGCTCGCGGACGAAGTCCTCGTAAGGTCCATCAAAGGCCTCACGGAGGTCATCACGAAGCCCGGGCTCGTTAACCTGGACTTCAACGACCTGAAGACCATAATGAAGGGCGGAGGCGTCGCAATCATCGGCCTCGGCGAGGGCGAGAACGAGAACCGCGCTGAGGATGCGGTCAACGAGGCCATCAACTCGCCGCTCATCGAGGTGGACATCAGCGGCGCGACAGGTGCGCTCATCAACGTGCACGGCGGCCCGGACATGTCAGTTTCGGAGGCCGAGAGGGCCGCCGAGCTCATACAGAACCGGATAAGCCCGAACGCGCGCATCATATGGGGCGCCGCGGTCGAGCCGGAGCTGGAAGGCAAGATGAAGGTCATGGTCGTCATCACTGGCGTCAAATCGAAGCAGATATTCGGAAAGGAAGACGCCCGCAAGGGCAAGGAAATGGGGATGGACCTTATACGCTGAGGGCGGCTGATATTCATGGACATAGTCAACAATTCGCTGGAACTACAGAAGAAAATCGAGAGCCGCGTAAAGCACATAGGCAAGGGAGAGTACGGAAGGGTCCTGAAGATGGCCCGCAAGCCGACGAACGACGAATACGTCAAGGTTCTCCAGATAACCAGCATCGGGCTGATACTGATAGGCGCGCTGGGCTTCACTGTCTACCTCATGTTCACGCAAGTGCCAGGATGGCTGACAAAGGTTTTCGGTTGATTTGAAATGACACAAGACGAGATATCCCTGCTGGACGGAATTCAGGAAAAGAAGGAAGCCCCCAAGCCGGCCGCTCCGCTGGCGCCCGCAGCCGTGGCGCCTGAAGGCTCTGCTGCCGAGGCTCCGAAGCCGGAGCCTGCGCTCTGGGGCCCGAAGCTGTCGTGCCTTGAGACCGAGCGAGCGATAACCACCGGGGTCACGACCAGCTACGATGTCGTGCTCGAGAACCGCGGGAACAGGAAGGACGACATCCGGCTCAGCCTCAACATCATATACACCCCCGAGGGGGGCGCCGCCGAGTGGACGATAGAGATTGCGGACGGCGAGACAAAAGGCTCGTGGGAAGTCACGCACACGAAGCAGATGTCCAGGGATTACGGCCTGGAGGTCGGCAAGAGCAGGAAGCTCTCGGTCAACGTCACCGCCCCGAGGGGGGCCAGCTACGCCGACACAGTAAGGCTCGTCATGACCGCGGCATCCGTGTCGGACCCCGCCCATTCCGACACAGTCACGCTCAAGACGACTGCGAAACAGTCGATTCTCTTCGTCAAGACTCAGATAGGCCAGGAGCGGACGGTCGCGGAATCGCTCTGCACGAGGGGCCTGCCAGTCGGAGTTCTCACGATTATGAACCCGCACAACCTGCGCGGATATCTGGTCATAGAGGCCATGAACACAGACCGCCTGGTCGAGGCGATAAAAAGCGTTCGCAAGGCGCACGGCCTGGTCAAGGGCGAGGCCACTCTGGCGGACATAGCCACATACCTCGCACCGAAGCCCGTAATAACAGGAATCGTCGAGGGCGACATAATCGAGCTAGTCTCGGGGCCGTTCAAGGGCGAGAAGGCCAGGGTGCGCAAGATTGACGAGACCAAGGAAGAGATAACTGTCGAACTGTTCGAGGCGCTGGTCCCGATGCCGGTGACGGTCCGGGGGGACAGCGTGAGGCTGTTGGAGAAGGATAAGTGATACCATGGCGGAAACTCTGGAATTGCTGGTGGACGGGGGGAAGGCGACGGCGGGTCCGCCGATCGGACCGGCGCTGGGCCCTCTGGGCGTGAACGTGGTCCTGATTGTCAAGGAGATTAACGAGAAGACGAAGGCGTTCGACGGGATGAAGGTTCCAGTCAAGCTCGTCATAGACTCCAAGACGAAGAAGCACGAGATAACGGTGGGTACGCCGCCGACGAGCGCTCTCATAATCAAGGAGCTTAAAATTGAGAAGGGCTCCGGTGCGACGTCGACTAGCAAGGTCGGAAACCTCAAGGTCGCCCAGATACAGAAGATATCGGAGATGAAGAAGGACTCGCTCCTTGGCAAGACGCTCCGCGAGCGGATGGTCGAGGTCAGCGGCACATGCGTCTCGATGGGCGTGACCATCGAGGGAAAGGACCCGCGCGAGTTCCAGCGCAACCTGTACGACGGCGATTACGAGCACCTGTTCAAGAAGTAAAGGTATCTCGGGCCATGTGCGGTCGAAGCGTCGCGTTAATCATATCTCCAGCCACGCATCTACGAACCTGTCCACCACGCTGTCGAGGAAGCTCTCTTTGTAAGTGACGATGAGCTTGGCGGTCGCATCCGGGTCCTTGACGACATAGGCCAGCTCCCTTCCGATGCGCTCGGAGGTGACAAGGCCTGATTCAGTCAGCTTCTTCATGTGGAACGAGAGGGTCGATTTGGAAGTCTTTGTCTCGTCAAGTATGTCCTTGAACGTCGCCTTTTCCTTCAGGAGGATAAGCATGACGATGCGCCTCGGCGCTTCCTGCCGCAGCAGCGCCAGCGTCGCCTTGTCGCCATGCTGTATGTCCGCGCGGACGAAGTAGCTCTTCCTGTACCCGTCTGACTCGGCGGAGAGAATCTGCTCCTTCTCCATGTAGTTGAGGTGGTACTCGAGAACGCCCATCGATAGTTCGAGGCGCTTCTGGATGTCCCTCAAATGTATTCCGGGAAACTTGGAAACGAGGCGGTAAATCCTCCGCCTGTTCTCCAGCTCGAGCGCCTCTTCACCCATCCTTTCCCCCGCGTCACCGCTTCGCTATCCCCAGGTAGATGAGGGCCAGTATCAGGAAGTCCAGGGCTATGACCTGCACACTCGCCGAGAATGTCTTATCGACATTCTCTGCGAAAATCGCCAGGCTCAGGACGAGTCCCTTCACGAAGAACGCCGCGAAGGCCAGCGAAATGAAGAGCAGCCTGTTGTTCTTCACCCTGGAGTACGAGATTGCGCTCACCGCGAAGAGCAGAAGCGAGAACCCCATCAACGCCACACGCAAGAAGACCTCTATTTTGTCCATCTGAGGCCACCGCGCTTAGGATGGGGCTCGGAGATAATGTACTTTTCCCCCGTTGAATGTGGTGGTGAGTCCGGGAGCCTGTTTATCCTCCTTGATGGCCCGTTTCTAAGAGAATCAGCAACTCCGTTCCAGCGACAGCCCCCCAGACTATCACCGCGCCAACAGCCACCGCCTCCGTGAACGGCACAGTCGCCACCGCGGCGGAAACGAACGTCGCCGCAATCCCGACGACCGCCGCGACCGCGCTCGCCCGCATGACCTTCGCCCGCAGGAAGTCGTAAGCCAGCACCGACAGGCCGATCGCGACGGACGCGAAGAACCAGACCGTGGCTATCATGTGGAAAGGGCTCATCGTGATGTTCCAGACTCCGACCATCACGAGCCCGATTGCGGCGAAGCCGATGATGGGCGTAGCCCTCTTTGCGGCGATGACCTCGTGGCGGAGGGAGAGCGCGAAGGCGAGCAGGCAGGCGCCGGCCAGCGCGCAGCCCGCGCTGAACACCGGTGCCGCCGCGTTGTCTTTGCCCCCCAGCTCGGAAAGAGTGTCCCGGCCCAGCACCCAGTCGCCGGTGATGAGCGCGGCGAGCGGCCAGAGGATGGAGAAGGAGACACTTCCGAGGATTGCCAGGTAGGGCCCGAACTTCGCGAGGGCCGGCTTCATCTCAGTCAAGCTCCCGCCTCCGAGGGTTCCTCCGCCGGCCCGGTTTCGCCTTGTTGAGAGGCCTCCTCTCGACCTCCAGCCTGTCCGCCGTCGGGTACTCCTCGACGATGTAGCACGGCAAGTCCAGCTCTCCCGCAATCTCTTCGAGAATCCACGGAGCGACCTCCACTGTGCGTTTGTGGCGGTCGACCCGAATCAGCTCGGGGGGTATCTGGAAGCGCCTCGCCAGCGTCGTTCTCGTTTTAGATGGCGTCCTTGTCTCCACAACGCCTTTCAGCAACGTCCCCTCGCCCGTCTGCAAATCGCTCGGGCGCGCGGTGCGCTCCGCCCTCCTGAGCAATCTGTTCCTCAGCTGGACGCCGTCCTTGAACGACGCCGAGCAGTAGTGGAGCGCGAACGGTCCCTTCCATTTCCGCACCAGCCCAGCCGCCGATTCCTCCGAGCCCAGCACCCCGCTGTGGACGTCGTCCTTGACGGCGAAGCCGTGCGCCTTCAGCTCGCGCCAGTTGGTCTCGGAGAACTCCAATTCGTTGAGGTTGGCGAAATCGATTTCGGTGCTTTCCAGCGCTTCGAGAAGCTCAGCGAGCGGCGAGCCAGGTATCGCCGGGACTTCCACCCCCACGACTGCGCCATCTTTCGCAGCCGTCTTTATCGCCGCGGGGTATCCGCTCCTGCCGAACTTATTCCAGGCGCCGACTGGCGGGTGGAACCTGATTTCGTCCAGGCCGGCGCGGACCAGCGCCCTGACCTTGCCCGCATCCGTGTCGGCGGTGTAGAGGTGGATGTGGAAATCCTGGCCGAATTTGCGCTTGAGAGCGCTGACGTATCGGGAGGTCCTGCGCATGACGACGAGCGGGTCGCCCCCGGTGATGCCGGCCCCCTCCGCGCCAATCGCCTCGGCCTCCCGGAGAATGTCCGACCATCGCCTCACAGGCATCTCGTCAGCGAACGCCACGTCCCTGTCGGATTTCGCGTCCGAGAGCGGGCAGTAGTAGCACGAGGCCGGGCAGAGGCCAGTGACCAGCAGTACGAGCTTCGACCCGCGCGCGCAGAGTGCGCACCCTTTCGGCAGTTCGCCGGACACCAGCGAGCCGTTTCGGAGCTTATTCGACATCGCTCGGCGATGCCTGTGGGGATAGTTAAACCTGCGCAAATGTCCCAATTCGATAGGGAAGGTCATCAACCTCATCGCGGTGCTGATGGTGCCGGTCGTTGTCAAGTACAGCCTGACAGACGGGACGGCGTACGCGGACATGGACGACCCGACGATGTTGATAACCAAGGCCATGGTCGTGGTGGGCATCGCGGCGATGGTCGGCGGGCTGGCCGCGGCGATATGGTACAGCAAGAAGAAGTGAGACGACGCATCAACAGTAAATCCTTTATTCCCTTTCTATTTTGTGAAATAAACGTGAGTGCCTGCGTGGCCGGTAGGCATGGCGAGAATAACGAGCCGGATGTTCGAGGCGAAACCGGCATCTATTTAAGGTACTGATTCCATCCTAAGCATGTGAGGTAGGTGAATTTGGTTTGTCACTTGGGGTGGCGCGTTTTCGTCATAGATTGTGGTCTCATTTCGAAGAAGCGTTTACGGTGGGCTGTTTGGCGAGACATACCGTTATATATGAAAGTTAATATAAATTATATATATACTGGAGGGAAAAAATGTATTTAATAAAATTCAACAGATGTCGTATTACCCTCATTGTAACATTTGCTCTTTTAACAACAATTCTACCATTAGTTCATGCGGATATACCATTTAGTGATAATTTACTTTTATCTAACGAAACAGCCATTACTTCAAACCAGAATCACCCGGCTCTAGCTGTTGGGAAAAACGGTGTTGTCCATGCGACCTGGTACGATTCAAGAAGCCAAATTAATTCATGTGACATTTATTATTCAAAATCAACGGACAATGGGTTAACGTTCGGCACGAGTGTAAAAATCAACGGGGATATGGGATGTTCGTACAATACGTCTCAGCGTACAACGATATATGTAACTGATAATACCGTATATGTAGCTTGGACTACCGATAAATTAGGAAATCCAGATATCTGCCTGGTAAAGAGTACAGATGAAGGAGATACTTGGAGTACCCCAGTGATTATCAACAGTAATGGGGGCGAAGCACAAACCGAACCGACGATAGTATGTGCTAATACAAACACGATATTTGCTGTATGGCTGAGCTTTAACTGGAGCGACCCTCAGATTCCTCGTACGAATGTAATTTTTTCGAGATCAAATAATGGAGGGACCTCTTGGGTGGAAAAGATTATCAATGATAAAAATGCATCCTTACCGTATGATTTCGGTAAATATCCATCAATGGTCTTATCTGATTCAGGAGTACTTTATATAACTTATTCATATAATTTTGCACATATAATTATACACAAATCTATTGACAACGGTGAGCATTGGACTAAAAGTGTAGAAGTATATGGACCTAATTATACTGGAGGCGGTAATGTCTATACTCCGGCTATAGCCTGTTGGGGAAATCGTATTTTTGTTGCATGGGAAGGAGACGGTGTGCCGATTAATGAAACAAGAAAGGATGGTATTTTTCTTTCAATGTCAGATGATCATAGTACTACATGGACGGCACCAAAGCTAATTAATAAAAATTATTCTTGTCCATGGCGACCTTCAGAAGATACTACCAAGTCTAGCTCAAATGTCCAAATAGAAACTGACCTGATGGAAAAAGCTACTCGTCTTTATGGGGATACAGCTCAAGTCAGGCTCGCAGTTGACAGAAATGGGAATCCGCTTATAACATGGTCCGGAAGAGATGATTCTTGGAATGGCGATTCCATTTATTTATCCTATTCACCAGATCGTGGTTATAATTGGAATGGCGACAATCGCGTGAATGATGCGCCGACAAATGATATCTGGTATGGGTCGAATGGGTATTCTTCGATTGGATTAGATCAATTCTCAAATATTTTATATGTCGCGTGGGATGATTATCGAAATAATAGTACAAGTAGCATCTTCGTTTCATTTTTTCAACTCCCAATTGCTGCTTCGGTCGATGTGTCTTTTAGTACAATACCCTTACCGGCATATAACATCTCTTGGTCAGGAAGTACTGCTCCAGATTTTCTAAAATATGAAATCTACTTCTCACTTGATAATCAGTTTAACAAGAACACAATATTTACAATATTGGATAAAAACCAAACGACCTTTAGTATAACAAATTTATCAGTCACTGATGTAAAATATTTCAAGGTTAGAACATACTATACAAATGGTTTCTATATCGATTCAGATATAACTGTTGTTCAATCAGAGATTGATGGTTATGGATGGTTTGGCAATAATATCATTCTCTGGTGGGGATTCATATTTACGTTGTTGTGTTTATCTCCTTTAATAATTATACTCTATAAAATAAGGAGGAGAAAAAATGCCTAATAAGTTTCTAAGGCGATGTGTATGTGTTACAATAACTTTCTCGTTAATAGCTACTTTGTTTTCAATCAATGGATTTGCGAAATTAAAAACCGATGAAATTTTCCCCGTGTATTATCGAACCATTCAAACCGATTTAAATGGAGAGAATCAATCCACCAATTTAACAAGATCTACGACTATTGCGAATTCAGAAAGTTGGAATTTAACAGGATTAGTTCTTGTTAAATTTTATACTATGCCAGAAAATATAAATTTACTAGCTAATGCGTTAAACACCACAATATTTGATATCTGGAACGATTCGTGTATAATTATATTTAAAGTATGCAATTCGACTTTGAACCAACACGATAAATATATTAAATTGAATATTTTCATTGATAAAATTACTAAACATGCCTCAGTCGAATTGGTTGAATCCGATCGAATGGTCGTTTTGGATTATCATTTTATACCTAATGATCCTAGATACTCAACAGACCAGTGGGGATTAAAGCGCATCAATGTACCAGAAGCCTGGGATAAAACCAGAGGTAATGAACAAGTAGTTGTCGCGATTATGGACAGTGGTATTGATTATACCCACGAAGATTTAACATCCAATATGTGGAATAATCCTGGAGAAAAAGTATTAGATACGAATGGAGAAAATAAATCAACAAATAATATTGATGATGATAATAATGGTTATGTTGATGATTATTATGGTTTTGACTTTATAGACTCTTCGACAAGAGTAAATCCAATAACTGGTAATAATGAACAATATGAATATACTGGAATTAACGGCCCCATGGATGAGTATGTTGGTGAGTATCACGGAACATATTGTGCAGGGATTGTTGGTGCTAGAATAAATAATAATATTGGAATCTCAGGAGTAGCCAATTGCAAATTAATGGCGATTAGACTCGGAGGTGGTGGTAGTGGAACTAATGGCCTGGATATGCCACCCGCAGTATCATCGGTTGCGCTATGGCAATCTTTGAGATATGTAAAGGATAACGCAAATATAATCAGCATGAGTTTTGGGTGGTATGACATCTCCCCAACATTTAACTCATTACTGGTAGATGCTTGGAATAATGGTTGTCTGGTTATTGCTGCGAGTGGGAACAACGAAGATGGGGGAATTGGATTAACAAATAATGGTAAGAGTTATGTTCCGGCGAGTTATGACTCTGTAATCGCCGTAGGAGCAACAACCACAGCTGATATGAGAGCTACGCCTACGGACTGGATAGAAGGATGCGGTAGCAACTATGGTCCAAGACTTGATGTAATGGCTCCTGGTACATCGATTGTCGGCACAATTGCAAACAACAATTATATTCCATATAGTGGCACATCCGCTGCAGCACCCCTTGTTGCCGGAGTAGCTGCATTGATTTGGTCATATAGACCTTCATTAACAAATGCTGAAGTAAGAGCGATAATAAATGTCACCGCAACCGATCTAATATATGCTTCTGGACAAGAAATTGCTATTGATGGCTGGGATCGTTATACAGGTTATGGTCAAGTTAACGCACAGTCTTGTTTAAATTTCATTGACAGTTATAATCCAGGTGAAGTTATTTTGAATCCGCCGAATGTGAGAGCCACCTCTTCGGTCAAGGTTACATGGACTAAGTATAACAATAATGCTAACGATTTCGTATATTACCGAATCTGGGGCGAAGGAAGGGATACATATGGCAATCCATATATCTTGCCTCAATCTGGAACAATTATCTCAGATATAAATACCAAAACATTTACTTTTAACCAAGACATATATCCGAATCATAAATATAAAATCTGGATTGAAGTTGCGTCGAGTAATTGGGGGGTTTCTTCGTCCAATGTAATATGGAGTAGAGCGATACCACTAGATGCAGTATCGCCCATAAATCCCACAAGTTACAGCTCAGATCGATCTATAAACACATGGTCAAACGACAACACTATTTTAATAAGCTGGTCTGGAGCATCAGACGCAGATAGTGGGGTTTATGGATATTCAATCGAATGGTCAACTAATCCGTCAACAATTCCAGATGCCACTTCTGATACTGGAGGGACTAGTACCACGAGTAATGCACTAAGCGATGGCACAAACTGGTACCTGCATATTAGAACAAGAGATAATGCTGGCAATTGGAATCCAGGAGCTTATCATGTAGGACCATTTAAAATCGACACTGTAGCTCCTACGAACCCCACAAGTTATACATCAAACCCACCAGTGAACGCATGGTCAAGCGACAACACGATAGACGTTAGCTGGTCGGGAGCCTCTGATGCAGGAGGGAGCGGAGTGGCTGGTTATTCGACACAATGGTCAACCAGCGCGACTACCATTCCAGATACAACCGTAGACATAGCTTCAACAGTAACAAGCACCACTAGTCCCGCGCAAGCTGACGGAAATAATATATATTTTCATATAAGAACTAAAGATAACGCTGGTAATTGGAACGGAAACGCATATCATATCGGTCCTTTCTGGATCGATACCATACCTCTTTCTTGCTCAATAATTATCAATAACTATAACGAGTATACTGCAACAACCTCAGTATCTTTATCACTCACATACAAGAGTACTGGTGCAGGCGTCTGGTTAGCGAGATATTCAAATGATGGAACGTGGGACACCGAGCTCTGGGAGAACCCATCCCTAACAAAAGCATGGATATTGACCGCTGGCTCCGGGACTAAGATAGTTTATTATCAGGTGTTGGATTATAACGGATATGTTGCTACATCAAGCGATACGATTGTTTTAGACATGACTCCGCCCACTGCATCAGCATATATCAATGACGGAGCCGAATACACCCCCAGCCAAAGTGTGACCTTGACTTTGTCAGCATCTGATTCTGGCATAGGCCTATGGGCTTTCCGATACTGCTCGGATGGCATTGGTTGGTCTGATTGGGTCAATTTTTATAACTATCCTTCAGGTCAAATAATAATAAAAAACTGGATTCTCTCGCCCGTCGTGGGAACAAAACAGTAATATGCCAAGTAAATGATCGTTGTGGAAATCTAGTGCAAGTACAGGATACTATTGTTTTAACGTCATTGACCTCATCGACACACCCAAATCAAGAAGAATGGTATACGGATGTCAATCCTGTGGTTACTTGGGCCGGTCCATCATTATCGAGTGTGGCGAAACTTTATTATGTTTTAAACCACGACAGCAATCCAAGCAACCTCCCCGACCCACTCGCCGCTGGCACAACTACGGTCGACTCCCCAGCCACAACAACAATTGGTCTAACTAATGTTCAAGAAGGATTATGGTACCTCCATGTATCCTTTAAACACACGAATACTAACACCTATCCGATTGGAACCTATAAAATCCAAATCGATACGGAAAATCCCACAGCTCCCATCATTCATACTGTTAATCCAAGTGTGACCAGTGTTTGGTTGGAATGGACCGCATCAATCGATGTATCGCCAGTTGTTTACCAAATTTATTGGGTCTATTCGGGCAGCAGTAATTTATTGCAAACCACAACAGACCCGTTCGAAGCCGTAGGCGGTCTACCTTCAAGCAATGTTTTCACGCTCTTTGTCAGAGCGGTAGATTCTACGGGCAAACACACGGATTCCCTTACGGTAACCTTCGCCACGGATCAAGTCCCATGGTCGGCGCCACCGCCGGGTTACTGTTTCGTCGGCGGGACCAAAGTGTCGACCCCGAACGGTGAGGCGAATATCGAGAACATAGCGCAAGGGGACCGGATATTGTCGTACAACGAACGAACCGGAGAGATAGAAACGGACACCGTGATATACACATCGAACCACACAGTTGATTCATATTTGAAAATCAATGGTCTCGAAGTCACTGGAAACCACCCGATATACACACAAAACTTGATTAAGAACGCTGAAAATATCACCATTGGAGATACCTTGATCGGGATTGATGGGGATGTTCCTGTTTTATCGAGAGAGGTCATCGAAAAGACTGCCGTTGTCTACAATCTGGAAGTCGAGAACAACCATAACTATTTCGCAGGTGGAGTATTGGTACATAACAAGGTGTGGCCTCCATCCTGCCCTTACGTTTGGGTATGGAACGGCACGAATTACGAACCGGACAACAGCCTGCTCACGAATTCCGAAGATTTCAGCAAACAGAGTTCGATGATAGACGATGCATACGTCCTGCAAAAATCTCCGGTTCCGGTCGGGGACAAATACAAATTCCGAATAATGGAGGGGGAATTGTTTGAGATATCTTACATAGACAACGCCGAACTCATCACAATAGACCACGATGGCGATTTCAATGTCGGCGTGACCCCGGAAGGCTATATAGTCATCTACGGAGACCCCGTTCCCCCGCTTTCCTGTCTTGATAAAAACAACGCGAACCTCACGAATGTCGTCGGGGCAATGGGCGATGAATATTATGATGGGTACAAGGATGATTGTTTGGTTGTGAAATTCGCTTGCGATTACGGCAAGCCAGCAAAACTAATACTCAGGTCCGATTTGAAATGCACTTACGACTATCTTCCTTGGGACGCCATCGAACCGCTATACGGTCCGATAGAAATCCGAATTTTAAATGCCGATGGGGATTGGATTCAGGTCGGTTCCATCATACCAAGGGAATTGTGGAGCATCGATGTCTTTGATTTGACTTCTTTCCTACAGGCATCGACCGATTATCTGCATGTGAATATCTCGTGGAGGGCGCACCACCAAGTCGACTTCGTCGGTCTGGACCAATCGGAGGGCGGTGATTTTATTGATACAACATGTGTGCTGACCTCCGCTGTGCATTCGGTTGACGGCGACGTGATGGATGAGCTGGCATACGGCGATGAAACGTATGTGGAACTGAACTGCGGGGAATATGTGGACCTCGAATTTCCATACGAGGCGCCGGAGACGGAATACCGTGACATAATATTGTACACGAAGGGATATTATACCATTATCCAGCGATATGTGAAGATTGACGATATCGAGATTATCCAACAAATCGACGCGACCGCGACCGTGAGCGGAGCGGAAAACAACGCCGTCGAGATATATTTCATCGCCACTCAAGGCAACGCATCGAAAATAATTGGGGATGTCACCTTAAGTGGCGGAGAGCCAGAGAGCAAATCTCTGACGCTTCGCAATCCGGTCGGATATGGCATGCTCATGGTGTTGAGGTATGAAAATTCTGGCACGGGTGCAAATACTGTCGATGTGACCATAGAATCGGGAACGCGCTCCCGCACGATGCATTTCGATTTCAATGCAGCGGATGGCTTAATCCAAGAAAGAATCGTCGATTTGGACGCGACAATCAAGGAATTTTACGAGAACAGCACGACTGTATATTGCGCTCCACACATCAGCAGAGAGGGCTTGATACAACCCGAAACCCTCATATGGGACTTTGGGAACGGAACGGTCATAACTCAGCATGATACTGGATTGCATGAATTTCCGTTCACGGAATCCGGGAGCTACACAGTGAACCTCACAATCGTGTTTGAGAATGGATTGACTACATCCCTGACGAGAGTCGTTGAAATCCCCAATAGGCCACCAGTGCAACAAATCGGTGTGTACCAAGAGGTATTCGTTTCGGTCAAAATCGCGGGTCGAAAGGGTAACACGGTTACAGTTGAAATCTACGAAGATGGCGAACTCATCCGACAGATGTCGGTGACGCGAGGCACCGGAGCCCCAGACACACAAACGATGGTCCTGAACAAGTACCTTGGACGCAGCTATTCGGTCATTCTGAAATATTCGGCCAATCATCCTGGCGAGAATCCAACGTGGCTGAAGTTCACCTCTGGAGACGATACCCTTTCATTCTTTAAAGAATTCAACACTCTATGCGGATATTACCAGGAAATCACGTTGAGCACATCATACTTGGACGGCGTGGCCTTGAACAACTACCAGTTCTTCTTTGACGCATCGGAATCCTATGACCGTGATGGCGCAATCGCTTCGTATGTTTGGGACTTCGGAGATGGCACCGCCGCTGAAGGTGCAATCGTGGCGCACACATTCGCCGGGCCATCAACCTACACAGTCACCTTGACAATTACTGACAATGGCGGAGCGATGGCCCGAGAAACCATTGATATCGAAATAGGCAGCGGGTGATCCGGGAAACCCCACTAGGACCGAGCAATATAGCCTCAAAATGCGGGATGAATGACTGGCACCTTGAAATGTAAAAAGGAGGCTAATTCGGGGTACTACCCGTTCCATTAGTTTTAGATACACAAAATGCACTGTCCCCATGCAATGTCAGTCATCGTCGTAGTCGGAATGCCAGGCTCCGGAAAGGAGGAGTTCGTCAGCGCATCGGCGGCAAAAGGCTACACAGTTGTGAGGATGGGCGACGTCGTCCGCGACGAGGCCAAGAAGCGCGACCTCCCGACCGACGACCAGTCGATAGGCGGCCTGGCCGCGAGCGAGCGGGAGCAGCATGGCCCCACAGTATGGGCGGAGCGCACGCTGGAACGGGTCAAGGGGGACAAGTGCGTAATAGACGGCACGCGCAGCCTGGACGAGGTCGAGCGCTTCAGGCAGGTCTTCGGTCAGAGGCTTCTCCTCGTGGCTGTCTTCGCGCCAGAGAGAACGAGGTTCGACAGGCTCTCGCACAGGGGGCGGGGCGACGACCCGAAGAGCATCGACGAGTTCCGCAAGAGGGACAAGCGCGAGTTGGGGTGGGGGCTCGGCAACGCTTTCGCCAGCGCGGACCTGGTCATAGTCAACGACGCGACCGTGGACGGCTTCAAGGAGAAGGCGGCGAAGGTCCTCGAGAGGCTCGACAATGAGGCCAAGAATTCGCCCGTTCAGGCATGAAGACCTGGACGCTGTGGCGCGGATGGAGAGGGAATGCTTCCCCGGCCCTGAGGGTCTTTCCAGGAGGCAGCTCGGAGCGCTGGTGAAGCGCGGGGACGTGGCCGCGCTCGTGGCTGAATGCGGCTGTGTTTTAGGGGGGTTCGCGCTACTTCAATTCTCGGACTCGACGGCCCGTTTGCTCACAATCGACGTAGCCCGCGAGTTCCGCGGCAGCGGCATCGGGTCGGCGCTGCTGGAGGCCGCCGACGAGGCCGCTGCCAAGGTCGGTTGCGAATCCATCTCGCTCGAGGTGCGCCTCACGAACCTTGGGGCGATATCGCTCTATCGCAAGGCTGGATATACTGAAACGATGGTCGTCGAGGGGTATTATCCCGGTACGGGCGGGCGCCCCTCGGACGCGCTTGAGATGCAAAAGCGGCTTTCCAGGCCGCAATAGTTTTAAAAGGGGCAGCCGTATTGGGTTGCACCGCGCCGGCTTGACTATGCCGGTGTACGAGGAAAGGGAATGCAATGAAGCAGTTCAAGATTGAAGAGGTCAAGGCAAGGGACGTGATGTCGAGCAAGCTCGTGGTGACCGAGCCGGACGAGAATCTCTCCGAGGTCCTCGGAAAGATGAAGGCCCACGACGTCAGCGAGCTCCCGGTCTGCAGGGGCCAGAAGACCGTCGGCATAGTCAGCTACGAGACACTCATCAAGCGCAGGAGCCTCCCATTGACCACGAAGGTCTCGAACCTCATGACCCTCCCGCCGAGCATCTTGGAGGACCAGCCGATAACGGAGGTCGCGGAGGCGCTTCTGACTTCGGGCTACCGCGCGCTGCCGGTGATGAACGCCAAGGGAGCTTTGACCGGCATAGTGTCCAGGCACGACCTGATGGCCACGATTCCGAAGATAAAGAAGCTCAGCGCCATCACGATAGCGGAGATAATGACGAAGGAGCCTTTCTGCCTGACTGACAGCGACCCTCTCGAGCAGGCGAAGGTCACCATGACGAAGTACGACGTCAAATCTATGCCAGTCGTCGACGGCAAGGGCCGCCTCACCGGAGTCATCGGCATCAAGGACATGGCCGGCCTGTCCATGATGGGGAGCGCGAAGACCAAGAGCAAGCGCAGCGGCATGCCTCGCGGAGACGGGACCGTGATGGTCAACGTCAGGGTGAGGGACGCGATGCAGTCGCCCGCAATCCAGATACGTTCGGACAAGAAGATTATCGAGGCTATAGACACGATGGCGAAGAACAAGATATCGACCATCGTCGTCGTCGACAACGACACAATCAAGGGCGTAATCACGCAGTACGACCTGGTAGAGCTGCTGGCCAGCTTCAGAGAGGAGAAGGGCGTCTACGTCCAGATAACCGGTCTCGAGGAGGCGGACACCTCGTGCTACGATTTGATGTACGACCAAATCCTCAAGACCATGACGCGCGTCAACCGCCTGGTCACGCCCAAGGTGTTCAACATCCACGCCACCACGCATCACGACACCGGTGGCGAGATGAAGTACTCGATGCACGGCCGCCTGACCACAGACCACGAGATGTACTACGCCAAGGCGAACGACTGGGACGCCCTGAGGGCTCTGGACGAGCTCCTGAGCGTGCTTGAGAAGATGGTCAAGAAGGACAAGGAGCGCAAGCTCGACGCGCGAAAGGTCATCGGCAAAAGCCGTTGAACGGGTTCAGGTTCCCCACTGGCTTGAATGGGTATGCCTGGCTGCGGCAATCGCAGAGGAGCCGACGCACTCGTTGTCTGATACCTGGTTGTAGGCCAGCTTCGTATCCTCCCCGTCGAACGACTTGACCACTCCCGCCACGACTTCGGCAAGCGCTTCAGGATGGTAACCCCCCTCTAGCAGGAACGCGATGCGGCTGGCACAGACCTTCTTTGCGACCTCCTGCGTCCGCCTGCAAAGCTCGACGTAGCCTTTTGAAGAGAGCGAGAGCGAGGCCAGGAAATCTTTGTAATGGGCATCGACGCCGAGGCTGACCAGCACCGCCCCCGGTTTGAATCTTGTGACAACAGGCTCTATAACTTCGTCGAACGCGCTCATGAAGGTCGCGTCCCCGGCGCCCGACAGCAGCGGGATGTTCACGGTGTAGCCCTTTCCCTCTCCTGAGCCAACCTCTGTGAAATGTCCACTGCCTGGATAGATTCCCCACTGGTGAGTCGAGATGTAAAGCACGTCCGGGTCGTCGTAGAATATTTCCGACGTGCCGTTTCCGTGGTGCACGTCGTAATCGATGATAGCTACCCTCTTCGCATCTGGGAGAAGCGCCTTCGCGGCGACGGCGGCGTTGTTGATGTAGCAGAATCCCATGCTATGGCATCGAGTGGCGTGATGCCCCGGGGGCCTCAGGAGCGCCATGTACGGTTTCTTCTCCGAGAAGGACCGCCTCGCTGCCAGAAGGGCACCGCCCGCGGAATTCAGAGCGTTCTTGTAACCGTCCGGCATCAAATACGTGTCCGGGTCGATGTACCCCGCTTTGGCCCCCTGCAGCTCGGCCAGGTAATACGGGTCGTGGACGGATGCCACATCCCCGATTGCCGCCAGCTCCGGTTTCAGCGCGGTTTCCATGGCTCCGAGCTCTTCGAGCCTCCTCACAATCGCCGCCGTCCTCGCCGGGCTCTCCGGGTGGTCTCCGGGCTGGGTCTGAGCCAGGTAGGTCTCGTGAAACACTAGGCCCATATGGTATGGCATGCTCCGCCAGGCTTTAACCCTTTCCCAGAAAAGGTTAATAATCACCTGGTTCTCCCCCCACCCATGACGAAGGTTGGCGTGGTCGGCGTGGGCTCCATGGGGCGGAACCACGCGCGCGTGCTGTCGGAGATGGGGGCGCTCGGAGGCGTTGCGGACCCGGACACGAAGGCGAGAACAGAGATTGCCACGCGATTCGTTGTCGGCGGATATGCCACCCCCTCGGACATGTATGCATCGGTGGATGCGATAGTCGTCGCAACGCCAACTCAGTTCCACAAGCAGACGGTCATCGAGGCCATGGAGGCCGGAAAGCACGTCCTCTGCGAGAAGCCCATAGCTGCGACGGTCAAGGACGGCAGGGAGATGCTCAAGGCGGCTGAGAAGGCGGGCGTAGTCCTGGCAATAGGGATGATAGAGCGCCACAACCCCGTCGTCGGCTTCGCGAAGAGCGCGCTGGCGGAAGGGCGCTTCGGCGATCTGGTCTCACTCTCGTCAAGGCGCGTGTCCTCCATGCCTGGGCGGATAAAAGACGTGGGCTGCGTCCTGGATCTGGGAATTCACGACATCGACGTGATGCGCTATCTGGCAGGCTCTCCGGTGAAGAGCGTGTACGCGCTGAGCGGCAGGCGGGGGGAAGCCCCGTTCGAGGACCATGCAGACATCCTCATCGAATTCGAGAACGGCACGGCCGGCATCTCGCAGACGAACTGGCTCACCCCCATGAAGGTCCGCCGCCTCTCCCTCACGTGCATGAAGAACTACGTCGAGCTGGACTACATGACCCAGGGCGTGACGATATCGAGCTCTCAATACGTCTCGCTGGACCAGGGGGATTTGTTCCACGCTCCCCTAGAATTCGACATCCGCAACATCTCACTGAAGAAGCAGGAGCCGCTCAAGAACGAAATCATGGACTTCCTGGCAGCGATAAAGGGTGGGTCGGAGCCGCTCGTGTCCGGGATCGAGGGGCTGGAGAGCATGAAGGTTGCGCTGGCCGCGATAGCATCGTCGGCCGAGAAGCGGAAAGTGGAGATGAAGGATTTCGGGGGTTAAACTATGCCGACAGTTTACGGAAAATCGAAGATAGGCAAGGGAACGTACATCGGGCCAAGCGCCGTCATCGGCCACCCGGGCAAGGACGACAAGGCCATCTTGCTCTCGGGCGAGTTCGACAAGCTGGAAGGGGCGCACATAGGCGACAACTGCGTCATTCGCGATTTCACAATCATCTACAACAAAACCAGGTTTGGGAACGGCTCGCAGACCGGGCACTACTCGCTCGTGCGCGAGAACACAACGGTCGGCGAGAACTCGCTCATCGGCACGAACACAGTTGTCGAGAACCTCGTGAAAATCGGCAACAGGTGCAGCATCCAGACTGCGGTATACATTCCGACGAACATGGAGATAGAGGACGACGTCTTCGTAGGCCCGCGCGTATGTTTCACGAACGACAAATACATGGGGCGCACGAAGGACCCGATGGTCGGGGCGCACGTGTGCAAGGGCGTCCGCATAGGCGCGAACAGCACGATTCTGCCCGGCGTGAGGATCGGCAAGGAGGCGTGCATAGGCTCAGGCTCGATAGTCACCAAGGACGTCGAGGAATACGCCATAGTGGCCGGCAACCCGGCGAGAAAAATCGGCGTCGTCCCGATGGAGCACAGGAAGTTTTAGTTCGGAGGCCATGACATGATACCGATAGGCAAGCCAATCCTGGGGAACGAAGAGAAGAAGGCCGTGATGGCGGTTTTGGATTCAGGGATGCTGGCGCAGGGCAAGGTCGTAGCCCAGTTCGAGCACGATTTCGCAGAATACATAGGCGCCAAGTTCGCCATCGCCGTCGGCAACGGCACGCAGGCTTTGCACACGGCGTATCTGGCGGTCGGAATGGGACGCGGCGACTCGGGCGTGACGCCGGACCTGACGTTCGCGGCCTCTGCCACGCCGCTGCTTCACATCGGGGCTGTCCCGGCGCTGGCGGACGTCGAAGAGGACTACTTCGGAATGGACGCGGCGGCAGCCCGCGGGCTGGTCACGAAGAAGACGAAGATGCTCGCCCCGGTCCACCTCTACGGACACCCGGTAGACCTCAAGCCGCTGCAGGAGCTGGCGAGGGAGAAGGACCTCTGGCTCGTCGAGGACGCCTGCCAGGCGCACGGCGCCGAGTACAAGGGCAAGAAGGTCGGCTCTATCGGCGACATAGCATGCTTCAGCTTCTACCCGACAAAGAACATGACGACTGGCGAAGGAGGGATGATAACTACCAACAACCCGAAGCTGGACCGTCTATGCCATCTAATCCGCAACCACGGCCAGGAGGGGATGTACTCCCACGCGATGCTGGGGTACAACTACCACATGACAGAGATAGCCGCGGCCATCGGGATTGAGCAGCTTAAGAAATTGCCTGCGGCCATCGAGTACAGGCGCAGGCTGGCCAAGCTGTACAACGAGGAGCTGGAGGGGATTGTCGCGACCCCCGGAGAGGCCAAGTGGGGGCGCCACGTCTACCATCAGTACACCATCCGCGTCAAGAGGGGACGCGACAAGCTGACCGAGATGCTCGGAAAGGAGGGGATAGGCTCGCGAGTCTACTACCCGATGCCTCTGCACAACCAGAAGATAATGAAGGGCAACTGCACCTTCGGGAAGAACCCGGTCGTGGCGAGGCTGACCAAGGAAGTTTTGTCGATACCGGTGCACCCGTCTGTGACTCAGGACGACGCGATGAGGATATCTGGGCTGGTCAAGAAGTTCGTGAAGGGCAAGTGAGGCAGGCTTTTATATCGCCCCAAACAGATTCGGGTTCTATGGCGGCGGAGGCCAAGAGCTTCAAAGTGGTCTTGCTCGGCGAGGGCGCCGTGGGCAAGACCTCGCTGGTTCGCAAATTCGTCGAGGGGGCTTTCAGCGACGAGTACATCACGACCATCGGCGTGAACGTCAAGAAGAAGGTCATGGGCCCCACGACGCTGATGATTTGGGACATCTACGGCCAGAAGTCCCGGCCGGAGCTGCACATGGCCAACTACCGCGGCGCCGCGGGCGCGCTCCTAGTCTACGATTCCACGCGCAAAACGACCTTCGACAACCTCGACAACTGGCTCGCGGACCTGTTCAAGGTCACCGGCGAGATACCGGTGGTCGTGCTGGGCAACAAGCACGACATCATCAGGGACTTCGAGCGCGACGCCGGGGTCGAGGTGGCGTCGAGCCTTCCCGGCAGGTTCCACGAGCACATGCTTGAGAGGCACAGGGGCGTCGTCGAGGCCTACGTCAAGCTCTACGGCATCGAGCCGTCGTTCGAACCCGTGTCGCTCGCCCACCTGGTCAAATGGGCCGGTATGGGGCGCAACAGCCGCGGGCTCAAATTCCCGTACTTCGCCACGAGCGCCAAGACCGGGGAGAACGTCGAGGCGGCTTTCGTCGAGCTTGTGAATCAGTTGGGAGGTTCGGTCGATGGGTGACAGGATTTCAGTTGACTCGGAAACGATAAAGGAGCTGAGGTCGTTCGAGGAGCAGAAGGGGGGGAAGGAGGAGGCAGACTGGCTTCTGTATCAGTACGGCAACATCGTCGGCGTCACGAACACCCGGGGCCAGCGCGCGAGCCCCGGGGAGCTTCCGAGGGCGATGGCGCAGGCGGCCATCTCCGACGGGATACTCGGCATCGAGGTCCAGCAGGGCGCCGGCGGGATAATCGTAGTCAGGCCGTCGGGGGCGAGGAGCGTGGAGGACGACCATTTCTGCGCTGGCTACGTCGCAGGGGTGCTGGGCGAGCTGCTGGGCGAGCCACACGTCGCCACTGTGAAGGACGGCGCCTTCGAGCTTTCCAAGAGCGACCCGTCCGCGGCGCGGGAGCGTCCTGTGTCGAAGGTTTCCAGCGATCTGGTCATACCGAAGCTAGAGCGGGGCGAGTCGTACCTCATCGTAGACGAGGTGAAGAACGCCCCCGCCACGTTCAACATCTTCGCCAAGGCGGTCAAGTACGGCTTGCCTGGCCTGTGCATCAGCAGGATATTCCCGCCGAAGGCCAGGGAGCGGTACGACGACGTATGCGGCCACGACTACCAGATAGTCTGGCTCTCCACCAGCGAGAGCTCCGGGGACGTGCCGTCCATCAAGCCGAGCCAGTACGACCACGAGCTGACGCGCGCCATAGGCGGTTTTCTCAAGGAGACCGGGGGGATAGTGATGCTCCACGGCATCGAGTTTCTCATAAGCAACAACTCCTTCCCAGTCATCCTGAAGTTCGCCCAGAGGATACGCGACGTGGCTTCGGTCAGCGGCGGGATATTCCTGATTTCGGTGGACCCGAGCACGCTGGACGCGCTGGCCTACAACAATTTGAAGAGCGAGTTCAACGTGTACGGGGACTGACTATTTTGTAATAACAGATTTATTATATGTCGGAAAAATCATATCCCTTCGCAATGTGTGTAGAAAAACGACGACAAACATTCGCAACACGAAATCTCATTTGGTTATTGCTTATAGTGTTTTGCATATCGTCTCCGTCATCGTCATTTTATGCGAATTCCAAATCCACGGAAAATGGTGCTAAAAAATCCATATACTCGGATACTGTTGTTGAGCCATCAGTGAAAAATAGCATCATTGCGTACGCTGGAACTACACCGGTTTTGGATGGCACAATAACCTTAGCTGACAAATGGGACGAAGCACAAGAAACAAGGGGTAATTGTCCGGGGGGTTATATTTCGATTAAAGCAAAGCATAATGGAGTGAATATCTATTTTTTATTTACATCTAACATACCATATTATTCGACATGGCAAATACTTTTTGAAGATGATGATGGCGAGCCAGATGGTATACTGGACGGAATTAATGCGGATAGAAAATATTTATATAACGATGATTTCGTCGATTCCAATATTCGACTCGGAATGTGGACCACAACAGGTGATGACGGTTCGAATAATGATGGTGGTTATGCGGAAAGTATCAATGGAACATACTATTATTCCGAATGGTGGTTGCCCTTGAGCACAGGTACTTTGGAGGATATCAACGTTACATCGAATGAAACTCTGATGTTCTGTACTATAGGATCTGGTTATTCTGGTTGGCCAAGTGCGGATAAAGTGGATGCATATGAGCCACAAACTTGGGGTTTTTTACACATTTTATTTAGCCCTCGGATTTTCGACTCCATCGCGCCTACAGCCAACGCTGGAGGGAACTGTGATGCCCAATTAAATGGGTCGCATTTCTTCAATAGCAATTTATCTTTAGACAACACTGGGATACTTTATTGTACTTGGTTTTTTCAATACCAGAATTACAATTATTATTATGAAGAACAAGTAATTATCAATATTACTTTATTTGGATTCACACCAGAGTTTACATTTGATCGCCGGGGAATAGTCAATGTATCGTTGACAGTACTCGACTGTGGCGGGAATATAGATATTGATTACTTCAAGGTGAATGTGATTGATTTAGAACCCCCAATAGCTGATGCTGGCGGTGATGTTATTGCTTATCCAAACGAAACAGTGTCGTTTAACGGTGAATATTCGTATGACAATAATGACGTGGCAAACTATACTTGGCATGTTTATGAGGGAAATTTGACAACAATCTCCCAAAATATCTCGTTGAATTATGTATTTCAGAAGCCTGGATTCTATGATGTGATTCTAAACGTGACCGACATAGATGATAATTGGGACACAGATGCAATCATTGTTTGGGTGCTAAATGCAAATATCGACAATTATTATGTAGTCAATCGTAGTATGACAACAGTAAGAGATTTAAAAGGATTAGATCACGCAACTTATTATTTTCCCATGGGCTTGAGAGATGTCAATGTTCAGATTACAATAACATACGGTGGAAATGTAGATTTCTACATTTTCGGGAGTGAATCTGAGTTAGACATTTATGAGAACGAGCACACCAGATGGTTTGTAGCCGAACAATCTGTTGAAAATACCACTACATTTACTACTGTGTTGGCAAATTCTCACAACTATTATCTGGTGCTGGATAATGAGTATTATTCGGTTGAAGGGGCAATGCCCACGGGCGTGGTGAGCTATGAGATCCAGGTCAACTCTATTAGCGGCAGCACAGCTCAGGATACTTCAAACAATCATACCAGTGAGGAGTATGGAATCATAGCATGGATTCAGAATAATATCTGTGCTTCAATGTGCAGCATAATTATTTTGATGGCTATCGTGACGACTTACTGGCTGCTGAGCCGTCCTTCTGTTGTTTTTATTGCGAAGAAAGACCCTCCATCAGAAGACAATAAAGGGGAGGTCTGATTTCTGCTATGTTCGTAATATTCGGTGTCTCCAGCAAGAAATTCCCTATTGGCACATTCGGGGCACATTGCGCATCTTGTGGACTTCCGTGGTCGCATACGGGCGTTGTGACCAAGAGTGCATTCACTCTTTTCTTCATCCCAGTCCTCCCGGTTGGCTGCTCAAGAAAGGTGGTGTGCAACCGATGTGGGCATATTAGTAAGTTGAGCGATATCGAATTAACCGACAACCCTTCGAAAGCCGTGGTCGCGGGTGAAAAAATTTTAGCGCAGAGATTCGTTACTGCGCATCCGCCGTGTTCGTTATGTAATAATCCACTTGACTGGATTCCATTATATCAGAGATGGTATTGCCCACATTGCATGAAATATCCTTGAAGGTTACCTCTTCCCCTTCCCCACGCCCCGGTAGGTGAAGCCGGCCTTCCTGACCTTCTCCGGGTCCCATAGGTTGCGCCCGTCCACTATGACGGGCGTGCGCACCTTCTTCGCAAGCTTCTTCAGGTCAATCTTCGCGTACTCCTTGTGCTTGGTCGAGAGGACGACCGCGTCCGCTCCCTTCAGAACATCGTCCAGCTTGTCCGTGAAAGGCAGCTCGTGCTCGCGCACCAGCGGGTCGTGCATGGCCAGCTTCGCGCCGCGCCTCTTCAGCTCGAGGTAGAGCGTCGCCGACGGCGTGTTGCGCGTGTCGTCCGAGTTCTCAAGGAATGCCAGGCCGAGTATCGCGACCTTCGCGCCCCTGAGCTTCAGCTTCCGCTCCTTGAGGGCCTCCTCCACCAAGTCAGCCACATGCACCGGCATCCAGTCGTTTATCACCCTGGAGTCCACGATGACCCTAGGCAGGAAGGGCAGCTTCCCGTACGTGTCGAGCCCGTATTTCAGCAGCCATGAATCCTTGGGCAAGCAGTGGCCGCCGACGCCTGCGCCGGGGAAGTGCATGTTTCGGACTGGGTTCGACGAAGGGTTCGACGGGTCGTTCGGCAGGGTGTTCACAAGCTCCCTCACCTCGTAGGCATCTATGCCCAGGCTCTCGCAGATGATTGCCACCTCGTTCGAGAACGCGATGTTCACGTCACGGTATGTGTTCTCGACGGTCTTGGAAACCTCGGCAGTCAGCGCGTCTGTGGGGCAGAGCTTCGCCTTGACTATATGAGCGTAGAGCTCCATGGCCCGCTCTGTGCTTTTCTTGTCTGTCCCGCCGACTATCCTTGGCAAGTACACGATGTTCTTGATGAGCCTGCCGACCATCACGCGCTCGTACGAGAAGGCGAGATAGAAATCCCTGCCTGCCTTCATCCCTGACGCCTTTTCGAGAATCGGCTTCACGATGTTCTCGGTCGTGCCAGGTGCGACCGTCGACTCTATGACGACCAGCGCGCCCTTCCTCATGCGCTTCCCGACCTGCTCGCTCACCTCCCGGAGCGATTCGTATCGGGGCTTGTGGTCCTTCTCCGTCGGCGTCTGGACATCTACGAGTATGGCCTCGGCGTTCTTGACCACGTCCAGGTTGTCTGTGACCCAGAACGTCCCCTTCTTCACAACGCGCGCCAGCAGCTCGGACAGCCCTGGCTCGTCTCCGCCTATTGGGTTCTTGCCCTTGTTGAGCCAGTCTATCTTCCAGCCCGAGCGCTTGGACCTGCGCTGCACGCCCGTGACGGAAAATCCATCCACGTCGGCAAAAAGCGCCGCCGCGGGTATTCCGACGTACCCCATCCCGAAGACGACGATGTTTCTCTTCATGTTCTCGTGGCCAGTATTCCGCATGGATATTTCATACTTTCGCCATCAAACGTGATAGTGAGGAAAAAGCTTTATTAACATAGGGGCGCTATCACACAATGCCCATGGATGCGAAGGACACCCAGGAACCGGCCTGCGACACGCCCGTCGACGAGTGGATAGAAGGACAGCCGTTCGAGAACACGGCCGACGTCAAAGTGCCCAAGCTAATCTCCGACCAGGTCATAGGCCAGGAGGACGCGGTCTACGTCATCCGCAAGGCCGCGGAGCAGAAGCGGCACGTTGTTTTGATAGGGGAGCCGGGCACGGGCAAGTCGATGCTGGCCAGGGCGATGACGGATTTTCTGCCCAAGGGGGAGCTCCAGGACGTGATTGCCTACCCCAACCCAGAGGACCCGAACGAGCCAAAAATCAAAATCGTCCCGGCAGGCAAGGGAAAAGAAATCGTGGGGGCCCAGAAGGCCGAGGCCAACGCCCGCAAGGACCAGAAAGCCCAGATGATGCTCACAATAGTCTTTCTCGTCATCGGCTTCGCGGTGCTGATGTTCGTCATGGACGGCATGAAGAACCCGATGTGGATTCTCTTCGGAATCCTCGGCGCCGTATTCATCTACATGTTCGCCAGGATGCCCGGGGCGCGGAACACGGACATGAACCAGGTCCCCAAGCTCCTCATCACGCACACCCTCGACGAGAGCGCGCCGTTCATAGATGCCACAGGCGCGCACGCAGGCGCACTACTGGGGGATGTCAAGCACGACCCGTTCCAGAGCGGCGGCCTCGAGACGCCCGCTCACGAGCGCGTCGAAATCGGCGCGATACACAAGGCCAACAAGGGCATCCTGTTCATTGACGAAATCAACATGCTCCGGATGGAGAGCCAGCAGGCGCTCCTCACGGCCCTCCAGGAGAAGAAATTCTCCGTCGTCGGGCAGAGCGAGCGGAGCTCGGGGGCGATGGTCAAGAGCGAGCCCGTTCCGTGCGACTTCGTCCTGGTCGCCGCAGGGAACCTCGATTCCATCTACGGGCGCAGGGACGACGGCCACCAGCACGGCGGAATGCACCCGGCGCTGAGGTCCAGGATACGCGGATACGGATACGAAATCTACATGAAGACGACGATGGCGGACACCCACGAGAACCGCCAGAAGATGATTAGGTTCGTCGCGCAGGAGGTCGTCAAGGACACGAAGATTCCGCACTTCACCAGGACCGCGGTCGGGGAGATAATCCGCGAGTCGCAGAGGCGCGCGGGGCGACGCGGCCAGCTGACCCTCAGGCTGCGCGAGTTGGGCGGCCTCATCAGGATTGCCGGGGATATAGCCAAGGAGAACGGCGCGCCCATGACCTCCGCCGAGCACGTCGTTATGGCCAAGCGCATAGCCCGCCCGCTGGAGCAGCAGATTGCGGACAGGGTCATAGAGCGCAGCAAGGATTACAGCACGTTCATCAACGTCGGTTCGGCCATAGGGATGGTCAACGGCCTGGCGGTAATCGGCGCCGACACGGGCATGTCCGAGTACTCGGGCATAGTCCTGCCGATAGTCGCTGAGGTCACCCCGGCCCAGAGGAAGAACGGCGGCGTGATAATCGCGACCGGCCGGCTCGGGGAGATAGCGAAGGAGGCAGTGCAGAACGTCTCGGCGCTGGTCAAGAAGTACACCGGCGAGGACGTCTCCAACCACGACATCCACATCCAGTTCGTTGGCTCCGGCGAGGGCATTGAGGGCGATTCCGCCTCGATTTCCGTCGCGACGGCGGTCGTCAGCGCCATAGAGGGCATCGAGGTCGACCAGACAATTGCGATGACCGGCTCTCTGAGCGTGCGCGGGCGAGTGCTGCCCGTCGGCGCGGTCACCGCCAAAATCGAGGCCGCGGCGCAGGCGGGCATCAAGAGGGTCCTGATTCCGAAGAGCAACATGCAGGACGTCTTCCTCGAGGACCGCTGGTCCGCCAAGGTGGAGGTCGTCCCGGTCGACACGCTCGCCGAGGTTCTGAAGTATGCTCTCATGGGGAAGAAGAAGGACGGTTTCCTGGACAAGTTCGCAGCCTATCTGCCGCAGAAGGTAATCACAGAGCGCCCTGCGGCGCACTAGGGGATTCCCATGAAAGGATGGGGCGGGATGGGGATTTTCGGCGAGGAGAAGAAGGACGAGGAAGATGAGTTCTGCTGCCGCGAGTGCTACGAGTTCAACGAGAACCTGGAAGCCAACAAGGACGACGAGGAATGCGAGCACTGCGCCAAGTACCTGACGCTCAAATGCAAGCACATCGAGGATTTCTTGGACGACGAGGAGTGAGTCTGGCCAACGGTCGCCAGGGCATTGTTACATATTATCATAATCTGATGTGAGGGCACTTTGCAGCGCAATCATTAAATATATCCCACGTATATGTAGTATTAACGTGATGTATATGGTAAAAGCCATGGTGGACATCGAAACGCGCACGAACCAGGTGCTGAACATCGTCAAGGCGCAATATGGGTTGAACGACAAATCCGAGGCGATAGACAAGGTCGTCGAGATATTCGAAATGGAAATCATGGAGCCGGAGCTCAGGCCGGACTATGTCAAGAAGATTGCTATGGTTCGAAAGGAGAAGGGCATCCCGGTGGAATCCTTCGCCGACCGATACGGGCTGAGTTAGATGTACAAGCTGGATATCAAGCCCACTGCGGATCGGGCATTCAAGAAGCTGGCCAAGAAAGACAGGGAGCAGCTCCGCAGGGTCAGCGGCAAGATTCAGGAGATATTGGCAGACCCATACCGGTTCAAGCCCATGAGGCACCCGCTGGAAGGCTGCAGGCGCGTTCATGTGGGCTCGTTCGTCATCCTATACGAAATCGACGAGCGGAACGGCGTCGTGTCGATTTTAGATTACGACCATCACGACAACATCTACCAGTGACATCGGGCGAGCACAAAGACGTGTTCTCAGATGACGAGGAGTGAGCAGAGAATTACGTAAATAATATATGCATGGTCTTCAATTCCATTGCAATAAAGAAAAATACTTTCATTAACATCTTACATAACCAAAAGTTTGGATATTGACATGAAAAAAGATAATAAAATGGAAAGTAAGCTCAAAGACCATAAGCAAAATAAAAAAGTTTTATTGCCTCCATTACTGAATCCCAAATTGAAAATTACTACCACATCTTGGCAAAATGACCGATTGCCAGAGATGTTATGGGCTGTATTGGTCGTTGGAAATACAAGCAGAGAAGTTAGTCTGGATATTTTTAGATATATAGCTAAATATGTTCATGAAAACCAG
>JAZDNO010000021.1:0-49653 GCA_043799545.1 Methanobacteriota archaeon | reverse complement strand
TAGACGCGAACCTGATGGCGCCGGACAAAGCCTACTGGGTGAAGGTCACCACGGACGGCACCTGGACTAAGGGCTACTAGGGAAAACACCGTTAGATGCGGGGCCGCGATGCGGCCCCGAAATCCTTTACTTTTCCGTTTTTCATTCGTATATATTCATGTAAAATTTAATTTTCATATATTATTTATATATCTATATATGTGTTCTCTGGGGTAGTATTTAAATGCTATGTATGTAGTAGATATTATTTTGCGTAAACTATATAAGGTATCAGTTTCATATTATAACCTATCCTAACAAAACAATTATCCCTGCTTTCTGTTTGGGATTACGATGCGGGATGGAGGAATGGAGATGAATGCAAAATTCGGGCAATTATTGTCCCTTGTGTTCGCGGTGGCCATGGTGGCGACCGTTTTCACAGGGCTGAGTGGGTTTGGGAACGACGGTGCGAAGCAGGTACCCTTGCAGGCAAAGGGCTTGCCAAGCGCAGTTCAATTGGGCGACAGGGCATTTGACACGGCCCGGTTGGTCGACGGCAGGATGAAGCTGAACCAGCTTCCGCCCGTCGAGAGGCCGGAGAGCGTAGTATTCAACGAGGGTTTTGAGACCGGAATCGTCGGCAACGTGCCGGACGACCCGCCGTGGGTAGTCACTGAGGTCGCGTCGACAACGTACGGCAACTGGGGACCGGACGACTTCGAGAACGACACGGTCGGGCAGAACCCGGACACGCCGTACTGGACCACAGTCGACGGAACCTCCGCACCAACTTACTGGGGGAGGAACATGGAAGACACCGTAGTGAGTCAGGATCTCTCGACCGGCTACATGGCGGGAGATGCGGGCGACTTCACGAACCTTGGTGGAGACGCAACCACCCTGGCGGTCACGCCGCCCGCAGGGGCGCCCGCAGGGACGATCATCACCGGTCTCACGACAGGCACCATGTGCGCCCAGTTCAACGAAGGGGTGGACGAGCCTGCGCAATCCACCTTCGGACCCGCGGGGATCGATTCCAGCGGAACTGTCACCTCGGCCTACGCCGGATGCTGGGTGAGGTTGACCTCGACGACCCAGAGGGCTGACTTCTGGCTCTACGACTATAATCTGGGCGGCGGCAACAACCCCGCGATGCAGTTCATCTTCTTCGGAGGGAGCCTTTACCACTACCCAGGCGGAACCCAGACTGTATTGACGACTTATGCAGCGAACACGTGGTACGAATTCTACGTTCAATACAACGAAGTGGGCCAGACCTATTCGGTGTGGTGGAACGGAGCACAGCTCGCAGCGGGTTCGGCATGGAACGACCCCACGGAGGCGGACATAAACTCGATGTTCTGGTTCGGGGGCGAGGCGACCGCCCAGCCGCCGTCAAACATCTACGTCGACAACTGGTTCCACTTTACACCAGCCACGGGCGGAGCGCACGTTGTGGACGTCGTCGATACATGGTCGTACGGGGGGGGGGGAGCCCAGAGCGTTTACATCGACCAGAACAACTACGCGACGGCGCCGGCATCAACGACTGCGTTATTCCCGCCGCCGTACGCCTGGGGCGCGTTCGCAGGCGTCTCGTGGGGCGTCAAAACTAGCACCACGATTGCGAACACGAACGGCGCGACGTTCGAGATACTAGATTTCAACGGCAGAATCCTGATGGCGCTGAGGTTCTCGGGCGGGCAGATACAGTATCTGACGGGCGTCACCTGGACAAACCTGGGGGTGGCCTTCGCCGCGGACACCGAGTACTGGATAGATGCCTACATGGATGCGACCAACAAATGTTACATGGGCATCGACATCGATTATGCGAACTACGTTGGCAGCGGTCCAGCCCTTGCGAACGAGGGCGCGGGCATCGCGGGATTCCGGGCACGAGGAACGACAGGCACCCAGTCGGAGGTTTTCATGGACGACGTCTCGGCCTGGGGCGATGTACAGGATGGAACAGTGCGCATATCGGACGCGGTCGCGCACACGGGAACGCAGAGCGTTCGCCTGTGGGAGGCGAACAGCGACACGGCATGCGACATGGGGGCTTACCTGGGAGGCGACTTTGTCACGTACGGCAACTTCGGGTTCTGGTTCTACGCGGAGCAGACCGTCGGCGCCGGTTCGGTATACCTTCTCGACACCACGCAGACATACCTAGTCACGATAATATCGCTCGGCACGGACCTGTCTGTGGCCAACATTCCCGAGCCTGGGCAGGTGAAATTCGTCGACGGCGACGGGAGCGCGGGCGGAACGATCATCGACGGGCCGACGATAACTCCAGGAACATGGAACCACATCAACGTTAGCTATGACGCAATTGCAAACACCTGCGAGATATTCTGGAACGGCGCGTCTCAGGGGACTTTCGGATTCCTGGAGAACGCCGCCGACGACGCGGGCATAGTCTTCTTCTTCGGGGAGGGCCCGGTGGCGCCGCAGGACTTCTACTACGACGACATCGGACTGTGGGTGGACGACCTGCCGACGACGCCGGAGAACCTGAGGGTCTACGCCCCGCCGCCGCTGACGCAGACCACCAACTACTATACGGTGGACCAGGACAACGCGGTCGAGGGGACCGTGACCCCGCTGGCAAACGGTTACCAGAACGTCGACGAGCTGGGAGCGCCTGACGCGGCGACGGAGAACATACTCGAGGCGACCATACCGGGCGGAACCCAAGTGGCTCAGTACACTTACACGGGTGTCACGCAGGCGGCAGGGCCGCACAACGCGTTTGCCTCGGACGTGGACGCGATGCCCCCGACGGGCGCCAATCTGAACACGAAGGTCAGGGCGACGGACGCCAACTTCGGCCAGATAACGACCTCGGAGGACACGCGATGGATTGTGGCCGCAGCCGGGAACGGCGACGAGACGTTCATGTGGAGCGACGTTGTGGTCAGCCAGTCCCCAGCGAGCGTCACGAGGATATTCCTGAGCTGCGAGCTGCAGTCTGCCGCAGCAACCAATTTCCAGCTCTACGCGTTGGACCAGTCGACGACTACCTGGACGACAATCGGCGGCACTGTCGCCGGAGCGGCTAACACGGACGTCGTGGTGGGAGCCGCGATAACCGTGAATCCGAGCAACTACATGTTGAACGGGACGCTGTCATGGGGTTGCTACCAGGTGACAGGTAACCAGATTCTCAGGACCGACCGCATGAACGTCACAGTCACCTACACCACCCCGACGACATACTCGCTCGAGCACCGCTGGAGGACCCAGAATGTGCCGGCGGGGGCGGAAATCTTGACCCTTGAAGTAACGGGCAGGACCAGCGCGACCCCGGACGACTCTTTCACGTTCGGATACTCGGCAGTGCTGGCCGGACCGTACTCGCCCTTGCTCACCGTGAACGGCGAGACGATGGCGACCTACCAGGCCGGCATCCCGCTGCTGAGCGGCGTGTTCTACATCAACGTCGTAGACTCGAGCGGCACGGATTCCGCAGCGGACACCCTTTACGTGGACCGGGTGCGGATAAAATGGCAGGACATCACCGGAGCCGTGTTCCAGAACGAGCTGACGAGCGCGGACAACGCGGTGGTCGGCACGGTCGCGGGAGTGCACGGGCTCACGCAGACCCTGGACGGCAGCGCCCAGCAGATAACGGAAGTGGCGACGGCAGGAACGGTCACCTTCGTGGACGAGGGGTTCGAGGGAGGATGGCTGCCGGCAGGCTGGTCCACCATAGACGCGGACGGGGATGGGTACAACTGGATGCAGATAACGGACTCCGCGGTCCAGCCGGTGCACAGCGGCACCCGAGGCGCGTACAGCGAGTCCTACGTCAACGGCGTCGGAGCCCTCACACCCGACAACTACCTGATAACCCAGCAGATAGACCTTACGGGCGGGTACACGACGGCGACAGCCACCTGGTGGGATGCCGCTCAGGACGCTGCCTGGCCATCCGAGAGATACCAGGTCAGGGTCTCGACGACGACCCCGACAGCGGGTGCATTCACCAACCTCATCGCAGATTACACGCTGACCGGAATCGCATACACCCAGCGCACGGCAAGCCTCACGCCGTACATCGGCCAGATGATTTACGTGGCCTGGGAGCACTGCCTCTGCACGGACTGGTACCAGCTGAAAATCGACGACATCCTGATAACCGCCCAGCAGTCCGGCTACAACGCCGAGCACCGCTGGACGATGCAGAACATGCCGGCGAACACCCTGAGCAACACGGTCTACGCCACAGCGCGCACGAGCGCGGGCGCGGACGACACGTTCTCCATCGGATGGTCGCAGACCCTCGCAGGTCCGTACACCACATTGATAACCATCAACTCGGCATCGTACGCGACCTACATGGCTAGCATGCCGACGACATTCTCGGGAGCCCTTTACCTGCGCGTCAAGGCCGACACCGGCGGCGACGCGGTCCCGGACACGGTATTCATAGACAATCTGTACGTGCGTTCTCTGATATCTCCAGTAAACACAACGATCAACGTGCAGTGGGACCTGAGCGCCGACGACGGCGCGGGCGCGAACGACGTCACATACTACAACGTCTACTACTCCGACGAATTCACAGGCGGCGACTCAGCGGGGCCGTTCGACTACCTGGCAAGCGTCCCGGCGGGAACCGACATCTACAGGCACTACGGCGAGGCGGACGACATGGTGTTCAACATCTGGTACATCGTGACCGCGGTGGACGCGCACTCCGAGGGATTCTCCACCGGAAGGGCCTCGAAGTTCAACGAGGCGCCGCTGGCGAGCAACGTCCTAGTGGACGGCGTCACTGCCGTTGAAATCCCGCAGGGAACAGCCTCGGTCGCACTCACAGCGTCCGTCTTCGACGACTCCTCCACATGGGAGGACATCCTGAAGATGGACGGGGCCGAGTGGTACGACACCACGGACCCGGGCGCTGGCCTGGGAACCCCGATGAACGGCGACGGGGCGTTCGACAACATCGACGAGGCATTCACGTACGCAATCCCCACGGCGGCCTGGCCAGGCGGAACCAACCACCAGATATTCGTCAGGGGCCACGAGGCCGCTCCGGGCAACACCGGCAACGGATGGAGCGCGGCGGTCAGCGTTTGGATTAACGTCACTGCCGGGGCTGCGTCGCCTTGGCAGAACATAACCGTGGACCACATCGGCTGGAACCTCGTGTCCGTGAACATCTCCGGGCCGACCTCCATGCCGGGCGCTCTGACGGACCTTGCGAACGGCGGAGCCGGCTTGGTCCAGTGGACCCGCGCGATGTGGTACGACCCGAACGGCGGGGCCGACGTGTGGAAGCAGTACTACACCGTATGGAACCCGGCTTTGAACGACCTCACAGCAGTCGACGTTACGATGGGCATTTGGCTCTTCGTGACCGTTGTCGGCGACGGCCAGATATGCATCGGCGGAGCCGCGTACACCACGCCAGTCTTGACCAACATCACGCTCAAGGCTGGCTGGAACCTCGTTGGCTTCCCGTCGGATGACCTCGGGTACACGGTCGCTATGTTCAAGGCGGATGTCTCGGGAACGACCGTACAGACCGTCGAGCAGTACGACGGCGGGCAGACGTACCTGACCAGCGCGATGAACGACGCGAGCCTGATGGCGCCCGACAATGCGTACTGGGTGAAGGTCACCTCGGACGGAGTCTGGACCAAGTCGTACTAAGCAAACATCGGCACTGAAGGGGTCGCCACGCGACCCCCAAATCCTTTTTATTCTCATCTTTTCTTGTCTTCTCTACTCTCTGATGGCATCATCGCCTAGAAGAACGACTCCTCGCGCTTCTTCGGCAGGTTCAGGCTCTCGCCGACCTTCACCCGAAGCTCGTCCAGCCCGGTTCCTTTCACTGTGGAAATCCGTATGCGTCCGTCCCTTTTTCCGCTCTCCGCGAGGTCCACCTTCGCCTCAACGACGATGAGCTTCCCGGGGGGGAACGCGCTGGTGACCTGCGCCGCGACCCTTTCTTGGTATGGAAATTGGTATCCGCAGGTCTCGGAGGGGTCGAGGAGGAAGAGCACGACGGCGTCCAGGTGGGTCAGGGCGAGTATGCCCTGGCGTTCTATGTCGTTGCGCTCGTCCATGGGCCTGTCGAGGAGGCCAGGCGTGTCGATTATCTGGACGGTCATGCCGTTGAAATCCGTGTGGCCAAGGCTCAGCTCCTTCGTCGTGAACGGATAGCTAGCAATCATCGGCTTGGCGCTGGACATCTTGGCGACCAACGACGACTTGCCGACGTTCGGCGGGCCGGCGACTATCACTATCGGGAGGCAGGGATTGATTTCCGGTATGTGGTTGAGCTCCCTCCGCGCCTCCTGCAAGAATACAAGCTCCTTTGCAATCTTCTTGACCATGGAAGACATCCGGCCGTAGGGGGGGTTCACGTCCTTTCCCCGGAATTTCCTCGCCAGCTCTTCCACGCGCTCCGAGCACCACTGAACGGCCCCGAGGGCGTGCTTCAACTCGTCCCGCCCGACAAGCACGTCGACCAGCTCGCCGTGGAACGGGTGGAGGTTGTCCAGGCTGGGGAAGGACTTGACGTATCCGTTCAGCTTGGCGGTTATGATGCTGGCGACGGCGTTCACCTTGATCTTTGCCAGATTTTCCGGACGGTCTATCTTCGACGCCCTCCTGAATGCAGTGTCTAGCAGCTCTTCGGCCGTGAGGATGGTCCTAATCTTTTTCATTGGCCGCCCATCCCGTTTCTTGTGCATAACGCTATCTGTGCCCTTGGCAAAGGATTTATATAGAGAGCGCATGGCGGTGACCAGCGCAACAGGTGAGCTAGATGCCCAAGGCCAAAACGCAGGAAGACTCGGACGCACCAGCAATCGTGAAGGGCGACATAGTCAGGATAGACTACACCGGATGGTCGGTCGAGACGGACGGAGACAAGATGTTCGACACCACGGTCAAGTCCGACGCAGAGAAGGAGGAGATTTTCGACGAGAAGACTCCCTACAAGCCGATTCCGCTGATTGCGGGAGACGGCAGGGTCTTCAAGGGCCTGGACAACGCGATAATCGGTTCGAAGGTCGGAGAGGAGAAGGAGGTTGTCATCCTCCCGGCTGACGGGGCGGGGGAGCGCGACCCGAAGAACTACACCGTGCGCCCGCTCAGGGAATTCCTGCGCCAGGAAATCGAGCCGCACATCGGCAAGCGCGTGGTCGTTGGAGACAAATCCGGATACGTCGTCGCGGTCAGCTCGGGGCGCGTCCGCGTCGATTTCAACGACAGGCTGGCGGGTAGGAAACTGAAGTACAAGTTCACTGTGAAAGAGAAGCTCGGCGGAATCGAGGAGAAGGTCCTCGCCATAATTGAAATGAGCTACGGCGCGACCGAGGGCTTCAAGGTCGAACCGAAGGGAGAGGACGGCGTGGACATCGTCCTGGCAGACATCTGCAAATACGACGAGAAGTGGTTTGTATCGAAATACAAGGCCGTTAGCGACCTGAGGGAGACCCTCGGGCTCAACAAGATACGCTTCGTCGAGGAGTACGTCAAGAAAGCCGAGCCGAAGAAGGAAAAGACAGATGCTGCTGCGGAAGAAAAAAAGGAGGCGCCATCGGAACCAGCTCCAGAAGAAATATCCGATGCGAAGAAGACGGAATCTCCCGGGCCGAAGGAATCCGTGGACTCCCATCACGGGCACAAACATCCCCACGACTGATTTTTCACACTGGGGCAATTTTTGTCAAATCATTTTACCCTTTTGTAATGATTAGATAATTATTTATTCCTCATTCGCATACGGAGCCTCCATGCGTAAACCGCCTCTAACAAAAAAGGAACAGCTTGGCCTATACTACCTCGTCAGGTATCCGGATTACAACGACCGGGAGCAGGCGGAGGCCACGGGATTGAAGCTGTCCACAGTAACCGCCATCCGCCGGAGGCTAAAGCGAAGGGGGTTCTACTATTCCGTGGTCGTCCCGAAGCTCCAGATGATGGGCTACGAGATGCTCGCGATTGGCTACGGCAGGCTCAAAGATCCGGGCGAGCACGTCGACACTGACAAACTGCTCAAAAGGTTCTCGCTGCTGAACAAGGCCTTTTACATGTGCTCCGACCCAAACTCGGAGATAACCCTCAACATGGCCGAGAATTACACCGACATCCGGCGGGACATAGAGGATTTCCAGCAGTATTTCGCATACCACGACATGCTGGAGGAGAGCCGGTGGAACACCGTCATCTTCCCGTACCGCCTAACGTCGACAGTGAACTACTTCGACCTCTCGAAGATAGTCCAACGGGCTTTCAATCTGAACGTCAAGCCGCTGGCTGAGGAGATTGTGCCGGACAGGACCGACGCCTCGAGGCTCTCCGCGAAAGAGAAGAAGGTATTCAGGACCATGGTGACGAACCCGGAGATGGCGGACAGCGTGGTGGCCGAACGCGCCGGCGTGTCCAGGCAGGCCGTATCCGCGATGAAGAAGCGGTTCCTCAAGGACGGCCTGATAGAGAACAAGCGCATGCTGAATCTCCACGCCCTCGGCTACCAGATAGTGTCATTCGTTCACCAGAAAATCAAGGTCGGCGTGCCCGAGAAGGAGCGCCTGAGGCTGCTCAAGAAGATATCCTCCGAGATGCCTTCGTTCTTCTTCGTGACAGGGGCCACGGAATTCGTGATGATGACCGCCCACAGGGACTTCCAGGATTACACGGAGAGCATGACCCAGTTCTCGACGATGGTCAAGTCCAGCGGATTCTCCCTGGAGAACCCCACGAGGCTCATACTGTCTGTTCCGGGCATGACGGACGTGAGGAAGCACGACTACGGCCCCATACTCGAACAATTGCTTGAGAAATCCGAATGACCGGGCCCATACTGGGCCTGGACGGTCTTCAAAACCCAGAACCTCAGCGAAGAATATTAGATATACTACGATTTCTTTGCATGTGCCGAGCCACATATTAGGAACAGGCGCGTGGCCTAGACCCAAACGTATGCAATCAAGAAGAACGCGCGTGGCTTAGACCGGACCGAAGGCGAGAATCGCCAAAATGCGTCGCTCGCCGAGGTAAGGGCTAAGCCCGCCCGAGAGCGAAAAACCATTGATAAGAGGGCGCGTGGCTTAGACCGGATACACTGGACCGCCTCGCTCCGCTCGCCGGTCCGTGGCCACAAAGGGAAACGTTTTTAAGATGCTACCCTTTGTGGCTAGAATGTTGGTAATTTGCTTCAAGTCAAAATTCTTCCATAGGGCGCGTGGCTTAGACCGGATATAGCGTCAGCCTCCTAAGCTGAATGTCGAGGGTTCGAATCCCTCCGCGCCCGTTAATATTTTGATAGAGGAGGGATTCGAACGAGGACGAGCCCACAAACGTGCAAAGTGCTCGTCCGAAGTTTGGGCAAGGAAGACAATTAGGAAGCCTTGCCCAAATTGGATGCCAAGCGCCCGCCAATATTTTTTATAGAGGAGGGATTCGAACTCCGCACGCACGATTTTCGTAGCTGGCAGAGGGCGCATATCTTTATTACTTTCTCAACCTTCTGGGGCCCCGCAGGTCGTATTACCATGTTTGTCATAATCGACGGCAAGAGCCTGACCATTGAGCAGGTCGTCGCAGTGGCGCGGGACAACGAGAAGGTCGAACTCCACCCTGACGCGGTAAAGCGCATGGAGAAATGCCGAGCGATGCTCGAGAGGAAGGTCGAGAAGGGCGAGATAATGTACGGCGTGAACACGGGCATCGGGGAGTTCTCCGAGGTCGTCCTGAACGCCGAGCAGATTAAGGAATTTCAGAAATACCTTGTCTACAATCATGCCGCTGGCATAGGCGACCCGGCGCCCATCGAGTATGTCAGGGGGGCGATGCTTCTCCGCTGCAACGTTCACTCGCACGGGCAGTCCGGTCAGCGCCCGGTCATGACCCAGACGCTCGTGCAGATGCTCAACGGCGGCGTGACGCCGTTCGTCTGCCAGAAAGGGAGCGTCGGCGCGTGCGGCGACCTGGCGCCGATGTCCCAGATAGCGCTGCTGATGATGGGCGAGGGCAAGGCCTACCATAAGGGAGAGCTTCTCGAAGGCCGAGAAGCGATGGAGCGCGCGGGCATCGAACCGCCTGGCTTGAAGGCCAGGGACGGGCTGGCGATGATAAACGGATGCAATCTGATGACCGCCATGAGCGCTCTCTTCCTGCACGACGCCAACAACTGGCTGAAGCAGGCCGAGATAGCCGCATCGATGTCGCTTGAAGCGCTCAAGGCAAACATGGGCCCGTACAATGTCAAGATACACGAAGCGAGGGGATTTCCAGGCGCGATACGCAGCTCGAAATCGATCCTTAAGTTGATAGCCGGAGGGGACCTCGCGGAGAAGCGCCTCAAGATTAAGGTTCAGGACGCCTATTCGATGCGCTCGACGCCCCAGGTCATAGGCAGCGCCCACGATGCGCTTGCATACGCCAGAAAGCAGATTGAAACGGAGATGAACGGCGTGGGGGACAACCCGGTTTTCTTCCCGGACGAGGACCTCCAGCTTTCCGGCGCGAATTTCCAGGGCACGCCGATATCCGTCCCGATGGACATCGCGGGCGCGGTCGTCACCATGGTCAGCGTGCTCTCGGAGCGGAGGATGAACCGGCTCAACAACCCGGCGCTGTCCGAAGGGCTGCCGCCATTCTTGACGAAGGGTGCCGGCATGTTCTCTGGCATGATGCTGAGCCAATACACCGCGGACATGCTGATTACAGAGCAGCGGATTCTCTCCGCGCCTGCAAGCATCCTATCCATCCCAGCCGCCGCAGACCAGGAGGACTTCGTCTCGATGGGCATGAACACGGCCTTAAAGAACTTCCAGATATTGGACAATGCGTATGGCATCCTCGGCATAGAATTCATGGCCGCCGCCCAGGCCCTCGATATGAGGGATTACAAGGTCGGCAAGGGCACAGACAAGGCCAAGGAGGTCATCCGCCGCCATGTGAAGTTCCTGGACGTTGACAGGCCGCTTTATGCCGACCACACCGCCATGAAGGCGCTCGTGAAGAGCTGCGAGATACTGCATGACGTCGAGAAGGAGGTCGGCTCGCTGGGTTGAAATAATTCGGAGCCGCAATACGATTTTAAATCCATGCTCCGGCTTTGGCACCGCGGTGAAACCATTCAACGAAGTTTGAGCGCCAGGCGCTTCTTCTTCGGAGCTTCCGCAGAAGCTCCCTGGGCCTGCGCTGGCTGGCTCGTGGCCTCGGGGTGGGGGGCGGGGGCGATTGGTGATGGGACTGGCTGCGATGGCGACGGGGTTTGGACCGGGGCTTTAGGCGCGGGTTTCGAATCGCCGTCGAAGAGTTCTTTTTCCACCTGCTCGGTCGACATCACGTTCGAGGAGAACGAGGTCTCGCACCCGGGGCACTTGCCGGCGCGCGTGCCGCATGGCTCGTGCGTCGTCCTGCCGCACGAGCATTTGATTATCTTCATTCCAGGCTTCACGTTTCCCATGCATATCGCGCACTTGGACGGCTCTGCGGCCAGCTCGCGAGAGAACTTGGCAATGGTTTCAGACTTCTCCGCCTCCGGAGCCTTGACCATGAACTGGAACGTGGATTCCCAGGTGTATTCCTTTCCGTCGAGGACCCGCGATGCCTTGGCCTTGACAATCACCGGCACCTCTCCAGGGTCCTTGAATTTTATTTTCACTGGCAGGGTGACGGAAGCGCCGTTCCCCCGCAGGTTCCCCACGTCGAGCGCCCCTTCCGCCTCGACCGCGCCCATTATCTGGATTTTCGCGTCCTTCCCCAGGGTCTTGCCCGCGTTGGTCACCGTCAATGTGGACTCCAGCCAATCGCCAGTCTTCAGATCGCCCTGCACGCTTAGGTTGAGGGATATCTCGGGCTTGAAGTCCTCCAGCGCCTTCTGCGACGATGCCGCGGCTTCCTTGGCGTACTTGAGGGCCTGCTCGTAGTTCGAGTCCTTCGCGGCCATTGCCAGCGAGAGGAGCTGCTCTGGCTCCCTGACCGGTATGCCGTATTTCTTGGCCATCGTTATCGTCTTGTTCGCCTCGCCCGAGAGGACGACGAACTCCGTGTCCATCTTCTTGTGGATGATTATCGTGGTGCGCGCTTCCTTGGCAAGCTTGACGGCGCTCTCGAATTCGCCAGTCTCCAGAGCTTGCTTGGCCCTCATGAACAACTTTTCGGCGTTCGAGATGTCGCCCCCGAGCTGGACGGCGTGGCTCATCTCCGCGCTCGTCTCGTCGAGCGCGGCCCTGGCGTGCCCCTCGATCGCGGACTTGGTCTTGTCCATGGCGCTGCCGGCGAGCTCGACGGCGTTCTCGAACCTGCCGTTCTCCAGGTACGACCGGGCCTGGGCCAGCATCGTCCCCGCATCGGGTACGTTTATCGAGAGCCTTCCGGCGATGTTGAGGACGTTGTGAGCCGCCACAATCCTGTTGCTCGTGTGGGTGTGGGAGACGCGCTTCGCCTCCGCCTGGAGGGCCTTGGCTTTCTCGTCCGCTGCGTGGTAGTCGCTGGAGCCCATAGCCGAATCCAGCGCGTCGGACAATTGTTTCAGGGACGAGACGTCCGCCCCCATCTTGCCAGTCAATGCAAGCGCCTCGCGGGCCATCCTCGCGGACTCGTTCGCCTCCTGGAACAGCTCCTTCGTCCTGTGCAGCTCGTCGCCGCTCTGGATGGCGACCTCTAGCGCGCGGACGTAATCCCCTTTCCTGAGCTCCGCCTTGGCGGTCTCGATGAGCGCCGCCGCCGCTGACGAATGTATGTTCTGCGCATTCGCGTCGGCGAACTTGTCCTCGGCCGTGCGTATGGCTTTGGCCGCCATCTCCTGCTGCAGCCCCATCTTCTCAAGCTCGCCCTCGGACCTCATCGCCAGCTCCAGCGCCTTCTTGAGGTTGGCGGCCTCCATGGCCTCCCTGGCCTGGTTGAGCAGCCTCTCGGCGGCGGTAACGTTCGTGCCGTCCATCTTGGCCTTTTCTATCGTGAGCCTGAAGTTGTTGATGGTCTCAGCGACGTACTTGTGCTCGGAGCGCGTGGCCTCCTCCATCGCCTGCTGGGCGAGCTTTATCGCCTTGTCGTAGTCGGACGACTTGATCGATTCCATCGCATCCTCGAGCTTCAACTTCGCCGAGACAGGGTCCGCCCTGAGGTTCTCGCATTCAGAGACCTTCTCGTGGGCTTCCTTGACCGCCTTGGCGGCGCGCAGGCTCAGGTCGCGTATCCGGTCGACCTCGTTCCTGGCCTCGAGCGCGTTGTCAACCGCCTCCTGGAAATGCTCTGCGGCGAGCGCGGTCTTGGACCTGGAGATGATTGCCTCCGCGGAATCGACGCGCACCCTCAGCTCCTTCGCGGCGTCGACGGCGCTCTGGCCTATGGAAATTAGAGAGGATATCGTCGCTGAGAGCTTCTCTCGCGCCTCCTTCGCCGGCACGGTGAGAACCGACTGGGCGCTCTCGTAATCCTTGTTCTTGAGGAAGTTCTTCGCGTCCTCGGCCTTCTTGATGTAGCCTTCGATGCCTTCCACCTTGAGGTTCTGGAGCAGCTTGATGTCGTCCCTGAACCGCATGAGGAGGTTCGCGGAATTGTAGAGGTTCATCAGGGCCTCTGTTTCAGTCCTCGCCTGGTTGGCGATGTCTATCGACGATTTGTAGTCGAAGCGCTCGAAGGCTGTCTTGGCGCCGAGGAGCGTTGCCATTACCTTGTCCACGTCGGCGTTGTTCTTCTTCGCCTCCGCGACCATGGCCGCCGTCTGGGTGATGGTGTTGTAAGCCTCAGTCCTGAGGGACATCATCCTCGACGCCTCGTTCTGCGACGCCAAGCTGAGGTCGAAAGTCTCCTTGTAGCGCTCGAGGTCGAATGACGATTTTGCCTTCTTGAGGGTCTCGCGCATGTTGGTGATGTCTATCCCGAGCTTCTTTGCCTCGACTACAGCCAGCTTTGCGTTTGAGAACGCCATCTCCGCCGCGCCGTACTGGAGGGTCTTCGCTGTCTGCGAGACATCCTGGTAGATGTTGTAGACCTGGGCGTAGTTCTTGTCCGCGATTGCGGTCTTTGCCGAATCCAGCTTCCTCAGCATTTCCTCGATAGTGCAGCCCATCTCCTTGGTCAGGAGGATTTCCTTTTCCATATCGGCGAGCTCGTCCCGCGCCTTCCTCGACTGCCCTGAATCGACAATGGAGAACGCCTCGTGGGCCAGTTCGTACGACTTGTCGTACTCTGCCTGATCGAAGCCCTGCTTGGCCATCGACAGAAGCTCCCTCGGCCTGGCGGGGTCAATCCCCTCGACCTGCTCTATCGCCAGCTCGACGGTCATTATGAATCCGGAGACGTGGTCCTTGATCAGCGCCTCCGCCCTCGCGGCGCATGAGTCGCTCGACGTCGCCGCCTGCTTGAACTTCTTGGCCTTCATGGAGTCGACCGATTCCTTGAACAGGTCCCGCGCCTCCTTCATGTTGGCCCCTATCTTCTCGCCGGTGTTCAGCACCAGCTCAGCGATTTCGATGTGCTCCATCGCCATGCGGTAGAGGAGGCCCTCGACCTCCGACAGGCCCTTGTGGACCAGCAGCGCGACCTTCCTGTAATCCTTCTGTTCGAGCGTCTCCTTGGCCTGGGCCATCGTCTGCGCGGCGGCCACGGCGTCGATGCCGCTCTCGCTCGCGTCGTTCACAGCCTGCTCGAGGCCCTTGATCGCCTCGTCCGCTTCCTGGTAATCCCTCACGAGCTGCTCTATCGCGTCGTCTCCCTTCTCGGCGAATTCGAGCGCGCGCTTGTAGTCGTTCGACTTCATCGACTCCTTGGCCTTGTTGAGGAAGTCCACCGGGCCGCTGACGTCGATGTCTAGCTTTTTCGCTATCATGAATTTTGATTTTGACTGGGAAATCGTCTGGAGAACGCGCTGGAACTGGGCGTTCTTCGTCTCCTCCTCGCCATCCTTAAGGGCTCCGATGGCCTCCTCGTAATTGCCGCCTTTGATGGCGCTCTTTGCCCTTGTGAGGTGCCCCTGCGCGAGTTTGACCTCCGCGTCAATCTTCTCCGCGGACAGTATCTCGGCCGAGACGCGCTCCACGACGTCGGAAATGCCCCTGGTCAGCGCCTTTTCCGCCTCGCTCTTGGCAAGCGATGCGGAGCTCATCGCCCCCTCGAACTCGTATCTGTCCAGTTGCTCCTCGACCTTTGCGAGGCTCTCCTCCGGTTTGGCGGTGTCGATGCCCAGCCCCTTGGCCGTGGCAATGAGCCCCCTTGCCTCGTCCAGGTCTTCGTTGATCTGCTCGACGAGCGACCCGGATGTGGACTCTATGCATTTCCTCACGTGCTCGAAGGCCGTCGTATAGTCCTGAGAGGACATCGCCGAACGCGCCATGGTCAGGAGCTCCTCCGCCTCCTTGACATCCTCTTTGCTGTTGCGGGCCGTGACAATCAGCGATTGAGCCGCGGAGAATTGCGCGGACAGCTTGCCGTTCATCAGTTTTTCCGCAATCTCCCAGGCGGCTTTCGCGTGCTTGAGCGCCCCCTCGACGTCTCCCGCGCCTCTTGAGTCGCCGGCCTTCACCAGAAGGGTTTCGACCTGTTTCTTTTCAGGCGCCCCCTCGTCCAGGAATGAGAGGAGGGATTCGGTGGATGCGCAAATCGTTTCGATGAGCTTGTCGTAGGTCTTGGCGACCTCTTCCTTGAAAAGGCTGGTCTGGCCAAGGGCCGTCTCGTAGTCCTTGTCCGCCATCGCCATCTTGGCTTTGTTCATTATCTCGTTTACGGCGGATGTGTCCAGGTCGGCGGCTTTCGCATTGCCGAGAAGCGTTTCAGCAGAACTGAGTGCATCTTCGGCCTTTTGACGAAGCTGGGCCGTTTCCTTGGCCTTCTCCTCCAGCTGCTTGCGCAGCTGCATGGCCTTGAGGTAGCTGCTTGCCAACTGTGCATCTCCGGTACTTTAGGGATACCGCCAAAAGGATGCGGTTGCCCACCCATCCATTTGGTTTACACATACTATATCAGGTATATAAATGTGGTTATAACGAGTATATGAACTTGCTTGATGCTCGTATATAAACGTTGCGCCTGAATAAAAGCGCGTGGACGCGTGCCGCGAAACGATTATATGGGCAACCAGCATACGCGTCTTCCATGAGAGACGATTACGACGTTGTCGTTGTCGGAGCCGGTCCGGCTGGAAGCGTTGCCGCGAGGGACGCCGCGCGCGGAGGGGCGAGCGTGCTCATGATAGAGAAGCGCCAGGAGATTGGCGTTCCGGTCAGGTGCGGCGAAGGCATCGCGAAGGTTTGGCTGGACGACCTCGGCATAGAGCCGAGCAAATCCTGGATTGCCAACGAGGTCGATGGCGCGAGGATTTTCTCCCCTTCCGGAAAGGTGCTGGTCGTTGACCACCGTCACGCCGGGAGCGAGACTGGCTACGTGATCCACAGGGACATATTCGACATGGAACTCGCCAAGGACGCGGCGCGGGCCGGCGCAGAAATCATGGTGAAAACGAGCGCGACAAGCCTGCTTCGCAGCAACGGCAAGGTCGCTGGCGTGCGCATCAACCACTTCGGCAGGGAGTCCGACATCAGGGCGAAGATTGTGATTGGCGCCGACGGCTATGAATCTCAGGTTGGGAGGTGGGCCGGAATAGACACGAACCTTTCGCCGAACGACGTGGACACCTGTTACCAGTACACGCTCGTGGGCGTGGATGTCGACAGAAGGTTCAACGATTTCTACTGCGGTTCGATAGCGCCGGGCGGATACATCTGGGTCTTTCCCAAGTCGGGCGACACGGCAAACGTCGGGATAGGGCACCAGCTGTCGAAGGTAAAACACCCCGGCGACCCCAAGCGCAGACTCGACGAATTCATCGCTATGCACCCGGAGCTGAAGAAGGGCTATCCAGTGCGGGAGATTGCCGGCGCGGTCTCGACATGCGCGCCGATAGACCGGACCATCGCGGACGGAATAATGCTGGTCGGGGACGCAGCCAGGCTGGTCGACCCGGTCCACGGGGGCGGCGTGTTCAGCGGCTGCGTTTCCGGGTCAATAGCCGGCAAGGTCGCGGCCGAGGCCGTCCAGGCCGGAGATTTCAGCGCCGCATTCCTCGACAAGTACGAGAAGGGATGGCGCGCCCAGCTGGAGGAGAAGCTCTACCGCAACTGGATGGCGAAGGAGAAGATGGCCACGATGAGCGACGAGACTTTCGACAAGGCGGTCGAGGCCGTGGCGAGCGTGCCGATGGCTGAAATAAGCGTGCTCAATGTGCTCAAGGCCATCAAGGAACGCTACCCGGAGCTCATCAAGGAATTCGAGGACCTCCTGTGATTGACGTCGCGGTAGTGGGCGCAGGGCCCGTCGGCTCCAGAACCGCAGGTTTGCTGGCGAAGGCTGGCTTTTCCGTCGAAATACTGGAGGAGAACCGCGAGGTCGGCAGGCCCGTCCAGTGCGCTGGGCTCGTGAGCCCGAGGACCCGCGAGCTGCTTGGAAGGCCGCGCGCCCTGAACCTGCTGAAGGGCGTCCGCGTCCACTCTGCCCTGGGCACAGTGCTAGAAGTCAGGGCTTCCGAGCCTCGGGCGGTTGTTATCGACAGGTCGGAGGCGGACAAGCTCGTTGCCGCGGAAGCTGTGAAGGCTGACGCGAGTCTTCGGCTCGGATGGCAACTGTCCGGACTTGAAACGGTGCCTTCCGGAGCCCGCCTGTCTTCCATGGACGGGCGAGACGTCGAAGCCCGTCTGGTCATCGGCGCGGACGGCGCTTCGTCGGCGGTGCGCAGGCTCTCCGGAATCGAGCCGCCCGGGGAACTGCTGACGGCATTCGAGTGCGAGCTGGCTTGTGGCAGTGATGAGGCGGCGTCGGACACTGTGGACATCTGGCTCGGGCGCGAAGTGGCTCCGGGTTTCTTCGGATGGACTATTCCGACCGGGACGACCCTGCGTGTCGGTCTGGCGATGTGCCCGGGAGAGGCCACGGCAAAGGAGCGGCTGGATGCGCTCGTGTCAAGAGCGGGGCTCGACGGCTCGCGCGTGCTCGGGACCTATGCCGGGCTGCTGCCGATAGGCATCGTCGAAAGACCGTACTCGGAAAGGTTGATGCTGGTAGGGGATTCCGCTGGTCATGTCAAGCCGCTATCCGGCGGCGGGCTTTTCCCTGGGCTGGTCGCCGCGGAGGCGTGCGCGAAAATCGCGGGTTCTTGCTTGGCGGCCGGCACGCTCGATACCGCAAGCCTCTCCCGATACTCTGCCGAATTGAAGGGCGCTCTCGGCACGGAGGTAATGCGCGCCGCCTCGCTCAGGGCGGTGTTCAAGGGCATGGACGACAAGACTCTGGATTCGACGCTGAGGACGCTTTCGAAGCCATCGGCCGTCGCGCTGGTCGCGCGCGAAGGCGACATAGATTTTCCGTCAAGGCTTTCGAAGGGACTGCTTGCAAAATGCCCAAGCCTGCTTGGCCTTGCCCCTCGCGCCCTGAAAAGCCTTCTCTAGCCTGGGTGACGTTCCGGGATTTTCCTCCAAGTAATACATCAGAGCCAGCATCCCAGTCCCGACGGTGGCGAAAACGAGGACCGCAAGAGGCCACAGCGGAATCTTCAGCCTCACCGTGAAGCTCGTGTCGGGGATTATCCCGTCGCAGCCGATGCTGTGAAGGTAGTCGACCCCCGCCTGCTGGGAAACGTTGGCTGCCTGGACGTACGAATCCCACTGCCCGTCCGAGAAATGCCCCCGCGAGAACAGGGTGAAGGTCTCTCCGGCATGCTCGAAGCGCATCCAGAGCCTGATGAAATACGCCCCTTGGTCGAAATACCCCGGGTGCGGCGTGCTCTCCCAGGTGTCGATGCGTATTACGAACGAGGATGTGGAATTTGCCGAAAGGCTGAACATCGGGATATCGTAGCCAGTCTCGCCTGAGTTCACGAAAACCGGAGGCCTGCCCATTTCGCCGACGTCCATTTGCTTCTCCAGGCTCCTGTAGAGGTAGATGGAGAGCCTCAGGGTGATGTTGTTCATGTCTCCGGTCTGGCTGGGATTGCGCATCTTCAAGTGGAAGTCTCCGCCCTCTCCCGGTTCCAGCACGGGGCCGCTCGCCAGCTCGACCATCCTGTTCGCGTACGCCGGGGTGCCCATGTCCTGCGCGAACGCGCCATTCTGGGAGGCCGTTTGCGACAACAAGGGTGCAGCGAGGGACAGAGCAACGGCGAGCGCCAGGACGACGCGGAGCGCGCTTCGAGACGAGCCAGTTCCATCAACGCAATGCATTTTTCACGACAACCTATTTATAATCCTTTCGATATATTAATCCTTCGCTGGATTGGAAAAGAGGGATGTCTTCTGCCCAAGAAGGGTGACGAGCCGGACGCACTCTACCTTTGCCCGCATTGCGGCGCATTCATGAGCTCCAGCGCCGTCAAGTGCCCCCAGTGCGGAAAGCCCGCCGAAGGCAGGGGGGGCGGCGAAGGCGCCACCGACGGCTTTGACGACGACGTTACAGATTTATCATCTTCCAAAGGCGCGACGGCGAGCGAGCCAGAATCGATTTTCATGTGCCCCGGGTGCGGCGCGTTCATCGTTTCCAGCGCGGTCAAGTGCCCCCAGTGCGGGATCGCCATCGAGGATTCGGAGGAAGCGCCGGCAGACGAGCCGGCGGCGCACGCGGTCCATCCAATCGACGCGTCCGCGCAGAAAACAGAGAACCAGGTGCTCGCGCTTTGCATGGCGTGCGGAGCTTTCTCCATCGAAGGCTTGGAGAGGTGCCCGAGCTGCAACGCCCTCATGAGCCAGGCCGTGAAACCCGACAAGCCCAGCCTCCCCAAGGAGGACGTCGAGCTTCTGGACATGCTCGTAAGCTCGGAGCCTCAAATCCCCGGCGCAAGGCAAATGCAAGCGCCCCGGGGCGGAGCGTTCGCATACGGGGTCGCGATTTGCGGCGTGTGCGGCGCGTTCGTCAAGCCAGGCTCGGAGCGTTGCGGTGTTTGCGCGACTCTCATGAACGAGGAGACGATAAAATACACGGATGGGCCCGAGGTTCTGCCGGAAGTCAGGCCGTACACGCCTGACGTTACTGGTGTAATAAAAAGCGTCCTCCAGGTAAAGGGTTCGCCTGAAACGTTGCCGCCCGCCGTGTTCGATGAGACGAACATCGACGTGTGCACAGTCTGCGGCGCGTTCATGCAGAAAGGGAGTGCGAAATGTCCGGTGTGCAATTCCGACCGGTCGGAGATGCCGGCCTACGAGCCTTTGAACCTGGAGATGGAAAGCGCCCCAGCGGTGAAAGCGCTGGTAGTATGCCCGCGGTGCGGGAGCTTCGCTCGGGAAGGCGAGGGTTCGTGCAGCAAGTGCGGCGCCGCGCTGCCGGCGGAGCTGCCGAGGTTCGAGGGCAAGGACCGCGACACCCTATCTGACGCGGAAAATGTTCTAATCCAGATGTTGGGGGCGAACGAGCTTGAAGACGCGGCGCACGAAGAGCCAAAGGGTTCCGAACTGGACATATGCGTCAATTGCGGGGCGTTCATGTCCGCGAAGACCTCCAAGTGCCCAATGTGCGGGGCGGGGGCTGGGAGCGACGTGGACGAACTTTTCAGGATGCTCAAGACAGAGGACGAGGGAGAGGCTATGCCGAGAGGCTCGTCCGAGTGCCCGTTTTGCGGCGCGCACGTGGATTCACGGTCCACGACTTGCGGCGAATGCGGTTTCGTCTTCGCGCAGGATATAAAATCGCAGTTGGTCCCGGAGAAGGAACTCGAGGAGATGGAGAACGAGCTGGAGACTTTGGATTTCATGGCAGATGGTCTGCTCGAAGATGATTTGGGCGGATTGTTGGATGATGGCAGGAAAAAAGATACCATCGTCGACTCCAAGATAAATCCTTCGGAAAGGGACCAGGAACTGGACGATTTGCATCTTGAGAAGCCCTCTAAAAAGAAAGGCAAGGATATCGTCCCTCCGAAAAGTTCGCAACCGGCCGACGTGGAAAGCGAGCTGGACGGACTTGAGCAGATGCTTGTCGAGACTGAGCCCGAGCAACCCGTGACTGGTGCGGAGGCGCCAGTGAGCGAGCCGGCCGCGAAAGGCCGCCTGCCGGAGAATGCGGTAGTCGGCGGTATAGAGCTCCAGATGCTCGATGAAATCGAGTCCGGGGGCAGCCTCGACGACATTGTGGAGGAGGTAAAGGAAGGCGCGGCACCATTGGCAACGAAGCGCGTGGATGTCGGGAGCGCGGCCCTCGACACTGAGATCGAGGACGCCATAAGCGAGATAGAATCTGCAATGGGGGAAATGCCCGAGCCGGAAGAAGCGGAAGCCTCGGAGGACGACGAAATCCCATCATCGGTCCTGGAATTGGAGAGAGAACTTGATGGCACGCAGCCCCCTGGCATCGGCCCGGAAGCTCAGGCGCAACCGAATCCGGAGACCGGAGCCGTCACCGCCATTCAGGAAATCGCGGTATCCGGAGACGCCTTTAGCGCCGAAGAAATCAACGAAAATGCCGCCCCGTTGGCAAACCCCGACGAGGAAACTTTCCAGGAAGCCCATCCGCAGCCCGAATACCAACCAGAGGAAGAACCTGGGAAGGCAGGCGAATCGTTCCTTTCCGCCGTTTCGGAGGATATCCCCGCCTGGAAAGAACCCGTGTTGCTCAATCTGCTGATATTTTTCACGGGAATGCTTCTCTGCATTTTCCTGGTGACTTCCTTCCTATTCCCCAACATGCTGCAGATTGTCTTGATAGCCCTGTTCCAGCCCGTAGTCATCGTGGCATACGCCTTTTCCAGGGGGGTCAACGGCCTCGCCGCCTTGGAGAGGAGGTCTTCACGATGGATAGCCCCGTTCGCCGTCTCGGCGTCGCTTTTCCCCCTGACGGCAATCGTGGCTGACAGTTCCGCTCTGCTCTTCACGGCGCTTTTCGCGGTCGCGCTTGCCCTGTCCGGCTTTGGCACTTACGCCGCGCCGAAGGGATGGCGGAAGCGCGCCCTCTGGGCCGCGAGCGCGGTGACGCTGTTCACTTTCGCGGGCCTGAAGATATCGGACGCTGGGGCGATATCCACCCAGGCGATGCTAGGGGTGACGATGACGCTGCTCGGGGCGGCCTGCGTCGAGGCGATGGCGGATTACGCCAGCCACAAATCCCTGGACCTGGCGATAGCGAGGGGGGACTCGAGGTACTCGCGCAGCGATTATGCGAGGGCGGTCCAGGCGTACGACGACGCGATAGTCCACATGCGGTCGCGAGCGACCCGTCAGGGAGAAAAGGCAAACCAGGGATACGACCTCCCGTGGTCCCGGAAGGGTGTGGCGCTCGTCCTGTCCGGCGATGTAGAGGAAGGCGTGAGATGCCTCGAAATGGCGCTGAAGATAAACCCCGAAAACGCCATGACGTGGATAAATCTCGGCAACGCCCTGACGAAGATGGGCAGGCACAGCGATGCGGTGGCGGCCTTCGACAAGGCCATCGAGCGCGACCCGAAGCAGGAGGTCGCATGGAACAACAAGGGCAACTCGCTGGCAAGGCAGGGCAAGTACATGGACGCGCTCAAATCGTACAACAGCGCGATCAAGCTGAACCCCAATTACCAAGACGTCTGGATAAACAAGGGGTACGTGCTGGCGAAGCTTGGCAAGTTCGACGAGGCCGCGAGATGCGTGTCGGCCGTGAAATCGCAACGCTCCCCGTCGCGGGCATGAATGATTCTTAGCTTAGGCAACTTCCTCGTTATCTCCCGCTTCCATGTTCGGCTCTGCGCCCTCAAGGCCCTGCACCTCCAGGAGGTCGAAGCACTCGCCGCACTCAGGGCACTCGGTGGAGTTCTTCGCGACTTCGCAGCCGCAGGACGGGCACATCTTCGCGCTTTCGGCCGCCCGCCATGAGAACACCCAGAAGATTGCGCCGATTACGACGAATATCCATCCCGCGATGTTGACGACGGCGTCCATCGGCAACGGGCTCAACCCCTGCGCCTCGTTTTCCAGGGTTACTCCGCGCACCCATATGGACGCGGACGAGATGAAGATGCCAGAGAACAGGGCGATAATTGCCCTGTAGAACCATTTGCGCTCCGCGGCCTCGCAATCCGTCGGCTCTGTGTTCGAGAGGACGGCCTCGCAATTCGGGCACTTGTAATAGTCCTTGGGGATTTCGATGCCGATGCCTTCCCAGTGCTGGTCGGCTTCCTCCTCGGGCGGCAGGGTGGTGCCGAAAGGCTGCCTGCATACTGGGCAGTTTTCTGAAGTCTCCTCAAGCAACGCCCCGCACACGAGGCATTCGCGGCCCTCGGACGCGTCCTGTATTTCTCCCGCTATAGTTCCGGAAACGTCGATGTCCATAACTGCCTGGACTGTGGGTGGTTGGATGGTTTTTCCCATCGGCGCATCCGGTTCCCTCAGCGTCGTGAAGCACTCGGGGCACACCTCGTCGATGGCCGGTACGGTTGCGCCGCATCCAGGGCATTTAATGACGTAGTCGCTGATTGTAACGCCACAGAGCTGGCATTGCTCGCTTCCGCTTTTCACGCTCTCGCCGCACGCCGGGCAGCGTATCGTGCTTTGCGGGATGTCCTGGGGGAGAGTTGCCTTCGGCGCGGTCTCCGCAACCGGTTTTACGACCGCCTCCTCCTTAGGCGCGGATTTGGCCTTTGGAGGCGCTTCCTTCTTTTTTGGCCCGGACTTCGTCTTCTTCTCCTCCTTTGCGGGCATCGCTGGAGGCGGCGTAAAAGCCATGGGCGCGGGCTCTGCCGGCGCTTGCTGGATTGGCAGGGATAGCTCCTCATATTCGTATTTGAATCCGCATACAGGGCATTCGATGGCATCAATCTCAGACACTGTGCCGCATTCGGGGCACTCCTTGGCCGCCGGCGTGGATGGAGCCTCTGCGGGAGTGGCGTCTTGTACAGCGACCTCGAATATCGCGTCGGCCTGTTCGATTGTGGGCACTGGCGGCGCCGACGAAGGCAGTTTGTCCCCGCATATCGGGCACTCCCCCAGGCCTGATGGCACAAGGGACATGCATGAAGGGCACTCGACCTCAGCCGGCTGCTCTGGCGCGATGGTTGAAGGCGGAGTCGTTTCGAACATCTCGCCGCAGGTGCTGCACTCTGTCGCCTCGATGGGAAGGGAAGTTCCGCACAGCGGACAATCTTTCTTGCCGCTCATTTGCTACCCCCCTTCAGCTCTGTCCCGCAAACTGGGCATTCAGTGGCGTTCCCGTCCGCGACGATTCCGCAGGACGGGCACTCCACGCCATCGATTTCATTCTTCGACTCGATCTCTTCCAAATCCTTCAATATGAATTTCTCGACCGAGTCTCCGTTGGACCCCATCTCAGGTTCCTGCGCCAGGGATTCCAAAGCCTCGTACGATTTCCGACCGTTGCCGTTCGCCTCCGGCGATGGCAGGGAACTCTCCGGCCCCACGCTCTCGAACGTTTGCTCGGTCTCATGCGTCGCCAGCTCGACCAGAATCTGACCGCAGCTGTCGCACTTCTCGTCGAAGAGCGTCACGGTCTTGTGGCAATTCGGGCACGTGAGTTCCTCCTCAATCTGGCTGAGGGCGTCCTTGACCGCATCCTCCGTCGGCGCTGTCGTAGGTTCCTGCGTCGGTATCAGCTCGCTGTCCATGATGTAAACGCCGCACGAATCGCATTTCACCTCGCGCTCGCGTTTGAAAGACCAGGCGAACAGGAGTATCCCGACGCCAAATAGGACGATGCCGAGAATGCCGAGGGCGCTGTCTATCCATCCGTACCCGAGGTACATGTCGCCCAGGAACGTCCACTTCAGGACGTTGTGGACATACGATGCCAGAGCGAACCCGAAATCGCCTACGACTATGAACGTGAGACCGATCCAGAACTTCCATTTCCAGCTCTTGAAAAACCCTTCAGCGTCTGGCTTCGGCAGGGCGTATGCGTTTCCGCAATCGTTGCACTTGACCAGGTCGCCCGTTTCCACCGTGTAGTGCTTCGATCCGCACACGGGGCAGCAGACGTCCTCCTGCTCCTGCGGCATTTCCGAAGGCTCCTTCCCCGCCGCGCCGCAGTCAGGGCACGATGCCGCACCTTCTGGCAGCTCCTTTCCGCATCCCTCGCAGGCGTTCGGCACGGCGAGCGATGGCTCATTTGCCTCGGTACCGTTGGGTTGGAGGGGCTCCTGGGAGAAGCTCTCGCCGCAAATCGGGCATTGGGATGAATCCTTCTCTATGACGCTGCCGCACGAAGGGCAAACGTATTCCTCGCCTCCCTCTACCTTATCGCCGATGCCAATCACCCCTTACTTCGCTTCTTCATCCTCTTCGTCGTCTGGCGCTGCCTGGCGGGCTATCGAAACCACGAGCATTAGCATGCCCACGATGAGCATTATCGTGCCTACCGCCGCGACCAGCCTGTTGAGCCAACCGAAGACAGAGAATGCATCCCCGCCTATAGGTATCTTCAGGAGGTCGTGCAGCCACGAACCAACCGCTATTCCCGGTCCGCCCAGTACGACGAGGATGAGCCCGGTCCAGAAAAGGTAGTTCCTTCCGCTCTTTGCCTTTTCGATTTCTGGCTCGTCCGCAACCTCGGCTGCCAGCGCCTCCCCGCATTTCGGGCATTCTGCGGCGCCATCGGGAATGGCCTCTCCGCACGTGGGGCATGCCCCGATTACATCTTCGGTCTGCTCCAATGAAGAGATGTTCCACCACCATCGTCAGGCTGCTGTTCACTGTATCTGACAACGCATTTATATCGTTTTCTATAAATTGGATAGCTGTCCCGAGATGAAGCAAAGCTCGGTCTCGTCGGGAACTTCTGGTCCGTAACGCCTCCTCAACCTCTGTTCGAAAGCAACGAGCCGCACGGCGAACTCCGCTCTCGGCACGAGGGAAAGGGTGGAAAGATGCCTGTTGCGATACCTGCCAACCATCTCGTCTACGCCCACCATCCCTCTATGCACAAGGACCCGTTCGACTCCGATGCCGCAGAAGCCGTTCCTCGAAAGCTCTCCCCGCATCTCCCGAAGGCCCTGGAACCTCCCCAGGTCGATCTCCGCCGCCCCCGGGAAGAACCGGATCAGGTGTTTCCTTATCCTCGACCGGCTGGTCATGACGAGCAATACCGTGCCGCCAGGCTTGAGGAGCCGCGCGCATTCGGATATCGCCTCTTGCCATATGGGAACGTGATGAACCACCAGGAACATGAGCGCGCAATCCGCGCTTCCTGGTTTCAATGGCAATGACTGCGCGTCGCCCCTGGCCCAATGGCATCCCGTGTTCCGACCCTTTTTGGCAGCCTCTGCCAGCATCCCGCCAGACATGTCTACGCCAACAACCACGCAACCGCGGTCTGAAAGGCTCCTGGCGTACTTTCCCGACCCGCAGCCTATGTCGGCGACGAGCTTGCCCGCGGGGCTTCCGAGCAGCCCGAAGGCCTTGTCCGCCCAGACATCGATTGGACCGCTTGCCGTCCCTCTCACGGAGTCGAAGTAACCGGAAACTTCGTCGTAGTCCGTCCTGGCGCGCCAGGCAGCACCCAGCAACTCCCTGAACTCCGCAAACCCGAAGGCGAGCCTCCGTGGAGGCTTTGCGAAAAGCTCTCCGATAGGTGGGATTACATCAAGCTCGCACGTGTAGACCGCGCACTCCCCATGCGGACCGCCCAGGCAGACGAATCTCAGCCGTTTCGGAGAAAGATGGGTTTCCTCGGCCATTTCCCTCCGGGCGGCCGATTCCGAGCTCTCGCCCGCCTCGATTTTCCCACCTGGGAACTCCCATCCCCCCCTGCCCTTTACCAGCAGGAACCTCTCGCCGTGGAACGGAACTACTATCGCAGCCTTGCATCCTTTCGGGTCGCCCTTTCGCAAATATTTTGTCATGCTCCTCCGGGAAATGTTATATAGGGCATGCGCATACCCTCGAACATAAGTGGGGTGCCAACTTGGAGGAAACAATCTGCAACGTCGAATTTTTGAAGGGACCGACCTCATTCATCGCAAAGGTGCAGAGCGAGCTCGGCGGGGTAAGGGAGTACAGGAGCGCGTCTTTCGAAGAGGTTCTTGAACAAGTCATAATCGACCTCCAGGAAGAGTTCGAGTCCACCAGCTAGCGGGACACCAGCGCGCCAGCTTCCATGACCGTCTTCTTCGCGCCATTAGAGTACGCAAGCTCGATTGTCGGCTTTTTCACAAGGCAGTCCAGGTGCGTCATCGCGTTGGCGTCGTCGTCGTAATTCGAGCCTATAGCTATGTGGCAGGTAGAGTAGACCTTCTCGTCCTCGAGCATGTTCCCGATTATCTCCGCGGCCCTGTTCAGGCCTATGCCGAGCTCGCCGAGGTTTCTCGCGTTGCGCTTGTACTCGGCCACCAGGTTGGAGGCAATCTTGCCCTCGCTCGCCCACACGCCGGGGCTCTTCTCCCCGTTTTCTATCGCCTCTCTCAAGGCGTCGGCTTCGCGTCCGCCCTCTATCGTGGTTACAAATCCACCTTCCACAGTTACGACGACTGGCTCTTTAGTAACTACATCGCCGTTCGTGACGGAGATGCTGCCGTCGAAGACAATCGTCCCTTTGGATTTCCCAAGCTCGGGCGAAATGTAGACTTCGCCCGCCGGAAGGTTCCCGCCAGTGCCCGGCCTCCTGAAATCCCCGTCGTCCACATGGGTGAGCCGGCCATTCAAACCGATTGTTATGTCCGTTCCCGCCTTGGTGGTTATCCTCGCCGAAATCGCCTTGTCCAGGGACTCCTTGAGGTTCTTGCAGTCGTGCCTGAGGGCCCGGTAATCGATTGGCACGGTCTTCGCGAACATCTCCATCGTCACGCTAGGAGACCAGAACGAGCGCATCTTCTTCACCGCCATCAGGTAACTGAACGTGTTGTCGTATGTTTTGTCACCGGCTTTGTGCGGATTTGCCATCGCCGCCCCGTCCTTGCCCAGCTTCTCGGCGCTCAGCGATATGGCAATGTCCGGGTTGGACTCGATCGCCTTGACGACCGAGGGCTCTGCGAAGTCGAGCTGGGTCTTGTAAGGCTGGACGCACAGCACTGGCACCCCCTTCGCATCTATCACGGCGTCGTACACGGCCATCGAGATGTTGCTCACGTTCATCTCCGGATTGGTGACAATCAGGACCCTCTCTCCCTTTTTCACGTCGAGGACCTCCTTCACAGCCACCCGCGCGGCGGAGGACAACTCCCGGTTGGTCTGGATGATGTCGCCGAACTTTGCCTTCGAATCCATTTTTACACCATCGTTGAGTAAGCGCCACAAATTTATTAATCCTTGCACAAAAATATTATATCCCTGCCCATCTTCACCTTGAATAGACTGTTGGAGCTTGGAGGTGCTAACGTGAACAAGAACGAGGAGTACGAGAAGGTGATATCCCGCTACTATGGAGACGAACAGGTATCGGCGATAATAATGCTGAAGGTGGACACGAAGGAGGCCGACGCCGTTGCGAAGAAGGTCACGCAATTCGATAAGGTAGAGGACGTCTTCATGGTCACGGGGGACGTTGACATCATCTGCAAGGTCAAATTCGCAAATTACAAGGAGCTGAAGGGGTTCGTCCTGGAATCGCTCGCCGGAATCAGCGGCATAAAGGACACGAAGACCCAGATGGTCGTGACGACTTTCAAGGAAGCCGGAAAGGCAATCCTGGACGCAAAGGGGGAGAGCTGAGTGGCGGGGGGATACAAATGGGCGACGAAGACAAACTCCAGCCAGTCATCAAGAACCTGGAACAGCTAGCCGAAGACAACTCGGTCCCGAGGAACATCCGCCGGGGGGCGGCGGGCGCCAAAGAGCACCTGACGAAACCGGGCCAGCCTCTCGACGTGAGGCTCGCGAGCGCGATATACACGCTCGACGACCTTGCGAACGACCCCAACATCCCGCTCCACGGCAGGACGCTCGTCTGGAGCCTGATAAGCAATCTTGAACAAATCAACGCCACAATAAAGAAATAAAACCCTTCGCAAAACCCACAGATTTCGCGCCGCGCGCCCGTAATCCAGTGGTTAGGATTCAAGCTTCCCAAGCTTGCTACACGGGTTCGAATCCCGTCGGGCGCATGGATTTATTTTGAAAACCGAGCCCGACGGGATAGGACTACCGGCCTCCGTCATTTTCCGAACAAGGAGTTAGGCCGTATCTGGCTCAAGAACTACATTTACTAATCCTTGAGCCATTAGATTTTCTGGACCAACAATCCCACTTAAACCCCGAAAAACCAAATCAGCTCGCCCTCCAAACGATTATATAGCCACACCTCGTTTTCTGGCCCATGAGTCATCCCAAGCCCAAGGCCAATACGGAGAAGTGCGACATATCCGATTGCACTGAGATTTCGGTGAGATCCCTCCACACGGGTAAAGTGAAGGGGGCGCTGGGTCTCGAAATCGGAGGCGACGGCAAGACCGCCCATCTCTGCAAGGAGCACTACAGGCAGTTCAAGAAGGCCACGAAGGAAGAGCGGACGCTCGACCGCCTATCGTGGTGAGGGAGCCGCCAAATGGCGATGCGCAAGATACGTAGCGGCGTGTACGGGCTCAACCAGCTGATAGACGGAGGCATCAACGAGAACACGGTCACGGCCGTGATTGGCTCGTCGGGCGCGGGCAAGACGACGTTCGCCACATACTTTTTAAAGCGGGGGCTCGAGGACGGCGAGGACGCCATCTTCATCACGCTAGACGAGTCGCCCGACCAGATAATCAAAGAGGTCAGGGAGATGGGCTGGGAGGAGGTCGACAAGTACATCGACGAGGGCTCCATGGTCTTCGTCGATGCCAGCGGCAAGCAGTTCTCCAACTTCATACGCAAGGAGCTGGCGAACTTCGTGGAGGACTGGAAGGGTCACGGCGCGCGCATAGTCATCGACCCGCTCACCCCCGTTCTATGGTCGGTCAAGGAGAAATACGAGCAGCGCGAGCTGGTTTCGTACTTCCTCAGGGAGACGAGGAAGATAGGGACGGTCCTGTGCACGCTCGAGGAGCACGGGGTGACATCCGACCTGTCTTCGCCGGAGCTGGTGATACCGATGTACCTCGCGGACAACGTCATCCACCTGAGGTACAAGAGCCACGAGAGCCCCGAGACGAGGGAGATGAAGATAATCAAGTGCAGGAGCAGCAGGCACAGCAAGTTCTGGCACCCATACAGGATAGTCCGCGGCGCCGGCATCCTCATAGAGAATTCTCAGGAAGGGACTGCAAAACCGAGGATGAAGGTTGACCTCGCGAAGCTGCTGGAGAGGAAGCTGAACGCAGCCCAGCGCGAGCGCATGGACCGTCTGGACGCCAAGGCGAGGGCTGGTTTGAAGCACACGCTCGACATCCTCGCAGCCGAGGAGCTGGGGGACGTCGACGTGAACATGGCGCTGGCGAACATCCTCGAGGAGTACGGCATCCAGTAGGAGCCCCATGTCCCCGAAGATTGGCGAATCGCTGAAGCGCATAGTCGACGATGCCCATGAGCCTCGAGGCGGCCATGCTGGTGAGTTCGCGCTCACGAACCCGAACCGCCTGGCGGTTTACCAGTCGGTGATTGAACTGGTCATCGCGAGGTCCGGGACCGTTTCGCGCCTCAGCGGACTGACGAGAAAGGCGTCGCGTTGGCACCTCACAGTTCTTGCGCGCGAGGGTTTCGTGGAAATATGGGATTTCGACGGCACCTTACACTATTCGCCGGCGGCGGCCGTCGCAGACATCCATACGGTGGGACTTCTCCTGCTCGTGTCGGGCAAGGCGGGAGCCTCGATAATCTGGGCATCGATGACCAAGCCTGGTTGTTCTGTGGCTTACCGCTCCAAATCATCAATCGAGCTGCTCGCAGACGCGGAACTCGTGTCTATGGTCGGAGACGGCAAAACGAACCGCCTGTATCCCGGCACGGGACTCAAGGCGCTTTCAAAGGCAATCGACTGCGGTTACGATGCGCATAAAGCTGTCCTGGTAAAACTGTGCCATCAGGGCGCTGTCAAATGCCAAGCGAACCCCTTGAAGGACGGCTCCGTCGATTACGGTTTCGCGGCACATTCAGGGGATTACAGCCTGACTGTCCCATCGAGACCTTTCGAGAACTCGATGACCCGAAGGGCCGAATTATACAATTTATTGTAACCATTAACGTGTATAATTGTAACTTCATGTTTTATCAATTGCCTCTATTGTTTAATACCTTAGTTGCATAAAGAAGAATGTTATACCATGGACAAGAAGGAAAAGAAGTTCGGTGAGGATTTTGTCGCTAAGTGGAGCAAGTCCACCGAGCCACCCTCGGCATCGAACAAAGAGGAGGACATCCTCCGCAAGCAGGAGAGCCTGCTCCAGAAAGACCCGAAGAACGCAAGGATATGGTACGCCAGAGCCCTGGTCCTGAGCGACCTTGAACGATTCGCGCAATCGCTGGCCGCGCTCGACAAGGCCGAGGCGCTGGATCCTACTATTGACGGGCTGCCGTCCGCAAAGGCCCATGTCCTGAACCGGCTGGGCAAGGCCTCGGAGGCTGCTGGATACTATCGAAAAACCATGCTCCGCACATCATTGTCCGTTTCGAAGGAACTTTACGAATCGATGTCAGGCACTGCCGACCCCGCCATCATCCTCGCAGAGCTCGCTGCCGAATTCGGAGGCAGCGCAATTGCAAGGTCAAGAGACGACGTGGAGGCTGAGTTCCAGAGGCTCGACAACATCGGACCCATGAAGGCTAGCGCGCTGTACGTTGCGGGCTTCAGATCCCTCGAAGAGATTGTCGCTGCAACGGAAACGGATATCGCCAACATCAAAGGAATTGGCCAGAGAACCGCCAAGGAGATAAAGGCCGCCGCTGCCAGCCCACCCGCCGAGGCAAAGTCGCAGATGGCTGAAAGGGACTGCCCGCTCTGCGGGACGATACTCGGTGCTGCGGATGGAGACTGCTACGAGTGCGGGATGATTTTCAACGACCAGAAGATAAACCCACTGGAGAAGCAGCTCGCAGACGTAGAGGCGAAGCTTGCATTCGATTCGACGAACACGGCCCTGTGGCTCGAGAAGGGGAAGATTCTAGCGGGATTGGGACGATTGCGCGAAGCGCTCAACGCCCTCAATGACGTTACTAAGCTCAACCCGGCCTCTTACGAGGTATGGGCTCTCAAGGCCGAACTGTTCGCCAAGCTGGGTCAGGACAAGGTCGCGGCATCTTGCCAAAAGCGCGCCGACGAGGAGAAGGCGAAGAACGTTACCAAGGACGATGTCACGGACATGTTGGGCGAGCTGGAAGCCCTTGCGGGTTTTTCGCCGACGGACGAGTGGAAGTCCGAGCAGGGCAAGGTGCAGGCCGAAACCCTCAGGCTGGCGGACGAGGAGCTTGGCCTCAAGCCAATATCGCCCAAGCCAAGGGAGCCTGTGAAGGCTGAGGAGGACGAGATAGACCGCATCACCCACGATGTCACGGCGCCGCAGGCGAAACCCAAGCCAAAACCCAGACAACTTGTCCAACCAAAGGCTGAAGAGGAGACGCTGCTGGATTCCCTCACACACGACCTCACCCAGCCTGTCGCGAGACCAAAGGTCGTGCGTAAAATCGAGCCGACGGCGAGGGAATCTGCCAAGTTCGATTCGATGACCCACGACCCTGCGAAGCGGAAGGGAATGACCAACGGCCTGGCTGCGAAGCAGCGCGCTACCGGCATGACGAACGGGCTCGCCAAAGGCCGAACGAACGGCATGGTGAACGGAGCGGGCAAGGGCAGGACGAACGGGCTCGGGCGCACAAACGGGTTGCAGGGTCGCACGAATGGTCTTGTGAACGGTTCTGGCAAGGGGCGGACCAATGGCCTGAAAGGCAGGACCAACGGCCTTGTCAACGGCTCTGGGCGCGGTCGCACAAACGGCCTTGTGAACGGTTCTGGCAAGGGAAGGACAAACGGTCTTACGAACGGTCTCAAGGGCAGAACAAATGGGATGGTCAACGGTTCGGGGCGAGGTCGCACGAACGGCCTCGTGAATGGTGCTGGGCGTGGGCGAACCAACGGTTTGACCAACGGCGCTGGCGGCCGCACGAACGGGCTGACCAACGGCTTAGGCGACCTCGACGGGCTCGGAGCCTTCCCGCACGGGATGACGAACGGCCTGACAAACGGAAACGGGCTGACCAACGGCTTAGGCGGAACCAGATACAGGACTCAGGCTTCGAGCAACCAGTGGAAGCTGTACCTCATCCCCCTCGTTCTTTTCGGCCTGCTCCTCATGCCACTGTTCTCCTCCATGACGACTGTGGAAAGCTCGGCGCTGCCGATCGAGATTGACGGAAGGTTCAACGACTGGGAGAACATCCCGGTTTCGACCCTCGCTGCGATGCCCGCACCCTTCAACGGAAACGTCGACATCACTTCCGTGAGCGCTACGGACAACGGAGGGCGCTATCTTGCCATCCGCGTCGCCGTGGCGGCTTCGATGCTCGCCGGGGAGCCTGTGGCGCAGGAGGGCAGGCTGGATACCATCAGGGTGTTCATAGATTCGGACTCCAACTCCGCAACCGGATATCTTGTATCTGGCATCGGAGCCGACCACGTCTTAATCGCAAGCGGATTCCTGGGCGGCGTGGCAACCTGCGGCCTCAGTTCCTTCGTCGGCGCCGACCAATGGGACTGGAACGGATTCCAGCAGTCCAGCGGCATAGGGGCGATGGTCTCCGGTCCCGAGCTGGAAACCCAGGTCGATTGGTCTTCGATATCCGCCAACCCCCAGACGCCTATCCGCCTCCTGGCGAATTCGCAATCGTGGGACAACCAATTCACCGACTTCTCGGACTGTTACTTCGCCCCCGGCGCGGCCTCCGTGTCGGCCGACGTTTCATCAATCGGCCAAGATATAGAATCTACAACAGGCTGGCTGAGGATTTCGTCTGTGGTTCTCAGGGCGTTCAGCGGCGACGCGACGGTTTCCAGCATCGAAGTCGAGAGGGTCGGCGGTTCGGACACTTCCATCCCGGAATGCAGGCTTGTCGGGCTCGACGGCGGTCAGTTGGCTCAGGGGAGTTTCTTATCGGGAGCCGCGGCGCTGGCGACGAGCATCCCGGCCACGTCTGGTTCAAGCGTGTCTGTCTTCATCGAGCTGCAGGTCAACTGGCTCACCACGAGCGACGCTTTCGGGGCGAGGGTGAAATCCGTTTCGTCCGCGTCTGGCAAGGGGCTTGTGCTAGAAACCAACACGAAATTGCACTACTGGGAAACGATTCCCGCGGGTGCGGTCGTGGACGGTGCGTTCGGCGAATGGGCAGGTGCGATATCCAGTCCGGCGCCGATGGTTTCAAGTTCTTCGGTGTCCGTGTCGGGCGAATCGTATGGGTATGCATCATTCGGCGGGAGTGCGCTGCCAGGCGCTCCCGTTCCCGTGGACACCGTTGCTAGGGCTGGCGGTTCGACGCAGCCGCAGCCGGTCGTGCGGCCAGATACAGACCGCGACGGCAGGGCTGACGAGGACGAGCCCGGATACGAGCGCGATTTCGACAACGACGGGGTGCCCGACGGCCAGGACACGGACTCGGACAACGACGGGGCGCTCGATTACGGCTACGGAGGCCCAGACCAGTGGCTGGACGACAGCGCAACTGGGGCGCATGTGTATGTCGGTCCGGTGACTACGCCTCAGAACCTCGGGATGGATTCGCTGCGGTTCTACTACGACACGGACAACGACACAACGACCGGTTACGCAATCGACGGGCTCGGAGCGGACCGCGTTGCGGAGATGGTCGGCAAGCAAAGCGTCGCGCGGCGCGCCAGGCTAATGTCCTTTTCGGGCTCGAACCCGGGCGAGTGGGACTGGACGGAAGTCTCGGCGCTCGACCTTCGGGTAACTGGAAGCGCGCTGGAGTTCTCATTCCCGATGAACACGACGGGCGACCGGTACTGCGTGCGGCACTACGACTGGAGGAACGAGAGCGAGAGTGGTGGGGCGCGAGACGTGGGGCAGCTGGCAGCGCGGAGGTCTGGGGAGCCCGGCCCGGAGACAAACGGCGATATGGTTACAATGGGCGAGGTGACGTCCGGTTACGGAGGTACCGCCAGCGACAAGTTCGGATGGAACGTTTCATATGCTGGCGATATCAACGCTGACGGTGTGGACGATGTGATTGTGGGGGCGCCCGGAAACAGCAGTGGCACGGGGGTCGCCTACGTGTTCTTCGGCTACGAAGGCTTCACGTCTTCCAGCTCGAAGTATCTCAACGCAGTGAAAGCGAACGTGACAATCCTCGGAGCAAATAGTGGTGATAATTTCGGTTGGAGCGTCAGCGACGCCGGGGATGTCAATGGCGGAGGCCCGGACATAATTATTGGCGCGCCAGGGTATAATTCCGGCACGGGTCGCGCTTACATATTCTATTCCACCACGATAACGGGCGGCACGCTCCCGAAAACAATAACTGTGGCAAACGCTGACGTGACGCTAACCGGCGAGGAGACAGGGGACAATTTCGGTGCGAGCGTCAGCGGTGCCGAGGACGTTTCGAATGGAGGTGACAGCGACATCATTGTCGGCGCGCCATATCGAAGCCAACCAATATTAACATCTCAGAACGTTTTCTCCGAGTTTTTCACCGGCGTCTCACCAGGTTCGAACCCGACCGGTTGGACAAGGACGGATGCCAATAGGTGGGGTGCGAGCAACACGAATTATGCCGGCGGGACGACACCGGAGATGCGCTTCAGATATTATGCATCCACAACTGGCACATTCCGGGATTACACGCCGGGTATCGATACCTCGGGTTACACCGAGTTGACAGTCAGCTTCAAGCACATGGTAGACTGGTACTCCAACACGTTCGAGATAAGGTTGGAAACCTCAACTGACGCCAGCACCTGGTCGACAGCCTGGACGATGTCGCCAACTGCGAACGTGCCTGCGACCACCGAGAGCGCGGTGATTTCCCAGGCGCTAGGAGCCGGGTCGAGCACGCTTTACCTGTCCTGGACATTCGTAGGCAGCACCGTGAACATCGATTATTGGTATCTTGATGACATAATTGTCACAGGTGAGACGGAGGAAATCAAAGGAAACGTGGGTGGGGCTTACGTATTCTACGGGGAGAATACCGTGGCATCTGAAACCGCAAGCGGTGCCGATATGATATTGAAGGGTAAACATGAAAACGGCTATTTCGGTATCTCCGTTTCAGCTGCTGGAAACACCGACGGAGTTGGCGGTTGCGAGGTCATTGTGGGGGAGCCGGGGAAGGACCGCGCCTTCGTATATTACACTCCGACGAACAGGCAAAGCGAATCCGACATCCCGTCGAAAGGCACGGTGTCAGGGACGCATGAGGATACGCACTCCCAGGACGATACGTATGAGTCCATCCAGGAAACCAGCCAGTCAGGGGTGCTCGTTATAGATGATGATGGAAACGATGCGTTCGACGGAAGCGCAGATTTATTCAGCACGATTTTAACCGGGTTGGGTTACACAGTTACGGAAGAACAGAGCAGTGCATCGTACATGACCGATGAGAATGCAGAATCGACATGGTTGGGATACACATTCATTGTCTGGTCTTCGGGAAGCCGATATATGAATTTGATGGGTGGCAGCGATGCGGTGCGCGATAATCTCGCGGATTATACCCAGGCAGGTGGGCCGTTGATAGTCGAGGGTGGGGACATCGCGGATTTTGCCAATGCTCAATCTTGGACGGAGTTCATGGATGACGTGCTCAATATCGATTCGAACACAGAGATAACCGCGAATACTGACTTCGACATACAGACTCCGACCCACCCCGTTGCAAGCACGCCGAATACGTTGGCAGACCCTACACTCACCACGCTCGGTTTCACTTACCAAGCCGATGGGCCAACGATAGATGCTGACGCTGGCGAGTACAACGTCATCGTCGGGGATTGGGCGGCGACAAACGTGGGTTGCACAATCATCGCTCACGATGACGACTCCAACACCGCCAACGGCGGACAGATAGTGTTCTTCGCATTCAACCTGACGATATTGGATAATAATGCCGACGAGATTGATTATGTTGAGAATGCTGCGTACTGGGTAGTGAGAATGACTAGTTTCGAGGAGCATAAATGGGAATTTACCATCCCGGAACGTTCGAACTGCACTTTCTATATTGATGCCTACCATTCATCAAATTCAGAAGGGGATGACTTCGAATTCTATTACTCAATGGTCGAAGATGGCATCGTTGGAACTTCGGATTGGACAAAGATGGTTACCTTAACAAAAACCACCGATGACAATAGTTATCAGACTTATTCGGACGAGAATTTGAATTATTACTCTGGACCCCTCTACGTGGGGGTCAGGGATGCCGACAGGACTGTTGGGAACACCGAGCTCAACTCGGTTTTCATCGACCACATGTACATCAAATCAATCCCTTACAAGGAACTGCTCTCAATCGGTACGAGCTTGACCGAAGATTATTACGCAGGGTCCGACAGCGCGGTAGTCGGGACAGTGTCTGGCACGTACTCGAACACGTTAACTTCTGATGACGGTTACGAGAGCGTCACTGAAACCACCGCAGCGGCGACGTACGATTCGGACTACGCCACCGCATCGGAAACGTTCACCCAGTCGGCATCGCACACGAACGATTACTCCGCCACGCTTGCGCAGGACGGGACGAACGAGAACATTGTGGAGGCCTATGTCGGCGCTAGCAGCACGACCGTCACATTGATAGCCACACAGAGTTTCGAAGGCACTTCTTGGCCTACTGGTTGGACCGAAGCTGCAGGAACCGTATGGAACCCTGAAACGGAGCAAGCCTACGGCGGGACGTACTCTGCCGACTTCGACGGTTCCAACCCCGGAGTGACTGGGACGTTACAATCGCCAGCGATGAGCACCACTGGAGCGACCAGCGTCACCGTCGATTTCTGGTGGCGTGAAGATGATGGCGATGCCGGCGATTATAGCCTATATTATTATGACAACACAGGCACTTGGGATTCCATTGTCGATCTGGCAACCCTGCAAGCAACAGAGGATACTTGGTATCATTATCAGCAGACAATCACCGATTCGCAGTATCTGCACGCTGCGTTCCAGATCCAATGGCGCGCGGCAGGCGTCAATGGTGAGGCAGTCTGGCTTGACCTCGTTAATGTGACCAAAGTCGCCCCAACTCCCGCATACTACAGCCTCGAGCACAAGTGGACGTTCACAACCGTCCCGTCATCAGCCAACCAGTACGAGTTCCAAGCACATGTAGGCTGGGCGAGCGGAGGTGACGATAACTTCCAGTACTGGTATTCCACGACTGGCACGGACCCTGTCGGAGGGGCCGCCTGGACCTTAATGTTCACAGACACGACTCAGGCACTCAACACGCTCACGTTCGACCTCGACGCGGCAGGGTATATGGGAGGGGCGTTCTACGTGGGCGTGATTGATACTGTCAGTTCAGGAGACGGTCAGGATACATTGAATGTTGACTTCATGCGGGTCTATACGACCGTCACTCCAGCATCCGTGAGGCTGGAACACAAATGGACGTTTTCCTTGGTTGCGACGGGATCCGACACGTCATTCTACCTCGAAGCGTATCGCACAAACCTGGATTCCGAGAACATGGGGTTCTATTATTCCACAACCGGCACCGGGGCAGTCTCAACATGGACAAAGATGCTGGATGTTACAAAAACCACCGATGACGATGCGTACCAGATATATTCAGACGCCACGCTCGATGCTTTCACGGGGACTCTATACATCGGTGTTATTGACGCCTCCACAAGCGATTCGAACCAGGACACGATTCATGTCGACCATATGTATCTCCATGTGATTGGCGGCATCACCGCAAACAACTTCGGTTTCAGCGTGGCGAATGCCGGAAACATGAACGGGGACGGTGGTGGAAAAGGCGACATTATAATAGGAGCTCCATTGGCAGGCGCAGGAGCAGCTTACGCCTGGCTGGATGATGATTTCGATACCGAAGCATCACGGTCAGACACGGCTCAGTCCGATTTCACGGCAACGGGAAGCAGTTTGGAGGATGTAAATCCCTCGGGCAACATCTATGCCACTTCCGATGACAATCTGAACCTGACAATAAACATGGTGTTCGAGGATAATCTGGAGAACGCCACAGCTGGCGGAGATCCCCGAGATCCCCCGTGGGGGATTCCGACGCAGGAGTCCGGCACCAACATTGCAATCAGTAATGCGGTATACCATGGTGGTACGAAGTCCATGGTTTTCTATGATAACAGTTCAAGTGAAGACATAGGATGCAACATCATATCAGACACATTCTCGGCGATGACCGTTGGCGTCTTCGACCTATGGACGCGGTGCACTGACCAGGGAACCACCCAGGAGCAATTCGCAATTAGATTGAGGAGCGGAACCACTATTGGAATCGAGATTGGGTTTAGCGATGGTTACATGACGTACACGCAAGGTACAACAGTATACTCATTTCAACCGTACACACCAGGCCAATGGTACCACTTCGAACTCCTCTTCGATGCTGCAACAACAGACACATTTGATTTCTACATTGATGGAGCATTAGCTCGTAAGAGCACTCCATTTAGGACCGCGGTTGCTAGCCTTGACAACATTCAATTCATCACCGATCCCTGGAACTTTAACAGCCCAGCTGACAACGGGATGGCACTTGCATATGTGGATGATATAAAGCTGTACACATTCGATACCTCTGGAGATTACACGTCATCTACGACATACGTGCCATATTACGTCTCCGCCATCAAACCGTTCTGGAATGTTACAACACCGATAGGTACAAATTGCTGGGTGAATTTCTCCAGAGATGGTGGGGCTACTTGGAACATTTCAGATATTAAAAGGGGCCAATGGTATATATTCCCTGCGGAAACAGTGGGTAAGGATTTATGCTATAATATTGAAATGAAAACCACCGATGTCTGTATGTCTCCAATATTTCATGACATTAAAATATACTACATATATTGCTCAATGCCAGATGTCATCTTTACCGGCGAATCCTCGGGTGACCGCTTCGGCTGGTCCGTTCACGCCGCCGGAGACATCAGCGGTGACAGCGTAGACGACATTGTGATCGGCGCCCCCAACAATAACAATGGTGGCACCGACGCTGGCGCGGTCTACGTTTTCAACGGTGCGTCCGGCTTGTCGGGTACAATCTCAGCGTCTGATTGCGATTACATTAAAAACGGAACCCAAGCGGGCGGCCACTTTGGCTGGTCCGTATGTAAAGCAGGCGACCTGAACGACGATGACAACAACGACGTAATCGCTGGTGCCCCGGACAAGGGCGCGTCAAGCGCAGACGGCACGGGCTGGTCCCAGATTCTCAGCGTCATCATCCCCGTTCCCGAGTTCTCGGCCGAGATGATTGCGATTATCCCGCCTGTGGTGGGCCTCCCTATGGCCGTCTACCGCCGCAGGCGGAAATCACTCTCCTACGTGGGCAACCCGGAGGAGGCGGGGGGCCGGTAACTCCGGCCCCTCAGGTTTTTCTTTTAAGCCATAATCTTAAATCGTAAGCGGTCTATGTCTACCCGATGCAGTTCGAGATTTCAGTCGCAAGGAACCTCCCGCTCACGAACGTGGACGACCCCGACGAGGCTCTGGAGACCTTCCTTTTCCAGGTCGGATACCTCCCGAAAGGGCAGGAGGGCAAGCGCGGAACGAAGGCTGTGAGGGAAGGCATCCCGTACAGGCTCTTCGTGGACTGCCTGGTTCGAAGGCCGGAGAAGCCATGGACGCCCGAGGAGCTGTCGAAGCGTTTGAGCACCTCGAAGGTAACCGTATACAGGCACCTGGGGAAGCTAAGGGCGATGGACATCGTTGAAGACGTGGCGTTCGAGGACGGCCGCCAGAGGAAGCGCGGTGTCCGACTGCGATACGGCAGCCTGACGAAGGCCTGGAACTTCGTGGAGGCAAACGTGGAAATCGCGATGGAAAATTATAGGAAGAGCGTTGACCATATCGACTCGTTGGTGAAATCGGAGAGGAGGAAATGACATGGTGGATGTGATGGCGGAAGAGAAACCGGTGTTGATTACGAAGGGCTCGAAGTACAGGGTCGTATCCCTGGAATCCAAGGATTCGCCGCTGGTTACGCACGGGACGTTTCTCGGGTACACGGTAATTGGCAGCAACGAGGGGCTGTGCATGAAGCTGGACGAATCGCACAAGGAATCTGCTGGCAGGCTGAGGATAATTCCCGCCCACATGGTCTCTTCCATCGATATCATCAAGGCCGCCGAGCCCGAGAAGGACAAGGGCAAGGAGCCGACGACGATGTTCGGCTAGGCGGAATCCCGGAGCATGCCGCTGCAATGTTCGAAGTTGATGCGGGAAGCGTCGAGGGGAGAATCCTGAAGATACTTTTGGAGCTATACCCCGCGACCTGGATTGAGGTTGAAAAGGAGGTCGGAGTCCCGCCGATGGCGTTCAAGAAAGCCATAGCCATCCTGCAAAGAAAAGGGATGGTGGGCGTCGAGGGCGTAGAGAAGAAATACCTCACCCTTGCGAGGACGGATATTCTCTTCCACAGGTCGGGCGGGGGAAAGCGCCCGAAGAAACCATTTCTCGCAAAGCACGAGTACGATGGTTCCATGTACGGTTGAAAACTCTGGTCGACCATCCGTCAACTGCGAACCGCGGCGATGGCTTCCGCATATGCGTCAAAGCCAGGCTTGTGCTTCCAGTCCGCGTAAACGATACCGAAGTGCGATAGCGCATAGGGAGGATGCCCCAGGCCCGTATCGTCCTGGAGCGCCCACAGGCAGCAGCCTGTCAGGTTGAGCCGCGAAGCCTCCGCCACGGCCATTTTGATGAACGTCGCCTGCGCATCCTCGCCGAACATCGAGCATTCCATCCCGAACTCAGAGAGCCAGACCTCGGGAACCAGCGAACGGTCCACTGCGGCGGCGCATTCCTGGAACGCTCCCATGTCATCCCAGTTTTGCGGGTAGATGTCCAAGCCAATCGCATCCACGCCTGTTTGCTGGACGGCTTCGATGAGCGGCATAGTTTCTTCGCCAATTGCTATCTCTATCATGACCTTGGCCGAGCTTTCGTTCTTCACGAGCATGGTTAGTTCTCTGCATGCCGCGGCCCAAACATCGGGTTCCTCCGCATGTCCCAGCACAAGCCCAGCTTGGCCGTTCGGCTCGTAATATGGCAGGACGTAATCGGCCATCGGAGCGACCGCAAGCGTATCGGCGGTTATCTGCGCGCAGTAGGCGTCGAAGCTCGAGGGCAGCTGGACGGGCCAGTCCGCGCGGCCGTACAACCCGAGCATGAGGCCCATCCCTTCCGCTCGAACGGAATCGGAAACGCTTTGAAGAGCGGCAATCCCCTCGGTGCTCTCGACCATCTCGCTGCGGATGTCGTACCGCAGGAAATCGAGGCCCATCTCCTTCGCGGCGGAAATCTCAAGCGCCACCTCGTCCCGCCAGCCGGAGATTGGCGATTTCTCGGCTGTGAAGCTCCTGGATACAATGGCGAACTTCATTTCCGGGCGCGGCTGGTAATCCGGGCTGTCATCGGAAAACGAAGAAATGTTCGCGGCTCCGAGGGCCACGGAAATCAGCACGAACCCCACGATGTAGGCCGACAGTGCAGATACCGCTTTGCCGACTCCCCAGCCGACAGTCTGGATGCTGATTTTTCCGCGCGGTGACAGGACCGGCTTGTCCTCGGATTCGAACTTGAGCAGAATCGGCGGCAGGAAGAGAAAAGGCATGAGGAAAGCCAGATAGTAGTAGTTCAGCGCCTGCGTCAGACCACTTGCGTATCCGAGAGGCGCGACGAACGATGGAATCCCCGAGGCTCCTTCCTGGGCAAGCCATATCGCCATGATGCCCATCCCCAGTGCGTTGTAGACAGGAACGAAGTAATGACGCAGGCCGCGCTTTACGGCGCGCCTCGAAGCCATGACGGACATGACGAGTGCGACGAAAAAGGTGAACAGCAGAACCGCCCTCGTGTACTTGAAAAGCACCGGGTGGAACAGGGTCCAGCAAAGGAAGACTGGCACCATCGCCCCCGCGAGCGCGTATGTCTGCCAGACTTTCGGGCCCGTTGTCCAGAGGTGTCGTATTACCGTGACGTTCCACACGCCTATCAAGACCGTCAGCAGCATGTATCCGGCAAAACCTGCGGGCCTGAAGCCAGCGAACGATACAGCCAGCATCGCCAAAGGCGCGATGACGGCGAAGACAAGGATTTTTAAGGCTAGCGCGTGGTTCATCAAGCCTGGCAATTTGTACGTTTACTTAACCGTATTGATGGGCAACGTTTAATATCGCCAGGAGAATAGCCGGGGCATGCTTCTCGGCGCGCACGAGTCCATCGCCAAGGGATTTGGCAACGCGATTGCAAAGGGATCCGAGGACGGCTGCGAATGCGTCCAGGTTTTCACTAAGAGCGCGAGCCAGTGGAGCGGAAGAGCCCTGACGGCTGACGACAGGGAATCGCTGGATGCCGCGCGGAAGGAAACGGGAATCTCGCGCATGGCATCCCACGATTCGTACCTTATAAATCTGGCCTCCCCCAACCCCGAGGCATGGAAGAAATCCCGCGGCGCTTTTCTTGAAGAGGTCCGCAGGGCTGAATACCTGGGAATCCAGGCGCTGATTTTCCATCCGGGCTCTCACGCCGAGAGCGGGGAAGCAAAGGGTATTCAGAGAATAGGCGAAGCTTTGGGCGACGTCCTGGAGCAGACGAAGGCGGCAAAGGTCAACCTGCTCCTGGAGACGACGGCCGGCCAGGGGTCATACATCGGGCACCGGTTCGAGCATATGGCCGAGATAATCGACCTCGCGGGGGGCAATCAACGGATGGGCTTGTGCTTCGACACTTGCCATGCGTTCTCAGCCGGATACGAGATCCGCACCGCGAAGGGATGGGACGATACTCTGGACGATTTCCACTCGACGGTCGGCCTGGACCGCCTGAGAGCATTCCATTTGAACGACACGATGAACGACTTCGGTTCAAGGAAGGACAGGCACGAGCAGATTGGAAACGGGAAGATCGGAATCGAATGCTTCAGGTATATTGTGAACGACAGGCGCTTCGAGGATGTGCCAGGATATCTGGAGACTCCCCCCTTGCCCACCGGTGAAGACTCGTTCGCAAAGAACCTGCGAGTCCTCAAATCGCTTCGTGCGGAAGCCTGACAGGGAAAGGTTTATGCCCGATGGCCCGATTCCGGGATTACAATTTGGAGGTAAATAAATGCCACCGAAAGTTGACATGGCCAAGTGCAACGGATGCGGAGCGTGCTACGAGGTCTGCCCAGCGGACCCGAAGGTCTTCGAAATCAAGGACGGAAAGAGCCTCGTGGTCCACGCTGACGCGTGCATCGAGTGTGGGGCGTGCGAGTCTGGATGCCCCGAAGGCGCAATCACAATGGAATGAAGCGATTGATTGCGCTTGCAGTTTGACGGGAAATGACTGAGAAACTGCGGCGCCAATGCAAGAGCATCCCATCTGCTGGATGGCTGTGAAAACCCTTAAATCAACTTCTGGACAATCTATTTCGCCCAAGCGCCGTTCTCGGCCCATTCCTGGTAGAACCTCAGGACGCTGAGCGCCTCCAGCAATCCAAAAAGCAGCGCCGTGTAAAGGGGCCACCACAGCCAGCCGCAAACCGCTAGCGCGCCGAAGACAGCGACCCCGATTGCCGAGCCTATGCGCCCCTTCGGATTCCTGACCCGCCACGCCTTCCATGGATAGGTTTCGTCGGGTTGCGGAGCAGATACTGGCTCAAACTTCTCTTCGCTCATCCCTGCACCTTCTTGAGCTGGCGGTCGTACATCCGCATCATCTCTGCAGAGGACGTAGCGTCCTCCGGGCCCTTGTCGTCCCTGAATCGCCCCGTGAACCTGGGGAACCTTATCGCGAAGCCGCTTTCCTCCCTCACGGCTCCGAGCCCGCAGGTGTGTATCGGCGACAGCGTTATCTCCGCGCCGGAGACCTCCAGTACGACCGAAGGCTCGAACCAGAAGTCGGCTTGCATTCGCGTATTCACCCGCTTCGACGGCTTGGAAATTTTAACGCTCTCGAGCATGGGGGGCAACCTTGCCAGCATCTCGTCGTTGAAGCCCGTCCCCAGCTTCGTCACGGTTTCAAAGACGCCAGTATCCTGATTTCGAGCTCCCATCAGCAGCGCCCCGTAAACACCGGAACGCTTTCCCCTGCCCGCGAAAGCCCCCACAACTACCAGGTCGACGGTGTCTGTCATCTCCGAACGGTAATCTGTCTTGTACTTTATCCAGAGCCAGCCACGCGAGCCGGCTTTGTAAACGGATTCAGGGGCTGTCGATTTGGCGACCACTCCCTCACAACCTGCGGCTATGGATTTGAGGAAGAATTCTTCTGCCACTTTTTCGTCACCTGTGACTATCTGGTCAGCAACGGTTGCTGCCTCTGTGGGTTTCATGTACGCGATTAGAGCATTTCTCCTTAAGGGGTATGGCTCGTTCGTCATATCTCTGCCTTCGGCCATCAGGCAGTCGAAAAGAAAGACGTGCACTGGAAAATCTTCCGCAGCCTCGCCCACGCCGTGCACCCGCCCACGCCTCCTGGAAACGACCTGGAACGGCAGCAGTTCCCCCGTGTTCGGTTCCACGGGCACAATCTCCCCTTCCACGATGGCAATCGCTGCGGTCACAGCTTTGGAAATGTACCCGGCGACGTCGGGAAACTGAGTGGTTACGTTCTCGAGCTGCCTGGTGAACAGTTTAACTTCAGACCCTGACTTGTGGGCCTGGACCCTGAGCCCGTCGTACTTGTACTCGAAGGCGCACTCCCCAAGCTTCTCCAGAATCTCCGGGATGCTGGAAAGGCGCTCGCAGAGCATGGCGCGCATGGGGACGCCGACTGAAACGGTCACTGATGAGAGCGAATCTATGCCGCCTGAGGCTAGCTTCTCTGCCACGAGCCCGAGGTCCGAGCAAAGGTTGTAGGCGCGCTCCACGTCCCCCCTTTGCTCCTTGGTCGCGAAAGCGGCAGCGAGGGCGTCCACGATTGTCATGTCTGCGATTCCGAGCCTCAACTTCCCCACGACCGTCCTGCAGATGTATTTCGCCTCCAGGGGCGTAGAATCGTGTATGAGCTCGGCAAGGAGCTTCGCTCGCGCATCCTGCGCTCCAGAGCCCTCTGCGCGCGCTATCTTGACGAGATTGCCGAAAACCCTGTCCAGCGTCAGCGGTTCGGAGAACAGAGCCCGCTGGGCCTTCTTCTCGACTGCTAATTTGGCCACTTCGCCTAGGTCGCCGACCTGGAGCTGCACTTCCTCCAGCCCTGAGACCCTCGTCGCCTCGTAAATCGCCTTCACCGCCAGCCTGTCTGCGACTCCGAACTCCACCCCTTCGAAATCCGGAGCGACCATGCCCCTGGTGAGATAGACGACCTTCCTGACATCCTCCTTTCGGGTCGCCTTTAAAAGGTCAACGAGTATCTGCGTCATCTCCAGGCGCTTTGTGGTCCCCTCCAGCGCCTCGTATGTTTTGGCTATTTCCGCATAGTCCATTGAGCATGGATTGGCATCGTGGTATATAACCCCGTCTAATGCTCTGGACCGAAATCTAGAAATATTTATATACTTCGACAACTACTCAACCTTCGTAAAGAATCGCCATTCGCGATGCTTGCGCGGAACAGCGCATTCACGAAATTCACCATCAAGTTGAATATCACGCGTATAACCTAGAAGGTTAGGCTGGACACATGTGAAAAGTCCGCCCGGAACGATTCTTACCAGAACCAAGGAGGCAATGATATGAACCTAGATCCAAACACAACGAAGTACATGATAAGGGCCAAGATTTCGGCCGACGGCATAGTCGAGAAGCCTGACGTCGTCGGGGCGATTTTCGGCCAGACAGAGGGGCTCCTAGGGGAGGAGCTCGATCTTCGCGACCTTCAGAAGTCATCGAGGATTGGCAGGATTGAAGTGGACATCACGGCCACAAAAGGCCACGCAGAGGGAGAGGTGTTGATACCTTCGAGCCTAGACCAGGTCGAGACGGCGATACTCGCCGCATCCCTTGAGACGATAGACCGCGTGGGACCGTGCAGGGCTAAGATAGACGTGCTCTCCATCGAGGACGTCCGGATGAGCAAGAGGACGAGAATCGTCGACAGGGCCAAAGAGCTCCTGACGAAGCTTCTCGAATCCACCAAATCGACGTCCGACGACCTCACGGAGGCAGTTCGCCAGTCGGTTCAGGTGCAGGACATACTGACCTACGGGGCGGAGCGCTTGCCTGCAGGGCCGAACATCGAGGACTCGGACGCCATCATCGTCGTGGAGGGCAGGAACGACGTAATCAACCTGCTTAAAGCGGGAATAAAGAACGCCATCGCGGTCGAGGGAACGAACGTCCCGAAGACCATCCAGGATCTGTCAAAGGAGAGGGTCGTGACGGCCTTCGTCGACGGTGACAGGGGCGGGGAACTCATAATAAGGGAGCTGATGCAGGTCGCAGAGATAGATTTCATAGCCCGCGCACCCCAGAACATGGAGGTCGAGGAGCTCACCCACAAGCAGATAACGAAGGCGCTGCGCAACAAGGTTCCGGCCGAGCAGGGTGCGGACATCATAACGCACGCTCCTGACAAGGACGAGAAGGTTTCGCCAGAGCCCCGCCAAAACGGCCCACGGCCAGATATAGAGCCAAGGGAACGCCGGAGGGACGACAGGAGAGACGACAGAAGGGACGATCGCTCCCCCGAACCGAAGGAGGAGAGGAAGCCACGCCGCGAGGAACCCCGGCGCGATGAGATGCGCCAGGAGCCGCCGAAGAAAGCCAAGAAGCAGCTTACCGTCGAGCAGGAGGCGTTCCTGAAGACGCTGCAGGAGCTCACCGGCACGAGCAAGGCAAAGCTCGTCGGGCTTGAGAACGCGCTTCTCGAGGAAGTCGCGGTCAGAGACCTGGCGGAGAAGCTCAAGGGCGAGCCTCCGGAGAAGATAAAGACAGTTGTCTTCGACGGGATAGTCACCCAGAGGCTTGTGGATTTGGCGGCCGAGAAGAAAATCGGCAACCTCGTCGGCAGCAAGATGGGGAACGTGACCAAGAAGGCGAGCGAGGTCTCTGTCTGGACGAAGGCCGACCTCGAGTGAGAGTGGTTTGCATCACCCCGAAGGGCGAGCGGCAGGCGTCGGAATCGCAGGAGAGCTCCCCCGCGTGGACGCTCGACGGCATCGCCAGCACCGCTGAGATACCCATACCGAAGGATCCGTTGAAAAGGGTCATTGGCCAGGACGACGCCATCAAGCTCGCTAGGATAGCGGCAAACCAGCGCAGGCATCTGATGCTGGTGGGTCCGCCGGGAACCGGAAAATCGATGATAGCTCAGGCGCTTGCGCTCCACCTGCACAGGCCTTCAGAAGAGATTCGAGTGGTCCAGAACCCTGAGAACCCGGAGAGGCCGCTCATCGAGGTCAAGAGCCGCGAGGAGGCGGAGCTGGAGAGCAAGACCGAGCAGGTGGCCGGGGGAGAGCTCATCGAGCCGAAAGCTGCTCCAGTAAACGTGGCAGAGCGACTGAGCTTCAAATGCGTCACCTGCGGCACATATTCCACTCCGAAGGAGCGTTTCTGCCCGAAGTGCACGAGGCCGAAGATGTCCAACATGAGCGCCTCGCCGAACAACCCGTTCGGCGACCTGCTGGGCGGGCTGCTGGAGGTGACGATGGGCGCGCAGGCGGGCCATGAGCGCGTCACGACCACCAGGAAGCGCTTCGGCAAGGACGAGGTCGTAGTGTACGAGCGCGCAGGCGAGATGATTCGCATCCTCGACCAGAAGGCGCTGGAGCAGTCGCGGGAGATGGACAAGCTCAGCCCCAGAAAGGTCATCGTTCCAGTGAACCGCAACCCTTTCGTCCTTGCGACCGGTGCGAGCGAGGTCGAACTCCTGGGGGACGTGCGCCACGACCCGTACGGGGGGCATCCCACACTGGGGACCCAGCCTTACGAGAGAGTGCTGCCGGGTGCCATACACGAAGCGCACCAGGGCGTCCTTTTCGTGGACGAGCTGCCGCATCTGGCCCAGCTTCAGCGCTTCCTTCTCACCGCAATGCAGGAGAAGCGTTTCCCGATAGTCGGGAGGAACCCGCAGAGCGCGGGCGCCAGCGTCCGAGTGGACAACGTCCCATGCGATTTCATCTTCGTCGGCGCCTACAACATCCAGGACCTGCAATACATCCTCTCGCCTCTGAGGTCGAGGATAATAGGCTCGGGATACGAGGTGCTTGTGGAGACGGCGATGGAAGACACCGAGGAGAACAGATTCAAGCTCGCCCAGTTCGCCGCCCAGGAGATAATAATGGACGGAAGGATTCCGCACGCATCCATCGAGGCTCTCGACGAAACCATCAAGGAGGCCGGGAGGCGCGCCAAGCTTCTGGACAACCGCGAGAAGGGGTTGACTCTCCGCCTCAGGGAGCTGGGAGGGCTCATAAGGACCGCCGGCGACATAGCCACCGTGGAAGGCCACAAGCTGATAACCGGCGCGGACATCCAGGATGCCTTGAAGCGCGCGAAGAGCATCGAGGAGCAGATAAAGGACCGCTACGGCTCCTACCAGGGCGGGGTCGCGAGCGATATGACCGGGTCACAGAAACAGAACTCTCCGTACCATTACTGGAACCAGCACTTCACGGACGACAAGCGCGGGTACGTCTGAAGGAGGCCGGCTCACACTGGTGCATCGAGACAACGTTGCGCGCGCCCAGGAGTGAAAGCATGGAGCCGTACCACATCAGGCGGAAGGAAAAGGCC
>JAZDNO010000016.1:0-8674 GCA_043799545.1 Methanobacteriota archaeon | reverse complement strand
GGACGAGGACGGTTACTTCTGGTTCCAGGGGCGCGGCGACGACCTCATCAAGGCCTCGGGGTACAGGATTTCCCCGTTCGAGGTGGAGAGCGCCGTCATCGAGCATCCGGCGGTGCTGGAGTGTGCCGCCGTCCAGAGCCCGGACGAGATGCGCGGGGGAATCGTCAAGACGTTCATAGTCCTCAGGGAAGGTCAAAAGCCCTCCGACGAGCTGGCGAAGGAGATACAGGCCTTCGTGAAGAAGAACCACGCGCCATACATGTACCCGCGCGAAATCGAGTTCGTCGCCTCGCTGCCGAAGACCCAGAGCGGAAAAATCAAGAGGAAGGACTTGAGGCTCGCGGAGATAGAGAAGAAGAAGACGGCGCAGTGAGTCCGCACCAATAATTCGCAATCCCGAAAACCATTCGTTTTCCAATTTTCATCGCTTCATTTCAGCAGCGCGTTCGCGATGACCAGCTTCTGCACCTCGCTCGTGCCTTCGTAAATCTCCGTGACCTTTGCGTCCCTGTAATACCGCTCGACCTCGTAGTCGCGCGTGTAGCCGTAGCCGCCGTGTATCTGGACTGCCTCGTTCGTGACCTCGCGGGCCACCCGCGACGCGTAAAGTTTCGCCATCGCCGCCTCCTTGCCCAGCGGGAGGCCGGCATCCTTCAACCACGCGGCGCGGTAGACGAGCGCCCGCGCCGCCTCGACGCCCACGGCCATGTCCGCCAGCTTCCATTGTATCGCCTGGAGCTTCGCGATGGGCTTGCCGAACTGCTCCCTCTCTTTCGCATACTTGACGGCCTCGTCCAGAGCCGCCTGCGCGATTCCGAGAGCCTGGGCGCCGATGCCGATGCGCCCGCCGTCGAGGCTGGACAGAGCGATTTTCAGCCCGTCGCCCACAGCCCCGAGCACGTTCTCCCTAGGCACAAGGCAGTTCTCGAAGACAAGCTCGCTCGTCGCCGAGCCCCGCATCCCCATCTTCTCCTCCACCGTACCATAGGTGAAGCCTGGCATTCCCTTCTCGGCGAGGAAAGCCGTCAAGCCCTTCGGCCCTTTCGAGCGGTCCGTCGAGGCCACGACGATGGTGAGGTGGGCTTCGGTGCCAGACGTTATGAAAACCTTGTTGCCGTTGAGGACGTAGCTGTCTCCTTCGATGCGCGCGGTCGTCTGGACTGCCGACGCGTCCGAGCCCGCGCTGGGCTCCGTCAAGGCGAACGCGCCGAGCCAGCCCTCGCGGGCGAGCTTCGGCAGGTATTTCGCCTTCTGGCTTTCAGTGCCGTATTTGACGATAGGGTACGCGCAGACAGAATTGTGCACGGCCATGATTACGCCGACGGAAGCGCTCGCCTTGGAAATTTCCTCGATCGCCGCGGCGTAGCTGACGTAGTCCGAGCCAGTGCCGCCGAACTCCTTCGGCACGGTCATCCCCATCAACCCCACGCCCCACATCATTTTCAAAGTCGGCCATGGGAAAACCTCCTCTTCGTCGAGCGCCTTGGCGATGGGGCGCACCTCCTTCTCGGCGAAGCGCCTGACCGTGCCGCGGACCATCTCCTGCTCCCTGCTGAATGACAGATGCATCGTCGTGCGTTAAGCCATGGAACTAAAAATCGTTTGTGGTTAAAAGTGAAAAGGTTTTGTGACGTCTGCGTCGCGTGCCGGGAAAAGCCCGACAGCGCCGCTTCACCGGGCCGCTTTCGCAACGCCGATGCTTACGCGCCTATCTTGAAGACCTTCGTTCCGCACTTGGGGCATTTGCCCTGGGTGGCGGGTTTTCCGTTCTTCATCGTGATCTTCTTCGCGCCTTCCACGTCTACCTTCTTTTTGCACTTTACGCAGTATGCCTGGACCATGAGGTCACCTCTCGGGTGCATGATTGAGGGAGCTATTAAAATTATTCATTCCCCCCCGCCATCAACTTTATCTACCAATCCGCCATATTTCGGGGCATGGACGGAACGTTTCTGTACCTCGTGGGAACGGCGGGCTGCGGCAAGTCCTGCCTCGCCTCGGCGCTGGCAATCTGGATGCAGGAGGAGGGCCACGCTCCCGCGCTCGTGAACCTCGACCCTGGAGCCGAGGGGCTTCCGTACGAGCCGAACGTCGACATCCGCGAGTGGGTCTCGGTGCGCGGTATGATGGACGAGCACGGCCTAGGGCCCAACGGGGCGCAGATTGCGGCCGCGGACCTGCTGGCCCTCAACACGGCCGGAATCGTGGACGTGATGGACGGCATGGAGGCGGACTACTTCATTGTCGACACGCCAGGGCAGATTGAGCTCTTCGCGTTCCGCTCGTCCAGCAACGTCATCGTCGACGCGTTCGGCAGGGAGCGCGCCCTCCTTGCATTCCTCTTCGACCCGAACCTCGTCAGGCAGCCGACCGGCTTCGTCTCCGCCCAGATGCTCGCGGCGACCGTGGAGTTCCGCCTCGGGCTGCCGACTCTGAACGTGCTGGCGAAAACCGACCTGCTCGGCGCGGAGGAGCTGGAGCTGGTCAACGATTGGGCTTCGGAACCGATGAGCCTGATATCGGCCCTGGATTCGGAGCCTGGCGCGCCGCACCTCCCCCTGACGAACGAGCTTGTAAAGGTCATAGAATCGCTTGGAATGTCCAAAAAACTCATAGCGTCTTCGTCAGAAACAGGGGAGGGAGTCTCAGATATATACTCCGCGGCGCAGATGATTTTCGACGGCGGAGAAGACCTGGAGCGCCGGCCAAAGAAATCCCGCTAACCGAGGCTTGCCAGTTCCTTCTCGGCCTTCTCGCGCATGCCCGTCGCTCCCGCTTCCGTGAACGAGCGCACGGCGGCTTTCAAAGACAGCTTCGCCCCTGCGGCGTCGCCGCGCCTCGCAAGGGCGCGGCCGTGCTCGAGTCTAATGACGCCCGTGTCGTAGGGGATTTCCAGCTCCGTCATGAGCGCGCCGGCTTTTGCGAACTTCTCGTCTGCCTCGGCGTGCGTTCCCTCGGCCTCCAGGATGAGCCCCCATACCATCGTCAGGTTCGCCAGGGCGTACCTGTCCTCCATCCCCTTGAAGGCCTCCTCCGCCTTGGCGGCGTGCTTCCTGGCCTTGGTGACGTCGCCCAGCCTTATGCTTGATTCGGCCATGTTGGTCATGGCGTAGCCAAGCGTACGCTTGTTGCCCGAACGCTCCGCCACCTTGACGCACTTGTCGAAGAACTCCAGGGCCCGCTTGTACTCCCCCATGACCTTGTAGGTCTCCCCGGAGTTGTTCAGAAGCCTGGCAATCTCCACGTCGTCCTTGACCTTCTCGAACGAGGCCAACGACTCGGCGTTGGCTGCCAGCGAGGGCTCGTACTCGCCCCTGTCGAACCTGACGTTGGAAATCAAGGACATCGCACGGCCTATCAGCTCGTCGTCCTTTGTTTTCTTCCCCATCTCGGCCGCGCGCTCACCGTGCCGTATCGCCTCCAAGTACTTGGCCTGACGCCACAGGACTATGCCTTCGCCAGCGAGAGCCCGTCCCAGAAGGCGGTGGTTGCCGTGCTTCGACGAGATGGTCTCGGCCTTCTCGAACTTCTTCAAGGCATCGGCCCACTTGCTCTTCTTGGTCATGATGTAGCCCGCGCGTATCAGAGATTCGACGGCAAGCTTGTTGTCCCCGAGGCTCATCGAAATCTGCGACACTCCGTCCAGATAGAGGATGGCGTCTATCCAGGCGCCCGAGATGTCCTTGGCGTCCGCCATGAGAAGCAGGATGTCGGCCCTCATCCTCGCCGCCGTTGGGCCGGTCATCTCCTTGTCGACTATGACTATGGCCTCCTTGCAGAAGCTCAGGGCCTCGTCGTGGGCGTGCTTCTCGAACGCCGACCTGGCCTTTTTCAACAACTGCTCGGCTGTGCCCGGGGCCATGGCCAATAATACGCGACGGGTTATTTAACGGTAGCCCCATGCGCCGCGAGCCCGAATCAGCGCTTCCATTGCTAAACTATATATGCATAGTATTCGAAAGTATAATAACCCATCAATCGCATGTACGTTTATACCGGACCCTGGCTTCGAGGCGGAAACGGCTCGGTTTTGGAGGTGCGTGGGTGGCAAAATATGCTAGCGTGGGCGTGGCAGTTGCGATTTTGATGGTGGTGGGTTCTATGATGCCCTTGAGCATGTCGTTCGAGCCGGCGGAAAGGAGCTCGGCGACGACGATGCATATGGTCTACAGCACGAACCCGGACATGCTTGCGGCAATGCAGCGGGACGGATTTTCCGTTGTGGAGACGTACGATGCGTACTCGCTGGTACAGCTGTCCGATGAGAAGGCCGAATGGCTCGAAAACTACGGGTACGAAGTCTCGGACATGGCGGACATGACCCGGATAATCGTGGGCGGATACGAATTCGACACGGCTGTCGGAGCGCCGTCCGTGCCCTCGGATTTGAAGGCGAAGGAATGCCTGCCCGGGGAGATCGGGCTCTACATAGTTCAGATGGTCGGCCCCGTGAAAAACGAGTGGATGTCGGCCCTGCGCCAGGCCGGCGCGGAGATAATCGGTTACGTTGACAACTTCGCCTACGAGGTCAGGATGGCCCCGGAGGTTTGCCAGGCCGTCCGGGATTTGAGCTGCACGGGGTGGGTCGGGAACTACGAGCCCGCCTACAAGATATCCCCCGACCTGAATGGCCCTGGGGTAACGGTCTCGTTCGAGGGGTCCGAAATACCGATCGAAGCGATAAATCTCGCCAGGAGCGAACTCGCAATCAGCCAGGAGGGATACACGTCGTGGGGGTATGCCATCTACGGGTCACTGCTGTCCGATAAATCCCTCTCGACGATAGCCGCATCCCCGTACGTCCAGTTCATAGGGCCCGAGGAGGTCCCCGAGCTCCACGACGAGGCCGGGAGCCAGATAACGGGCGGTTATATGTGGTACAACGACCCGGACAACAACGTGAACACGCCCTACAGGACCCTAGGCACGCACGGTTCGTACGCCAACCAGCTCGGTTGGGACGGTTCGGGCGTCACAGTGGGCATCGCGGATTCGGGACTTGGCAGTGGAACCGCGCCCACGGCCGGGCACGTCGATTTCACCGGACGGGTCATAGGAGGCATAGACCTCGGGGCGACTGTCGATGGCTGGCACGACCAGAATGGCCACGGAACTCACTGCGCGGGGCTGATGGCAGCTGACGGATATGAGGGGACGGGCAGAACCTACGCGGGATACGGAGCCTACTACTGCGGCATGGGTATGGCGCACGAGTCCCAGATTTACGCCGAACAGATATTCGAAGGCGACCTGTCGCAACCGCCCTACGACGGACCCACCGACCGTGGGGACATCTTGACAATAGGGTACGCCGCTGGGGCGAGGGTGCACTCGAATTCTTGGGGCGCCAATACTAATGGTGCCTATGGCACATCCGACCAGGCATACGACAGGCGTGTGAGGGATTCCAGCGACGGAACCGCCGGAAACCAGCAGATGGTCGTCATCTGCTCGGCTGGGAACGCTGGGTCTGCAGCGGGTACGATAGGCAGCCCTGGCAACGGAAAGAACGTCATCACCGTAGGGGCGACTGAAAATTACATGCCGGATGCGGATTCATATGGTTGCACTATGTACTTGTACGGTTATGACAGTGCGACTTACGCGAACAATCCAAATGAAATTATAGATTTTAGCTCTCGTGGGTGGAGCGACCATACTGGCGGCGGTAGGATAAAGCCCGACGTTTGCGCGCCTGGTGTAGACACGATCTCGACGAGGTCGCCAAGCGCAATTTCTCAATACCTATACGGATTCTACTCCCCCGACACGCGTTACCAGTGGTGCTCCGGCACCTCGCAGGCGGCGCCGACGGTCACGGGCGGGGCGGCTGCAATATACCAGTGGTACCAGGCGAGGAGCGGAACTGCGCCGACGCCGGCCCTTGTGAAGGCCCTCCTGATAAACTCGGCGGTCGACATAGGCACTGCGGACATCCCGAACCAGAACGAGGGATGGGGCAGGATGTACCTGCCGACCGTTGTCAACCCGGCCTCCAACTGGATAATCAAGGATTCGCAGCCCGAGCTGACAACGGGCACGTTCTCGGAGTTCACATTCTCGTACGTCAGCAGCTCCCTGCCGCTCAGGGTGACGTTGGCGTGGACGGACAAGGAGGCCGTGGGCGGAGACACAACGCCGTTGGTGAACAACCTGGACCTCAGCCTCACGAGCCCGACGAGCGGCGTCTACCACGGCAACACGTTCGTAGGCGGGGTCACGCCCGTGACGACCATCCCGATCGCGACATTCGACATCAACCGCGATGGCTGGGACGAGACCAACAACGTCGAGTGCATCTACATCCCACCGGCGCAGCTCCAGACGGGGCTGTACACGCTGAGGGTGACAGGATTCAGTGTTGTCGGTGACTGCGACAACGACGGCTCGAACGATCAGGACTACACGGTCGTCGTCTACAACGGGGCCGAGGACCAGACTCCGCCGACATTCGCAGGAATCCAAACGGTCACGAACCCGGGAACCGGGTACTCGCTGAACCTTGGATGGAACACCGCGACGGACCCGTCGACCCCGATAACGTACAATATATACAGGGCGACGACGTCCGGTGGGCAAGTCTACAGCACGCCGACCGCGAGCACGGCCTCCCTGACATACACCGACGGCAACCTGACACTCGGTCAGATATACTACTATGTGGTGAGGGCGGAGGACTACTTCGGAAACGAGGACACCAACACGGTGCAGAGGAGCGGGACTCCGACCGATACGTCGCCCCCGGTCTTCGCCGGGATAGTTTCCGTGACGAACGTCGGCGACGGAGTGGCGCTCGACCTGAGCTGGAATGCGGCCCTTGATGCGTCGCCTCCGATAACCTACCTTATATATCGCGCGACAACGTCGGGCGGCCAGAGCTTTGCGACTCCCACGGGCACGACTACCTCCCTGACCTACAGGGACGGCGGGCTGACCCCGGGTACGACCTACTACTACGTAGTGAGAGCCAGGGATGCGGGCAGCAGGACCGAGACCAACACCGTGGAGAAGAGCGGTATGCCAGAGACGTTGCTGTTCTTCCAGGTTCAGGCGCCGTTCGCCGGCTACAAGAACCTGAACAACGACGCTTTCGAGGGGACCGCGCAGGTTGCGACTTCCGGCCTGCTGTCATCCGTCGCCAATTTCAGGGTCGATTCGGGCAACACCGGGTGGGTGTCCCAGCAATACGGCACCGCGCAGGGCATGGCGGGGCTTTGGAAGTTCAGGGTTTGGGGGCAGGTCGACACCAACGTCGCCCACGGCTACCTCTACGTCCAGGTGAGGCAGTACAGCAACAACGCGCTGCTCTTCCAGACCGCGCTGGACAACGAGGATATAGCCGGATACGTCGGCACATATCACGAGTTCTACTGGGAGCACACTGCCGGCTCGATAACGTTGCCCGCCGGGGACCGGTTTTACGTGCAGCTTTGGGTCAACGTGACATCGAACGGTGGCGGGACCACGGTGACATCGCTGACGACCGCAGGCACCACAGCCGCGGGCGGGCCGCACGATGTGTGGTTCACCATCGTCGACAGCAACTCAGCCGCGGAATTGACCACGCCCAACAGCGCCACGGAGTTCACGGATGCATACTACACCGCAGCCTCGACATCAAACGATGTCAGGGCGGGCCCGAGCGGCAATCCGCCTGTGGGAGACGAGACGTTCGTGAAGTGCTCCTTCGCCACGGGTGTAAATCCAACCCTGATAACCGGAGTCTCCCTCACGTTCGAGGGCTCGTTCGCCGTTGCCGGGACCGGCACGATGTACGCATGGAACGCCGCCGGGTCCACCTGGGACACGGTCGGAGCCACGACAGCCTTCGCGGCCAACGTGGAACAGACTATGACTAGGACAATCGCATCCAACTGGGCCGACTACATCTCCGGAGGCGTAATCCTCTGGGGCGTCTACAACAGCGGGTCCAGGGGCGGGTCCAGCGTAGACTACCTGAACGTCCAGATAACGTGGAGCATCCCGTATGCGACGTTCAGCTTCGCCCACGACTACGCGGCGAATCCGTCGTCCGTCCACCCGTCGTTCGCGGCTCCCTCATCCATCTGGCAGAACATCACAATCGACCACCTCGGCTGGAACTTCGTATCCGTGAACATCTCCGGACCGACAACCATGCCGGGCGCTTTGACAGACCTTGCGAACGGCGGCCTAGGCTTGGTCCAGTGGACCCGTGCGATGTGGTACAATCCGAACTCGTTGACCGACCCGTGGAAGCAGTACTACACAACCTGGAACTCGGCTTTGAACGACCTGACCTCCGTGGATGTGAAGATTGGAGTGTGGCTCTACGTCACGGTGGTCGGCGACGGCCAGATATGCGTGGGCGGGGCGGGGTACAGCAAGCCGGTCTCGACCGCGATAACCCTGAAGGCTGGCTGGAACTTGGTTGGCTTCCCGTCGGACGACCTCGGGTACACGGTCGCCATGTTCAAGGCGGATGTCTCGGGAACTACGGTCCAGAGAGTGGAGCAGTACGATGGCGGACAGACGTACCTGACGAGCGCGATGATAGACGCGAACCTGATGGCGCCGGACAAAGCCTACTGGGTGAAGGTCACCACGGACGGCACCTGGACTAAGGGCTACTAGGGAAAACACCGTTAGATGCGGGGCCGCGATGCGGCCCCGAAATCCTTTACTTTTCCGTTTT
>JAZDNO010000011.1:0-36808 GCA_043799545.1 Methanobacteriota archaeon | reverse complement strand
CTCGATGAATACCGCGGTACTCCCACAACCAAACCTGGGATGGTCGTTTGTCCTGAAAATATTTATCATGGAGCTCCGAGGCCTCACTTATTTCAGAATCCTTTAATTCGCGGACTACGCAATCGTCAGTCATGTTCACCCTTTTGAATGGAAATCAATTTTATCACTTCCTTTGCAGTAGACACATATGCGCCTTTATTAATACATTCGTTGACCAATCGCATATAAAAATCCGTCTGGCCAGGAAACTCCTTGTTGTTAAACCGCTCTGTGTGCCAAACGACACATATCATTGCGCGTGAACCAATCGCGCTGTTTATTATTTCCCTACAAGTTTCAAACCTTTGTTCGTCTGTCAATCCCTTTTGATTGAAAATTACCATGTCCATTATTGAAAGAGGAATCACTGTGAATTTGGAATTGAATGGTTGAAATGGATATCGGACGTTATCTCGAAACCCGAGCTGGTTTTTGAATCCGAAGCTAGAATCGTATTGAAAACCCAATTTTTCGTGATATTGCCATGTCAGAGGCACGTCTAGGTTTAAGTAATGCTGACGGATGCCGAATACTGGCTTTCCCAGAACGCTCTCCAACATGTTTTTTTCTCGTTCTAGGAGGTCTATCGATTGATATGAATTATAAGAACCATGGAGTCCTATTTCCCAACCTTTCGAATCTAGCTCATTAATGATTTTTGTAACATCTTTTTCGTTAATTTTATATCGACCTAAAGACAATTTGTATTGCGATAGATAGAATGGATTGAACTTTATCGACTCGTTTAAAAAGAAGAAGGTTGATCTCACCCCCAACCCTTCTTCAACCTTCATAATTTCGCCAAAAGTCCAATATGGATTATGTTCCGAGACCAACGACTTGATGTGATAGAATCTGCCAGTCTTTAGGAAATGGGTCAGGTACTGATAGGTTTTTTTTACCCGATCGACGTCGTGAGTTAGAACGAGGCCGAATTTTTTATTGTCTGGCCATTCAATTTTTATCTCTTTGAACCCCATTCTTACATCACCGTTCCATGCGGAGTTGCGCAAAATATGTCATCTATTTGATTAACGATGAATGATGTGACGTCGAAATCCGTTAAAGCCGTTTGTCGCTCTCCTTTTTGAATGAAGGCTACATTGTTTTTTACAACAGACAACGCATCTCGCCAGGATTCGCAATGTGTGATAAGGTTTGCCTTCGACAATTCATCCAAGGTGCCAGTATTTAATGGATTCACATATATGCTAGGCGTTCCTAACAATGCTGCCTCCGTAGCCATTGTCGCACCTTCCCCTATATACATAGTCGCGAAATATAACAAATCATGCAGATTCTCAGGAGCGAGTTTCATCTTGTACATCTCAAACTCTGCACCCATATGCGATTCAGCAGTGATGATTACCTTCACTTTATTTACAATAATTTCAACCAGTTCTTTGAAAGATTTGACATCCACCTCGTTTATTCCCACATCATGCGCAGCATTCCATGAAACCAGCCTAATTATGACGAACTTTTCGTCGGGATTATTCAATCCAAGCTCTTTCAGAACATCAGTTCTCGGTTTGAAATATTTAGCATGAAGGTAAGCGAGTTCCTTGAAACCAGAATATCTAACTTGCTTTCTACCCAGGTTTAAAGTATACGCCTCTGGCGTGCATATCCTCGTCACGAACGGGTCCATCAGCATGTGCTCGAACTTCGAGTGTTCGGTGTCGTCGAAGACTATGGATGGCTTGCCGATTATTTTCCCCACGTGCGCTACATATAAGTTCCCCACTCCGCCCACTAGGACGTCTGGCTTGAACCGGTGGGCAATCCTGAGCAACTTCCAATCTTTCTTGACCATTTCGATTGCCTTTTCGAGCAGTGTAGATGGGGATTTACCTATGATTTCGTATTCGAATTTATAGGCTTTTAGAAGTTGTATCGCCACATCCTTGTCCGAGGTGGTTATTTTGCATATGTGGCCTCGTTTTTGCAGATCCCATATTGCGTTCTTGAAGAAGTGAACTTGCGCCGGATGCCCGATGTTGAAAAGTATCCTCATCTTTACCCCCTCAACACCATCTTCCCCACGTTCTTCACGTTCTGGCCCACAAGCTCAACAATCCACTCCACCTTTCCGACGCCCCACCTCTGCGGGTGCGCGCTCACCATCAGGCGCGGGTACTTGACAGCTTTCACAAGCTCCATCAGCGCATCCGTGCTCTTTACCCTTTCCTCCGCCGGCTTGCCGAGCCTGTCGCGCACGGACGACTCACCGGAGTTCCAGCGCCGCCCGCTGTCCGTGACGTACACGAGGTCCGAGAACTCTTTCGAAATGTACGGCTCCCCCAGCAGCCCCAGCGCCTTGAAGTTCGCACCGAGCAACATGTCCGCGTTCCGCACGCGAGACCGCGGCGCCCCGTGCATAGCGGCTGTCGTCACCGGCGCTATCTTCCTCAGCGCCGCCAGCTTCTCAACAAAATCGGGAAGCGCCTTCTCCTTATCCCCTTTGAAATCAGACAGGTTCTCGTAGTGGTACCCGACCTCGTGCCCGTAGAGCTTCGCCTCCAGGACGTACGAGGCAGGAAACCCGCCGGGCTCCTTCCCCGACGGGTAGCCGCGGTCGACGTGCAGCAATTTCGGGTCCCAGCGGAAGTAGTACGTGGCATGAACCCCGAGGCGGTTCTCCAGCTTCGCCATCCGCGCGGCACGAGCTGGAAACTTGTCCACGTCGTGGCGAAGAACTATGAACGGTTCGACAGCCTTTCCAGAGAGAAAGTCAGACACGGTCACGATGGAGTACTTCTTCGTAGCCTCGAGGAGCCGAACGTAGGTTTGCAGGGTGAAGTCCCTGGTCATCTAGCTCGGCCCCCGGGTAGCAGTCATCGTTCGTGCCACGAGCTAGGATATATATAAACGTAGCGCGGCGTACGCCTTGGCGCAAGTTTAATAAGCGACCAAACGCTAGCATAACACAGGGTCGATTCGATTGAAAGCCTACAACTACAAGGTTCTGCTGGAGCCGGACGTCACCGGCGGTTACGTCGTCGTGTGCCCGTCGCTTCCAGGGTGCTACAGTGAGGGGGACACCGTCGAGGAGGCGCTGGAGAACATCAAGGAAGCCATCCTCCTCTGCATAGACGAGATGGTCGCGGAAGGCGAAGTCATCCCCGATCCGTCGCATTCCCTGGTAGGCACCGTCATGGTGACGGTATGACTAGGTTGCCGCGAATATCTGGTAAAGAACTTGTGAAGATTCTGAGCAAGACAGGTTACATCGTCATCAGGCAGCGCGGGAGCCACGTGCGCATGAAGGATACGTCGGCAGGCGCCCGTCAGATGGTGACCGTCCCAATGCACGATACACTGAAGCCAGGACTGTTACTGCACATAATAAAGGACGCGGGTTTGACAGTAGATGATATATTAAGGCTCCAGAAGTGATTGCGGGAGATGCTGAATGAAGGCTAAGAAGTTCGACTCGGTAAAAATGATGCGCGACATCCGCGACAGGCTCAGCAGACGTTATTCTGCGGACCCGAGCGCCGAGGAAAAGGATCTGAAGCGCATACGGGCGAAGTACAAAATGACCGCTCGGTGATTTAAGCGTGGCGGCATATCAGCCGCACTATCTTCTCGGCCGCCTTCCCGTCCCCGAACTCGCGCCCGCGCTTGCCGGTAGGCCTGAGCGTCTCCAGCGCGCGAGAAATCTTCCGCTTGTCAGCGCCCACGAGAACGTTCCAGCCCGCCTCCACCGTCTCCAGCCACTCGGTCTCCGAGCGCAATGTCACACACGGCGTGCCGAGGAAGTACGCCTCCTTCTGCAGGCCACCGGAATCAGTCAACACCATCGAAGCCCCGCGCACGAGCTGCAGCATCTCCGCGTAGCCCTGCGGCTCGATAATGCGCACTGAGCTGGGCGCAGCCAATTTGAACCGCCTCATCATCTTCACGGTCCTAGGGTGCGCGGGAAACACCGTCTCCCGGCCGTCTAGCGAGGAAAGTATCGAAGAAAGGTTCTCGCGCACGTCCGCGTTCGAGGGCCTGTGCACCGTCAGCAGATGGTACCCCTTGGGCTTCAGGCCGAGCCTTTTCAGGGCTCCGAACCCTTTCCCGTACTTCAGCGCGGAGTCGTACATCACGTCCCCGACAAGGTGGACTCCTTTGGTCACGCCCTCGTCTGCCAGGTGCGCCACCGCGCGCGGCGTGGGGCAGAACAGTAAGTCGGACACGTGGTCGGCGGTGATGCGGTTGATCTCCTCCGGCATCGTGCGGTTGAAGGAGCGCAGCCCGGCCTCGACGTGTCCGGTCCGGACGTGCAGCTTCGCGGCGCAGAGCGCCCCCGCCAGCGTTGAGTTGGTGTCGCCGTAGGTCAGCACGAAGTCGGGCCTCTCGGACACCACCACCTTCTCGAGGCGAGAAAGAATCTTCCCTGTCTGCGCCCCGTGTGAGCCGGAGCCGCATCCCAGGTTGTAGTCCGGGTCTGGAATCTCCAGCCCCTTGAAGAATATCTCGGACATGCGCGAATCATAGTGCTGCCCCGTGTGCACGAGCACCTCTGTGCATCTCTTGCGGAGCGCTGGCGAGACCACGGACGCCTTTATGAACTGGGGGCGCGCGCCGACGACGGTCAGGACCTTCATCTATCCAACCACGAGCAACTGAGTATATATAATTTATCAGGCTTCGATTCGCAAAAGTATATATATGAATCAGCCACATTGACACTTCATGAATGGGAAATCGAAGGCTCTGTTCGGCCGAATCGCCGAGTTCCTTGCCAAACGCGGGGCGAGCAGGGTCAGCGTGTTCGGTTCCTACGCGCGCGAGGACGAGCATGAGGGCAGCGATATTGACCTTATGGTTGAGTTCAGCGACAGAAAGAGCCTCCTGGACCTAGTCGGAATCGAGCTGGAGTTATCAGAATCCATCGGAAGGGACGTGGACCTTGTAACCGAGAAGTCCCTCAGCCCATTTCTCAGGGAGCGCGTCATGAAAGAGCGCGTGGTGATTTACCCGGCATGAAAGACGATGCTTTTTATTTGCTGCACATCATGGATTCAATCTCGAAAATCAAGGACCACATATCTGGAGTCGATTACGAAGGATTTTTGTCTAGCCGTTTGATCCAATCGGCAGTAATTCGGGAGCTGGAGATAATCGGTGAAGCCGCAAAAAATGTCTCGGTGGAAACGAAATCTAAGCACCCTGATATACCGTGGAGGCTGATGTCTGGTATGAGGGACAAGCTCATTCACGATTACTTCGGTGTAGACCTGGACGCGGTTTGGGAGACGGTCAAAAGAGACTTACCGACGTTAAAGAATAAACTCGCCGATTTGTAATCGATGATGGTTTCATAGCCCGACTCATCAGTTCATTATCGCCCAAGTGACCTGGCTGACGTAGCTGTCTTCCACCACACCAGGAATGTTCACCCACCAGCGAACCGGCTCCCAAGTCGCGGAGTTGCCGTCCCACGAGCTCGTCGTCGTGGTCCGTTCGCTGTCCAGCGGAGCTTGGAGGGGCCCGATGAGCTGCGCCGTGCCGCCGCCCACCCCAAAGGCGGTCCTGGCGCCGACGTTCCCCCCGCTAATGCTTATCTGGTTCCCCATTATCAGCCCGGCGTACGTGACCCCGACCAGGTTCCCCATCAGCTGCGCGTTCAAGCCGTACGGGCAGTTCGCCGCAAAGGTGACGTTCTGGCCGGAGACGCTCATGACGACGTCCGGCGTTCCAGGCGCCCCGGAGCCGTAGACCGCCCCGCCGTTCGGTATGCCGGACGTGGAGAGGTACGTGTACTTGTAGAACCCGAACTCGTCGTACGCCATGGCGTAGTTCGTTGTCGGGGCGTCGTCGTAAACGGAGAGCCTCATATTCCATGTGCCCGCGTCGTTCAGGGCGTTTATCGTCGACTGCTCCTCTGGCTCTGGCCCATCGAGGTCGGGGTCGTAGCGCATGTTCGCAGGAAGCTCCGTGAACGGCCCGGCCGCCCACCTCACCTGCTGGTGCGCGGAGAAGTTCAGCCACACCTTGGCGCTCGTCGAGTTGATTGGGCTCCAGCCGCCGCCCATGAGGGTGGTCTCCTCATCCGGGCCACCTGGGAAATGCTGCGTCGTGGCGCCGCCCGCCGTGATTTCGAAGTGCATCCTCAGGTTCTCGTACCCGGGCGAGTCGAAGCCGACGCCCCCCCAGGTCGGCAAAGTCTGGTTCTCCACCCCGCCGTCGTGCCAGATGTACGCCTGGAGGAATTGCATCCTCGCCACGCCTAGGGGGTCGTACACCTCGGCCTCGATGGTGTAGTTCGTCATCGAGTCGCCGATGTCGACGTCGACCTGGCTGTTGATGACGCTCTCTGCGAGCGTGTCGCCGTAGGGGTAGATGTCGATGTAGTTGAAGTGCGGCACCCCCGTATCGACCTGGATGGGCCCAAGGACGGAGGTGTAGGAATATTTGAAAGCGGAACCGGCGACGAGCGCCATCTGCACGCCCGTCGGGCGGATGGCGACGCCCCTGTACTCCTCCAAGGCTATGGAGCCCTCCACCCTATTCGCGAGGTGCGTGGTCCCGGAGCCGGTCGTCCACAGGTCGTATATCCTGCCCTCGGTGGTTATCTCGTCGTCCATCCCCACGAGCACGGCGCGCCCGTCTCCGTCCATCGCGATGGCGTTGAAGTAGGTGTAGTCGGGAGACTGGCCTATCGGCGTCACCGCAGTGTAGCCCGAGACCGAGAACCTGGCCTCGTAGACGCTCGTCACGTCGCCCACCCCTTGGTACAGCAATGTGATTATCATCCGGTTAGGCGCGTGGTGCGAGTCGAAAACGATGTCCGAGATGACCTGGCCGTATGGAAATGAGAGGGGCGTCGTTGTGCCCATGCTGTAATCGAACTGCTCGTAGAGCACGCCGGAGCCCTGCACGCCGACGACGTATACGTCGTTCGTCGCGGGGTCGAATTCGACGCCGTACAGCGTCGCCGACGTCTTCGCCTCGTCCATTATGGCGTTGAACCCGCCGCTGGCCAGGTCGATATCGAGTATTTTGACCTCGTTGCCGGGCGCATCGTTCGCGCATAGGTAGAGCGTGCCCATGGAGCCCAGGCCCGGATTGTAGGCCAAGTCGTGGACTTCGAAGTTGGCAAGGTAGCTCGTGCTGGAATAATCCGTGTCCTGGCCTGGACCAGCGAACCACAGGAGGTACCCGAGCCCGCCGCACTGGCCTGTGCCCGCGAACTTCGGGCCGTTCCATGAGTTGGGGCAGTAGGTGACCGTGTACAAAACGTAGCACGGCAGGAAGCCTCCTCCGAACGTCGCTTCCGTCCAGATGTCGCCTGCGGGCTGGTAGTAGTACGCCTTGCCGTGCGCCCAGTCCGTACCGACGAACAAAGCTAGCTTGCCGTCGTCGCTCCAAGCCACATCGAAGAAGGTCACGCCAACAGGCGCCCCGGGAAGCGTCGTGAAGAGGTCGTTGTTGGTGTCCGCGGCCTTTGCCGGGGTGGCGACGAGCAGGCTCGCCGCTACCATCGCCGCCGCGACGGCCAATGCCACCAACTTCGCAGTCTTCATATGCCTCAATTCGTCAAGCTCCACGTCACCTGGCTGACGTAGCGGTCTTCCACCACCCCAGGTATGTTCACCCACCAGCGGACCGGCTCCCAAGTCGCGGAGTTGCCGTCCCACGAGCTCGTCGTGGTCGTCCGCAAGCTGTCGAGCGGTTGCTGCGCCGCGCCTATGAGGGTCTGCGTGCCGCCGCCGAGCGCGAATGCCGTCCTCGCGCCTATCGCCCCGCCCTGGATGCTTATCTGGTTCGCGTTGATTGTCCCAGCGAAGGCGACTCCGATTAGGTTGCCCATCAGTTGGGCGTTGAGCGTGTACGGGCAGTTCGCCGCGAACGTGACGTTCTCGCCGGAGATGCTCATGACGACGTTAGGAGTTCCTGGAGCGCCCGAACCGTAGACCGCCCCGCCGTTCGGTATCCCGGATGTGGAGAGGTAGGTGTATTTGTAAAAGCCGAACTCGTCGTACGCGGAGGCGTAGTTCGTCGTCGGCGCGTCGTCCGTGACGTTCACCTTGATGTCCCACGTGTTGGCCGCGTTCAGGGCGTTGATTGTGGACTGGCCCTCGGAGACCATTCCGCCGTAACGCGTCCCCGGGCCCTCGACGAAGCCTCCCGCGCTAGCCGCCCATCGAACCTGCTGGTGCGACGAGAAATTGAGCACGACTATGGCGCTCGTCGCATCCATTACCTGCCAGTTGCCGGAGATGAGCGATGTCTCCTCGACCGGGCCAGGCGCCGGGTACTCCTGCGTGACAACGTTGCCGGAGGTGATGTTGAAGCGCATGCGCTTGTTCTCGGAACCGGGGACGCTGAACAGCGGGCCGACGTCCGTGGCCGTGTTGCCCTCGTCGTACCAGAGCCAAGCCTCGAGGTTTGTCATCCGCGCAACGCCGAGGTTGTCGAAGATGCGTATTTCGAGCGTGTAAATCGTGCTCGAATCTCCGATATCGACGTCCACCTGGGAGTTCAGCACGCTGCTGCCAAGGCCGGTTCCCGTCGGGTACAAGTCAAGGTAATCGACGTGGGGAACGCCAGTGTCGACCTGTATCGGCGCGAGCACCGAGGTGTACGAATACTTGAAGGAGCTGCCGGAAATTAAAGCCATCTGGACGCCGGTCGGGCGCATCGCGACGCCCTTGAAGTTCTGGCCGCTGTACGGGGGCGCTGCTGCGCTCCTCTTGACATACGATGTCGTGGACCCGGTCCACCAGATGTCGTAGACCAGGCCGTTGCCCGAGCCCGTGTCCTGGCCCACCGCAATGGCGAATCCTTCGGAGTCTACGGTTATGGCGTTGAGGTCGTATGCGAGGGGGAGATTTGCCAGGCCATCGAGCATGTCGAGGTCGGCGCCGCTCGCCTCCATCACGCCGAATTGAAACCCGACGCGTCCCTTGGTTGTCAGCAGCATCCGGTCGTAGTCGAACGTGTCGAGGGCCATGTCTGTGAACATTAGCGAGCCTATCGTCGCAGCGGTGTGCCATGGCCCGGCTGGCAGGTCATAGTAGGCGTAAAGACCGCTAGTGCCACCATCGGAGCCGCAGCAGTAAACCCTGTTGCTGTAAAACTCGCATGCGTACCAGTTGGCGTTCGATAGCGTCGAGCCGCTCACGAGGGCCCAGTCCCATCCCGCGCAGTCGAAGGCGAAGATGTATCCCATAATGGCCATCCGCGCAGCCGCGTAAATAACCCCGCCATTGAACACCATGTCCTCTATGTATGGGCCTACGGCCTGTAGGTCTGCATCCGGCGCGGATTCGATGAGGAATTCGCCGGGCGCTGCGACGTGGTACCAGCGGCCGGATATCGCGTCACCTACGACGATGAACATCGAATTCACAGGGTCCCACAGCACGGACTTGAACTGGGTCGCGACCGGGCTTCCGGCGTTCAGCGCGGCCGGAGTCCACGCCGCATCGCTGACCTTCGTCGGGTTGTACCACCAGGCCACGCCGTTCAATCCATCCGTCCCAACGAAAAGCGCGTACTTGCCGTCGGAGGTCCATGCCACGTCGAAGAAGTTAATTCCGGCGGGCGGGTTCACCGCCCCGCGTATGTCCACGACCAAGACGTTGCTCGTGTCCAACGCCTTCGCCGGGGTCGCCACGAACAGCCCCGAAGCTACCATCGCCGCGCACAACACGCACGCCAACACCGCTCTTTTAATTTCCATTTTCATGCCTCCATTTTCATATTATTGACCTCAATTCGTCAAGCTCCACGTCACCTGGCTGACGTAGCTGTCTTCCACCACTCCAGGAATGTTCACCCACCATCGCCCTTTTGTTCATGAGTGTTCCCTCCCACAGATATGAATAAATGTCATCATGGATGCACCACCGAGTATGTCGCTATCCCGAGGTACCTGTCCTCGACCACGTTCGGGATGTTGCATCGCACCATCACGGGCTCCCAGGACGCACCGTTGAAGTCCGCGTTTGAAGTCGTAGTCGTCAGGCCAGTGTTCTGCGGATAGTAAAACCAAACTGGATTCGGGGCGATTGCCCCTATGAGGCACAGGGGCTGTCCTGCTCCGGGGAACGGCGTGTAAGAGGTTATGTTCGCCCCGCCCATCGCATCAAGCGCGGTCGCCGGAATCGTGTCGGGGCCGGTCTGGCCGGGCATGTCGGTAATCCTGAGCAGGAGCTGGTACGGGCAGTTGGCGCTGAAGGTCACGTTCTCGTCGCCGGGGGAGAGCGTGATGAGCGTGTTCGGCGGACCCGCGCCGTACAGGTTCCCTCCGCCGGGCAAGCCAGCGCTGCCAATGTAGGTGTACCGGAACGTCCCGAACTCGTCGAAGCCGTTCGCCTGCGATGCCCCGATGTCCCACACGGTCATCTGGATGTTCCAGCTGTCGAAATTGTTCAGGGCCGAGCCGGTCTGTCCCTCGGGGACGAAGCTGTAACGCATTCCCGGTCCCTCGGGCCCGAATGGGCCGTCCGCGAAACGGACCTGCTGGCGCGGGCAGAATCTGAATTTTACCGTGACGTTCTTCAGGTCCGGCTCGTCCGTGAAAGTGCAGGCGGCCACGTCCAGCGTAGTCTCGCCCGTGAGGGGGTATTCGATAGAGAAGGCGTTGCCTGCACGGAGCCAGCGGAATGTCGCGCGCAAGTTCTCGTACCCTGGCGAGGTGAAGCCCGAACCGCCCCAAGACGGGAAGGTTTCGTTCGAGCCGCCGTCGTACCACAGGTATGCGTTGACCTGTGCGATGTTGGCCTGGCCGGCGTTGGACCACGCCTTCACCACGAGGTCGTACTCGAGGTCGCCGCTGCCGGAATCCACATCAATCTGAGTGTTGAGCTTGCTCGTGAGAGTGCCCGCATTGTAAAGTTCAATGTAGGCGATGTGCGGGACGACCGTGTCCACCTGTATATTTGACGGAGCGGACATGTATGAATACTTGAACGCCGAGCCGGCGACGAGGGCGAACGGTATGCCGGACGGCCGGGTGGCTACGCCCCTCAATTGCTTTGCCGCGAAGAGCGCGATGCTGCTGCTGCGCTGGGCCACCCGTACGCTCCCCGAAACGTCGGTCCAGGCGTCGTACACGAGACCGTAAGAGCCGTTGTATCCGACGATGACGGCCCGCCCGGGCGAGACGCCGCTCTTGTCCATGGACACCGCATAGAACTGGTTCGCCTGCGGGATTGAGCCGTGGCCGTTCAAGGTGGTCGACGGCACAGATCCGCTGAGGGCGGTCGTCCATATACCCTTGACATTGGCGTTGCGACTCCCGGCAACGATGTAGAGCTTCATGGGAGTTGTCGATGTGTCCACGGCCACGTCCTGAAAGAATCCCTGAACGGACATGTTGCCAGAATACTTTGTCCCGGCGACGGTGTAGTGGAATAGGTTGTACCCGTCGCCGCCGTATCCGACGAAGTAGAATGCGTTGCTGTACCCATCCACTCCGTACCATTCACCAGACGGATGTGCCGTAGTGTCGTCTATGTACGCGTTCACAGACATCCCAGCGGTGGCTATCCTGAAGGCTACAGGTCCGGTCGGCGTACCCGGGGATACCCTCTTGCCCACGGCGATGATGCCGCCGGCGTACGTCGAGTAAACCATATCGTTTATGGTGACGTATGCCAACTGGGCGTTTGAGCCTACCTGCAAGGTGCCGCCCAAGGCAGTTACGTAGAAGATGGATCCCGATGCAGCGTTGTTCCCGAGCGTGATGAACCGAGTCGTGCTGGGGTCGTAGCAGACCGAGGACAGTATCACGGTGCTGGTTCCTGCGTACGCGCTTGACCATGTGTTCGTGTTAGCATTGTACCACGCCGCCCTCGCGAACCCGCCGCCCGTGCCGACGAACAGCGCCCACGCGCCGTCCGGAGTCCAGGCAACGTCGTGGAAGGTGTAGCCGTTGTAGGGTGCGCCGGGTGCAAGGTCCTCGAAGAACGTGTTCGACGTGTCCGAGGATTCAGCGGGGAAGGCAAGCGCCGACGCTAGCATCAGCGCCGCGAGGGCGAATGCCGCCAGCTTCTTCGCTTTTTCCATTTCTCACCCGTGCCAAATCGAATACGTTATCGTGCCCCTGTAATAGTCTTCCACCACTCCGGGGATGTCGCAGTACCACGTCACCTGCCAGCCGCCTGGCGAGGATATCGTCGTGGTGCGGTACCAGTTGTTCGGCGCCTGGTATGTTGGCACCGCGTTGCCCCAGAGGTACATAGGGACTCCCGCGCCAGTCAAATAAACCGTTCCGCCAATCTGCCCGCCCATCACACCTATCCGCGTTGCCGCTATGGTTCCTGCGAAGTTCTGCCCGATCAGGTCCGTCGACGACACGGCCAATTGGTATGGGCAGTTGGAGGAGTAGACGACCTCGGCCGTCGGCGAGAGCGTCGCAACGGTGTTCGGCGGTCCGGAACCGATTACGTTCCCGCCGCCTGGAAGCCCGCTCGTGCCCAGGTATGTGTATTTGTAGAAGCCGAACTCGTCGTACGCCGAAGCCTGCGCACCCCCCACGTCGTAGACGTCAGCCTGGATGTTCCATGAATCCAGGTCGTTCAGCGCCAGGGGGTCCGACTGGTCCTCGGGATTACCCGCGCCGTACCTCACGCCTGGTCCCTCCGAGAATCCGCCCGGCGCGAAACGCACCTGCTGGTGCGGCGAGAAGCGGAACCGCAGGGTGACGTTGTCGGACGCCCCATCGTCCACCCGCGAGCAAGCAGCGTTGTCTATCGTCGTCTCGTCGTTTCCGGGGAACGGGTATATAAGAATCCATGAATCGGGGGTTCCGCGAGTCCAGCGCAGGTGTATCCTCGTGTTCTCCCATCCGCCATTGTCGAACGGTGCCGGGATGTTCTCCCCCGCCCCCCAGTCGTACCACATGTACACGTCCGCGGATACTATGTTGCCCTTGCCGGAGTTGTGCCACGTGCGGACCTCAAGGTCGTACCAGGTGGAGTCGTCGCCAGGGTCGACGTCGATTTGCGAGTTGAGGCGGCTCGTCGTCGTACCGGCGTCGTACAAATCTACGTAGTCTATGTGCGGGAATATCGTGTCGACCTGGATGTTCGAGCTGGCGGCGTTGTAGTAGTACTTGAAGGCCGTGCCGCTTATCAAAGCCATGGGGTTGCCAAAGGGCACAATTGCCACTCCGTAGAGGTAGTTCTGATAATATATCGCGGACTCGTCACTCCTCTGGACCACGACGTATGTGCCGGCGTCCCACCAGATGTCGACGACGAGACCGTAATCCTCGCTTGCCGACCACTCGCCGACCGCGACACCCTTGCCGTCAACGTCGAAATCGATGTCGCGCAACGCCGCCGTGCTCGACAGCGACTCCGATATCCAATACCAGCTGTCGAAATATGATCCTTTTAATATATAATACAAACATGTGTATGCCGCGTTGGGAGAGTAACCGGCGGTCACCATGAAGCCCGTCTTCGCATCGTAGTCGATGCAGTACGGGACGAAGTACGGGGGGATGCCCAGCGCTACCCATCCGTTTGCAGAGGTGTCCCAGCACTGGTACAGGCCTCCGCCCAGCCCGTCCTTGCCGACGAAGTAGACATCGGGTGGTGTCAATGATGTGTCCAGCTCCACGTCGTACCACACCATCGTCCCGAAGGCCGTGGCCGAGCACTTCGCCGCGGCACCGAAGTCCTCGGCAAAGACGCTGTATTCATAGCAGAAGGCGCCGATGCCCGTCTTGAAGCCTACGACCTCGATACACGGAGATGCCGCGGTAGGATTGTAAATCGACCCCTGCGCCCAGAAGTTCGCGACCGTTGGCCAGTGCTGCTCGACGAGCTGGGCTGGCGCCCCTGTCTGCACGATGTAGATTACGCCGTCCGCCCCGCAGTTGCCCATTACCAGGAAGCAGTTGCCAAAGGAGGGGTGGCCTTCCATATAGCAGGCGGTGTAGAAGCACCCCGACTCCATCCCGACCACATATCCCGGGTCATCTACGCATATCGACTGGACCCACGTGCCCGTGTCCGGGGTGTACCACCATGCGATTGCCTCGCTGAGTGAGATGTCCATACCGACCCACAACGCGTTTTTACCGTCGGGCGTCCAGACGACGTCGTGGAATTCGGTGCTCGGCGGCGCGCCTGGTATGAAGTCGAACCACTCGTTCGGCGTGTCCGCTGCCTTGGCCCGCGGCGGTACGAGCGTGAGCGTCGCTGCGAGCGCGCTCAGCGCGACCAGCAGGGCCGCGAGCTTGTACAGGCTGCCACGATGAGGGATCATGAGTGCACCACCGAGTACACCGCCGTACCCATGTATCTGTCCTCGGGAACGCTTGGGATGTTGCAGCGCCATATGACCGGATCGAGGTCCGGCAGGCCATCGCCGGTTGAGGTAGTCGTCGTCCGTTTATCCGGGCGCGGTCCCATCACTCCCACGGCCGACCCGAACATGTACAACGGCGTTCCAACGATGTCGAACGGGCTCACGGCGAGGTTCCCGCCCTGCAGCGAGAGCGAGGTCCGAAGGATCCTCTGGCCTGTCGACTGGCCGGTGAGGTTCGTGACAGTCACCATCAACCTGTAGTACTCGTTGGAGCAGAAGGTGACGTCCTGGTCGCTGGGAGATAGTACTATGGATGTGCTCGGCGGACCCGAACCGTAGACGTTGCCACCGCCCGGCAAGCCAGCCGTCCCGACGTAAGTGTACTTGAAATAGCCGTAGTTGTCGTACGCGTTGGCTTCGTTGCCTCCCCCGTCCGTCGCCGCCACCCTGATGTTCCAGCAGAAATCGTCGTCCAGCGCCGCCGGGTTCGACTGACCTTCTATCACGCCACCGCCGTAGCGCGTCCCCGAGGGCTGGTTCCACGCGAAGTTCGAGTTGGCAGCGCGGACCTGCTGATGAGGGGAGAAACGGAAGCTCAATGTGACGTTCAGTCCGTCCACGTCGTCCACGCGCGCACAGCTGCCGACTATCAGCGTCGTCTCGTCGTCCGAGCCGACCATGGGATAGACCCGCGCCCATGTATCGGGCGAGCCCCGCACCCACCTCAGGTGTATGCGCTGGTTCTCGTATCCGGCGACTTCGAACGGGCTCGGCTCGGTTCCGGCACCAGCCGCGCCCGAGTACCACATGTACGCATCGACCTGGGTTATCTGCGACTGACCGAGGACGTTCCACGCCCGCACGACGAGGTCGTAGGCGACTGTGCCCGTGCCCGGGTCGACATCGACCTGCGAGTTGAGCCTGCTTGCCATCGTGCCCTGGTCGTAGATGTCCAGGTAGGCGATGTGTGAGTAGATGACGTCCACTGTCACAGTGCTGGCCTGGATGTTGCTGGGCCATATGGCGAACGCCGACGCCCCGACAGCGATGGCGCTGCCCGCCGCGTCCTTTGGATTGTACGCCACGCCGTAGAGTATGTGGTCGTCGAGCTCAGCATCCAGCGGTCGTATGAGCTTGGATATGCCGCCCTGGCCTCCTGCGGATGACCACTTGTATATCACAGCGGTGCTGGTGGATGTGTTGTGGCCGACCATCAGCGCTTCCTGGCCGTCCGGGCCGTACTCAACGTCGTAGAACGTCTCGTGTTTCGTGCCCTCGGCGGTGCCGAACCACGGGCTCCTGAGGGAGAACTGCCACATGTCGTTCAAGAACCCGCCGGCATTCCATCCGCCAAACACCAGGAACCTGCCCGATTCGGAATCGTAAGCCATCGGGGACGCGTAACGCTCGGGCGGGGTGGCGTGGGTGTCTACGGGCGTCCACAGATTGGCGTTGTAGTTGTACGTCCAAGTGTCCTTCAAGTAGCCGGCGTAGGAACCGCCGAAGAGAACGTGGATGTCGTTCAGAGGGTCGTAAGCCATCGCAGCATAGCCCCGAGGGGTTATCGGGCCCGTCCCCCTGAGGGTCCACGTATTGCTACCCGTGTCGAATGCCCACGTCTGGGCGTTGGAGGTGCCGTTGCTCCCCCCGAACAGGATGGCCCTGCCGTGCGCAGTGTCCCACGTCATCGCCGCCCCGCCACGCTTCGTTGGGGTAAGCCCCGAGGTCACGTTCGACCACGACTTCGTGCCGCTGAGCCATACCCAGGTGTCCGTGCGGTAGCCATAGCCATCGTAGCCGCCGAACATGACAACGCGCTGGTAGCTGGGGTCGTAAGCCATCGAATGCTGGCTGCGCGCAGTCGGGTAGACCCCAGTGGTCACGTTCAACCAAGTGTTGTTGCGCGAGTAGTAAAGCCATGTGTCGGAGCGATAACCGCTGACTTGTGTCCCTCCGAAGAGCACGCACGCTTGAAGGGAAGTGTCGTAGACCATGCCAGCGCTGTGCCTCGCGGGCGGGGTCGAGCCCGTGGGCGTAATCAGACCCCACGTTCCCGACGATCGGCTGTACTCCCACGTGTCGCTCGAGTAAACGCCGTTGACGTTGCCCCCGAACAGGACGAGAGTATCGCTCGAATCGTCGAAGCACATCGCGTGCCGGTACCTTGCATCCGGGACGCTGACCGTGCCGATTGGCTTCCAAAGCTCCGGGTTCCCGAATCCGTAGACATTGCCGGTGGCGGCGGCCGCCGCGGCTCCGGTTCCGCTCTCGGATATCGCGTTGTTACTCCAGTCGACGCCCCAAAGCTTGGCCGTCGGGGCGTCGGGTATTGTGTGGAACGTGGTTCGCCCGGCGGCGAGTTCATCGTCGGCGATGTAATATGAGACTCCCGCTCCGGCCATGGTGAAACCGACGACGAAGTAGTGGGTGCCATTGTGGTCGATTGCCGTGAGCGTGTCGGTGGCGAGGGCGCCCGTGATTGCCGTCCAAGCCGTGCCGTTGAAATAGCGCGCTGCCCCCATCGATCCGACGGCCATGAACTTCCCTCTGACGCCGCAGGCGACGTCCCTGAAGCTGGTGGTCAGCCCCATCGACATCACGCCAGAATAGCCATCCGTGGTGTAAACCGTACTCCCTGTGCTGGTAGTGCCGACGTACACGAAGACGCCCGAATTGGAGGTCACGGATATGTCGTCCACGTGCCAGCCGCACATGTTGTTGACCGAGCCGTCCCCGCCCGAATCGAAGGTGAAGTTGAGCTGGATTGTCTTCCCCATCCACGGGGTCAGGTCTATGGAGGCCTTCGAGTATGGCGCATAACCGGTCGTCCAATCCTGTAACAGGACCCAGGTGGATGACATCGTGTCCTTGATGTAAAGTTGCCTCCTGTCAAAGCTTGTGCCGCTCTCGGTCTCATACCAGTGCCAGAAGTCGAGGCTGAACGACGAGAAGGCGTTCGAAAGCAACATCTTCGGAGATACCGCGCTTCCCCTCACGATCGCGCCGGAATCATCGTAATTTCCCGTCGCGTCTTTGCCGAACCAGAGGTCGTAGGACCCGCCGTGGGCTGGGGCGTGCGAATACGAGCCTGGTGTCGGGAGCGTCGTGGGTATGACCCGGTGCCACGCCAGCGTCCCCATCCAGTTCTTGAATGTCCAACCGGTCGTCCCCGCCTCGAAGCCTTCGGCGTAGCTGAACGCCGGAAGGTAGTCGACGCCGTTGTACCCATCAACTGCGGATGTGATTACTGGAGTCCAGGCGTCGTTTCGAGGGGTGTAACGGTACACTCGACCGTCCCCGGAGGTGTTCCCCACGGCTAGTCCCGTCGTGCCGTTGTCTGCCCACGCGAAGTCGCTGAACGTGTATGCGGGAGCCGAATCGATCGGCAGGAAAGGCTCCGTGCCGGTGCCGACGCCGGTGACCTTGATGGCCGGGATGCCGGAGAGGACCATCGCTGCCACTAGGATGAGCGCCCCGATGTTCCGGCGCCATGTCGCGGGCGTAGAGTCGGTCATCGTTTCCCTCCTATCCGTGGCTTATCGCGTACGTTATCGTTCCCCTGTAGCGGTCTTCAAGGGCTGGCGGTATCACGCACCACCATATTATCGGATCGGCATCTGGATTGAAGTCGCCGGTGCTGGACGTGGTAGTGCGTCCCGCGTCGAGCGGGTTCTGGTACGCAGGCACTGCCGAGCCGTAGTAGTACATCGGCATGTCCGCACCAGGCATCCAGCTTGCGGGCAGGTTTCCTCCCTGGGTCTGGAATGACGTGGCCGGTATCGTCCCGAAGAGGTTGTCGCCAGTCAGATCAGTGATGGACGCGCTCAGGCGATACGGGCAATTGGCGGAGTATGTGACGTCGGAGGTCGGGGAGAGCATGACCGTCAATCCGGGGGCGCCGGAACCGGAGACCGCACCGCCACCTGGAAGCCCTGAAGAACCGATGTAGGTGTATTGGTAAATCCCGAACTCGTCGTATGCGTAGTCTATGCCGCCGCCCGTATCGACGACGCTGAACCAAATGTTCCAGCTGTCGAAGTCGTTGTAGGCAGACATGAGATGCTGGTTCGCGTTGCGCACGCCAGCGCCCTCGGTGAACGGCCCCAGCGCCGCCCGAGCCTGCTGGTGGAAGTAAACCCGGAACTTGATTGTGACGTTCTGACCGTCGGGCTCGTCCACGCGCGAGCATTCGGATGGCACGAGGGTTATCTCCTCGCTCCCCGTAATGGTCGGGCATATCACCGACCAGGTGTCGGGAGATCCTCTGTTCCAGACGTACCGCGCCCTCATGTTCCCATAATCCACGGCTGCGTACCCGCCCGCGCCCCACCAGGGCATGGACTCGTTCGTCCCGCCGTCCCTGAAGAGGCTCACCTCGGCGTTCGTAATGTAGCCCTGGCCAGCAGAGTGATAGACGCTCACTGTCACGTCGTAGCCGATGGTGTTCGACCCGTCGTCGACGTCGACGGGGCTGTTGACGTAGCTCGTGGAAGTGCCAGCGGCGAAAATGTCAACGTAGTTTATGTGCGGGTAGGCGGCGTTGACCTGGACGCCGGAGTTGGCGGAGGTGTAGTGGTAGACGAAGGCGCTCCCGGCGATGAGGGCCATCGGGATGCGCGCGGGGCGGATTGCGACCGAGAGGAAGTTGTAGCCCATCATCGATGCCCCATCCGTTGACGCCTGCGATACGTGCCAACCGTTTGTGAACGCGTCGCGCCAAATCCTGTGGATTCGACCGTAATCGACGCCGTCGAGGTAACCGACCGCTATTATCGTTCCGGACGAGTCTATGTCCATTTGCATGTAGATGTTCGACCAGTCAGACTCGCTGCCGACGGGCTGGAGGTTTTCATAGCCAGGGGAGATACCGTAGTAGATGCCAGCAATTCCGGACGTCCTCTGTGACAGGCACAGCACCATCGAGCTGGCCGTTGGAGAATACACGATGTCGGAGAACATCATGTCCATGTATTCGCTCGGATAAGACCCCATCCCCGCCCAATCGAGGGTTCCCGTGTAGCGGTAATACAGTCCGCAACCCACGTCGCTGTCGTATCCCACGGCGTAAATGTATCCGTAATATGGATCCCACGCCACACCGACCAGGGCTGCGTTCGGATTGCCGTCGTAGAACAGTATCGTCCAGTCCGACGAACCGCTCCACAATTGATAGCAGACGCCCCCGTACGCCGGGTTCATATCCTGGCCCACCGCGAGGAGCCTGCCGTTGGCGTTGTCCAGAACCACGTCGTAAATGTAGTTATTCACCAGCGTCGCGTCCGAGAACTCCCATATGTTCGAACCGTCGCTGTTGACCTCATACCAGAATCCGGATGGGTCGCCGAAGGCGAGTGCGACGAATACGCCCTCCCACGGCACGTAAGCGATGGCCCTGATCAAGCCAGCGGACGGGTCTGCCCCGAAAACGAAAAGCATCTGCCATGCTCCGGCTCCTGACGCGGACGGATCGTACCTGTAAATGCAGCCCCTCCCGGTGCCGCCGTCGGCACCGACCCAGAGGGCGAACTTGCCGTCCGGGCTCCAAGCCACGTCGTAGAAGCTCGCGTCTCCTGGCGCCCCCGAAATTTCAGTCACCGGCGCGTCGGAAGTGTCCGCCGCTTTCGTCCCGGTCGGGATGACCAAGGCGGACGTGACCGCCATCAGAGAAATGACAATGACCAGCGAAGCCTTCAAACCGCTCAGCAAGCAGCCCCTCGAATAGCTATACTCGCGTGTCTATAAATAAGCTTCGACTGAAGGACCGTTTGCGATTCCGTCGGTTGAGACGGAAGAACTCAGCCCCTCATCGAGCGCCTTGATCCAGTGCACAGCCCCTCAGCTCGATAGAGAGTACGTCAGGCTGTCGCTGTACTGGTCTTCGGGCACTCCAGGGATGTCGCACCACCAGAAAACCGGATCCCAATCCGGGTCCGAGTCGTAAGTGCTGGTGGTCGTGAATCTGCCGCTCCCGAGCGGGTCCTGGTTCAGCGCGGGTCCGATGAGGTATATCGTGCTGCCTCCCGCGGCAAAGTAAGTCCTTGCCGCGTCCCCGCCCTGTATGCTGACGGCGTCGCCGTCGATGGTGTTGGCCGGAACCGCCAATCCGTTAAGGTCGCCCATGAGCTGCACGCCGAGCCTGTAGGGGCAATTGGCCCTGAACGTGATGTTCACGTTCGATGGCGAGAGCGCGACATCGTTAGTGTTCGGTGCCCCCGAGCCATAGACGCTGCCTCCGTTCACAATACCAGCGTTGCCCAGGTAGGTGTACTTGAAGAAGCCGAACTCGTCGTATGCGCGGGCGTAGTTCGTCACGGGGGAGTCGTCCTCAATCTGGACCTTGATGTCCCAGGTGAGGTCCTCGTCAAGCGGGGCGAAACCGGAGTTGTCGCTCTGGTCCTCGGGGTTCCAGCCGCCGCTCGTGTCGCCGTCGTACCGCCAGTCCGTCGTGACGTCCTGGTTCCAGATTCCCATGTCGCTGTCGGCCCACCGGACCTGCTCGTGCGGGGAGAATGTGATGTTCACCCAGGCGTAGGTGCCGGACTCCTCCCACCCTCCGCCAACCAGGGTCGTCTCGCCGGAGAGCGGGAATTGGAGCGCCGCCCCCCGCGCCGTTGCTGATGGAAAAGCGGATGCGCTGGTTCGCCAGGTCCGCGTCGTCGAAGACCGCCGGGGCGTCAACGCCCGTGAGGCCCATGTCGTACCACATCCAGATGTTCATGGCAGTGACGTGGTCTATTCCGAGGTTGTCCCATATGCAGACCGAGAGCGTGTACTGGGTCGCGGACGAGCCGTCGTCGACGTCTATCTGGTGGTTAAGGACCTCCTTCGAAGGGTCGCTTATCGGCCACATCGTTATGTAGCTGATGTGCGGCGTCGACGCGTCCACCCGGATCGGCGAGAGTATCGACGTGTACGAGTACTTGAAGGCCGAGCCGACAGTCAGCGCCATCTGGACGCCGAACGGACGGATCCTGACGTCTCTGAACACCTTTCCCGAGAACATCGTGCTGGTGTCGCTCCTCTTCATCACGACCGTGCTGCCCCCGGCCCGATATATACTGTAAATGACTCCGTAGGCCGATTCGATCCCGACGGCCACCGCGGTCCCGTGCTCGTCCACATCGATTCCCATCAGATTGGTTATCAGGGGTATGTCGCCGATGCCAACAAGGTTATGGAACGCCAATCCTCCAATGGACTTGGCCACGAAGAGCGCAGCCATTCCTGCCCCCCTCCCGCCTGCGGTAATCAGCATCCTCGGATAAGTCGCGTTCGAGGCGTCCAGCTCGATGTCCGTGAACTCCAGTTCGAAGGTATCGGATATCGTCGTGATGTTCATCGGGGTGACGTTGTACTCCTGATATAGGCCGCGCGTGGTGCCGGCGTCGTCCCACGAACCGACCATGAATATGCTGACGTTCGGTCCGTAGGCGTACCAGTCCGCCCCGTAGTAAACGCTCGATGCGTGGCTCGGAGCGCCCCAGCTGTGCTGCCAGCCCGTCCCGTTGTTGTACCAGCACATCGCATACCCCGCCGTGGTGTTCTGGCCGAAGGCGAACATCGTGCCGCCGATGTACATCAAATCGTAGATGTAGGCGCCGACCAGGGCGAAATCCGTCTTCGCCTCCAGCAGGTTGTTGGTCTTGTTCGTGTAGAACCACGTCCCCGCCGGGCCGCAATCACCCATGGCGACCATGCAGTCGTTCCAGAATTCCACCGTTTCCAGCTCGAGGCCGTCCGAGGAGCCGTTGGTGAGCGTGATGTCGTACCATGATTCGTCGAGAGGGTTGTACCACCAGGCGCTACCGCGTCCTGGCCCGGAATCGTAGCCGACGAAGAGCGCGTGGCTCCCCCCTGGCGCCCACTCCGCGTCCCTGAATTCCACGCCTGGCGCACCGGGTATCACGCTGAACCACTGGCTGGTGGTGTCGGCCGCCTTGACCGATGGAGACATCGAGACCGCTCCGGAGAAAACCATCGCGACCGTGAGGCACAGCGCCAACAACCTTGCGTAATTCATGCGAAACCCTCTTGCTCGTTAAATGAACGTGCCCGTATAAATAATTACTGAGTGAAAATGAAATTTAAATTTTGAATAAATGAAAAGTAAAGGGAAAAGGGTTTTGCCACTTTCAACCGGACTCTTACGGGTCCGTTGCGAGAGTGTACGTTATCGTCGCCTGGTATGTGTCTTCCGGCACTCCGGGTATGTCGCAAAGCCAGGAAACCTGGAATCCGCCGCCCGTGCCGTCTCCCGCCCCCGACTGCGTCGTCGTGGTCCTCAGGAATTCGACGGGCTGTTCGCCGGTGTTGGCCAATTGGTCGCCCAAGATGTACTGGTCGGTGGCCGCAGCTGAGAATGTGCCCAATGCCCGCTCGCCGCCCACGATGTAAATGGCCGTCACCGGGATCGTGTTTGCCGGGACTGCCACACCTGCCAGGTCGGCGTCGATGCTGACCATCAAATCGTACTGGATGTTGGCGGACCAGACCCAGTCGTAGGCGCTCGGGTTCAACCCCACGCCCGGCGTGCTCGGCGGGCCGTTTCCCGTCACGTCGCCGCCGCCAATCCAGCCTACGGTGTTGATGGCGCTGAAGATGTAGTAGCCGTACTCGTCGAACGATGGCATGCTGTCAGCCAAGACCGTCGAATCGCTGGCTATCACCTTGACATCCCATGTGTTGGCGTCGTCCAGTGCGTCGCGGGGGTCGGCGTTGTCAGCGTCCCTCTGCGTCTCGTTGCCGCCACCGTATATGTTACCCGGCAGCTGCGTGAACCCGCCGCTCGCTGCCCAGACCTGCTCCATCGGTATGAACGTGAAGTTGCACCACCACATCTGGCCGCTGGAGCCGAAGTCGGAAAGCGCCACCCCGTCGTCGAGGAGCCATTCCTCCGTGTATCCCAGGCTCGTTATCTGGAAAGTCGGCACGGCATTTGCGTCGTACGTGAACTGCACGCCGCGGTTCGGTCCCCACGGTGCGCCGATTGAGCCGGAATCATCCGTGAGCGTCGCACCGTCGTCGAACCACATCCACACGTTCACCACATCCACGCGGTTTCCGCCTGGCACGTACCAGCCCTGCGCCTCCAGGGTGTATACGGACGCCATCGTTCCATCGTCCACGTCTATCTGGGAGTTCATCGCGCTCAGCCCGCCCCCGTTGCCCACGGTCAAATCGAAATCGTAGATGTGCGGATACACCGTGTTCACAGTTATCGTTCCCGTGTCCGTCTGCGGGCTCGGCACATCGATTCCCACGACTGGCACAGCCGCGAAGGCCGCCAGCATCATGCTCACGGTTATCGCCAATGCCGCCGCGTTCTTCAAAATCTTCATTTTATACCCCTCACTTTGCCCAAATCTAGGCTCTAACGGAAGTTATGTTCTTCGCCGTATAAAAGGGTTTCCCACGCAAAACATATAAGATTTTCTCTGCTGGCATTTATAATTATCGCTCGTGAGAATCAGAATTGGCACGAGCCAGCGTCCTCAGAATCCCATAGCCTCGAGACGTTTCTTGCTCTCGACCGCGCTTTCGAGGCTCCGACCCTCGATTACGACGTTCCCCCGGTATCGCCCGAGAACCTTCCGCAGCCCCGCGAAGTCCGCCCCCCCGTCGCCGACAGTGAGGTGCTCGTCGCGGCCCCCGTTGTTGTCATGGAGGTGGACGTTTGCGAAGAGGTCCGCCAGCTCGAAGAACTCCGCCTCCGTCCCCGCGATGTGCGCGTGCCCGATGTCGAAGCACAGCCCGAGCCCCGTCCCCTCGCAGACCTTTCGGGCTTCTTCGGCGGTTGTCATGAACGCCCAGCCTGCATGCGGCATGTTTTCGACTGCGAGAACGATTCCGGAATCCTCGGCTATCGGGGCGAGGGACTTGAGGCTCCTCGCCGAGGCTTCAAACGCTTTTTCGGGATGGTACGAGCCCATGGGCGAGACTATGCCCGGGTGGACCGTGACGACTTTAGCACCTGCGTCTGCGGAGCGCTGGATGGTCTCGGAGATTGCGGTGATTGCCTGCTCCCTGTGACGGATGTTGAGGCTTGCGAGATTGATGTCGCTGAAGGGCGCGTGCACCTGGAACGCAATTTCAGGCACGCAGGACATCGCGCCGGAGACATGCCTCACGTCGTGGTCCATCTCGGACACGACCTCCCAGAGTCCGAACTTGCCGCGAATCTCGGAAAGGACCTCTCCGAACGGACGGAAGCATTCGCGCGGGAGCGAAACGCCAATCATTCCCGCGCCTCCGAGGATTTGAAAAGGCGGGTCGACCGGGCCACGGAGTCTATCGCGGCGAGGATGTCCTCCGACTCCATCGTCACCTCGATGTCCCCGAGGACCGAGTCCCCGTCTGTGAAACTGGCCTTGCCGACGGTGGCGGCCTGCTTGGAAAGGTGGAAGCGGCACGAGTTGCCTTTTACGTTACGGAGCAAGACCGCGCGCGCCGAGTCTCGTATGCGGTGGTTCGATATGACCTCCGCGAGGCGGGAGAGGGACGAGGCGGTCCCGGAGATGCAACGATGCTCGAATGACAGCACGGCATCGGGGAAGATGGAGCGGATTGCCTGGTCGATGGCAGACGGGTTCTCTGTCGGGTGGACTGGCGCGGAGATTCTCACCGAGGCCATCCGGTCACCAAAGCTCCTTGACGAGCGATTTCGTGGCGAGCCTCACGGAGGCTTCGGAGGTTCTGCTGGCCTTCCATCCCAGCTTCGCCATCTTCGCCGGGTCGAGCATTATCTTCGGAACGTCGCCCTTCCACCCGCGCTTCCCGCCGGTGTAGTTTATCTTGACTTTCTTCAGGCCGCACTCCTCCACGACAATCTCCCCGATTCGGGCCACCGTGACCCAGTTCATCGCGCCGAGGTTGTAGATGTTCGTCTGCGCCCTAGACTTGGCCACGCCGAACCTCATCGCGTCAACGACGTCGTCGACCATGAGGTAAGACTTGCTCTGCGTGCCGTCGCCGAGTATCTCGAGGTTCTTCGGGTCTCCCTTGAGCTTCTGGATGAAGTCGAAAATCACACCGTGCGTCCCTCGCGGGCCGATGACGTTCGCGAAGCGGAATATCCACGCCTGCATGTCGAAGGTGTGCGAGAATGACGTGATGAGGCCTTCGGCCCCGAGCTTCGAGGCGCCGTAGAGCGATATCGGCATCAGCGGCCCGTAGTCCTCCGGCACCGGAACGACAGACGGCTCGCCGTAGACCGTGGAGCTGGAGGAGAACGCAATCTTCCCCACCCCCGCCTTCCTCATGGCTTCGAGTAGGTTGTAGGTCGCCACCGTGCCCTGCTTCAGGTCGGTGTCCGTCACGGAAATGCCGTACCGGATGTCCGGGTTCGCGGCGATGTGGTACACGAAATCGACGCCTTCCAGGGCCTTCTCCACATCCTTGGGCTTGAGCAGGTCGCCCTTGACGAACTCGAAGCCCTTCCCCTTCTCCAGCGGCTTGATGAATTCCCGCTTTCCGGAGCTGAGGTTGTCCAGGACCACGACTTCGTTCCCCTTCGAGAGCGCCTCAGCGAGGTGGCTCCCGATAAAACCGGCTCCGCCCGTGACGAGGTAACGCATGAAGTCGGCCTACAGCGCGAGCGTATTTATTCTTTTCTGAGGAGCGTCCGGAAACCATTTAATATCCTCGCGCCCTCCCAAAGCCGATGGACCGATTGCGAATCGCGATGCTCGCGCCGGAGTTCCTGCCAAACTGGGGCGGGGTGGGCACGTACTGCATCGAACTCGCGCGGCACCTGTCGAAGATGGACGGTGTCGACCTGCACGTCTTCACGGTCCGGAGGCAGACCGAGGTCGGCAAGGGCAAGGAATTCACACAGGCGGAGATGGAGCAATACTTTTCGAACAAAGTCCGCGTCCACGCGCTGATGACTGCGAAGGACAGCTTCGTCTACAACGCGAGGTTCCAGGCCAAGCTGCTGACGGCGTTGCCGCGGTTCCGAAGGGAGCACGGCGAGGCGCTCGTCCATTCCCAGCACGCGCACATGTCGGACGTGCTCTACAAAACCCTCAAGCCTAAGGCTTGGAGGATGCCGATAATCACGACGATACACACTACCATCGCGGGCCAGAGGCGGGGCATAGAGATGTGCGGCTCCGGATTCGGCTCTCTGCACCCTTCGGAGAAATGGCAGGTCGCGCTCTACCCGTTCCTCAGGTTCGCGGAGAGGAGGTCGCTGAAGGGCGCGGACCGCTGCATCACGGTTTCGGAATGGATGAAGAAGGAGATAGCCTCCGAGCTTCCATGGCTGAAAAATCCTGTAGATGTGATATACAACGGCGTCGACCCGAAAAGGTATTCGCCAGAGAAGGCGAAGGACGCCGAGCTGCTGCCGGATGTCGCGTCGCCAGTCGTTCTCTACACCTCGAGGATGACGAAGGTCAAGGGAGCCGACACGCTCATCCAGGCAATACCGAAGGTCCTGCGGGAGCACAAGGGCGCGCACTTCGCATTCGCCGGCTCCAAGGACAACGAAGGCTGGATAAAGATGCTCAATGATGCGGGCGTCGGAAAGGACAAGTACAGTTTCCTGGGATACATTCCCTACGACCAGCTTCCCGCGCTCTACGCCCGGGCTTCCGTTTACGCCATGCCGACCTTGTACGAGAACTTCCCGTTCAGGATGCTGGAGGCGATGAGTTCCGGCGTGCCCGTAGTCGGGAGCGGCATCTGCGGCATCCCGGAGGCCATCGAGAACGGCAAGAGCGGGGTGCTCGCGGAGCCGCGAAACCCCGAACTGCTGGCAGATGGCATCATTTCGTTGCTTGGTGACGAAAAGAAGCGCAGGGAGTTGGGAGCCCGGGCGCGTGAAACCGTTCTCGAAAGGTTCACCTGGGGAAAAATCGCCCAGCAGACGCGGGAAGCGTACAACAAGCTTATGTAAGCTCCCGACTTTATGCCCGACCGATGAGGATACTGCTAGCCAATCCACCCCGATACAACGGTCTGCCCGTCATCAGGGAGGAGCGCTGCGAGATAACTGAGAGATACTCGGTCCTGCCGCCCTACAGCCTGCTGCAGCTGGCTGCAATCCTCCGCAAGGATGGGCACGAAGTCTCGCTAATCGACGCCAACGGGTTCGATTTGAAGCTGGACGAGGTGGAGAGGCGGCTTATGGATTTCAAACCCGACGCCCTTGTCTTCAGATTCACCCCGACGACCTTCGACGGAGACATGGCGGTGGCCAGGCTCGCGAAGAAAGCCGGGGCGAAGACGGTCGGGCTCTGCTGGACGATGTCGCGGATACCGGAGGAGGTCATGGGCGCGGTCCCGGAGCTGGACCATCTGGTCCTCGGGGATTACGAGGCGGTCGTGCCATCGCTCGTCAAGGAGATGGGGAACGGCGAAATCAAAACAGGGGGGGTGGCATGGAGAAGCGGCGCGGCCGTCCGAGTCAACGATGTCGCACGCGAGCTCATACCGGACCTGTCTGGCTTGCCAATCCCGGCTTACGACCTGCTTCCGTCGCTGGAGCCCTACTTCATCAACACCCCGACGAGCGACGCGTTCACGATAATGTACACCAGCAGGGGCTGCCCGTACCGCTGTATATATTGCACCGTGGCTGGCACACCTTGGAAGCCGCGCACAGCGGAGAGCGTCATGGAGGAGCTGAGGTATCTGAAAAAAAACTACGGAGTCAAACTGGTGTCCTTCTTCGACGAGACGTTCACGATAGACAGGGAGCGCGTCATGGCCATTTGCAAGGCGATGATCGCCGAGAAGATGCAAATAAAATGGTACTGCAACACCCGGGCGAACCTCGTGGACGAAGAGCTGCTGAAGACGATGAGGGAAGCCGGATGCAGGGGAATGTCCCTCGGCGTCGAGTCCGGCAGCCAGAAGATACTCGACACTGCATCGAAAAGGATATCCGTGGAGGAAGCCAAGGAGGCGATTAAAATGGCCAAGCGGCAGGGAATCAAGGTCCTATGCAGCTTCATCTTCGGCCTGCCGGGGGAGAACTGGCGGACCGTGGAGGAGACCATCGCGTTCGTGAGGGAGACCCTGCCGACCGGCGTGCAGTTCAACGTGGCGGTGCCGTACCCCGGGACGAAGCTGCACGATTGGGCGGTTTCGAAAGGTTTGCTCAAGGAAACCGACTGGAGGAAGCTGTACCAGCACGCCTCCGTGGTCGGCACGGAGGAGATGACCCCCGCCGAGCTGGACAAGGCGCGCATCATGGCCTACCGCTCGGTCTACACCAACCCGGCGTGGGTGCTGGAGAACGTAAGGCACGTGCTCAGGAATCCGGAGGATTTCGAGCTGGCCGCGAGGTACTCCATCAAGATAATAAACAACATGGCGTTTCACGGGATGCAGGACGCGCACTAGGCGGGGCTACATGGAAACGTTAAAGTTCCTTATGACGACGACATTCTACCCACCGTTCCATATAGGCGGCGACGCCGTCCACGTCAAGTATCTATCGGAGGAGCTGGCGAAGCGCGGGCACGAGGTCCACGTGATGCACAGCTTGGACGCGCACAGGCTGAAGCGCGGCAAGTCCGAGAAAGCTCCGGTGAGCGAAGAAAACGGCGTCCACATGCATCCGCTCAAGTCCGGTTCGGGGCTCGCCAGCACGTACAAGGGTTATCTGTTCGGACGCTCCGGCTATTTCGACGGGCGCTACCGGGCGCTCCTCAAGGAAATAGCACCAGACGTCGTCCACCACCACAACATCTCACTCCTCGGGGCGAGCCTGCTGGAGAAGACCGGGGCTTACAGGCAGCTCTACACGGCGCACGACTACTGGCTCATCTGCCAGAAGAACAACCTCATGCGGGGCGGGGGCGTCTGCGACGGGACTGGCTGCATCTGGTGCGCAGTTGCCAGCGGAAGGCCGCCCCAGCTCTGGAGGGGCAGGCTGAGGCTGGAGGACATCGATTGCGCAATCGCGCCGTCCAGATACATGGCCGGAAAGCTCTCAGGGCTCGGGCTGAAAATCAAAGTCCTGCCGAACTTCGCGCCCGAGCCGCCAATTGAGATACCAGACGTACCGGACAACGATTTCTTCCTCTATCTTGGAGTCCTTGAAGAGCACAAAGGGGTCAGGGTGCTGCTGGAGGCGTTTTCCAAGTCCGATCAGAGTTTGATTTTGATAGGCGACGGGCCGCTGGCTGGGTTGGTCGAGGAGACCATCGGGAATCTCGGGCTGGCACCGCGCGTGAAATATCTCGGCTGGATGTCGGACGGGCGCTGGCCGTACCTGAAGAAGGCGAAGGCGCTCCTGATCCCATCCATCGGCCCTGAGAACCACCCCGTCACAGCGCTGGAAGCCATGTCCGTCGGAACGCCCACAGTATGCTCCGACATGGGCGGCACGAAGGAGATTGCCGGCATGCTCTCGGAGAAACTGGTGATACCCGCGGATGGTTTGGAGGCCGGGCTCAAAGACATCAGGTTGCCGGACCTTTCCCGGGAGGAGATTCTAAAAACATACCTAGCGAACTTCTCACCGGCAAGCTACCTGACGGAATATGAAAAACTCGCGAGGGGAACTAGCGAAGGGACACGTTAATATAGATTGAGGGGTTTTATCAGATTTATGAATAGGGCTATCGCCGACGTTGGAAGCCGGGTGGCGCGATGGTTGCAGTCCCCCGTCGGCTTCACGGCACTTACCCTCCTCTCGCTAGTCCTGGCCATTGTGGCATCGCTAAACACAAGACCGCTGATGCGCCTGTCGCCCGATTCCCAGTTCGGGATTTTGAACGTCATCCCTTGGGAATACTGGCTGGCCATCGCGATGTCTTTTTCGCTCATGGTGGCCAACGTCTTCAACAAGAAACGGGGTTATTTTCCGCTCTCCATCCTGATCTTCGTCGTGCTGTTCGTGAACATAGAATCGTTCTTCCTTGCGGAGCCGGTGGGCAGCACGGACGCCTACCTGCACTTCGTCAAGGGCGCCGCCCTGGCTGACTCTGGCAACACATTCTTTTCATTCGACCTCGGGGCGTACCCCAACGGCTATTTCGGCTCCTTCATGTTCACGAAGGTGGTGGCCGAAACGATGGGCCTGGGAAACGGCGATGTCGTGTTCGTCCTGTCCGTTTTCAGGTTCCTGGTGCCGCTCTGGTTCTTCGGTTGCATGTACTACCTCTTCACGAAGCTGACCACGCTCAGGAGGGCTAGGGGAATCAGCATCGTCATGATACTGGGAATCCCGTACTTCCAGTTCCATTGGTCGCCGCACGCGTTCGGGCTGATTTTGCTGCCTATTTTATTATACACCGTCGCGGTCCCGAGCGACAACCGGAAGAAGTGCCTGGCCATCCAGGTGCTCCTTTTCACGCTCCTGATATTCACGCACGGCCCGACGGCGATTTACTTCGCCCTGACCTACGCATTCATCGTATTCATGCACCGGTTGCTGATATTCGCAAAGAAATCGCCGAGCGAGCTGAATGTCAGCGCGCCTGTGGCGGCGTACTTTCTCGTGGGAATGGTTTTGACAAACCCGATGATATCCCACCTCGCGTCGGTAACCTTCAACGGCGGTAACTCTCTGTCGGTCTTGGCAAACGCCATCGGCGTGTCTGCAGGCGGCGCGGGCCCGTTCTCTCCGGGGCAGGTCGGGCTGCCGGGCCTCGAGCGCGTCGGGGGGCATTTCCTCATCCCGGAATTGATCAGGTTGTGCGTGCTGGGGGCGTTCTTCGCGCTCTCCGTTTTTGGTACATTCAAGATGTTCAAGAATGGAGATTTCCGCGGGACCAACCTGTTGGCGATGGGGAGCTTCGCCGCGACGGGGATTTTCTCTATCGGCAACATCCTGTTCCCATCCATGAACATGGGGGACCGCTCGTTCCTGTACCTTTCTTTGGGAAGCGTCATCATGGTGATTTACCTCCTTCGGGAGGGGTTTCCAAAGGTCAGGTGGACGCCGGGAGCGGACAAAAGGAAGGCGCTGGTCACCTTGGTCCTAGCATTGCTCATGCTGTCCCCGGCCATCGGCGCCATCGCGTACCATTACAACCAAGGCAGTTATTTCACGCCCCCGCAGAATCGCGACAGATATCTGTACACCATCTGGCACGCGAACGCGGGCTCCGTCTACTCATACGGGGACAACCACGGAATAATGTTCAGCAAGCGGCCTTTTATCGAGCTGGGTGTGGGTGAAATGTACTTGCTGAGCCTTGTCGACTTCGACCCGCAAAGCCCGAGATTGAACCAGGCTGGCACATACTTCGTATTCACCGATTCGAGCCTCTGGCATTATACGTGGGAGGAAAGGCCCGACGACTACCAGGCAATTCAAAATTATTGCGAAACCAACTGCGATTTGGTGTATTGCTCCCCGGGGAACGTTGTATATTATATTTTATTATAATGAATTATAAACTTCGAATATTTTATTTGCCGTGTTTTCTGGAGAGAATGAGGCCATCGCATTCCTCGCCGATAGGAAAAATTGCTCGGTCTTTCTGCGCCTGGACATTTCCTCGGCCAATATATCCTTCAAGTTGCTGGCGTTGAAATCTGGCATGATTCGGATGAGCCGCCCGGAGTCGTCGAGCCTTCTGATTCCTGGCAAGTCCGAAGCTATGACGGGAACACCCCAAGACAGCGCCTCCATCACTACGCGCGGCATGCCTTCCATGTACGATGGGAGCACGAACAAATCGGCTTGCCTGAAATATGGCGCCAGCTCGGGCTGCGGGAGCGGCCCCACGAACTCGACGCCCTCCCAATCTTTGGCCTCAATGATTTTTCTATCGTGCGGGACGAAGCGCCCAACCGCTGTCAGCCTTGCCTCGCGCCCTTCGGCGACCAGTTTTTGGAACGCTTCCAGCAGCAGATGGATGCCTTTCATCTTGGATATGTGGCCCACATACAGGATACGAAACGGTCCGTCGGGTCGGCCAGAGTATCCCAGCTTCGGGTCGACGGTGACGCATTCCGGGACCTCGAAGACCTTCGAACGTGGGAAGTTGAAATACTCCACATAATCCTCGACAAAAGCCTGGCTGTTGACCATTATCGCGTCGCAGAGCATGGAATTTATCTGCTCCCTGCGCGCCAGGCCGCGATTCAGGCTGATCTCGGCCTCGTCGCCGAATCCGATTTCCACCGCCTTGCGACACCAGCCCGCGGAGGAGCCCCAGACGGAGGTAACGTACTTCTTTGAGCTGGAGAGCTTTGCGAGCGCGCCCAGCGGAATGAAATATCCGAACGTGTCGTGGATGATGTCCGCCTTTCGGCATCCGGTTTCGGAAAGCAGGCCCGACAGGAACCGCGGCTTCGACCTCGGCAGTTCCAGCACATGCAGGTTTGAAGGCGTTTCCCCGAGGCGTATGGGGTCGGATTCGTTCGTGACCACGGTAAGCGAGTCCAACATTCCAGCGAGCGACTTGCACATCTGGAACATCGCCGAATATTGCGGTACCGACGGGAGGTTGAAGAGGACGTTCATGATTTAAAATCACTTCTTGCGGTTTATGAATCTCGCTGGATTGCCTACCACGACCTTGTTATCCGGCACGGACTTGATGACGTTCGTCTGCGAACCGATGTAGACGTTGCTGCCGACCGTCACTTTGTTCAACACGGTGCTGTTGGGACCAATCCATACGTCATCCCCGATAACCGCCGAGCCGCCGATGATCACATGCGCCGTGATGACGCAGTTCTCGCCAACCTTCGAGTTGTGGCCGATGTGGCAGTAGTGGTCGATCTTCGTTCCTTTGCCAATCACGGTGTCGTTCACGGTCCCCCGGTCCACGTTGGAATGGGGGAATATCTCCACGTCGTCCCCGATGACGACCCCGCCAACGTGGGGGATGTGCAGCCATTTCCCGCGCTCCTTAACAAAGCCGAAACCTTCCGTGCCAATGGTGCAACCCTCGTGGATGGTCACGTTCTTGCCTATTTTCACCCAGGATTCTATTTTCACCGATGGGTGAATGAACGGCCTTATCAGCTTAGGATACTTTTTCCTCTGAGCCTTCGCGAATGCCAACCGCTCGTCATTTGTCATAGGTATCTGACTTCTCGCACTATTTCGAATCCCTCGGCGTAATCCACGCCTATGCGCTGCCCGCGCTCGACGGCCAGGCTCCTGACGTAATTCGGAGACAGGCAATTGTTCATCTTTGCTATCTGCGACTTGTAGCACTGCAGCGATTTCACCTTGCGGTCCAGCTGGGATTTGGAAATCTCGTAGAAGAGGTTCAGCCGCTCCCCGTAAAGCACATTCCATGGGAAATCGTAGCCGAAAATCGAGCTCGTGCGCCTGAACGCCCTTATGCCCTCCTGGGACACGACGATATGGTCCTGATGTATGTCCTCCGTGGAGGGAATGAAAACGATTGATGGATCCAGCTCCTTGCGCATCTTCACTAGTATCTCCAGGATTTCCTGTCTGTACTCCGGGAGTTTGCGGACTGGATACTTGTAAATCTTGGTTTTATTCCGGTTCACTCCCAGCAACGCTAGACCCGCGAGGCACTCCTTCTCCACGATGCCCGCCGGAAACCCTTTCGGAACAGAATCCTCGGCGATTGAGAATGCCACGTAATGGATGTCATAATCGCCGCTTTCCAAAAGCCTCCTCATGGTCCCTCCCAGGGCGACGTGCGCGTCGTCGGCGTGGGCGGATATGGTCAGCACCGTTTTTTTAGTCAACATCCGTCAAAAGGTTCCCATCGAATATAATACTTTTGATAACGCGCTATAAAACCTTTAATAGTGAGCTAGAATACCCACAATCATGAAAATCATGACCGTCGTGGGAGCCCGGCCCCAATTCATCAAATTGGCCCCCCTCTCGAAGGTCCTGCGCAGGCGGCACGACGAGATTGTCGTCCACACGGGCCAGCATTATGACTACGAGATGTCCAGCGTGTTCTTCAAGGATTTGGAAATACCGACCCCGGATTATAACCTGAGCGTGGGCTCGGGAACCCACGCCTTTCAAACCGGCAGCATCATGATGGAGTTTGAAAAGGTCGTGCTCAAGGAGAGGCCGGACATGCTGGTCGCCTTCGGGGACACGAACTCGACGCTGGCCGCGTCCTTGGTGGCTTCAAAGGTCGCGGTTCCGTCGGCTCATGTGGAGGCTGGCCTGCGGAACTGGGATACGCACTTCCCCGAGGAGGTCAACCGGATAGTGGCGGACCGCCTTGCGGTTTTGAATTTTGCGCCGACCGCCCAGGCGATGGCGAACCTCAGGCGCGAGGGGCTTGCCGATACGGCGAAGCGTACTGGCGACGTGATGATGGATTGCCTGATGCAAAACCTGGGGCGCGCCAGGAAGCGCGCGGTGGCGTTAAAGAGATTCGGCCTCGCCAGGAAATCCTACCTGCTTCTGACCATTCACAGGCCTGACAACGCCGACGACGTGCGCCGCCTGCGCAAGATTGTGGCCGCCGTGTCCGAAGCCGGAATCCAAACGGTTTTCCCGGTACACCCCAGGACTCAAAAAATGATGGGAGACCCGGCAATCAAAAAGCTCATTTCGGAGGGCGAAATCCTCGCGGTTGACCCGCTGGGATACCTCGACGTGATATCCGTCCTCGAAGGGGCCAGCGCGGTGATTACCGATTCAGGTGGGATTCAGAAAGAGGCGTACATCGTCGGGACGCCGTGCATCACGCTGCTCGACAGCACGCCCTGGACCGAGACCGTGTCCGCTGGCTGGAACAAATTGATTGGGGCGGACGTCCAATCTCTGACGCGCGCCATAAAAACGTTCCATCCGCGGGGAGGCAGGAAGAAGGAATACGGAGACGGCAACGCCTCGGTGAAAATCCTGGCGGAAATCGAGAAGTACTTTGAAAAATGACCAGGCTTCGGCCATGTTTCTTAAAGCGACAACAGGGACCGCCAGCCATTCCCGAACGGCTTGCGAGACGCGCGCATCGACTCAGCAACCCATATAAATGCAGCGGGCATTGCGGCTTTCGATGGACGAGCCGCAAGCAGCGCCCCGGAGCCTGAGAATCGCATACGTCATATGCGAGGACGTGGACATCGAGACGGGGGTGTTGAAGAAGATAGCAATGCAGATGCGCATCTGGCAAGGAAAAGGGCACGCCGTAAAATTGTTCGCGGTTTCAAGCGGAGAGAAGGTGTGGGACGGGCTGAGGGAATTCGACATAGACATCACCGTCGTCAGGGATTTCCGGGAGAAGATGGATTTCGACCTTCTGAAACGGAAGATCGAGCCATGGAAGCCAGACATCCTGTATCTTCGCTTTGTTTGGCTGCATCCTTACGTCGCAAAAATCTTCGCTACGTACCCCTCGGTGATGGAAATCAACTCGAACGACTATGTCGAGGTCAGACCGTACCTCGAGAAGCGGAGGGAGTACGGGAAATTAATTTTTTATCTGTTCACGAGAAGGTCGCTCTACCGAAGGCTGACTGGGTACATTTACCTCAGCGAGGAGTTCAGGGTCCTGTTTTCCAGGTACCGCAAACCCGGGATTGTGATATCAAATGGCATCGCCCTGTCGGAGTACCAGGTGTACGAGCCGCCGCGCAACCAGAGGCCCAGGATTATTTTCATTGGCTCCCCGGACCAAAGATGGCACGGCGTTGACAAAATCGAATTGCTGGCGAGAAAGATGCCGGGATGGGATTTCGACATAATCGGGTCGGAGGCTCCGCGCGGGGTTGCGGGAGTCCCTGCGAACATCAAGTACCATGGGCGCCTGGACAAAGAGGAATACTCAAGGATAATCCGCGGAGCCGACATTGCGGTTGGGTCCATCGCGGTGCACAGGAACGGCGTGGACGAGGCCAGCCCGCTGAAGGTGAGGGAATACCTGGCGCACGGCATTCCGACGATAATCGGTTACAAGGACACGGATTTTCCTGACGGCGCTCCGTTCATCCTCCGGCTCCCGAACACGGAATCCAACGTCGAGGATAATCTCGAGGCGATAAAGAAATTCGTCTCCGAATGGAAGGGAAGGAGGGTGGCTCGCGAAGACATGCGGTGCATCGACGCCGATGTGAAAGAAGCCCGAAGACTTGAGTTCCTCCAGGATGTCGTCCTAAAGCGGGCAAAGTGATTATTTTAATACTTGGTGATTCGATAGGGGAGCCTGCGGTCGTAGTCCCATGATTAAGAGCAAACAGGATTTGATGCATTATCTGGAAGCCGATAGATTGTCCCTGGGTTTTCAAACCGCGAAGCCCGCGCTCTACGGCGACTGGATTTGGAAGTTCGAGCGCCTGCTAAGAGAGCGGGAGTTCCGCCTCAACCGCCCGAAGCCATCCATGTCGTCTCCGATGGCAAAGTACAACGCGTACAAGCTGAGCGAGCTCGGCCTCAGGCTTGGATTCACGATACCCCCGAACGTCTTCGGACCCGGTCTGAGCATCGCTCATTGCGGGACGATCATCGTAAACGATTGCGCGAGGATAGGAAAGAATTGCAGGATACATGCCGGCGCCCACATCGGTGTGCGAGCTGGCACAACGTCCGAAGCCCCGGTCATAGGAGACAACGTCTACATAGGTCCAGGGGCGAAGATTTTCG
>JAZDNO010000005.1:0-152312 GCA_043799545.1 Methanobacteriota archaeon | reverse complement strand
TGCGGGTACTAGGATGCTTCAATCCCCCGCGTTCCCGATCATTACTGACCATTCCGAAGAATAGGAAGTCCCATTAAGCCATCGTCGGATCACAGGCTCCTTGCACCTACCCGACGCATATCGCAGCTTGGCACGACCTTCGTCGGCGCCCGAACCAAACCATTCCCCAGGCAGCGCAGCTAACAGTATAACCTACTGCTTGGCACTCGTCCAGGTTGCGTATGAACGGCGGTCATCGGCGAAGCGCCGCATACCTGATCCTGGCGGCGCCGCCTCCACCCTTCCCCGGCGAGTTCTAAGTCGTCGGGTGCACGTCAATGACCTGCGTAGCGCAAGCGGCCCAAAAGCTTGGGTACCTGCATGCAGGGGATTCCCCCGAATACGCCGGGGGTATAAAATAGTAACTATACCACCGGGTAAAACCAAAGCGTGCTCGATGGCTATGGAGCGACCAGTAATTCCTTCGCCTTCCCCTGGTCTATCAGCACCTTCGCGAACTCCCTCGGCAGGCTGACCACGTCCGATTTGTGGAGGCTGTAATCGCGCTCCGCTGTGGCGAACTCGCCTACGTCCTCAAGGACTTGGAGCACCGAGTTGCCCTGCATGGCTTCGCGCTCGGTTTCATGATGCGGTCCCGTCGAAGGCCCCTCCATCGGGCGGCAGTCCTTGCCATGGGCGTGCTTCCCCTCCAGCATGTCCCTGTGAACGTCCAGCCTTTCGCGGAGGTGCTTCACGAGCTCGCGCTCGTGGTTGGTGAGGCTCGCCTTGGACAGGTCGCTCCGCTGCTGCGCCAGGATGACAATCTTCCTCTCGCGGCTGTCGTGAATCGAGTCCGACATCGTGGAGAGCTTCTTCACATCTTCGAGAAGCATCATCGCCTTCTTGGAGCCCGGGCTCTGCGCCTCCTCCACCCCGGCCTGCCTGCGGAGTTCCGTGATGTGCTCCCGCAGGCGCTGGAAGAAGTCGTCGGGGATTTTCGCGAGCTGTCCGCGCTTCTCGCGCTCGAGCCTGTAGATGTTCGAAACCTCCCCGAATTCAATGACGTCCTCGGACATGACGCGCCGGGGGAACGCTTGTGCGTATTTAGAGTTTTAGAAAAATCGTCGCATGCGCATCCGCCCGAGGGCATGTGCCCAAACAAGGCGATTATGGAAAACACGTTGTCGTTTTACCTGAAAACTATAGAATCTCTATAGTTCTCAATATCGCTATGTGGCCAACTATTGCGTAACGCTTAATACCCGCATCTCTATATTCATTTGAAAAACTAAGGTGAACGATGTCGGGATTGACGGAAAAGCTCTCGGAATTAGCCTCCAACCGCCGAATGATAAAGGGCTGGTACGGCTTCGTCATCCTCTTCTTCGTACTCCTCGTCATCGTCCCGACGATATTCGTCCTCAGCTACGTTTTCACGGACTGGAACGGAATCCAGGGTGTCATGGGCGACCCCGTCACATCCAAGCTGGTGTGGGACGCGGTCGTCTTCTCCTTCGAGCTCGCCGCCGTGGTCGTTGTGATAGATATCCTCGCCGGTTTGCCGATGGCGTGGATAATGGTCCGGAGGAAGTTCCGCGGAAAGGCCATCCTCGATACGCTCATCGATTTGCCTTTGGCCGTTCCGACGGCTGCGCTGGGGCTCTCGACGGCGCTTTTCTGGGCGACCTCCGTTCACGGCGAAAGGCCGTTCGGAGCCCTCCCCTTTGTATCGTCGCCGGTAATCATCATGATACTCCTGCACATCGTATTCACGTATCCGTACATGGTGCGCTCCCTCGCGGCGATTCTGGAGGAGATTGACACGACGTACGAAACGGCGGGGGAAACCCTGGGCGCGTCCAAGTTCACCGCCGTTCGGACAATCACGTTGCCCCTGTTCAGGGCCGGCCTCGTCACCGGGATAATCCTCTGCCTTGCGCGCAGCCTGAGCGAGACTGGCGGGACGATGATTGCGCTCTCGGTCATCGATTCGACCCTCATGACGGGCCCCGTCCTCATCGGCACATGGAAGTCCGCGGGAGGGATGGTGCCGGCGATGGCTTTCGTGAGCATCCTCCTCATTATCCTCTCGCTGATTCTCCTGGCCGCTTTGAAAATAACCGTCGTGAAGCTGAAGCTTCCGATGAAGAGGGTGTACAGGAAGGTCGAGAAGAGGCTAAGCACCGCTTACGCGGCAGGATTCAAGAACACGTCGGCGATGGCATTTCTCATACTCTTCGTCACCCTGCCGTCGTTCTTCATCATGGCCTACGCGGCCCAGCCCGTCACGGGCGCCGTGAACTGGGGCGAGTTCGGCGGGAGCATCGGATACTCCTTCGCGCTGGCGGCGGTCGTCACGGGGATAGACCTGGCGATGGGGATACCGCTGGCGATAATCATCACGCGAAGCGAGAACAAGAAGGTCGCTGCCGTGCTGGACACCCTAGTCAACGTCCCGCTGGTGGTGCCAACGGCGGCGCTGGGTTTCTCCCTGGGCCTTTTCTGGGCGGACGTGAACATAGGGTCGTTCATGCTGCTGGTCTTCGCGCACGTGGCCTTCACCTACCCCCTGGTCGTGAGGAATGTTGCAGGCGCGATAGAAGGCGTTGACCCCGCCCTTGAGGAGACCGCGAGGACGCTTGGCGAAAAACCGTTTGGCGTCTACAAGCGCATCCTTTACCCGCTGACCAAGGCGTCCATCCTCGCGGGTGCGATTATGGCATTCACCAGGAGTCTGGGTGAGACCGGTGCCACCCAGGCCGTGGTGTCGTCTGCGCAGACGGCTCCTGTCTACATCGTGAAGCTGGTCAAGGCCGACAACCTGTACGCGGCCGCGCTGGCTTGCATCGTGTTGATAGGGGTTTCCTTCGTCGCCATCATATCCATGCGATTCATTACCAAGAAGGAGGGCGGGCGCGGATGACCACCCTCGTCGTAAAGGGCATCACGAAAAAGTACGGCGACACGACGGCCGTGGACGATTTCTCCTTCGACGTGAAGCCCGGAGAGTACGTCACCCTTTTGGGCCCGTCGGGAGCCGGCAAAACCACCCTGATGCGCGTCATCTCCGGCCTCACCCGCCAGGATTCTGGCGAGGTCTTCATAGACGGAAAGAACGTGGACGGCCTCGCGCCCGAGAAGCGCAGGATTGCCTTCCTCCCCCAGACCTACTCCCTTTTCCCCCACATGGATGTCTGGGACAACGTCACGTTCGGACCGAAGGCCCGCGAATGGCGCAAGGACAAGGTGGAAATCGTCGGAAGGGAAATGCTCGAGATGGTCCGCCTGTTCAAGCGCAAGGACGCTTTTCCGCGGGAGCTCAGCGGGGGGATGTCGCAGAGGTGCGCGCTCGCCAGGGCGCTCGCCGCCGACGCGCAAATCCTCCTCCTTGACGAGCCGCTGAGGGCGCTGGATGCCAGACTCCGCATAGAGCTAAGGCACGAAATCAAGGTTTTGGCCAAAGAACTGGGTTTGACTGTCCTGCACGTCACCCACGACCAGGAGGAGGCGATGGCGATATCCGACCGCATCCTGGTTTTACGAAAGGGGCGCCTGGTTCAGGCCGGCACCCCCAAGGAGATTTACGAATCGCCTTCGCGGCCTTTCGTGATGCAGTTCGTGGGTGAGGCGAATTTCTTCGAAGGCAAGGTCGAGAATGAGGATGGGGCCTGGGAGTTCGAAGCTGACAGGCACCTTGAAATCGAAGGAATCCAGGACGATTATGAGGGGCTCGGCCGATGCGTGGCTGGAATCAAGGCCGAGAGGGTCGCCGTCGGGGATAAAAAGACGAATACGGCAATCGATGGGAAAGTCGTGCGCAGGCTCTTCCTCGGAAAGTATGTGATGCTCGAGGTGGAGACGGAGTGCGGGCTGCTGCGCTGCAAAATGACGGCCAGGGAGGCGGCGGGCCGGGATGAGGGCAAAACCGTCTGGATACACCTGCCACCGGAGCATGTCAAGCTTTTCAAGGTCCCGTCGATTGGATTGGCTGCCGAACTGGAGGTGGATTGATGCCGAGCATAGAGCTCCGCAAGGTCGCGAAGCGCTTCGGTCCGGTGACGGCCGCCGAGGATGTGAATCTCAAGGTCGCCGACAAAGAGTATGTGACTATACTGGGTCCGAGCGGTTGCGGCAAGACGACCCTCGTCAAAATCATTTCGGGGATATGGGACCCCACGGAGGGGGAGGCGTTCATAGACGATAAGAAGATGGAAAACACACCCACATGCGAGCGCGACGTGGGCTACGTGTTCCAGAACATCGCCCTCTTCCCCCACATGAGCGTAATGCAGAACGTCACCTACTCCCCAATCGTCAAGGGGAAAAGGGAAAAGGCGGGAGAAATCGCCTCGGCGATGATGTCGAGGGCGAGGCTGGAAGGCTCGGAAGGCAAGATGCCGGGAGAGCTGAGTGGTGGGGCGCAGCAGAAGGTCGGAATCGCCCGCGCGCTGGCTTCGGAATCGAAGATTGTCATTTTCGACGAGCCGCTGAGCGCTCTGGATGCCCGCGTGAGGGTCTCGCTGCGTTACGAGCTACGAAGGTACGTCAAGGAACTGGGCCTCACGGCGGTCCACGTCACCCACGACCAGGAGGAAGCGATGTCCGTTTCCGACCGCATCGTCCTCATGCGGGCGGGCAGGATAATCGAGGAAGGCACGCCATCAGACCTCTACGAAAAACCAAAGAGCCTGTTCACAGCCAACTTCATAGGGGAGATGAACTTCATCGAAGGGACTGTCGTCGAGAGGCATGAGCGATATGCGGTGGTGATTGCCAGAAACGGAACGGTAATCCGCGCCCTGGACGAGGAGCGGAATTTCTTGACCGGTTCGCCCGTCGTGGTTGCCTGCAGGCCGGAGAATTGCTCGATATCGTCCGACGGACCGGGGATGCCCGGAACGATGGCTGAAACCACGTTCATGGGCTCTTTCACGAGATACCGGGCAAGGCTGCTGAGCGGCGAGGACATCGCAGTCGACGCGCACACGGAAACGAGAACGTTTAATAGGGGAGAAGCGGTGAGGGTGGACATGGACCCCGACCGCTGCCTGGTGTATCAGACTCCAAGGGAAGGTTTGGCGGAGGTGTTGAAACTTGAATGAGAAGGCGCTTAGCTCGTGGTTCAGGAAGAGAAGGGAATCGACCGTGCTCGACACCGCAAGGGAGCACCTGCTAAAAATTTTGGACTCGGCGCGGGACATGGACACGGCGATGATGCATGTCGAGGGCGGGGAGAAGGCCGAGGCGCTCAAGGACATACAGCGCGTGATTTTGGCCGAAAAGGCGGCGGACAACATCGAGCTCAGGATGCACGAGACCCTTGCGACGGGAGATCTGCCATCGAAGGAGAGGGAGGACCTCATGCACCTCGTCAAGCGCCAGGACCACATCTCCGATTGGATTAAGAGTGCGGCGATGAACCTGGAGATACTGATCGAGAGCAACGTCAAAATTCCGCCAGAGATGTGGGGCAAATACCGGGTAATCACCCTCAAGGCCGTCTCGGCCGTGACAGCGCTCAAGGGACTCATGGACAGCCTCGGCGTGAACAACCAGGACATTGGAAGATACGCCGCCGACGTGGACCGTCTCGAACACGAAGTGGACGACGACTACTTCGCGATAAAGAAGGACCTGATGCTCTCGGACATCGACCCCCGGGTCATCTCGGTCATGCGCGATCTGCTCTACGCGCTGGAGAACGCCCTCGACAACGTCAAGAGCTCAAGCGAGCTGGTGCACATAATCATAACGTCGGCTCAGTAGAAGCCCGGGACGCCGTCCAACCTTGCTTCACCCATTGACGAAGAGGTAAAGCTCCCTCCCCTCGCGCATCATTCCCCCTTTGCGCATGCCGTCCGTTGCGACTCCCCCCTCATGAATGCCGGAACGCATGTTCCATCGCATATGGCGTCATTTTATGAGGCCCGCGTCGCAACATTTATATAAGAACGCCATTATTTCGTGCCGAAGCGCCGAGTAGGGGCGCTATAAAAGTACCCTGTTGAAGGGAGGAAAATAAATGAGCGATGTAGTAAACGAGAGCAATGGAGAGGGCGGTTCGATGAACTCGTGCCACGGCCCGTGCGACCACGGCCTGCCGCCAGGCACCGCGGGAATAATGATAATAATCGGCCCGTGGGCGGGGAACCCGATCCAGCCATAATCGGACAGCACAAAAACCCTTAACATCTTATTGTTTCTAGGTGAACGCATGGAGAGGCACAAGGCCATCACGGATTGCATGGTGCGAGAGTTCAAAGGCGAGTACTTCGTCTTCAACCCGCACAAGCCTGGATGGTGGTCCGGCACGCGAACCGATCTGGACGCGATGCGCCTGTTCGACGGGACGCGGACGGTTGAAGGCGTCTCGCGCGAACTTGTCGAGAAGCATAGCCTGCCGCCGGAGAAGGCGGCGATTCTTGCAAAGAACATGCTCGCGCTGCTCGATCGTCAGGGCTTCCTCGAGAGTGAGGGGGCTCCCATCGGCGCGAAGGCGCACGACCTCGATGTCGCATACCTGCACCTTACAAGGCGGTGCAACCTCGGATGCAGCTACTGCTACCTCTCAGCAGGCAAAGGTCTGGAAGGAGAACTTTCCACGGATGCGCTGAAGGGTGTCATAGACCAAGTGAGGGCCTTGGGCGGGAAGGTGCAGGGGATAGCGATAACGGGCGGTGAACCGATGCTCCATCCCGATTTTTGGGAACTGTGCGATTATGCCGCGGCGACGGGGCGCAACGGGGGGGAGGTCCGGATGTGGCTGGCGACGAACGGCACGCTCGTCACCGAGGAGAACGCCCCCCACATCGCCAAGCGGTTCGTGGAGGTGCAGGTAAGCCTTGACGGCACGGAGGAGGTGCATGACGCGATGCGCGGGCGCGGGAGTTACTCAAAAGCGCTGCGAGCCATCCGCTTGCTGTCCGCCGCAGGGGCGCGCGTGAAGATTTCCGCTACTGTCTCTAAAAAGAATCTCAGGGACGTCTTCCACGTCGTCGACGTGGCCGAGCGCCATGCCATCCAGTGCATCAAGACCGGGATACTGATGCCGTTCGGGAAGGGCGACAGGGTGCTGATGCTGGACGAAGGCGACTTCGAGATGTTCTGGAGAGAGATGCACGCGCGTTTGACGGCGGCGAAGATAAACATCAGGGTGGAGAACGAGGGGACGCAGTCGACGTTCATGGCCGGGACGTTCGACGGCGCTTACTCCTGCGGCGCTGGCCTCGATTCGCTGAGCATCGACGCCGACGGTTCGGTGTATCCGTGTCAGTCGTCGCACTTCCCCCAGTTCCGCCTGGGTGGCGTCAAAGAATCCCCGCTTGAGGAGATATGGAAAAACTCCGAGCCTTCAAAACTTTGGAGGAATTCACTCAAGATCGAGGGGCTTGCCGATTGCCGAGGATGCGTGTGGCTGAGGGTCTGCGGCGGAGGATGCCGGATGCACTCGTACGCATATACTGGCAAACTGGACGCCCCCTCGCCGTTCTGTTCCTTCACCAAGACGTTCATGGATGAGGGGATACAGGCTTATCTGGCCGGGCGCCTGGAAAAAAGGGCGAAGAAGGATGGAGAGGGCGCTCCGGCGCCCTGAAACGCGGCTGTCCATCGCTTATGTGCCCCCGTTGAGGCCCGTCTTCGGGCCCTGGCTCATGTACGCAATCCTGCCATCGGTTTTGTGCATTCGAACAATTGTAAATTTCATCCGCCCAAGTACACGTCGTCCCAGTACACGTCCGCCGAGGCGACGTCGTAGGGAACATCCTCGTACCTGACCTCGAACGCCACGCGCATGGAGGTAAAGTCCGAAGGGACGAAAGCCCAGTATTCCGTATAGTCCTGCCACAGATTCCTCTCGAATCGGACCCAGGTATTTTCGACGGGCTCGCTCTGCGTTATGAATATGAACTTGGCGTTTCCGAGCTCGAATGGGGCCTCATTCGCACCGGCCATGATGTACCTGAGCTGGACTGGGTACTCCATGCCGGTGGCGTTGAAAGCCATGACGACACACTGAATGTACTGTTTTGCAGCCCCCCGAGTCCAGTTCCTGACCTGGTAGTATCCGCCAATCTTCTCGGGCATGACGCCTATCGCAATGTCCTGCGATACCCCGCACACCGTCGTGTTTCTCGAATAAGGCGTCGCCCGGATGGTCAGCTGGGCCGAGTGTGCGCCGCTGTATGATACCCCGTCGCTTATGCTGAAAGGTATCCAGAATTCGGACCAAGAGAGGTAGGTCCATCCCGACGGGCTGTTCTCGAAACTGGGGTCTGCCAGGCGGTTCCGGTTGCTACCCCCGCCCCCCCCATCGTCCTGAATCTGATAATACAGCGCCGTCACGACTACGATGGCCACGGCGACCGTCAGCATCCATATGTAATATCGTCTTGCCAGGCTTTTAGTCGAGCCCTGCCGGACCTCTGCCTTGGATTTCTTCCTTTTTGCCATCGGTCTGGCGAATCGATTTCGGGATACTTGAAGGTTTGCCATGGATTCGTCGACACGGAGTGCGCCGTCCAGTCATAATTTTTTAACGCCGCCCCCGGCATCGATGCCCCGCATGGGCGTTCCAACCGGGTGCCGCGCCCTTTTTATCCCCCACACCTTTCAAGGTACGATGTTCGATGTCACGGAGCGCGACGGCCTCGGCCGAATCGGCAGGCTGACCCTGGGCAAGCGCACGCTGGAAACGCCGGCCCTGCTGCCAGTCATCAACCCCAACAAGATTCTCGTTCCCCCCAAGGAGATGGCGGAGCGCTTCGGCTGCCAGGCTTTTATCACGAACAGCTACATCATCAGGCGCACCCCTGAATTGAGGGAGCGCGCGCTGGCGGAAGGCCTGCACGGCCTCCTTGACTTCGAAGGGCCGATAATGACGGACTCGGGCACTTTCCAGGCGCACGTTTACGGGCGCGTCGATGTTACGAATCGAGATATTGTGGAATTCCAGCGGGACATAGGCTCGGACATCGGGACGATTCTGGACATCTTCTCCGAGCCCGGAGACGACAAACAGATGGCGATGAATGCCGTCGGAGAAAACCTCGCCAGGGGACGGGAGGCCTGCGGGCTTAAGGGGGAGATGGCCCTCGCCGGGCCGATACAGGGCGGCGTTTACCGCGACTTGCGCGAGAGCTGCGCCTATGAGATGTCGAAGCTCGATTTCGAGATCCATCCCGTCGGGGGGATAGTCCCTCTGATGGAGTCGTACCGATTCACGGACCTCGTTCACGCCGTAGCTTCTGCTAAGAGGGGGCTCACCCTGGCCCGGCCGGTCCACGCCTTCGGCGCGGGGCATCCGATGGTATTTCCGCTGCTGGCCCTGCTTGGCTGCGACATGTTCGATTCCGCTTCATACGCTAAGTTCTCTGCGGACGGCAGGATGCTCTTCCCCGACGGCACGCGCGACCTGGCAGGCATGAAGGAGTTCCCCTGCGAGTGCCCCATGTGCTCTACCCACACACCATCGGAAGTCGAAAAATCTGAGAACAAGGTCAGGCTCCTGGCCGAGCACAACTTGCACGTCAGCTTCGGAGAGCTCAGGCGCGTGAGGGAGGCCATACGCGAGGGCCGGCTGTGGGAGCTTGCGGAGAACCGCGCCAGGGCGCACCCCCAGCTCCTGGATGCGCTGAGGGCTCTGCCCGAGCACGCGGATTTCATGGAAAGACATGAGCCCATAAGCAGGCCGGGCGCGTTCTTCCATCTCGGACCGGAATCGAGGCTGAGGCCCGCGGTCAAGAGGTTCGAAACGCGCGTGTTCGAGCGCTGGCACCCCGGCGATGCCAAGGCGATGGCATTGCTGCCCGAGAGGGGAAAGCCGTACTCCAGGGACTGGGCCCGAATGATTGAGGGCATAGTCCAGTGCAGTGGGGCCGAGATTGGGGTGGAGGGGTACTTCGGCACTGTTCCGATAGGGTTGGACGAGGTCTACCCGATTGCGCAATCGATGGTGCCGGAAATGCTGGACGGAGAATCGCGGGAGCGTGCGCGCGGGTCGTCGAAGGGGTTCCGGGAACGCTTCGGCGGAGCGCTGGAGTTCGTCGTATGCGACATGGAGTGCAAGCTGGAAGCGCTGGCGAGAATCGACCCGAGAAGAGACAGGAATCTGGACATCGAGCGCGTGGCGGCAGTGGCCGATTACCAGTTCGGGAAGGGCGCTGGCGCGGCGCTGACGGATGGAAAGGTCCGGCTGGTCACCTCCAAAAACACGGGAAAGATACGGAACGTCTATCTGGACGAGCGCCACGTTCTCTCGATGCGCGCCGAAGACGGCATGTTCACCTTGAAGCTGGAGGGTGCGCACATCTTGTTCGGGGCGACGGACGCGCCGAGGCTGAGAGTCGCCGTGCATCAAGATGCGGCGGAGTTCGTAGTCCAGGGCAAGAGCGCCTTCGCGGGCTTCATTCTGGCCTGCGACCCCGGGCTCAGGCCGGGGGACGAGTGCATCGTGGTCACTGAAAAAGACGAGTTCCTGGCCGCCGGGCAGCTCGTGATGGCGCCAGACGAGATGCTGGATTTTAAAAAGGGCATGGCGGTCAAGGTCCGAGAGGGGCTCGGGCAGGCCGCGAGGACGAAGCCTTGATGGCGACGGACGCGCAGGAGATGTAGTCGTCGAGCGTGTGCATCAGGGCCTTCGGGCTGTCTGCCTCCGCGGTCGCTCGGACTGTTTTCCCTTCGACCCCCGTTTTAACGTAACAATCATCGTCCACTCTGACCGCGGCTGCAACGGCTTTGGCCTGCTCTGGCGAGTCCAGCTCGAAAGTGATGGAAATGCGGCAGCGCATGTATCCCTCATTGCGGGATTGTAGAATAACGTTGCGCCCTGGAATTCAGATTGTTTTAAGGTATGCCTGGTATCGACTCTTGAACTTAAAACCCGCCCTCTCGTAGAGCCGGAGCGCCCCCGTTTCGTTCATCGCGTCGACGCCCAGCACTGCTTCGGCCATCCCGGCGTCTTTCAGCGCCCCTAACCCGAACGCCATCAGCGCGGCCCCTATTCCTCCGCCGCGGTGCGACTTTAGGACGCCGATGTCCAGTATCCAGCCGCGTATTTCACCCTTTTGCTCCCGCCACTTCGTGTCCTCTATGACAATCGTGTACCCGACTGGCTCCCCACCCATCATAGCAAAGAACATGCGTGGCCGTTCCAACCCCGGGTTTTTGAAAAGCAGAAACTCTGTCTCCTCCATCGTTCGGGGGCGATAGTTGTAATGCTCCTTGAACGCCTCGTTGTCCAGGCGGTTCTGAATGGCCAAATCGCCAGCGGAAAGGTCCGAGCAGACAATGTTGACCCCCTCGACCGATGGCGCATCTTTTAACGGAGCAGCCAGCTGCCTTCCCATGATGCCGGAGGTCCTGACGAGCCCGTAGCCCAGTGATTCGAGGAATTCCCGTGCTTGCCAGGCGCCGTCCCAAATCCAGATTTCAACAGATTCCATTCCTCGTGCCGTTAGGGATTCGAGCGCTTTCGCGTATAGCAACCTGCCATAACCCTTTCTGCGGTACTGAGGCAGTATCGCGAAATCTGGGATGAATCCCTTCTTCTCGGGACTGTTCTTCTCGACGCGTGCATTGCAAAATCCAATTGGCTCGCCATCCAACTCGGCAACTAACTTGCCAGAGTTGTCGGCATCTGGAGCCTCCTGAAAAATCTTCAGCTCCTCGACTGTGAGTGGGACGTAGTCCGGCTCGTTCGCGAAGCATTCGTTGCATATACGCACCTGGATTGGCTCGTCCGTTCCTTTCGCATAAGGCCTGATATCAAGCATCGCTCTTCGATGTGCACCCCCCTATAAATCATTTGGCGGTCTCACCACGAAATCCTTATAAACCATACCTCCTTCACCACCTACAACCGATAAAGAGGGGGAGCATGTTCAAGACGAAGATTAAACCAGAAGTGCTGAAAGAGCTTGTGGACATCGTGTCCGTCCTGGTCGACGAGGCCAAGTTCACGGCGACGAAGAGCAAGCTCGTCGTCAAGGCCGTCGACCCGGCGCACGTCGCGATGGTGGACATCACATTGAAGAAGGACGCCTTCGAGGAATACAGCGCCACCGAAACGGAGCTGGGCGTTGACTTGGACAAGGTCAAGGAAGTCCTGAGGCTGGCCAAGCCGGGCGACATAATCTCCATAGAGCACAACGAGGAGAAGAACGTCCTCCAGTTCAAGGTGGGCAACATCAACAGGACGATGGCCCTCGTGGACCCCGCCGGGATGTCCGACCCCAAGGTCCCGAACCTCAACCTCCCGGTCAAGATTGTCATCAGCACTGAGCAACTGCGCCAGGGCATACGGGCGTCCGAGTCTATATCGGACCACCTAGCCCTCGTTGCCAACCCAGACAGTTTCGAAGTCGTCGCCGAGGGGGACACCGACCACGTGGACCTCAAGCTGCCGAAGGACGCGCTCGAACTGCTGGAATGCAAGGAATCCGCACGCTCGCTCTTTCCGCTGGACTACTTCTCGAACATGATAAAGGCCATCCAGAGCGCCCCGACTCTAATGATGCAGATGGGGAACGACTACCCGGTCAAGATAGACTTCACAATAGCCTCGGGCAAAGGAGAGGGGCAGTACCTGCTCGCGCCGAGGATTGAGAGCGAGTGAGCTAGCTCGCACAATATCGAGATGGGAGACCTAGACCGTGGCCTTTGAGGTGTAAGCGTGCCAGCGGTCAGGCTCGGACGCATCCACCTGCGCTGGTGCTGCAGCTGCAACCTGCCGGTTCTGGAGAGCGGAAAATGCGGCGTGTGTGACTCGGATACTTTTCCCGTCGCCGTCACCCCTCCGGGCGATGCCCGCCCGGCTTTCGAATGCGACGTTCTCCGCGTGCGCGCGACAACCGACGCACAGTTTGGTACGGGATGCGGCGCCGCCCTCGTTCCCGACGGCAAACTAGCCCTGTTGAACAGAGTTCCCGCTTTGGATGCGATGGACGAGGTAATCGTCGACGGCGAGCCCGTCGCGATGATGCGGTTCGATCCTGGACAAGGCTGGAAGATGCTGCTGAGGATGCCCGGGGCCAGAAGGATTGCTAAAATCGCCACAAAGTCGTTCGTTGTCATAGACGACGGGGCCGTCGGCCCGATGCTGAAGGGGGCGAGCGCAATGGCCGTCGGCGTTCTGAACTGCGACCCGGCGATTGCGCCTGGCGACGAGGTCTTGGTGGTGACGAAGGACAAGCTCGCTCTCTCCGTTGGAACGTCGAGAATGCCTGGCTCGGGTATGGTCGGCGGGAGAGGCCCGGCCGTGAAAAACCGCTGGGCGGAGGTGCCAACGGAGCCAAAAATCCTCCCGGCGGGGCAGACTTGGGCGAATGCGGTCAAGGCCAGCAGGAAGGCCCTGGATAAAAGGCGCGCCACCGCAAGAAAATTCATCACCGGGCTTGTCAATCGCGGAAAGCCAATCGCAGTCTCGTTCAGCGGGGGGAAGGACAGCCTGGCGGTGCTGCTGCTCGCCCTGGAATCGGGGCTGGAGCCGCCGATGATTTTCGTTGATACCGGGATTGAGCTTCCGGAGACCGTTGCGCACGTCCACGACGTCGCCGCGAAATACGGGCTGGAGCTTGTCGAGGAGCGCGCCCCGGACTCGTTCTGGAACGGCATGTCCCATTTCGGCCCGCCAGCGAAGGATTTCCGCTGGTGTTGTAAGACCTGCAAGCTCGGCCCCACGTCGCGCATCATCCGCAGAAGGTTCCCCGGAGGGGTGCTTTCCCTCATAGGCCAGAGGCGCTACGAATCGGAGCAGCGCTCGAAGAAGGGGAGCGTCTGGATGAACCCCTGGGTGCCCGGCCAGGATGCGGCGTCGCCGATACAGGAATGGACGGCGCTGCACGTCTGGCTCTACATCTTCCAGCAGGGGGCGCCCTATAACGTATGGTACGAGCGCGGGATGCCTCGCATCGGCTGCTGGACCTGCCCGTCCGCGGACCTGGCGGACGTGGAGGCGATGCGGGTGCAGTACAATGGCTACGGGCGCTACACGGAGGAGTTGAAACGCTTTGCGTCGGAGAACGGCTACCCAGATGATTGGGTGAAGCTCGGGCTCTGGCGCTGGAAGGACGGCGCGCCACAGGAAATGGCGGCCTTGTGCAAGGGGCCGATGCGGGGAGAGGCGAAGCCGCGCGCGGAGAAGGCGATGACGGACGAGGAAAAAGCGCGTGTCGCGGAGATGCTGTTCATCACGGACGGGAGCGCAGAATCGTTGGACGGAAAAAAGCTCGTCGTCAAGGCGCTCCACTGCCAGGCCTGCGGGATATGTGTGGCGAGGTGCGCGGAGGGGGCGCTGGAGCTGCGCGGGGGAAAGGTGCGGCTTGATGTTGATAAATGCAAGAAGTGTTTGGTATGCATGAGCCCGTGCCCGGTGGCGGACTTCGAACCGAGATAACTTATAATCGGGGGGATTTCAAGCGTTAATGAATACAACTGAAATTCAAATATTCAATCGCAGTACCAGTACTTCTTCCCCTTCAAGAACTTCGGCACGCCGCCCTTCTTTATCGCCCTCAGGTTCGTCACGTTCGCGCACCCGTGCACGCCCTTGAGGAAGTCCATCTTACCGCACTTCTCGAACTCCGCGCACTCCCAGCATCCTTCGTACCCGCTCTTGCGAGCGCAAACCCTCACCTTGCACGACGGATTCCCCCCGCCGGTCTTGCAGACCTTGTTGCAGCGCATCTTTACCAGCTGGCCGAGAACCTCGTAGCAATCGGGGTATTTCTCGAGGGCTTTGAAAAACGAAATCTTGGACAGCTGCTCCGCGGCCCTCTCGTAGCGCATAGCCCGCAGCTCCTTCCTGAGGTCGCGCGCCAGATCCGCTATCTTCCCGGTGTGGCTCGGGCACTCCGCGCAGTACAGCCCGCAATATCCTATCTCGTCCGCTGGACCTTTCGATGCCATCCTTATGCCTCCGCACCCGCATCGGTCTCCGCGTTAGAATATTTTGCTAAAGCCCCGCTCATTCGGAGAAGAGGAACCGCAGTTCCTCCGTAGTCGCGTCCGTCCGTATCCCCGTGGGTGCGAACGACGTGCGCTCTGCGAAATATCCGTCCCCTCTGAGCCTTTCCAGCAATCTGTCCATCCTCGGCTGCGAGGTCTTGAACCTGCGCGAAAGCTCGGCGACGTCCCTGTGGTACGCCGGGCCGCCGGACTCGGCGCGCCACAAACGGAGGTCCTTGGATATTTCTATCTCCGAGCCAGATTCGAATCCAACCATCGCGTCGAGCAAATCCGGGTCGAACATTTCTCCCGACCACAACGGGCCCGCCCACCGCTTCGCCTCCGGGTGTTTCGATGTCCAGCGCTCCCCATCCGGGTCGAAATTTGCATAGCCTGCCTGGGTCAGCAAGGCGTCGGCGCGACCGGCACCCGCCCGGACTTGAAAATAACAGCGGAAGTAGTGCTCCCTGGAGTAGCACAGCAGAGGCCGCACCGCAATGTCGTGCACTGCCCCCTGGCGCACCACAAAACCCGCGAGCAACCTCGCCCCAAGCTCGTGCGCGCACTCGTTGAGCAACGAGCGCGCCATGTATCGCCTCTCGCACGTCCGGGGGAACGTCCCGGACAGGGCCGCCGTGTCCGTCGCGGTCACGGCCAGCACCGCCATCTTCTTGCAGCTGCGAATGGCTGCGTCCACGAACGGGACCGGGCTGCCGAAAGGGTCCACATCCACGTAATCGTATCTGCCGCGGTGAAGAAGGTGGCGCAGGTCCTCGTTGGACGCGACCGCGTTCGATGCGCCGGTCCTCTCGATTCCGCGCCCGATTGCCTCGAACGCCTCGTCGTCGCGGTCGTTGATTGTGACCTCGGCCCCTGGACACGCCTCCACCGCGAGCCTGAGGCCCCTGACCCCGCTCGCGGCCATCCCGTCCAGCAGGCGCTTTCCGGCAGCGAAGCCGAGCGCGCCGCAAAGGCACACGGACACGTCGCGGGAGTGCCTCATCGCGGGGTTGTAGAAAACGGGTGAATCGCTGGATGCCGGACCTACCGTCGTGCCGGCGGGCTCGGCATAGAATTCAACTGCGCCCTCCTTAAGCAGCCTGAGGCTCACAGGAGCTCGCCCTTGAAAAGCTTGACGACCTTGTACGGCAGGAGGTTCCTGTTCACTGGCGTAACCTCGAGTATCCGTATGTCGTCGCGCCTGCGGATGTCCTGGAGGAGCGGGTTGCGGGATTTTTTATGGAGCGTGATTATCATCGGCTTCTCCACGTCGAGCGCGTCCTTCACGGCGGCGATGAAGAGCTCCGACTCCACCTCCATCTTGCCGACCTCGTCGATGACTATTATCTCGCATTTCTCCGCCGCGCCCCTGATGGCCTGGACCCCAACGGTCTCCAGCGCCTCTATCTTGACCCCGTATTTGCCGACCATTATGTTGGACTCTATGTTCGTGTGGGCGAAGACCTTCTTCTCCTTCGTGGCCCAGTCCACGACGTAAAACCCGGCGCGCCGGCCCTTTTGGATTATGGGCTCCGTTATCATGCCGCCTATTGTTCTGCCTTCCGCCTCAAGCATTTCTATGATTTTAATAAGGGTCTGGGTTTTGCCCGCGCTCGGCAACCCAGTGATGCCGATTTTGACTATTCCGCCCATCTGGTGAACACCAACTTGCACCGTTGGACGCCCTGCGCAGGCGGCCTTCGATTGAGGTAGGTATATAGCGTTTTCATTTAATAAGGTTGGCTCTGTTGGACCGTTTGCGCCCTTTTAGCTTCGGCGAATTATTTTTTTCCGTCGGGTGGCACAGCAGGTTTCCCTCCCGCGGGCTCGGTTGGTTGAGACGGTCTCTCTCCTGAATCGCCCGGCGGCGCGCCAGGCTTCTCTTTCCCCCCCTCCGTTTTAGCATCGGGCGGCACATCTTGCTCCTTTTGGCCCTCCTTATCGCCCTTCACCCCGGCTCCATCCGGTCCGGTGCCTTTCCACTTGCGCCACCAAACCTTCGCTTTCGGAAGGCCCAGATCGATGCTGAACGGCACGGCCAACGCCAGGAATACGGCCAGGCCCAGCATCCACCAGCTGTTCGACGGCACCTCGCTCCCCGCCCCTCCGGACACCATGAGTTTCAAGAGCCCGACCCACGGCAGCTCGCCGAAAGCGATTCCTATCACCCAATCCGGTGCGACGAGGTCAGCGCATATTGTCGGCTGCAGTTGGTCGTAACCGCCGTGGTACTTGACGATGTTGTGGTCCCCAGCCGTGACGAAGCCGTCGTGAGGCAGCTTGCCCTTTAACTCCTGCCACCTCAGGATTGTCCTGAGGTCTATCGTGATTGTGACCTCCGCATACCCGTACCCCTGTATCGGGAATTCGAGGATGTTCATCCCAACTTCGCCAAGCACAGGCACGTCGAAGGAGTAGTTCCCCCAATCGATTCTCCCGTTCGGAAGCTGCTGCACCCTGGTATCATTAACCTCCACCCAGGCGACGGCGCGATGGATGATCGGGACCTTTGTCTTGTTTCCGTACGGCCTGTAAACGATGACGTGCCCGTAGTCACCGTAATTGCTCATTCCGTTCTCCCTTCCGTCTATGTAGGTCGTGACCTGATTGTGGGATTTAATGGACCTGACAAGCACCATGTCCCCGGTATCGATGACTCCGACGGAACTCACGGTGTCGCTGTGCTGCATGCTACCCGACTCAACGACGACCAGAGGTGGCCACACTCCGCTGTAAGCGTACAGCCCGCCCATGATAATGCCAACCGCTATTGCCGCTATCGCGACCTCCTTGAGGAAACTGACGGTTCCTGCCTTGTACGACTGGCGCTTCTCCGGGTCCATCGTTCAGACCTTCCTGCGCGACAGAAGCCTCTTCGGGATATAAAGATTTATCAAGCCAAAGCGCTTCGGGAATTGCGATGAAAGGCAAAACGGACAAGCGGGCCGCAGCGAAACGACCCACGATAGACGAGTACTTCATGCGCATGGCGCATCTAGCTGCCACTCGCTCGACCTGCGTCCGGCGGGCAGTCGGGGCGGTCATAATGAAAGAAAAGCGCGTCCTCACGACCGGATACAACGGCGCACCAAAGGGGATGAGGCACTGCGAGGAAGTTGGCTGCATGCGTGAGAAGCTTAGAGTGCCAAGCGGGGAAAGGCACGAGCTCTGCCGCGGCGTCCACGCTGAGCAGAACGCCATAATCCAGGCCGCGTACTTCGGCGTCAGCATCAAGGACGCGACGATGTACATCACCAACAGCCCGTGCAGCGTGTGCGCGAAGATGATTGTCAACGCCGGAATAACCTCCGTGATATACGAAGCCGGTTACCCGGACGAGCTCGCATTGGAAGTCCTTAACGAGGCGAATGTCCAGGTCCGCAAGCTAGGCTGATTATTGCGATATGCAATCCTCCGCATTTGCCCGTCAATACATATATATAAAAATAGAGGCATCACCCCCGCCATCTGCTCCTAGTGGGGCTGGGGTGCAAATCCATGGCATTCGACATCGCAGGCGCTGCAAACGTCGGTCTCGGGGCCGTCGCGGTGCTGTTCGTTCTGGTTGCGATTGAACTCAGGGACCTCATCAAGTCGGCCATCGCCCTGGGGATTTCCAGCGCCCTATTGGCGGCGGTCTTTTTCATCCTCGGGGCTCCGTTCGCGGCAGTCTTCGAGCTGAGCGTCTGCGCGGGGCTGATTACCGTGCTGTTGCTCTCCGCGGTGAGCATGACCACAGACAAGGAGGCGGAGCATGAACAGCGGGAATAAGTTCATGTTTGTGGCAGCCGCGGCCGGGCTGTTCGCCCTTGTCATGATAGGATTGTACGCGGACTTCGGGGTCGATGCAGCAGACAGGGAGTTGCCGGCAGACCAAGGCGCCCTGTCCAACGCCCTCTGGAACGACTACGCCTGGGCGGCGGTCGTCATAGGGATAATCATCTTCGCAGGCGCGCTGGGCATCCTGGCGCTCGTCGGGGGTGAGATGAAATGGCGCTGAGCCTCAACCTCGGACTGGCGTTCGCCTTCCTAATCCTTGGAGTTTACTGCGTCATGACGAAGCGGAACATGGTGAAGACTGTCATAGGCGTTGAAATAATGGCGAAGGGCGTCGCCCTGAGCTTCCTAGCCGCGGGCGGGATGGTCGCCCAGGTCACGGTAATCGTCGCGATAGCGATAGACGCGATAATCGCCGCGCTGATGCTGGCCATGATCGTGAACGCATACAGGCACTCGGGCACTCTGGACCTGGGCGCATTCACGAAGCTGAGGGGGTGAGCGATTGGACTACGAAATGATGGTGATGATTGCAATCGGCATCCCGCTCATCGGAACAGCGCTGGCCCCAATCGTCGGCAAGCTAGGGAAAATGTATCTGGCAATCTTCGCGGTTGTGATGGCGTTCATCGGCGCGTTCGGCACCGTGATGCTCCTCTGGGACGTCTGGATAGACAACGTCCAGGCCGTGGCGCTGAGCTTTGACTGGGCGCCGTCCATCGGGCTCAATTTCACTATTTACCTCGACCCGCTGGCCGTCATGATGGCCTTCGTGGCGGGCTGCATCGGGGCGCTCGTAGTCCTCTACTCCGTGAAGTACATGGAGGGAAGCCCCGGGCTGAGCCGATACTACGCCCTCGTCCTGCTATTCATAGGCTCGATGGTCGCGCTGGTCTTCACGGACAGCCTCCTCGTCCTGTACTTCTTCTGGGAGATAATCGGGCTCTGCTCCTACGCCCTCATCGGATTCAACCAGACAGACCAGAAGGCGGCCAAGGCGGGCATCAAGGCCTTCGTCACCACAAGGGTCGGGGACCTGGCCTTCCTAATAGGCATCTTCGCCCTCTTCGCGGGTGCGAGGGACATCGGGGCGACCATAGACGAGGCGTTCAGCATCCAGTGGCTCATCGCCCACGCCGGACAGCTGTCCTCAGTCACCCTCGGCGGAGCCGGGTTGGGGTTCATAATCGGCGCCATGGGCAAATCGGCCCAGGTCCCGCTTCACGTTTGGCTGCCGGACGCCATGGAGGCTCCGACGACGGTCAGCGCACTCATCCACGCAGCGACGCTGGTCAACTCGGGCGTCTACCTAATCCTGCGCACGATGCCCCTGTTCGGGCACATGCAGGGCTGGGGGACCATCGTGATGACCGTCGGCGCGGTCACGGCGATACTTGCGGCCACGATGGCCGCCGTCGAACCGGATTTGAAGCGGCTGCTTGCGTATTCCACGGTCAGCCAGCTCGGATTCATGATGTTCGCGGCCGGGCTCATCAAGTTCGACGGCCCAGAATCCGTGCTGTTCATGGGTTTCGTCGCGGCGGGCTTCCACCTCTTCAGCCACGCAATTTTCAAGGCCCTCCTTTTCCTCGGGGCCGGGGCTGTGATACACTCCTCGGGCACGCGCAACATGTACCAGATGGGCGGGCTCGCGAAGGAGATGAAGCTCACATACGTCACCATGCTCATCGGCGCCCTCTCGCTCGCAGGGTTGATAGGCCTCAGCGGGTTCTGGAGCAAGGACCTCATCCTCGCGGCGGCCTGGGAGAGCCACAACTACTTCCCGCTTGCGGTGATTGTCGTTACTGCGATTCTGACCGCCCTCTACTCGTTCAGGATGCTCAACCTGGTGTTCTGGGGCGAGAGCAGGCGCGACCGGAAGGCGCACGACGCGCCCCTGGCCATGAGCATACCCCTGGTAATCCTGGCAATCGGAGCGGCGATATCGTGGCTCGCCTTCGGATACTTCACGAGGGCCTTCCACGCCTTCGAATTCGAGGGAGTCCACGCGCTCGGGGTCATGGACCTCGTCACCGAGACTTTCGCAAGCCCCGCGGCGGCATTCTCGCTCATCGCCTTCTTCGCCGGCGTCGGCCTGTGGTACGTCCGAAAGCCAATCTTTGAGATGTCCTGCATGAAGTGGCCAGTGAGGATTGTCAGGGCGGGTTATGGTTTTGACACCATATACAACGGCATGATGTTGGGGTTGCGCGAGATTTCTGTAAAGTTCAGGCGAACGCACACCGGCGACCTGAACATCAACCTGACCGGAGTGGCCATCGCGCTGCTCGTGATGTTCGCGGCGCTCTTCTTCTTGGGAGGTGCTTAAATGGATTTTGAGATGGTGCTGGCGATTCTGCCCCTGCTGCTGCTGCTCGGCGGAGCGCTCTTCTCGATGGCAATCGCAAGATACGGCCTGGCTTCCGGCAACAAATCCCGGGGGGGGTTGGCGGCGTTCGCCTTCGCGGCAACGGCCTTCGCGACGACGGCCTGCGCAGCGCTTGACGTCTGGGACAACGGCCCGATGCTCTTCACTCTCGGCGGAAGCACCCTTCAATTCGACGCGCTGACAGCGCTGATGTCCCTGACTGCGCTCGGGCTGCTCTCGGCGGTCTCGCTTTATTCCGTAAAGTACATGGAAGATGACAAGGGGACCGACCTGTACTATCCGCTGCTCATGCTGATGGTCGCGGGAATCCTGGGCATAACAATGGCGACGGATCTGCTGGTCCTGTTCGTGTTCTTCGAGTTGATGGCGATACCGTCGTACGCGCTCGTGGCCTTCCGCAAGGACAAATGGGAGGCGGTCGAGGCCGGCCTGAAGTACATCATGATGAGCGCGGTAGGCTCGGTAATCGCCCTCTTTGGCATCTCGCTGATATACATGGAGGCAGGAACGCTCTCTTACTCAGGGCTCGTGGGAGTCTTGGCGGGCGGGGCGATTTCGAAGGCGGCAGTACTGATGCTCGTTCTCGGTTTCGGGTTCAAGGCCGCGCTGGTCCCGCTCCACACGTGGCTGCCAGACGCGCACTCTGCCGCGCCGTCGGGGATATCCGCGATGCTCTCTGGAATAGTGATACAGGGCGGGCTCTTCGCGCTCATGAAGGCTTTGCTGGTATTCGCCGGTACAGGTGTGAGTTACGGCGGGTTGCTGATAGTCATGGCGCTCATCACCATGACTGTCGGGAACCTGATGGCCTACGTCCAGTTCGCATTCCAGAAGGCGGACCTGAAGCGCATCCTGGCATACTCCAGCGTGGCGCAGATGGGTTACATCGTCCTAGGCATAGGCCTCGGGCTCGAATACGGAGTGCGCTCCGGTTTCGAAGGTGGGCTTTTCCACATCATGACGCACGCCTTCATGAAAGGGCTCGCTTTCCTCTGTGCCGGCGCGATAATACACGAGCTCGGCACGCGCGACGTGAAGTGCATGCGCGGTATCGGCCATTCCATGAAAATCACCGGGTTCTGCCTCGCAATCGCGCTGCTGTCGCTCGCCGGCGCGCCCCCGCTCAGCGGGTTCATGTCCGAGTGGCTCATATTCAGGGGAGCGATGGACACGTCCCCCATCATCGGCAGCTGGAGCGTCGCCATCATCGGCATCGCGCTCTTCAACACCCTGCTGGCTTTGGGATACTACCTGCCCACGATTAAGAACATCTACCTCGGCGCCAAGACAAAGGAAGTTCTGAAGGCAAAGGACCCGTCGCCCTACATGCTCGCGCCGATTGTCGCGCTGGCGGCCATCACAATCGCTCTCGGAATCTGGCCGGAGCTGGGCCTCAGGGTGGTCAAACCCGCAGTGGATCTGCTTTCCCAGCTCGCCGGGGGGGTGCTGACATGAACGTGCTGGAGCTGCCTGTGATTACGTTCGGGCTCGCCCTGCTCGTCGTACTGTTCATCTACTGGCTTGGCGGAAAGATGGCCGCCATGCCCTTCCGGGAGGCGAAGGGCAAGCTCAAGGCATACGCGTGCGGCGAGGACTTCCCGGGCGGAAAAGTGGAGCAGTCGTACGGGCTGTTCCATGTGGCGTTCCTCTTCACAATCCTGCATGTGGGAGTGCTTGTAGTTGCTACGGCCCCGGCGGGGGAGATGGCATGGCTGGCCGTCCTCACGGCGGTGGTCGTGGGTGTGAGCGCCCTTGTCCTCATCTTCAGGGGAGGTGAGCCGAATGCTTGACGGTTTGGTGAAGTGGGCGCGCATAAAGTCGCCTTGGATAGCGCACATGAACTGCGGGTCGTGCAACGGATGCGACATCGAGATTCTCGTCGCCCTCATTCCGCGACTCGACGCGGAGAGGTTCGGGGTGCTCCTGAGGGGCTCGCCCAGGCACGCGGACGTGCTAGTTTGCACCGGCCCGGTGACGAGGCAGATGAAGAAGCGGCTTCAAAGGGTGTACGACCAGATGGCCGAGCCCAAGTTCGTCGTCGTCGTGGGCTCCTGCGGGAGCTCTGGCGGCGTCTTCGACGGGGCATACTGCGTCGAGGGCGGTGTAGACAAGGTCATACCCGTGGACGCGTACATACCTGGATGCCCGCCGAGGCCCGAGGCGATACTGGACGGCGTGGTGAAGCTTCTGGCGAAGATAGACAAAGGGGGTGAATAGATGGGCAGCAAGGAAGAGAACCTCAGGGACGCTCTGCAGAAGGCCTTCCCTGGCAAACTGGAGGTGCACATCCAGCGGCACAGGCGGGTCTGGGTCATGCTGGCGAGGGAGGACCTTGTGCGTGTCGTGAAACACCTGTCCAAGCCCATGGGATTCGAGCACATCGCGCTGATAAGCGGGGCGGACGCCGGCGAAGCTGGCATACTGCTGGTCTATCACTTCTTCCACGGCGGGGTCATGCTGAATCTCAAGGTCTTTGTGCCTAAGTCCGACCCGAAGGTCGATACGATAACGGGCGTCTTCCCTGGCGCCACCCTTTACGAGCGCGAGTTCTACGAGATGGTGGGAGTCACGCCGGTGGGGCACGCAAACCTCGTGAGGCTCGTTCTGCCGGAGAACTGGCCTGGCGGAAACCCGATGATGAAGGAATGGAAGCAACCGGCGGTCTGGCCGGAAGGGGGTGAGTAAGATGGTTAAAGTGGCCATTCCAATCGGCCCGCAGCACCCGGCCCTCAAGGAACCTGAGAACTTCACAATCTACGTCGAAGGCGAGCAGGTCGTCGACATAGACATCAACATCGGTTACTGCCACAGGGGCATAGAGAAGCTCATGGAGACTAAAAACTACATACAGAACCTCTACCTGGTCGAGCGCGTCTGCGGGATATGCTCCTACACGCACACGACTAACTACGCTCAAAACGTGGAAGAACTGCTCAACCTCGAAATACCTAAACGGGCAAGCTACATCCGCACCCTCTTTCTCGAGCTTGAGCGCCTGCACAGCCACTATCTCTGGGTCGGCGTCGCGGGCCACGAGCTTGGCTTCGACACGCTTTTCATGTACACCTGGCAGGACCGCGAGTTGGTGCAGGACATCCTTGAGCTCATCTCCGGCAACAGGGTCAACTACGCGATGAACACAATCGGCGGCGTCAGGAGAGACGTCGACGACAACCAGAAGCGGCGGACTCTCGACGTTCTCGACGAGCTTGAGAAGCGCACCAATTACTACATTGACGTGGTGCCGAGGGAGAAGACGTTCCTGAAGAGGGTCGAGGGCGTGGGCATACTGAAGCCGGAGGTCGGCAGGAGACTGTGCGCGGTAGGGCCGACGATACGCGCTTCAGGAATCACAGCCGACATCAGAAAAGATGACCCGCACGCCTCGTACGCGGACTTGGATTTCAAGGTCATCACCACAGACACCTGCGACGTATACGGGCGCGTGATCGTCAGGGCGCTGGAGCTGCTCGAGTCCATCAAAATGTGCAGGCAGCTGCTCAACGACATGCCCGCGGGTCCGCTCACGGTCAAGGCTCCGAAGAAGGTACCAGAAGGCGAGGCTTCGAGCCACACCGAGGCACCGAGGGGAGAGGACATACACTACATGAGGTCCAACGGAACCGACAAACCGGACAGGGTCCGGATTCGCACACCGACGATGGCGAATTTGCCCGCGACTGCGGAGATGCTGAAGGGGTGCAACCTGGCGGACGTTCCCATCATCGTCGCGGCAATAGACCCGTGCATGGGCTGCATGGACCGCGCCCTGGTGAAGAAGGTGAACCGGCCTGGCGAGGCCGCAAAGGTCATGGACTGGGAACGGCTGAGGCAGCACGGGATTGATTGGTACGCGGAAAGGGGGTATAAGCCATGAACTGGCTCCTATCCCTCGTGTACATCTTCGTCTTCCCTGGGTTCCTGTTCGTCTTGGGGTTCTCCACCGTGGTCGAATGGATTGACAGGAAAGGGTACGCCCGCATGCAGAGGCGCGTGGGGCCGCCGTTCATCCAGCCCATCGCCGATTTCATCAAGCTCATGGCCAAGGAGGACATTGTGCCCGAGCAGGCCGATTCGGGGATGTTCTCAGCGGTGCCCGTGTTCGCGCTCGCGGCCGTGCTTTGCGCGGCCTTGTACATACCCGTCGTCGCAATGACATCGCTCTTCTCGTTCCAGGGCGACCTGATAATGGTCCTCTACCTCCTGACAATTCCGTCGCTCGCCCTTTTCCTGGCGGGCTGGCACTCGGGGAACCAGTTCGGCCAGGTCGGCGCGATGCGCGTGGCGACTCAGCTCTTCTCCTACGAGGTCCCGTTCTTCCTGGCGCTCCTGGCGCCGGCGCTCATGGCGGGCTCGTGGAACATGGCCGAAATCATTCGTTTCGTTTCTGACAACCCTCTCGCTCTCTTCGTGACTCTGCTGGGATTCTTCGTGGCAGTGATTGCGCTTCAAGGGAAGCTGGAGAGGCTGCCGTTCGACATACCCGACGCGGAGACGGAGATAGTCGGCGGTCCGTTGACTGAGTACTCGGGGCGCAGGCTCGCCCTCTTCCGGCTGCTCCGCGACGTGGAGATGGTGGTCGGGGCCGGACTGCTGGCGGCCGTATTCCTGGGCGGCCCCTCCGCCGTATTCTTCGACCTGTCCTCGCTCGACCCGGCGATTCTCAGATGGACTGTAGGCTTCGCCATCTTCCTGGTAAAGACCCTGTTCGTGATACTGCTATTGATACTGATGAAGTCAGTGGTCGCAAGGATACGCATCGACCAGATGGTAAAGGTTTCGTACAAATGGCTCATCCAGCTCGGGGTGGTGCAGATACTCCTTGTCCTGGTGCTCCGTGCCATGGAGGTGTTCTGATGAGGTACTCTGGAACCATGCTGCCAAGCATCCTCAAGTATCTCGTCAGCAAGCCTGTGACTGTCCTGTATCCGGCGCAGAGGACGCCCGTGCCCGACCGGTTGCGGGGCAAGCTGGCCTTCAACCTTGAGAAATGCATAAGCTGCTCGGCCTGCGCCCGCAACTGCCCGTCGAACGCCTGCGTCATGGAGAAGATTCACGATAAAAACCGCCCGGTCTTCTACATAGAGAGGTGCCTCTTCTGCGAGCAGTGCGTGGAGAGCTGCCCCAAGGATGCCATAGAGATGACGACGGAGTTCGAGCTTGCACATTATGTGAAAGGAGAGGTCATCGTCAGGTGAGCAGGAAGGCACCAGTTCCGATGGCGAATGACCAGTTGGCCGGTTTTCTGCAAGGCGCGTCACTGGCGGTCGTCCTGGGAGTCGGCAGCGAGTTGCGCGGCGACGACGCCGCGGGGATTCTGGTGGCCCGGAGGCTGGCGGAATCGTTCCCAGCGCGTCAGGCGGGAAATGCAGGAGATGGGTCGTCCATCGGGCTTGTCGCCCTGGAAGGCCACACCTCGCCCGAGTCCATGGCCGGGAAGATAATCAAGCTCAAACCGTCGCACGTCCTGATCGTCGACGCCGCGGAGATGGGGCTGAGCCCCGGAGGCTGGGGGATGCTCGGGAGGGGAGAGCTGGACAGGACAATGACCTCCACACACCGGATCCCCCTCGCGGCGCTGGCGGAACATCTTGAGGAGAGCTGCGGATGCAAAACCGGGTTCGTCGGTGTTCAGACGGGCAAATGCGGCGTGGTGGTGGGTGTTTCCGAACCGGTTCTTCGAGCAATCGGGGAAATATCCGATAAAATCGTTCAGATTGTCTCTGAAAAATGACCGTTGTAACGAATCGCAACGCCAATCCTATTAATAATTCGTCACCTTTTCCGGCCTGGCACGAAGGTGCGTTATGACTGGAGAACATCACAGCGGCGGGGGAGGACAGTCCTGCAGGAGCCTGTCTCAAGCGGACGAACTTGGAAAAGAGCTCGTACCGACGATTTTGGAGAAGCGCGAGCTTGTCAAGGGTATATTCGAAATGGTCGTGTCAGCCCCGAACATCGCAACGAAGGCCAAGGCGGGCCAGTTCGTCGTCGTGATTCCGGACGAAATAGGGGAGCGGATACCCCTGACGCTCGCGGACTGGGACTGCGGAAAAGGCACCCTGACATTGATTTTCATGGTCGTCGGGGCTTCGACCGCGAAGCTCTCGAAGATGTGTGTCGGGCAAAACCTGTTCGCAGTCACGGGGCCGCTGGGCCACCCATCGGAAATCGAGGACCACGGAACGGTCGTGATGGTCGCGGGAGGCGTCGGGACCGCCCCGATATACCCCATCGCGAAGGCTTTCCGCGAGAGGGGGGTGAAGGTCATTTCCATACAAGGCGCGCGCACGAAAGACCTGCTCTTTTGGCAGGACAAACTCGCTTCCGTCAGCAGGGAGCATGTCATCACGACCGACGACGGCACGTTCGGTCGGAAGGGCCTGGTCACGGAACCCCTTAAAGAGATTCTCGAACGGGAGAAAGGTGCGGTGAAATGCGTTTATTCCATAGGCCCTGGCATCATGATGAAGTTCTGCGCCAAGACGACGCAGCCGTTCGGCGTCAAGACCGTCGTGAGCCTCAACCCGATAATGGTCGATGCCACGGGGATGTGCGGCGTTTGCCGCGTGAGCATCGGCGGAAAGACCAAGTTCGGGTGCGTCGACGGCCCGGAGTTCGACGGCCATCAGGTCGACTGGGACCTGCTGGTCCTGAGGCAGCGCACCTACCTTGAGCAGGAGAAGCAGGCGATGGAATGGTACGCGAAGGGGGTGCTCTGATGGCTGAGCGGAAGATGAACGTAAGGAGGCTCCCGCCGGCCGAGTTCAAGGAGCGCACGAAGCTCAAGCGGCACGGCATGCCTGAACAGGACCCGAAGGCGCGCGCGCGCAACTTCGATGAGGTCAACCTTGGATTCACCGCTGAAACTGCCATCGCCGAGGCGAAGCGCTGCCTCCTTTGCCCGAAGTTCCCTTGCTCCGCGGGCTGCCCAGTACATGTGAAGATACCTGAATTCATAGATCTGGTGGCGCGGGGAGAATTCGCGAAGGCGCTCACCGTAATCAAGGAGGACGACGCTTTGCCCGCGATAACGGGTCGCGTATGCCCCCAGGAGGTCCAGTGCGAGGGGCCTTGCACCCACTGCAAAACGAGCGGGGAGGCGGTCGGCATCGGCAGGTTGGAAAGGTTCGTCGCTGACCTTGAGCGCTCGGCAGTCGAGAAATGCTGCATGGAGTGCGCCCCCCCGACGGGAAAGCGCGTGGCAATAATAGGCTCGGGCCCTGCGGGGCTCGCGGTCGCAGCCGATTGCGCCAGGTCCGGCCACGAGGTGCACATCTTCGAGGCATTGCACAAGCCCGGCGGCGTGCTGATATACGGAATCCCCGAGTTCAGGCTTCCGAAAGCGATAGTCCAGTACGAAATCGACGCCATGAAGAAGATGGGGGTCGAGATGCACATGAACACGGTGATAGGCAGGACGTTCACAATCGACGATCTCATGGGCAACATGGGGTTCGACGCCGTCTTCATAGGGATTGGCGCGGGCCTGCCCAGCTTCATGAACATTCCTGGCGAGAACCTCAACGGCGTCTACAGCGCGAACGAGTATCTCACGCGCTCGAACCTGATGAAGGCCTACTTGTTCCCCAAATACGACACCCCCATCATTAAAGGCAAGAACGTGGCGGTCGTGGGCGGAGGGAACGTGGCCATGGACAGCGTCAGGACTGCCCTGAGGCTTGGCGCTGAGAACGCCTACCTCGTCTACCGCCGCTCGCGGGAGGAGATGCCCGCGAGGGCGGAGGAGATTCACCACGCCGAGGAGGAGGGGGTCCAGTTCTTGCTCCTCAACAACCCCGTGGAGATTCTAGGCGACGACAAGGGCAAGGTCCGCGCCATGAAGTGCATCAAGATGCACCTAGGGGAGCCGGGGCCGGATGGCAGGCGCAAGCCAGTGCCCACGCCAGGTTCGGAATTCGAGCTGGCCGTCGACACGGTCATCATAGCAATAGGCACCAACGCCAACCCCCTGCTCACGGCAACCATCCCAAACCTCAAGCTGAACAAATGGGGATACATCGAGGCGGACGAGTTCGGCAGGACCAGCATCCCGTACGTGTACGCAGGCGGGGACATAGTCACCGGGGCGGCGACGGTCATACTGGCAATGGGCGCGGGACGGCTGGCGGCGAAGGCCATAGACGAAGACCTCGCGAAGAAGTGGTCGAAATGATGCCCAAGGTCCACGCCAGCAGCTACGTTCACGGAACTGCCATCATCATCGGCGACGTCGAAATAGGCCAGAATTGCGGCATATGGCCCCACGCGGTTGTCCGGGGCGATGAGAATACCGTAAGGATTGGCGACGGGTCGAACGTACAGGATTGCTGCGTGGTCCACTGCTCACACGGTTTTCCAGTTGCAATCGGGAGGAGCGTGTCGCTCGGCCACGGCGCGATAGTCCACGGAGCCACCATCGAAGACGACGTGATAATCGGCATGAACGCCACCGTCCTGAACGGAAGCGTCGTCGGGGCTGGTTCAATCATCGGCGCCAACGCCCTGGTGAAGGAAGGCATGAAAATCGCGCCCGGAAGCCTCGTGGTCGGGGTGCCTGGAAAGGCCATCCGGGAGGGGGATGCCTCGCTGCGGGGACACGCTGCCGAGAACGCTGCAACGTACAGGGAGCTGGCGAAGAGGCACAAAGAAGGCGTTTATAGGCAATATTCCAATCCTCCTTGAAACGATTGCGTCGACGTATGGGTCACGCCGTCAAATAGGTTTATAGCCCCCTTTCTTGATTGACCTCCGGTGTTACCATGACCCACAAGAGATTGCTCATACCGGGCCCCACGGAGGTCTCGGCGGAGGTTCTCCAGCAGCAGACGAGATGGATGATAGGGCACAGAGGCTCAGATTACACGGCCCTCTACACGGGCATTTTAGACAAGATTAAAAAATACTTCGACACGAAGCAGCACGCCACGGTCACGACCGCGTCCGGAACGTTGTGGATGGACATCACGGGGCGGAGCATAGTCAAGAAGAAGGCGCTGGCAGGCGTCTGCGGCGCGTTCTCCGAGAGGATGTATAAGACCGTATTGGACTCGGGCAAGGAGGCGACGCCACTCTCGGTCGAACTAGGCAAGGCCATAAAACCGGAGATGGTCATGGACGCGCTCAAGAAAGACGACTACGACACGCTCATCATCGTCCACAACGAGACGGCGACGGGTGTGCGCAACCCCATTGAGGATATCGGCAAGGCTGTCAAGAAAGAGTACCCGGACATCATCTTCGTCGTCGACTCCGTCTCGTCCGCCGGAGGGGATTTGCTCGTGCCGGAGAAGCTCAACACCGACGTCTTGTTCACTTCGACACAGAAGTGCTTCGCCCTCCCGCCCGGGCTCTCGATCGGCATCTATTCCGAAGCCGCCGTCGCGCGGGCGCGCACCGTGAAATCGAGGGGGCACTACACGGACCTGATAGCCATCCACGACTATTTCGTAAAGAAGCAGCAGAACCCGACGACGCCGAACATCTCGCTTCTGTATGCTCTCGACTACCAGCTCGACAGGATGCTCCTTGAGACCGCCCATAAGAGGTACGAGCGCCACCTGGCGATGGCCGAATACACCCGCAAGTGGGCCGTCGAAGCGGGCTTTGAGATGTTCCCGGAGCCGGGTTACGAATCAATCACCGTATCGACTATAAAAAACACGAAAGGCAGGAACATCGGCGACCTCAACAAGGCGCTCGGAAAGAAGGGATACCAGATTGCGAACGGCTACGGCGACCTCAAGGACAAGACCTTCAGGATAGGGCACATGGGCGAGTGGAACCTGGACGAGATTAAATCCCTCCTCTGGCATATCGACGAGATCTGGAAAGAATAGGCTGCTGAAAGGGGGAAAACAAATGGTCGAAGTCAGGCCTTTCAAGGCAATCCGCTACACCCAGAAGCCGGGGGACATCGCCAAACTCATAACGCAACCGTACGACAAGATAACGCCCGAGATGCAGAAAAAGTACTATGCCCAGAGCGAGCATAACTACTGCAGGCTCATCCTCCCTATAGAGGAGAACAGATACGACATCGCAAAGGAGCGCACGGGCAATTGGCTGAATGACGCGGCCCTCGCGCAGGATTCCACCCCGGCGATATACGTCTATTTCCAAGACTTCGAGGTACTGGGTGCCAAGCACACCCGCAAAGGGTTCGTCGGCGCCGTGAAACTGACTCCCTTCGTCGAGAAGGTCGTCCTCCCGCACGAGAAGACGCACGCCGGGCCAAAGGTGGACAGGCTCAAGATGTACCAGGCAACTCAGAAGAACCTGGAGATGGGCTTCATGCTCTACCCCGACCCGAAGAAGGAGATACTGGCGCTCCTCGACGACGCGTCCAAGGGCGTCCCGATAATCGACGTAGTCGACGAGTACAATGTGAGAAACAGGCTCTGGAGGATGGACAACCCCGCGAAGACGAGGATGCTTGGCGACGCGCTAAAGGGAGAGCAGGTCGTCATCGCTGACGGGCACCACAGGTACGAGACCGGGGTGAGCTTCAGGGACGAGATGCGCGCTGCCAATCCAGGAGCTCCAGCCGATTCTGCCTTCAACTTTTCCATGACCCTGATGGTTGCCGTGGACGACAAGGGGCTCGTCGTCCTGCCAGGGCACCGCGCGCTGCTAAAGGACGGCCTCACGGGGGCGCACTTGAAGAAGGCCGCCGAGTACTTCGACCTGAAGGAGTTGAAGAGGGCCGAGGTCGATGCTTACTTGAAAAAGAACCGGGACGCCATCTGCTTCGTCGCCTACGACGGCAAGCTATTCACAGGGATGACCATGAAGAGGAAGGGCGCGGTCGACAAGTTCCTCAAGCCAGAATACAGCCCGGACTACAAGGGGCTGGACGTCGTCGTCCTGAGGGACGCCGTCTTCGAGGCCCTGTTGGGGCTCAAGGACCTGAAAATTCATGAAACGATCGATTACTTCCGCTGGGCGGACGACGCCATAAAGGCTGTGGACGATGGCCAGGCAAAGGTCGCGTTCCTGCTCAACGCCACCAGGCCAGAGCAGGTCCTAAAGTGCGCGAAGAACGGGGAGCGCATGCCCGAGAAGAGCACCGACTTCTATCCGAAGATGGTCTCAGGCGTCACGATGATGGACATCCAGCCGGGCGAGACGCTGTGACCATGGGCGCTCACGAGAATGACTGTATAAAAGCGAACAAACCCGGGATTGCGGCCCCATATCCCAAGGAGTACGTGCTCGTATCCGTCGAAAGCCTTCACGAGCATGAGGCCATCAATCCAGACAACTTGTTGCTGCGCGAGAGGGACATCGCGGAATACGGCAGCGTAGTTCCCATCGTTGCCGATAGAGAATATCTCGTCATATTGAACGGGCACCACAGATTCAACGCGCTGAAGAAGCTGGGATGCAAGCGCGTGCCAGTCTATCTCGTAGACTACTTCTCAACCAGCGTCACCCTCGACCTTTGGCCTGCATCGTCCGTCTGCAAGCTTAGCAAAAGGGATGTAATCAAGATGGGCCTTGGTAGGGGGGTTTTCCCGGCTAAGACTACCAGGCACAGGTTCAAGACCAAGTTCTCCAGGGAAAGGGTACCTCTGGACGAGCTGATGTGAGACGCCATGGCGAATAATCTTTATATCCCCCTTCCCTTGGGTGAAACGTGGCAGGCATAAAGAGCCCCATTCTATGGAGGGTCTACAGAGTATACGGGAGGCGGCTGGCGAAGGCGGTGAAGGCCGACGATGTCCCCGCCCACGTCGCGGTCATAATGGACGGAAACCGCAGGTTCGCCGAAGAGCTGGGTATGGACCATGGAGATGGGCACAGGGAAGGGCGCAACAAGCTGGAGGAACTCCTGGAATGGTGCCTTGAGCTCGGGATAAAGAACCTGACTGTGTACGCTTTTTCCACCGAGAACTTCGCCAGGACCGACGGCGAGGTGAAGGGGCTCATGGCCCTCTTCGAGAAGAGCTTCCGCGAGGTAGGAGACGACGAGCGCGTCCACAAGCATAAAATTCGCATACGCGTCCTGGGCCAGCGCGACCTGCTGCCTCAAGAGGTCCAGAATGCAATCGCCTACGCCGAGGATAAGACCAAGGAGCATTCCAACTACAGCTTCAACGTTTGCGTCGCATACGGCGGGCGCGAGGAGATATTGAATGCCCTTCGGGCCGTGGCGGCGAAGGTCAAGAGCGGCGAGCTGAGCCCCGAGGACATAGACGAGAAGCTCTTCACCCAGCACCTTTACACCGCAGACCTGCCGGACCCCGACCTCATTCTGCGCACATCCGGCGAGGAGCGCATATCGAACTTCCTGCTTTGGCAGCTGGCGTACTCGGAGCTGTACTTCACTGACGTTTATTGGCCGGGCTTGCGTAAAATCGATTTTTTAAGGGCGATACGCTCGTACCAGCAGAGGAAGAGAAGGAAGGGCGCCTAGGAACTTTTCTTCCGTTTGGTGATGATTTCAGACCCGCAGTCCGGGCATTCCGCCACTCCCTCGGGCCACTCCTTCCTGCAGCCCCTGCACCTGCGCACCCATCCCCACACCTGCGAGATTCCCCGCTGCGAGACTGCCTGGAATTGAACGTTCATGACCGTCGCCAGGTTCTGCATCGAGTAATCGTCCGTGAGCAGAGTCCAGCCGGTTTCGAACGCCAGCGCCAGCGCTTCAACGTCCGCCGGCGAGACTCGCAGCGAGTCCCCGGTTTTTATCGCCGCCGCATGCACCGCGCTAACACGCTCGGCGCTTGGCTCCCTGACCTCCAGCCCGGCTTCCAGGAGAAAATCCAGGTTTCGTCCGGCCCGCCCTTTGCGCACCTCTGCCACGACAGATGGAGAGACAATACAGTCGCAGATTGGAGGCGTGGGCTTACCCGAGAGCAGCGCGGACGAATCCAGGACGTATTTCATCGGACCCCACCATCTCCAACGGGTGCATCAACTTTGCGGGGAGGCCCGCGCACGAGACGATTCGTCGACGGCACAAGCAATCCGCCAAGGAGCCCCCATGGTGAGCCGATGAAAAGACTCTAAAATCGATGCCAATATCGGACAATCCGCTGGAAAGATTAAATATCCGGGCGCGGATTGGATGGCGATGCAGATAACTGTCAAAACGTCCATGATAGAGCGCCGCGTGCGGTTGCCCAAGGGTTCATGCGCGTCGGACGCTCTCAAGTCGCTGGAGCTGGCCCTGACCCACCATCTCGTGCTGCGCGAGGGCAGGCCGATACCGTCGGACGAGAAGCTTTCGCACGACGATGTAATCGAGGTCGTCGAAGTTTTTTCGGGAGGGTAGCGTGAAAGGCATCCTGCTGCTGTCGGGTGGCATCGACTCGCCAATCGCAGGAGCCATGATGCTGGAGCGCGGGCTCGACCTGGCACTCCTGCACATGGACAACAGGCCGTTCACGGATGACAGGGAATACGGGAAGCTCCTCGGCCTCGTGAAGATGCTCAGGGACTTGGCCGGGCGCGAGCTGGAAGCCTACGCGGCGCCGCACGGCCTGGCGGCTCAGGCCATGGTGGCAAAGAATTGCGACCGGCATTTTCACTGCGTCCTCTGCAGGAGGTTCATGCTCCGCACCGCCGATGCCCTGGCCCGCAAGGTCGGGGCTGACTTCGTCGTGACCGGCGAATCTCTCGGACAGGTCGCTTCCCAGACGCTCAAGAACATAATGGCGGAGGACGGGGCGACGGCCTTGCCGGTGTTGAGGCCGCTCATAGGGCTGGACAAGTCGGAAGTCGTGGAACGCGCCCGCAAGCTCGGCACGTTCGAGGTGTCGACCGCGCCCGGGCTCTGCTGCACAATCGTTCCGGAAAAGCCAGCGACGGCGGCGTCGTTGACCAGAATACTTGCAGAGGAGAGGAAGCTCGACGTCGCCGCGATAGTGGAGGCCGAGATGGCCGGCATGAGGAGGCTGGCCTGATGAACTTCGCGGTCGTCAAATGCTGCTCGGCTGAGGCGTACGATGCCATACCTCAGGCGCTGGTGAAGGTCGACATCGGAAAGGCGCTGTCATCCCTCAAGGCCAAATCCTGGCGGGAGGTCGCCGACGCCGGAATCATGTGCGTCGTCGAGAAGGAGGGCGTCGAGGCCACGCTTTATTCGAGCGGCAGGATTCTTGTTAAAACTGTGGAATCTGCGATAGCTGAGAAGGCCGCAAAGGACATTTACGACACGATAGCGGTTTGATTGCGCGCACTCGCATTGCCAACCCAGCGAGCCTTCATTCCTTCCGAAACTCTTTGTGAGCCGCCTCACTCCATCATGTTGACTACCTTTTGGTTGGGGACGAAAGCCTCCAGCTCCCTCTCCAGGGTCTTGAGGTCCTTCTCGTCGAGAGTCAGGGGGCTCAGGGACACGAGCAGGATTGCGCCCCTCACCGCTATGAGCTCGTTTAGGAGCTGTATGAACTTAAGGACGCTCTGATAGGAGTTCTGCGAAATCATGTATTCCATGCCCGACAATAGAACTATTCCTTTTTCGCTCTTCTTCAGGAAACTCTCTATCTGGTAGTAGAGCGCGGAAAGGTTCTGCGGGGCGACCGTCGCCTCCGTCGTCTCGGCCGTCGACAGCCATATTATCGGGGTCCTCTCCAGCCCGTACCTCTTCCTTATCTTCGTCGGAAAATCCCTCGTGATGCAGAGCCCCTGGTGGCCGTGGGTGACATTCTCCGTGAACACATCGTAGCTCTTCTCCCCCGTCTCCTCCTTGACGAGGTACCCGGTGGCCTCGTTCAAACAATACTTGCATTCGCTCGCTACGGGGGCCTCGTTGGCGGGTTTGAAAACCGCCTTCGAAGGCGTGAAAACGTGCCTGCATGAAGACTCTCCGGCAGCTATACAAGTCTCCTCCGTGCCTTCGAAGCGCCTGTCTAACAACGAGGACAGCAGCCCTGAAAGGTATCCGCTGGTGAACCTGCATGAGGGCACCGCTACTTTTCCCACCGCCCCGGCCTCGACCGAGTCCTCGAAATCTATGACGACCCTGTCTTCTGAAACGTCCACGGCGCGCGACCGACCCAGGCCAGTCTCGATCAGCAGGTCAGGAATGAGGTCTCGGAGTTCGACCGAGTTCACTATGCCAAGGCCGAGCTTCTGCGCCAGGCCCTCCCCGCACCTGAATCCGTACCGTTCGATAGTCTCCCTTGCGGACGTTTCGCCCGCCAATATCTGCAGCTCGTCCCCGAGGCTCTTGAGCGCCTCGCCGGACATAACGAAGAAGCTTATCTGGTCCGGCAGCTCCTACACCTCCCTTCGGAGCATGCTCTCGGCAATCAGGTTGCCGAGCCGCAGGAACGACTCCTCGACGTGGTCGCCCGTCTTTGCGCTCGTCATGAAATGTATTGTGCCATATTTGGACGCCAGCGCGCCCAGGTCCGCCTCGGTCACCTGGATCTGCTCCTTCAGGTCGGACTTGTTCCCGAGGAATATTATCGGCGCCTCGGGGCAGACGCCCCTGAACACACGGGCCCACTCCTCAAGCCCTGCCAGGGTCTCGCGGCGCGTCACGTCGCAGACCAGCAGCGCCCCAGCGGCGCCCTGGTAATATGTCGCGTGGAGGGCATCGTGAACGCGCTGGCCGAGGATGTCCCAAATCATCATGGTGAGGTCGAAATCGACACCGCCGGTGGTCAGACACACGCCCTTCTTCGTCACCTTTGTCCCGAAGGTCATGATGTATTTGTCGTCGAACTTGTCGTACACGAACTTCTTGATGAGCGTGGTCTTCCCGACGGCGCCGTCGCCCAGAAGGCAAATCTTCTTCATTATCTTCCTGCCTGTCATTCAATGGCCCCCTGCGTGGTCTACGGTCTGTCTGCGGCGCATGCGGTTCTGAAAAATGGCGGGCTCGTCCTTGAACCCTTTTTCCGCTTCCGCCAGCAAATCGATAGCCTTCAGCAAGCCCTGCCTGGTCGGAGCCTTGACGTCCAGTTCCGCCTTCGCGAACTGGGTTCGGACGATGGCCATGGCTGTCTCCTGGTCGGCGTAAGACTTGCAGAAATCCATTATCACGAAATCCGTGGCGTCCACAATTGTCTTTATTTCCTTTATGTCTCCACCCTCGACGCTCACATCCATCCTGTCAGCTAGAACAAGTTCGCCGAGCTTTTTGAAGAGGTCCTCGACGCGTTCGCCCGTGCGGGCGCTGCTCATGTAAAACGGTGCCGAATGGCGTCCAGCGAAGGCAGCCAGTTCGTCCTCCTCGACCTGCCTCTGCTCGATTAGGTCGACCTTGTTCCCCACGAATACCAGCGGAACGTCGCCGACGACCTTCGCGAGTTCCGGCATCCAGTACTCTTCCAGGCTGCGCAAGGTCTCAGCGCGTGTCAGGTCGCACACCATTATCGCCCCCTCCGCCCCGCGGTAGCTGGATGACTGGATCGAAGTGTACCCTTTCTGGCCTAGAACGTCCCACATCATCAGAGTCAGCTCAACGTTCAGCTCCTTGAAGGCCATCTCCTTCTTGGTTATCTTCGTGCCGATGGTGGTGATGTACTTGTCATCGAACTTGTCAGTGACGAACTTGCGAATTAGGCTGGTCTTCCCAACGGCCCCGTCCCCGAGAAGAAGGGCCTTGCGCTTTATCCGCTTCAATTCCATGGCCAATTCCTTGTGTTCAAGATAACGTCTCGCTCTTTAATATTCTTTCCGCATGAGAGAATCATCATGAATTGCCGCGCGCCTTGGACAGCATCCGTGCCACTCCGCTGCCGTATTGCGCGGCCTTCTTCGGACGCATGGCCAGCTCCATCGGTAGCCCGCAGGAAACCGCCGCGTACCTGAGCAACGCCTTCGGGCGGCCGTTCCAGAAATGGGCGCCGATGCCGACCTCCCGAAATGCTAGCTCCACCACCGGGTCCATGTAAGGCTGGATCGCCACTTTCCCATACGACGAAGCAAGATTAGCCTCTGTCGCGACCCCTCGAACCTTTAATCTTCCGTAATCACACCGCATGGCGCCGAGCCGCTCCCCGGAGGGCATCCTTGAATACCTTGCATACCCGCCGAAAAGCTCGTCCGCGCCTGTCCCGGTCACGACCGCGCTTTCGACCGCCGCGCCGCAAACGTATGCGAGAGGCACCGCGACGGCGATTTCGATTGGGGCGGGATTATCAACCGCCGAAGCGACCCGCTCGGCGACGGCCTGCAAACCGCCCCGTTCGATTTCAATCCTGGCAAGCGGTAGGGAGAGCGCCCGCGCCGCGCTCTCCGCGGCCCTGAAATCGTGGCATCCGGGCTTTCCGGCGACATAGAGCTTAACTTCGGTGTGATTCGCGCATATGAACGCCAGAAGGGCGCTGTCGAGCCCGCCGGAAAATGCCACGGCGACTTTATCGCGACCACCCGTTGCCGTCTCGCACGCCTTGGAAATGGCGATACCCATCCTGTGCGCTTCCGCCCGGTACGGATAATCTTCTACGGATTCATTTCCAGCCATGTAGGGTGTCCGGCCCCCTTTCTAGGAGGTCCTGCGCAACCCGGCCCAGAGAAACTATGGGGACCCTGGCCTGCTTCTGCGAGTCCCTGTCCCGGATGGTGACGGCCTTGTCCTGGAAAGAATCGTAATCGAATGTAATGCAGAACGGCGTCCCGATTTCGTCCATCCTCGCGTAGCGGCGCCCGATCGAGCCGCCGTCGTCGTAATACGTGACCATGCCCTGCGCGCGCAGCGTGGCGTCGATTTTTCTAGCCTCCGCATCGAGACCGTCCCTGGTCATCAGGGGAAAGACACCGAACTTCACAGGCGCAACCTTCGCCTTCAGCCTCAACACTGCGTAATCGTCCTTCTCGAAGAATGCGTGCTCCAGCACAGAATACAGGATGCGGTCCAGGCCATATGACGGCTCGATGACGTGCGGCACGAACCTGCGGCCGTGGACCTTCTCCTTGACCCCCTTGAGCTCGAAGCAGTCCGCCGGAACCGTGACTGCGTCTCCGCCGAGGTTCAGTCTTGCCGAGCCGTCAGGCTGGATAGCCGATGGCTCTGCCGTTGCGAGCGCCTCCTTGACCTCGGCCGCGCGCTTTTTAAAAAGCGGACCGAGCTTTGCGGAGACCGGAACGAGCGAATCGCGCTCGGTCTCGACGGGCTGGTCGAAGCGCTCGAACGCCCTCAGGTCGGCGCCGGAATGCTTTATGTGCTGCTCCAGGTCGTAGCTGCCCCGGTCTGCAATGCCGACCGCCTCGGTCCAACCGATGGAGAGCTCGATTTCGGCGTCCCAGCAATCGGAGGCGTAGTGAGCCATCTCTTCGCTGAGGTGCTGCCTGAACCTGAGGCGCTTGTCGTCCACGCCTACGTCCAGAAGGAATCGCCTCGTCAGGGCGACGAAGTATGTCAATGCCTCGTTCTTGATTACCCCCCTCTCAGCGGCTTCCGCTGCGGTGACTGAAATCTCTTGGCCGCTTTGGGGGACCAGGCGGAGAACGTCGCCCTTTACGTCGTCGAAGCGGGGCCATGATTTGTCATCTGGTCTGACAAATATCTCCGCCTCCATCATATTGAACTCGCGCAGGCGTATCATGCCCTGCCTGGGGGATATCTCGTTCCTGAAACCCTTGCCAACCTGCACGACTCCGAACGGCAGCGCCTCTCTGAAGTGGCGGTAGAGCGTCCCGAAATTGAAGAACATCGCCTGGGCCGTCTCGGGCCTTAGGTAGCCAGCCCTTCCATCTCCAGGTCCGATTTTTGTCTGGAACATTAGGTTGAACGACTGCGGTTCGCCGAGCGATCCCCCGCAGGAGGGGCATTTCACACCGTGCGCGCGGAGCCCTGCGAAAAGTGCCTCCGCATCGAGCGAATCCGGGTTCGGCACCAGGCCTTCTAGCAGATGGTCGGCTCTGAAGGATTCCTTGCACCCGTCGCACTGGACCCCGAAGTCGGAGAATTCTGCCACGTGGCCGGATGCCACGAATACCGCCTCAGGCGAGACGTTCGGAGAATCTATCTCGCCGCAACCCTCGCCCAGGATGTAGAGGCTGCGCCAGTGGTCGGCAACGTTCCGCTTCAGCAAGGCGCCGAGAGGCCCGTAGTCGTACATCCCGGCCACGCCGCCGTATATCTCGAATGCCGGGTAGAAAAAACCCCTGCGCTTGGCCAGCGCCATCAGCTTGTTCTCCTCCACGTTCTCACCTCACACTCGCGCCGCGCACGATGAGCGGGAGTTTTCCGGGCGCCAGAAAAGCCCTCGCCGGGTCGCCCCGCCCCGCGGCCAGCACTGCGAATTCGGCGGGATTTCCCCTCTTCAACCTTAACCCAGGTTCCAGATTTAAAACTTTCCTCGGGGCCGAAATCGCAATGCGCGCAATCTCGATCGGACCGAGGTCCCGCTGCGTCCTGGCGAGGAACCTCGCTTCAGCGAGCATGTCGGGCCTTGCCAGCATCGCGTTGTCCGTCCCCAGTGCGACGTCTATCCCGGCGTCGAGCATCTTCCGAACGGATGGCTTCATCCCGAAGAAGGCGTTGCTGCGCGGGCAAACCACGGCAGGAATTCCGGCTTTGGCGCAATCCTTCAAATCCTTTTGGCTGGCCTTGAGCATGTGGACGACGAAATCCGGTTCGAGCGTTGCGACCCGTTCGAAAGGCTCACGGACCCTTTCGCTCGCATGAATCGCAAACAGCTTGCGCGCCTTGCGGGCCTGGCAGGACATTCCTTCGAGGTCGCTCTTCCGCCATTCGCTGACGCTGGAGATTCCTATGCCGTCTGCGGCATTGAGGATTGAGGCGACCTCGCCTTCATTGTAGTTCATCCCTTTCGGTCGGCCAAGAACCGTGGCTTTTGGAGACCGCCCGCTCAGCGCTTCGCGCAAAGCCCTGACCCCCGAAAGGCCGCCCTCCCTGAAGTCCACGAACGCCCCAGTCCCTGTTCCCGCCATCTCCGTGGCGGCCTTGTAGATGCCATTCACGATTGTCCTTTCCGAGGCCTTTGCCAGCATCTTGAATTTGTATCCGTCCGGCGGCGCGACGATGGATTCTATAGAGCCCTTGGGTACGCGCCTTATGAAGGCGTCGCCGATGTGGGTGTGGGCGTTGACCAGCGCTGGAAAAACTATGCCTCGGCGGGTGATGTCCTCCGGCGGCGAGCCGCAGACGTCGACGATGACGCCGCCCTCGACCGCAATTCCGCCCTCGACGAACTCTTCGCCGTCGAATAGCCATGGGCCATATACTTGAATCACGATAAGTCCAATGCTTTGGGCGTTAATAAATTCTCTCAGCGGTATGTGGAGAACTTCAGAAGCAGGTCGGCGATGCGGTCCGCCATCTCCTTGTTCAGCACGCCTTCGTCGATTTTCGTCTGGACGAAATCGAGCGCCGCATTGATGTCCAGCTTGTCGGCCTTGGCAATCAAAGAACCTTTGACTGTGCCGCGCTGGTTCTCAGGGAGGTCCATCATCAGCTGGTTTATCTCCCACTTGAACTCGGTCATGCGCTTGAGATTGAGCCTGCGCTTCCTGACGGATTGGACCTTCTTCTGAGGGTATCCCCCCCGTCTCGCGCCACCCCTTCCGCCGCTCTTGAATGGCTTCCGGGGACCCCTGCGGATTGTCAAATCCCACCTCGGGGGTCCTTTACGATATCGCGGTCCCTCGAGGCGCGCGCCAGAAGGTGCGGTTCGTCCCTATGGAGCATGAACTCCTGGAATGTGATGTTTGGCGCAATCTCGCGCATGATGTGAAAGGCTGCGACGTCCGCGTTGGTCGTGTAAAGGAACCTACCGGACTGAAGCCCCACCAGCTCTCCGCTCTTCACCATGTCGCAAAGTAGCGCCTGCAAGGCTGGCTCGCCAATCTTGAGCGCCCCCCTGACCTGGGATGCCGTGAAGGGTTCGTCCATGTGCTTGGAGGCGTACTCCTTGAGCAGTTTTTCCGGGTCCACCATCGGCCATTGATAGTACTGGGGGCACATAAACCTTTAGGTTGGTGCTGCGGCCGGGCTTTGTGGTTGACTCGGTTGCCCAATTTGCCCCATGTTTATTTCCGGATAGATTTTGAGACCATTCTGGCTACTTTTTCCCCGGACAGGAGCATTCCTCCGAATATCGGCCCCATCCTCGGCGCGCCGTATACCGCATTCGCGGCCATCCCAGCGACGAAAAGGCCTGGAAAAACTTCTTTGGTGTTCTCCACAACGGTCCTCTCGCCCGCCTCGGCCCACATCGAGCGCTCGCCCTCAATTCCTCCCGACGGCGTGTTCAGCACGCCAGCCTTGCGCTGGACTATCTTGCAAACCTCGGCAGCGTGGCCGGTCGCGTCTATTATTGCCTTGGTTCCAACGGTCAACGGGTCTACATGCAGGCCTGCAATTTCCACGGCCGACCAGTTTATCACGGCCCCGTTTATCCGCTTGCCACCTTTCATCATCACGTCCTCTATGGAGATGGTGTTGAAGATACGCGCTCCGGCGTCTATCGCCGACGAGCAGAGCTTGCAAACCGACTCTATCGAATCAACGGTGTAGTAGCCTTGGGGAGTCTTCTGGCTTTTGGCCCCCACCTCATCCAGGATTCGCTTCGATTCTTTCTGGACTACTATGACCGGAAAGGTCATGCCTCCGCCCCACATGCCACCGCCAGGCGAGAGCTTGCGCTCGAAAACCGTGACCTTGTGCCCATCCTGGGCGAGCCTCATGGCGGCTACTAATCCCGACGGCCCCGCCCCGGCTACAACCACGTCCGAATGGAGCCTGTCTGTGAACTCCTGGTTGAACCGCTCCACAATCGCCCTCGTCACCTCGATGTCGTCGATGCCTGTCATTTATTCCACCTTGCCCCTCATGTCAATGATAGTCATAACACTTTTCCGCACCTGATGCACTGGCGCCTGCTGTCGCCCGTATTAATCAACCTTCCCCCGCAGGCTGCGCATTCGGACGGCGCCGGGGCGGGCGGCGGCACAGGAGGCGCCTCCTCCCGAGAGGGTGTGTATTGCGGTGGCGCCGGAGGCTGGGGGGTGTACGGAACAGTTGGGGCAGGCTCCGTGAACACAACCGTCGTTCCTGCCACGCGGTCAAGATACCTCTGCCTCGGGTCTCCCTCTGTGAAGAAGCCGATTATCAGGTCCAGGAGGAGCGCGACCCAGTATATCTTGGAGATGTTGCGCTTGAGCGCCTTGTCGAAGGTCATGACGCCGTCGATGGCCATCACCCGAAGGTTCATCATGCGCTTGCCTAGGGTGGAGCCTCGCGACGACTCCATAACAGAGGAGTAGGCTACGTACACAAGACCCCATGCCAGGGGAAAAATCGTGCCGGATAACCACCCCACCAGAGCAAGGTTGGCGATGATGAAGAGCGGGATGCAGCCGACGAGAGCCACCATCCCGGTTAACAAACCGTCGATTATCCCGGCTATGAATCGGGACAACCAATGGCCCTGCAGCCTGTGGTCGCTCGTGAGGTCGTCTATCGTCGTTGTCGGCATCCTATCCCTCTCTTTCCTGGCGCGCATCCACATCGGATTTTGCCATAATAAACTATCCGGTTTCTGGCAACAATTATATATCAGTACCCGTTCACTCATTCCCTTCGGAGCGTCGCATGAAAACGGCAGTCGTGGCAATAGGCGGGAACGCGCTTATAAAAAAGGGCGAGGAAGGTAACATCTACCAGCAGTTCGCGAACGCCCGCGAGACCTGTGCCAAGCTCATCAAGGTCGTGGAGATGGGCTACGACATCATTCTGACGCACGGCAACGGTCCGCAGGTCGGCGATTCCATCAGGCGGCACGAGAATTCGAGGAAGACAATTCCACCGTACCCGCTGGGCGTGTGCGTCGCCGAGACCGTCGGAAGCATGGGGTACATGCTCCAGCAGACGATGCAGAACGCCTTGAAGAAGTCAAATATCCGCAAGGACGTGGTGACCATCATCACCCAGGTCGTGGTCGACAGCAGCGACCCGTCTTTCGACAATCCGACAAAGCCCATCGGCCAGTTCTTCTCGAAGCAGGACATTGAGGATATCGCCAAGACCGAGAAGTGGACGGTTGTGGAGGACAGCGGCCGCGGATGGCGACGCGTGGTCCCCTCGCCCAAGCCTACCAGGATAGTTGAGAGGGACACCATCAGGGATTTGCTGGAGAAGGGCAAGATTGTCATTGCCTGCGGCGGAGGAGGACTGCCGGTAGTACAGCTCGAGAACGGACTGCTAGACGGCGTCGAGGCTGTCGTGGACAAGGACTACGCATCTTCCAAGCTGGCGCAGCAGCTGGACATCGACGAGCTTATAATCCTGACGGGGGTGGACAAGGTCTCCGTCAACTTTGGCAAACCGGACCAGGTCGACCTCGATGTGCTGTCAGTCCTTGATGCGAAGCGGCATCTCGCCGATGGCCATTTCCCGCCCGGTTCGATGGGTCCGAAAATAGAAGCGGCGATAGAATTCATAGAGAACGGCGGGAGGCGAGCGATAATCGCCAGCCACGACAACCTTGTGGAGGCTGTGCGGGGGAAGGCGGGGACGAGGATTATCGCCTGAGCGAAAGAGAGAAATCCACGCATGAGACTCGGGGTGCGTTGAAGCTCGTTCATTTCAGGGAGAGAAGGACTTATTCGATAGGCGAGTACGACCTCGCCCGCATGAATGGAGAGCTCCGGGCTGATGCCAAGCGCCCCCTGAAGGGGCCCTACGAACTCCTGCGCGGCGATGATTTTGTCGTGTACCAGGACAACCGGCGGACGCGATTTTCCAGAGAATTGCTCGTGAGGCGCGCCGCCACACTTCTCGCCTCCATCTCTGGAAATGATGCTAAGATGCGGGGGATGGACGTCGCCGCTGGAGGCCATAGGTTCCGCTTCGTCCCGTCGTTAGCCGATGAAGGTGAGCTGGAGTACTACGAGGGGACCCATGGCGCGCAGGTCATTGCGCTCGCGAGGACGCCTCTCGCGCCGTCCTTCAGGCTGGACATGAAGGCGCTGGACGAGTTCTATAAAAATTACAGGTTCCCTCCTTTTTTCGCGCCTTTCGTCAAGATGCGCCACTTCAGGTTCCAGGCGCTCGACGGCACTTTCCGCTTCCAGTCCAGAAGGTATTCGGATTCCAAGCACAGCCCATCGAGCAAGCTGGTCTTCGATCTGGGGCGGCCCGGGAACGTGGCCAAGTGCTACGTCAGCCTGGCGAGGATGCTCGACCCGAGGATGGAGGCGCGAGGGCGCGGCAGGCCATTGGACCGAATGCTGGCAATCTTCGACATCGATGCGGACAAGGACCATTCTGAGCACCTAATCGGGGCGGATGGCGTATGCTCGAAATGCTTCAAAAACGCGCGTTCTAAAGCAGACAAGGCACTCGGCGAATTCCCCGTGGCGAGGCTTCTGTTCTCCGGTACAAAGGGATTCCACCTTCACCTAGATAAAGAGGTGAGCGCCGCTGAATACCTGGCAACCGCTGAAGCGCTGAACGAAATCAGCGCTATCGTCGACGATTTCTCATTCGAGCGGATAGGCACCCGCTGCCTGGACATGCATAGGATTATCAAAGTCCCTAGCACGGTCGATGCGGCGACTGGGTGCTTGATCGCTGAGGGCGTGACCAGAATCGCACTTGCCGACTCGTTCACATCAAATCCTTTTTAAACTCCCACGGGCATTCACTGCTCGTGAGCGGAAGACCGCGATGACCATGATACCATGCCTAACGTTGGCAAGCAACGTTAGTCACAGGTCATCCAGGGGCTTCGCCCCCAGATGGCCTGAATAACCCACCTGGGCGCCTTCACGGGCGCCCAGGTCCCTAAGCGGTGGATGACATGGGACTGTTCGATTTCCTGAAAAGCAAACCGTCGACGGAGCACAGAGATGCTCGTCCAGGCCGCGACCGAGCCAGGCGCGCAATCAAGACCGGAAGGACACATGAGCTGTGGGAGATTCCCAGGCGCAGGAGCCTGTTGTCGTTCGTCGACGAGAACCGATGGCACTTGGTGCGGAATAAGTTCACTTACAAATCAGCAGCGAAAAAGGCCGAAACCAGCAAGGCTGAAATTTACCATTTAATACAGTCAAAATATTACTTATTTGCGATGTCAAAGAAGCTTCGGGCATACTGCGGGGAGCCAGTGCGAGGCTCGATTACCGGAGCCCCGCAATGTGACGCCGTCGTGGCGGCGAGCCTGAAACGATTGGCATGCCCGACGGCCATCATGGGGCTCCTGGCGCGCGTCATCGAGAAGGATGGGATGGAGAAAGCCCGCGGAATCCTGCGCTTCCTGGAAAGAGCATATGCGGACCCCGAGAGATACGCTGGCAAGCTGCTCACATTGGCAGACCGCTACGACATGGTCCCGCCTCCGCCAGCAGCGTGATGCGAAGATTGTTTTTTCCAGTTGTAGCGCCGACACCTCAGTAATTGTCCTTGTTCGGTATCAGGCACAGGAACTTCGTCGCTCCATTCCCTGCCTGCCTGAACTGGTGCATGTCGTTTGCGGGCACGAAGATGAAGTCGCCCTGCTTGAACGGCTCGTCGCCCTTGGCGGTTTTGAGCACACCGTCCCCCTCGACTATGAAAACTTCGTGCTCCCAGTCGTGGCTGTGATACGGCGTGTATCCTCCGGGCTGCATCTCGAATAGGCGCATGGCGAAATGCTGCGCGCCGTCTTTCTTGGTTATCAGCCAGCGTATCGTGATGTCCTTGGAGCCCTGACCGGGGTCCTCCGCCTCTATGTCCGTGTAGTGCCGGTGCTTCACTTCCACGCCTCTGGGTTGACCATCGAGTCCGGCTTCGTCTTCGTTATCGCCTTGATTACCTGCTCCGCCACCTGCATTCCCGCCCGCTCCTGCCCCTCCTTCGTGGATGCGCCTATGTGGGGCGTGAAGACGATGTTGTCCAGCTTCACCAGGGGGCTGTCGACGAGCGGCTCCTTGGCGAAGACGTCGAGCGCTGCTCCGGCGATTTTTTTGTCCTTAAGCGCGTTGTAGAGCGCGGTCTCGTCGATAATCCCGCCGCGGGCGCAGTTCACGATGTAAGCCGTCGGCTTCATCTTCGCAAACTCGGCGACGCCGACCATCCCGCGCGTCTCGTCAGTCAGCATGGCATGGATGGTGACGAAGTCCGATTCTTTGAGAATCCGGTCAAGGTTGCACAGTTCGACCCCTGCGTTCTTCGCAGCGTCGGGCGAGAGGTACGGATCGTATGCTAGCGTCTTCATGCCGAAGGCGCGCGCCCTGACGGCCACCTCGGCGCCTATGCGGCCTGAGCCGATGAAGCCCAGGGTCTTGCCGAATAGCTCTGCTCCCTTGAGCTGCTTCTTCTCCCACTTGCCCTCGCGTATCCCGCGGTCGGCTCTGGGCAGGGACCTGGCGATGGAAAGCATGTGGCCGATGGCCAGCTCGGCGACTGAGGTCGTGCTCGATCTCGGTGCGTTCACCACAACGATTCCCTTTGCCGTCGCGGTCTTTACGTCGATGTTGTCGACGCCTATGCCAGCGCGCCCGATGACCTTCAGGTTGGCCGCCTTCTCTATGACCTCCTTAGTCACCTTCGTGCGTGACCGAACAACCAGCGCGTCGTATTCGCCAATCTGCGCGAGCAGTTCCTCCGGCGTCAGCTCGGTCGCGTTGACTTCGCCCGCGGTCTTCAACAGTTCCACGCCTTCCTTCGCTATCGAGTCGGAAACGAGTATCCTCATGCGCTCACCCTGAAGCGACATCGCCTTCGGAGATTTAAACGGTTCGCCCTTCACGATGGTATTACACGCCCTCTATCATGCCGTCCTTGTCCCTGGGCGCGGCAATTTCGTGCTTCGCGTGGTGGCGCATCTCGTCCTTGATTACCTTGGCGAGGCGCTCGATTCCGACGCCAATCATCTCATCCGTTGGGTGTGTGAAGTTCAGGCGCATCGAGTCGCGCCCCCCGTCGTTGGTGTAAAAGGCGTTCCCGGGAACGTAGGCGACGTTGTTCTCTATCGCCTTGTCGAACATTCCCGGCGTGTCTATGTAATCCGGAACGGTGACCCAGCAGAACATCCCGCCGTCTGGCCGGGTCCACTTGACGCCTTCGGGGAAATGGTCCTTCATGGACTTCAGCATGATGTCGCGCTTCGCCTTGTATAATTTCTTTATGACCTCGATGTGTTTATCGACTAGTCCACGCGCCATGTACTCGTGGGCGATGTACTGGCCGAAGGTGTTCGTGCACAGGTCCGTGGATTGCTTCGCAATGACCAATTTGGACACTATGTCCTCGCTGGCCGTGAGCCATGCGACCCTCAGTCCGGGGGCGAGTATCTTGGAGAAGGTGCTCATGTAAATCACGCGGCCCTCTTTGTCGAAGGACTTCACTGGCCTCAGGTCATCGCCCGAGTATCTGATGTCGCTGTACGGGTCGTCCTCGATTATTATCATGTCCAGCTCCGCGCAGATGTCTATGATTTTCTTCCTGCGGCTCTCCGGGGACGTGACCCCAGACGGATTCTGGAACGTCGGCAGCATGTAGAGCATCTTGAAGTTGCGCCCGTGCCTGTGGAGCTTCCAGAGCCTGTCCTCAAGAACATCCGGGGGCATGCCCTCTTCGTCTATTGGTATAGCCTCCATCTGCGCCTGGTACGACGTGAAGACCCCCGCCCCTCCCAAAAACGTCGGGGCGCCAACCACGACCATGTCCTTCGGGTCGATGAAGACCTTGCTCACGAGGTCCAGCCCCTGCTGGGAACCGCTGGTGATTATCGTGTTCTTGATGTCGCAGTCAATGGACTTGCGCTTCATCCTCTCGACCAGCTGCTCCCTCAGCTCGGTGACCCCCTCGGTCGTGCCGTACTGGAGCGTTTTCTCGCTGCTTTTGGCTAGAAGGTCCTTGCATATGCCCTTGACGTCCTCCACGGGGAACGCGGCCGGATTAGGAAGCCCTCCTGCAAACAGGACAATATCTCTCTGATGAGTGAGTTTGAGAAGCTCCCTTATCATCGATGCCTTCATCCCCCTGGCCCTCTCCGAAAACAGATGCTCGAAACCGTCTGCCATGGACTCACCTCGGACGGGAGCCTCCCCGGGGAATTAACCCGCCCAAGGGGGAATGGGCATGCTCGTCATTATATTTTGGGGTGCCCCGCTTCGCCGGTACGGTTTGCCGATGAACATGGAATCTGTGCATTTCCCGCAATACCTATTTGTATCCTGACGGCGATATTGTCCCCGGAGCATGTGAAGAATGGGACAACCTGACCTGAAGAGGAAGATCGTGCTGCTCGGCGACAGCGCAGTAGGCAAGACAAGCCTCATAAGGCGTTTCGTGCTGGACTCGTTCGACGACAGCTACATCACGACCATAGGGACGAAAATAACGAAGAAGGAGACCGTGGTCAAGGGGTCAAAAGGCCAAATCTCGATGTCGATGATGATATGGGACATCCTTGGCCAGCAGGGGTACACCGGAACCCAGTCGAAGAGCTATCTCGGAACCCAGGGAGCGATTTTCGTCTTCGACCTGACAAGGAAGGAAACGCTCGCCAGCATCGAGAAATACTGGCGCCCCGAACTTGCGAAGGTCGCGGGGAACGTGCCCTCGGTCCTCGTCGGGAACAAGGTGGACCTTCTCGGCGAGCGCCAGGTTTCAGACGAGGAGATAAACCGCCTTGCTGGCACCATGCACGCGCAGCACTACCTTTCAAGCGCGAAGACCGGCGAGAACGTTGAGGGGCTTTTCTCCAACATCGCGGAGATGGCTGCATCCTTGGACGCCATGCCAAAGGGCTCGGAAGCCGTCGCGAAGAAGGAAGCGCACAACCTGACGGACGTGGCCGACATGATGATAATCGACTTCACGGAATCGTTCGGCGACCCGGAGCTCGCGATGGCGATGGTGAGGACTCAGTTCTCCAAGGCAGGGCTCGACATCTCGAACCCCACGAAGGCGGGGCTCCACGAAGCTGTGCGCCTGCTGGCCGAGGCGGAGCAGAATTTCAAGTCTCCAGAGGAGATATCGCGTAACCTCGTGCGGCGCAAGGCGCTAATCGACAAGTGCCCGTGAACTAGCATCCTTCGAGCTTCATGCCTCTTTTCCGAAGCCTCGATTCAAGCTTAGCCCATGTCGGAGGATTGGTCTGGCAACCCTTCGCCTCGATGATGAAACTCGCCGCAGCCGCGCCCGCCATGGCCGCGTCGCGGAGCCCAAACCCCCTGTGCAAGCCCGCGTAGAAGCCAGCGCGGTAACCGTCCCCGGCTCCCGTTGGGTCCTCGAAACGGTCCGCCTCGACTATGGGGATGCTGAACTTTTCATCGCAGGTAAGAACCTCGCTCCCCTTTTTGCCCCTGGTGAGAACAAGCGTATCGACGTGTTCCAGCAGCTCCCCGGTTTGTTTGAGCTTGAGGTATTTGAGCGCCCGCCTGGCTTCGCTTTCGTTGGCGAAGAAGATGTCCGATTGCCTCAGAATTGCCCTGAAAGATTCCGGCGTGTAAACATAATGTAGTTCCTGGCCCGGGTCGAAGGAGACCATCTTGCCCTTCCGCTTTGCGTAGGCGACGACCTTGGCATAGTATTCCGGCCTGCCGGTGCAGATGTGCACGTACCGGGAAGAATCGACCGAATGCCTCGCCACGGGAAACTTCGCGGCGTCTCTCATGGGCCCCTGGTTGATGACCGCCACCTGGTCCTGGCCTGGTTCGGTCATTATCCAGCACGTCGGAGTCGTGTAACCTTTCACCACCTTGAGGTCCGTCGAGTCCACACCCGCCTTGCCCAGCGCCTCCCTGAAATCCGAAGGAAAATCATCGCCCACGAACGAGGCGAGCGCGACAGGGACACCTAGCCCCCCCGCGATGAAGGCTATGTTCGCTCCCGTTCCCCCCCTGTACGTCGTGTGGCTCGCGACCTCGATGGACGTGTTCGGCTCGGGGAATTTCGGGACTTCGATGATATGGTCGATGGTCGTGTGGCCGAACACGCCGAGGAAATTTTCCTTCCGGGGAAGCATCGCGCCAGAAGCCGCCATTTTCTTTCCTGCGCTCAGGTCCCTTCCCTCCAGCTTCCCAGGTACGCCTTCTGGTTCTTGCTCAGCGAGTCCAGCTCGATTCCGCTCGTCTTCAGCGCCAGCTCGGCGACCCTGTCGTCCATGTCCTTTGGTACATCGTAGACGCCGGGCTTCATCTTCCGGCCGTTCACCGCGAGGTGCTGCGCGCACAGCGCCTGTATCGCGAAGCTCATGTCCATTATCTCTACGGGGTGTCCTTGGCCCGCGGCCAGGTTGACCAGGCGCCCCTCGGCCAGCAGATAGACGCGCTTGCCGTCCTTGAATGTGTACTCGTCCACTAGCTCGCGCACCTTTCTCACGGATTTGGATAGCCTCATCAAATCGGTCTTGGAAACTTCGTTGTCGAAATGACCGGAGTTGGCCAGGACTATGCCGTCCTTGGCCAGCTTCAAATGCTCGGCCGTGACGATGTCCTTGCATCCCGTCACCGACACCAGGAAGTCCGCCCCGGCGATGGCCTTGGCCATTGGCATGACGTCGAAGCCGTCGAGATGCGCCTCAATCGCGCTGACCGGGTCCACCTCGCAAACTGTCACTATGGCGCCCATCCCCCTGGCGCGCATTGCGATGCCGCGGCCGCACCATCCGTAGCCTGCGACCACGAACCTCTTTCCCGCTATGAGCAGGTTCGTCGCGTTGAGGATGCCGTCGAATGTGGACTGGCCCGTACCATATCGGTTGTCGAACAGGTGCTTCATCTTTGCGTTGTTCACGGCCATGACTGGGAATTTGAGCGCTCCCTCCTTGGCCATCGCCTTGAGCCTGATGATTCCCGTCGTCGTCTCCTCGTTGGCCCCCATGATGCCGTCGAGCAGCTCCTTCCGCTCCGTGTGGAGGAGGAAAATCAGGTCGCCGCCGTCGTCCACCACGATGTCGGGCTTCATGTCCAGCACTTTCTGGAGGCTCTCGTAGTACTGCTTGTTGGTCTGCCATTTCTTGGCGTACGTCTCGAGCTTGTGGTGCTTGTTAAGAGCGACCGCGACGCAATCGTCCGTCGAGAGGGGGTTGCAGCTCGTCAGGCGGACTGTCGCGCCGGCCTCCTTCAGCGTCAGCGCTAGTATGCCCGTCTTCGCCTCGACGTGAAGCGCCATGCCCACGCGCTTGCCCTTGAGCGACTTGTTCCTGACCATCTCGCCGCGCACCTGGGCCAGCACGCCCATGTGCTCCTTCGCCCACTCGAGGCGCAGTATGCCCTTTTGCAAAAGGTCGTCCATTGGAGACACCGCGGGGCAATGAGCCAAGCCTGTTAAATGGTTTTCGTGGGTTTCAGCCGCCGAGAACGTGCCTCGCCATCGCCTTTCCCGCGTCCTTGAGGTTTCTCTCATTGTCAAAGCCTTCCGCGAGCCTTCGGATTCTAGCCTCTGGCCACGCCTTCATCCCAAGCACGGCGCGGGTCACGTTCGGCACCGCGCGAGTCAGCTCGTCCACTATCGTCACGGTCGCGGCCTTGGCCGTCCGCGAGAGAGGATTCAGGTCCACTGCGATGACGGTCTTGCCCATGCGCACCAGCGCCTCCGCCCTGTCTCCGTCCTCCAAGGGGACGAACACGACGTCGGCGGAGAATATTCCCTCGGTGGTGCAGCGAGCGCGAGGCTGAGCCAGCCCGGGTATCAGCTCGGTCGCCCCTTTTCCCAACACGCCCTTCGCTCCGAGCCCCTCCATGTGCGCGACGACGCGCGCTATCCGCGCAGGCGACCTGTGAAACAGGTTTACCTCCAGCTTCGCCGGGACCGCCTTGGACAGGGCAATCATCTCCCTTCCAGCGAGCGCCGCGACGTTGCCGTTGACCGATAGGACCGGGGTTTTCGCCAGCAGCAGGTGCGCCGCTGCGGCCTTCGCGGCTTCCAGGGCGAACGGGTGGGTCCGCTCCCCCAGCATGTAGTCGAACGCCTCGCCACGGCCGTGGGCTATGAGTCCGGTTCTGGCGACGACGCCGCCGTCGGAGAGCCTCGACAGCGCCTCGCGGGTTTTAAGGGATTTGTATCGGGGATGGCTCCTCGGGACTTTCATCATTCCACCTCTTCTAATCCAACCACGGGGATTTCCGGACCTTCCTTCGGCTCAAGGGGCTTTCCGAAATCCATCAACGTCTTCCCTCGGTCATCGTGGAACAGGGAGGCCATGGAAAGCTCGATCAATGCTATCCTCTGCCTTGTGTAGTTGTTCACCTCGTAATCGGTGGAGAGCCTTTTAGTCTTCTCCAGGTACTTCGTGACGCTTCCGGGATGGACCGTGAGGATGACCCCGTTCTTGCACTTGCACTTCCCAGTGACTGGCATGCGGCGGAACTTCGCCCCGCAGGACGTGCACCTGAAACCCTGCGTGGTGAACTTCTTCAGGTTCCCTATCATGTCGGGCAGCAGGTGGGCGTTGATGAGGCGCTCGGCGACGTCGTTCTCGTCCACCGCGGCCAGCTTTTTTGCGAGGCTCATCTGCAGTTCCATCTTTCCGTTCATGTCCTCGATCGTCTTGTATGCCGAGACCATCGTCCCGGCTGCGATGTCGTGCGTATCGTGGGTGAACATCAGCCCTTCGTATTGAAGCAGGCTTCCCAGGCGCTTCCCCGCGTTGTCTATGAGCCGCTCCGCGTCCTTGGGCGGGCGCCTCGCCTCGGCCATGGCATAGAACTCGGCTGGATAGCTTGAGACCGCGTCTATGTTCAGCGCCTCCTTGTCTATCTCGGCCGGATCGATTCTGGAGGAGAGAATCATGGGCGCGTCCATCCGCCCGCCGCGGCTCACCGGCAGGTACGCGAAAGAGAAATTCAAGAGGGCGTCCATGAGGAGCATCACGCAATCCTCGTCGCCGTCGCAGTTCCTGCGCTTTGCCGCGTGGAAGTACGGGTGAGCGTAGCACACGCTCGCCCCCGTGTGGCCGATGAGCCTGCAGCACACGCCGCCGGACGTGTGCGGGGACAGGCCTAGCAATGCCTGGCCGATCATGTCCTCCGGGCGCTTCACGTTGTAGTAAGGCTCGACATTATAGAATCTGACGAGAAGCTCGTCGAGGAACTGGGCGATGCGCAGGAGGTACTCGACCCCGGATTCGCTGATGATAACGTCCTGCGGCCTCAGCTCCACGGCCTGCTCGGCGGACTCCAGCGGCCGCCCCAGGCAGTCCGTGTCGTAGCCCAGCTCCCTCGCCCTCTCCACGGTCAGCCCTATCTCCCTGGGCTTGAAATGCGTGAGCGGCGCGTCGGTGATGTCGAACCTGATCGTGCCGTCCTTGAAAACGGAAAGCCCGTGCTTCGCCCTGAGGATGCCCTTCTCGATTGGCTCCGGAATCTTGGATTCCGACAGCATCCCCTTCACGCCCTTGACCTTCGTGCCCTGGGGCATCTCCATGCTCTTGGCCGCGGGTTCGAACATCGCCCTGATGTCCAACGGCATCTTCCGCATCTGCCCCGTCGAGCGCGTCTGCGCCCCGCAATTGGGGCAGGCCTTCAACGGCGTTATCGTGTGGCAGCCCTTGCAGCCCCTCTCTTCCAGCTCGACGTCGACAGGGCGCATGGCCTTCGAAGCCTCGCTGAAGAGCCTCTGCGAGCCGCCGGCCTCGCCAACAGGGAAGAGCGCGTGCACGAGGACTTTCATCTCCCGCTCCTTCGCCTTCTCGGGCCTGGCCATCCTTGCCCCGATGCGCGTCGGGCCGCGCGCCTTCACCGCGATTCCGGCCAAGGCGGAAACCGTCGCCAGCCCGTCCTTTCCAACCTTAGCCTGAGCGCGCCGCCGCAGCTTTCCATCTTTTGTGACATCGAGCCCCAGACAGTATGCCAGAGCCGCAGAATGCCTCCCGACGATTATCTCGTTCCCCCTCACCTCGTGGAGGACGCAAAGCGCCTCCAGCAGGGCTTTCGTCTCGGCGGTGCGCGAAACCTTGAGAGACCTGCCCTCAAAAATACCGGTCTTTTCGACCAGCTCGGAGAGTTTGACTATGTCTTCGGAGCGGAGGTCGTGCCAGAAAAGGTTGAAGTTCGGGTGCAAGGGCAGGCTGCGCTCCTTAGACCATGCCAGCGCCTCCTCGAACGTCGGGTCTCCGATGTTTGCCGGAACTTTCCCGCCGCCAGCGACCCACAGGGCCTCGTACCAGTTTACGTCGAACGCCCCCGCCGCGAGGGGCTGGTTGTTCTCCAGGAATTCGCCGAACGGCACCAGGATTTCGCCTATGTCCAGTATCTTGTCGACCTGGGAATACAGGCGCTTCGCGTCCTCGACCGTCGCGACTTCGACCAGCGAGCCGTTCTTGAGCAGGACAATCGGCGGTTCGAGCTCGTCGCAGGGGGTGACTATCCCGGCCTTGCCCGGGCGCTCGATCTTTATCTGGGTGCCGATTGCAAGGATGTCGCCGAGCAATGGCATCAGAGCCGGGTGCATCGAGAGACCAGCCAGCCCGTTCGTGCGCGACTTGCCGTACCTGAGCCTGAAGCCGCCGACCGCGCTCGGGTGGCTCAGCACCGGCCTGCCGGCCACGAGGTCCTTCATGTACTTCCAGCTCGGCTTGTATTCGGAGCTCTCGGAATCCGTGCCGCCCTTCTTTTTCAGCAGATGGTCTATGAACTCCCAGCCGTCGATTTTGAGCTTCTTCACGTGCTTCTGTATCTTCGCCGCCTTCTGTGAAAGGCCCTCGGCGATGATGAGGCACGCGCCCCCCCTGACCCTGTTGGTCTCAATTCGGGGGAGGTCGCGGAAACCGGAGATTTCGACGTCTTCGGTCCCCTCCCCGTCGATGCAAATCGGGCAGTTCCCTATGATGAGGTCTATCTCATCGTTCGTCGGGGAGTATTGAAGGTGCTGGGCTTGCTTGTAAAGCGGTATCTCCTCCTTCCACCTCTCAATCTCGCTCTGGGTGGCTTTGTATGCCCCGATTCGCAGCTCCCTTCGCACGATGTCCGCCAGCAGCACGCTCATCGCCTGCCCGGTCCCTCCCGCCGAGCGAATCGGGCCGGCGAAATAGACTGCCACATAGTTCGAGCCGTCCGATTCGTGGCGAATCCTGACCTTGGCAATCCCCTCTATCGGCGCGACGAGAATCCCCTCGGTGAGTATCGCCAGCCCGACCCGGACGCTCTTCTCCAGCGCGTCCTCGACCTCGAAGCCTCCCATCCGCGCCGTGCGCTTGGCAATCTCAATCGACAGCTCCTCGCGGTTCATCTTCCCGGCGAGCTCGCGTATCTCCCTGGCGACGCCCTCGACCTCCAGCAGCCTCTCGACCCTGTCGGCCATGTCGCGCGTGCGCTTGACCTCCACGTCCGGCGCCGGGTCGAAGCCCCTCGACCTCGCCGCCCGCGCTGCCGCGTATGCCCGGTCCAGCTCACTCTCGATGCCCTCGAAATAAGAGCGAATCGCGAGAGAGGCGTCCCCCGAACCCATCAGCTACCCCCGAATGAAAGCGCCGCTTCTAAGCGAGTGCAATCCCGGCGCTCGTATGCGCGACCGCGGACTTAACCTTTGCGCAATCGAGGGCTACTTTCTCCAGAAAACCGCGGTCTTTCCGCGGACCTCGACCAGCTCAGCCCTCGCGGCCTCCGCGAGCTTTCGGGCTATGTCCTCGACATCGCCTTTCAGTATCCTAGCTTTCACGAGCTTGTTCTCCTTTAGCTGGTAGTCCAGCTCCTTTGCCAGCGTCTCCGTCAATCCTGCCTTTCCGGCGCGGAGCGTGACCTTCAGCGACTGAGCCTTTCCCTTGAACATGGCGCGGGTTTTCGAATCCATGGTTTCACCTTTTCTCCAGCGGCATCCTTCTGACGAGGCCGCATTCGAGGCAAGTCCTCACTAAGGTTTTCCTGCCCGTGCGAACCCTCAGGGTTATCCCCGGCAGCAGATATGCCCCGCAGCCCTTGCAGACCTTCAGCTTCTCGGCAGACCGAAGCCGCACGTTGTAGCGCATCCCTATCGACCTTGCGAGCGTGACGTACCTTGAAGCGTACTTGAGGTCGTGCGACTTTCCCCGGTCGTCGGCCAGGGACATCAGGGTTTCGATGCGCGAGGCGGCGATTTCTTGGCGCTGGCGCTTCATGCGGTCGAACTTGTGGCTCTTGGCCATGATTTGCTCAACCCATTGGGGGTAATTAAACTATCGAAAAACGCGCCATGGTCGCCCGAGAGGGGTACCCCCGTCCGTGAGGAATGAGAAACACGGAGGTTTCGAACATGGTTTCCTCCCGTGTTTGGTAAAGCGGTACACCCTTGTATGGCTAAAAAGATGCTCCGGGTTAGCCGATGCTTACCCGCCCTACATCCCCAACCTGAAGGTCGGGGAATTAGGGCTAGGTTTGTGTATTAAATAATCATAGATTTATTTTACTGGCTTCTTCCTTTGTAATATTTTACACGCATCCTCAAATTTAATAAAGTTCTCTTCTGCCAGTAAATCTATACAAGCGGAATAAACCTCTGGATTTATCCAATAATACCAAACACCATTTCGGCGTTCCTTGCGAAATATTGGAATATTGCCCTGCGAATGGAGACACAGAAGCTTTTTTACACGCAGCCTTATTGAAAGTGGAGATCCCATGAGAATCTCGGTTTCACTTGTAGGGGTGTTATACATACATAATAGGTATATAATTGCACACATTAAATCAAAATCGGTCAAAATCGCCCCTTTTTTCTTCATAATAACCCTCCCCAGGAGATGGTGAATGTAAGTAACATGATGAGAGGATTCTTTGCCCCAGCACAAAGGATGGGATGCACTCTAACAACAAGCCTATTTTTCATTGTGACTATTATGATTATATCGCTATATAAAGTTATCTTCTGTAAATTCATATATATAATTTTCTAAAATATTATATAATATTAGTAATTATTTCTGTCCTACACCTAAAAATTGAAAGTGGTAAATATATAAATTTAAGCGAAAACATATTATATTAAGAAGGATATATATGTCCTACAGCGTCCTATGATGAATAACCGACGCAAAGGGTGAACAATGGATCAGGCGGAAAAAGTAAACGAGCGAATGACCATACGACTCTCTCCCGAGTACGTGAACAGCGTGACGGAGAGGGCCAAGAGGCTCGGGCTCACGAGGTCCGAGCTGGTCAGAATCGCCCTGGACCAAGCGATGGAGGAACCGTCGCCGGGTCAGGACGTGCCAATCTGCGTTGAGTTGTCTCCGGCCGAGATAAACTACCTCGATAGCATCGTGAAGAACGGATGGTTTTCGGGCAGGGAGAAGGCTCTCAGGCGAATGATTGACATCTTCTTCGAGGCCGACCAGGTCAAGCGGCTAGAGGAGCGGTTCAGGGTCATGGCGCGGTCCTCGGGACAGGAAGTAGCCCTCAGTGTAACCGAGAACAAGCAGTTGATAGCCTCTAGATGAGACCTCAACGATGTTTAGACTCTCGGTCGCCCGGCTCTCGCGAGCAGGCGGGGTAAGCCATGCCAGCCGGGCGGAAGGATGGGATGCACGACGACAGCACGTCGCAAAGAGCTAGCGAAAGTGGAGGAAAGAAGATGACACCAGCCATAATCTGCGAATCAGACGTGATGTCCAGAGAGCGCGATGAGTGTAAACGAGAGCTGACCTGGAACCACGGCTTGCGAATAATCGCCTGCTGCGACGCAGGCTACAAACCTGACAAACATATCACCAGCGCTCTGCCAAACATCACCGCAACTTACCTCAACTCGGATTGGGCAAGCCTGACGAAAGCCAAATCGGGCAAAGTCGTGCAGGTCGGCAGAGACCGCACCTTCGGCAAATCGGCGGTCTATCCCGGGGTGGGGGAGGCGTGCACGGCCAGATGCGACGCGGAAATCCGCAAGGCCCTCAACGGGGCGGACATGGCCATTGTCGTGGCCGGCCTCGGAGGAGGTGTCGGCTCCGGCGCCGCGCCTTACGTTGCGGACGTGGCGAAGTCCATGGGGATTTTCACCTTCGACATAGTCGTCCTGCCGTTCGCGGCCGAGGCGCCGAGGCGCGCGGCCGCCATGGAGTATCTCAAAAGAATGAAGGGCTCGACTAACCTGACCATCGCCATGGACAACGAGAACCTCCACCGGGCCAAGGGACTGGGTTTCTGCAAGGATATGGACCCGACGTTTGGTAAGTCCGATACCTACCCCGAGATTGGAGAGGCGTGCTCTGCCAGGTGTGATAAAGAGATCCATGACGTGCTAGAAGGCGCCGACAAAACCATCGTCCTCGCAGATCTCAGCAGAGGAGTTGGCTCTGGTGCCGCCCCATATGTAACTGAAGTTGCAAAATCAATGGGAATTTCAACAATTGGAATCTTAATACTCCCTTTCGAAGTTGATGCCTCTAAGAACACGAACGCACTTGATGTCTTCAATAGAATGAGTGCATCAACGAATCTTACCATCGCAATAAATAACAAAAATGATCTTCACCAGTATTTACAACTGGCAATCTTATTACTTTGCCTTTTACAACTTAATGATAATAATAAGATTTCAAGGTTGGGCTTCATTGTAAAATGCGATGTGGAAAATGAGTTTTATTGTTATTTTTATAAAAGTGTCGATAGAAATTTATCTATTTTTTATAATACAAATAAGTTAGATTCTTTATATAATAAATTAAACAATTATGCGTTACTCATATCACTAACATTTATTATATCAGGGCATAGAAAAATTTGTATTATTATATGCAAAACATACAATTTAATTGGAGGAGAGAAACATGATTGAAGATATGTTTCGATCCAAACTCGATATAGAAGTATTTGATTTTCTTTTGGCGCATCCTAGATTCGATTACGTCGTGAGTGAAATTGCTGAAGCATTGGATCGATCACTTCCAGCCATTAGAGATTCTCTTTTATATCTAGAGCGAGTTGCAATAATCGTTGAATCTAGGCCTGTTGGGAAAGGAAGAATAAAGCTATATCGATTGAAAAGAAGTGCCTACGTCGAATTGCTTCAGCGCGCAGTATTTGTACATGCTGCAGAAGTACGAAAACGTTCATATAATAATATAACCACTAAATATACAAAAACGGATTTAATTGAGAGAATGAATTCAAAATAGCGAGCCAATCTGACAGAACTAACAATTAACAAACGCCGAGAGACGCGTCCAACCAGTTAGCTATCAAAATCGTCCAATATTTCTTGTCTGACGGATACCTATTTTATAATTAACGTGACTCTTTGAATAGCCTCAAATCAGGCTCATATCCAGCGTCTCTACGTTGCTGACGCCCTCGACCGCCCTCAGCTCCGCCTCCAGCTTGTCCATGAGGCCCGCCTTGTCGGGGATGATGACCTTGACTATCAGCGCCTCGAGGCCGAATGCCAGCGGCTTCTGCTCGATTGGACCTGGGAGCCTGCCGTGCTTTTTGGCAACGGCTTCGAGGCCGGCGCGCATCTTGCCCAGGTCAGTCTCCAGTCCCTCTGGCGCCGCCTGGAAGAATATCAACACGTCGCCCATTGGCTCACGGTCCCGCAAACCCGCACTTGGGGCACTTGTATACTATGCTCTGGTCCCTGCACTGCTCGCATCGGCCCATTATGACCGCGCCGCAGTCTGGACAGTTGAACTTGGTGTCCTTGTTTCCTATCAGCCTGATGCCACAGGAGTTGCATGCCACTTCGTCGTTCATGTAAATCGCAGGGTTGGTGAAACGGAGCCCGTTTATAAGGGTTTTGCATGCCCAGAAAGCCAAAACATGAGCGCGGCGGGTCAAACACTTATAGTATTAGTTCAATTTAGGGGCAGTGGTCGCCATGAGAATCGTCGAGTGCGTTCCGAACTTCAGCGAGGGGCGGGACCTGAAGAAGATAGAAGCCATAACCGATGCCATCAAGGAGGTGCCGGACGTGAAGCTTCTGGACGTCGACCCCGGAGCCGATACGAACCGCACAGTAGTGACCTTTGTCGGTTCGCCCGAGGGGGTCAAGGAAGCTGCCTTCCAGGCGATTAGAAAAGCCTCCGAGGTCATTGACATGGGCAAGCACCACGGCGCGCACGCGCGCATGGGCGCCACCGACGTCTGCCCGTTCATTCCAGTCTCCGGGGTGACCATGGATGACTGCGTGGCGCTCGCGCGGGAGGTCGGGGAACGCGTAGGCAGGGAGCTGGAGATACCCGTATATCTCTACGAGCATGCGGCTACAAAACCGGAGCGCCGCAACCTAGCTGAAGTACGAGCGGGTGAGTACGAGGGTCTCCTGGAGAAGCTGAAGAAATCCGAATGGAAGCCAGATTTCGGCCCCTCGGAATTCAAGCCTAAGACCGGGGCGGTTATAATCGGGGCGCGCGATTTTCTCATAGCGTACAACGTCAACCTGAACACAAAGGACAAGAAGCTGGCGCACGAAATCGCGCTGGACATCCGCGAGGCTGGAAGACCCAAGAAGGGTCCTGACGGGAAGACCCTGAAGGACGCCGACGGCAACACTGTCAAAATTCCGGGGAAGTTCAAAGCGGTCAAGGCCGTAGGATGGTACATCGAGCAGTACGGCCAGGCACAGATTTCCATCAACCTGACCAATTGGAAAATGACCCCGCCCCACGCCGTCTTCGAGGCTGCCTGCGAGGGAGCCCACAAACTTGGCCTGCGGGTAACGGGCAGCGAGCTGGTCGGGCTCATCCCCCTCGAGCCCCTTCTGGAGGCTGGGAGATACTATTTCAAAAGGCAGGGCAAATCGACGGGGGTTCCAGACTACGAGCTCATAGCCATGGCCGTGAAATCGCTCGGCCTAGACCAGCTCTCCGAGTTCGACCCTTCGAAGAAGGTAATCGAATACCAGTTCTCGCCCCATGCTCCGCTCATGTCCATGACCGCGAAGCGTTTCGTCGACGAAGTCTCTTCAGATTCCCCAGCGCCCGGAGGCGGCAGCGTTGCCGCCCTGTCTGGAGCGCTCGGGGCCGCCCTGGCCGCGATGGTGGCGAACCTCACAGTGGGCAAGAAAGGGTACGAGCAAGACTTCGCGAGGATGGACGAGCTATCGCGCGAGGCGCAATCTGTGAAGGACAGATTATGCAGGTGCGTGGACGACGACACCAGCGCCTTCAACTCCTTGATGGAGGCGATGCGCCTGCCAAAAAAGACGCCGGAGCAAATCTCGGCTCGGGACGCGGCTATCCAGGATGGTTATAAAAAAGCGATAGGCGTGCCGCTGGGAACGGCGAAGCTGTGCTTGCGCGCCCTTGAGCTCGCGAAGGAAGTGGCAGAAAAAGGCAATAAAAACTCGGCCTCCGATGCTGGAGTGGCTGCGCTGGCGGCCTGGACCGGGGTGGAGGGTGCGCTCATGAACGTGCTCATCAATTTGAAAGAGGTCAAGGACGAGACCTACAAGAACGCAATGATATCGGCAGTTAACAAGCTGAAGAAAGACGCCGCGGGCGTCCGCGACTCTGTGATGGCAACTATGGACGCGAGCCTGGCAGGGTGAGCCATTGCTCGCAGACATCGAGATTGCGCGAGGGAGGCCCCCGGAGCCCATGCACGCCATCGCGGGGAGGTTGGGTCTAGACCCCGAACTTCTGTTGCCCTTTGGATGCGACAAGGCCAAGGTCGCCGTGGATGGAATCGACCTTTCCCGGAAGAAAGGGAAGATTATCCTCGTGACGGCCATGAGCCCCACCCCCGCGGGGGAGGGGAAGACAACTATGGCCATCGGCCTGGCTATGGCGCTCTGCAAGCTGGGGAAGAATGCCGTGGTCGGACTGAGAGAGCCGTCCCTCGGCCCCGTGTTCGGGATGAAGGGCGGCGCGGCCGGCGGCGGGTATTCCCAAGTGCTCCCCATGGAAGACATCAATCTGCATTTCACGGGGGACCTTCACGCGATTACATCGGCCCACAACCTGCTCTCCGCCCTGGTAAACAACAGCCTGCATTTCTCCAACAAGCTGAATCTGGACTCGCGGAGAATCGAATGGCCGAGAGTCATGGACGTGAACGACCGCTCGCTGCGCAGGATTGTCGTCGGCCTGGGCGGGAAGGAGGGCGGCATGGTGGACGAGACCCAGTTCGACATCACCGCCGCGTCCGAGGTCATGGCCATACTTTGCCTGTGCAGGAACCCTGCTGAGCTCAAGGAGATGCTCGGCAACGCCCTCGTGGGTTTCACAACCGACGATAAGCCAGTCTTCTGCCGGGATCTGAAGGCCTCTGGGGCGATGGCCGTCCTGCTCAAGGACGCCATAAAACCGAACCTGGTCCAGACCATTGAGGGGACGCCGGCGATTATCCACGGGGGCCCGTTCGCAAACATCGCGCACGGCACGTCGTCCCTGATTGGCGCCAGACTGGGCCTGAGCTTCGCTGATTACTATGTCACCGAAGCGGGATTCGGCTCCGACCTGGGAGGGGAGAAGTTCTTCGACATCTTCTGCAGGAAGTCAGGTCTGCCGGTTGCCGCCGTCGTCATTGTCGCCACAGTGAAGGCACTCAAGTATCACGGGGGCGTCGGCAAGAATGCCCTGGGCACTGAGAATCTGAAAGCGCTCGAATCGGGATTCGTGAACCTCCAGCGCCACATCGAGAACGTACGGGCGTTCGGCTGGAAGCCCGTGATAGCCTTAAACGTAAACAGGAACGACACGCCGAACGAAATTAAGCTGGTGAGCGAGCTGTGCCGGTCGTTCGATGCTGAATGCGTCGCGACCGAGGCCCATGCAAGGGGCTCCGAAGGCTCCCTCGACCTGGCCCGAGCCGTGATGTCGTCGGTGAACGAACTGGAGCCAAGGTTCGCCTATCCCCTGGACGATGGCATCGCGGATAAGATGGACGCGCTGGCATCGAAAATATACCATGCGGGCAGGGTGGTCTATTCGCCGGAAGCCAAGAAGGACATTGAGACCTGGGAGGAGCTGGGCTGCGGGGGCTTGCCGCTGTGCGTTGCAAAGACCCAATATTCCTTCTCCGACGACCCCAAGCTCCTGGGCGCCCCGAAGGGGTTCGAGGTCCACGTCAGCGAGGTCAAGATATCCACAGGCGCTGGATTCCTCATACCCATAGCCGGGGAGATAACCCGGATGCCGGGCCTGCCGAAGCGTCCTGCCGCCGAGTTGATAGACTTCGACGAGAAGGGGAATATCGTAGGTTTATCATGACGGCGCATTCGGATGCGGAGGTCCGTCGAGAGAAGGTATTTACCTCCGTTGGCGATTACTCGTTCATGCACACCAAGCACGTAGATTTGGAGCGCGGGACGGCAGTCGGAATCGTTGTTGAAATGCCAAATTTCCCGCTCGTCATCGTCAGGGCGAAGAAGGGGTATGCCATGTGCGGGTACCTCAATATGGCGGCGGCCAATAAGATGGGGGACGTTGCGGCGAAGGTTTTTGGCGTGCGGACGGTCGAAGACGTCCTGGCAGCAAAGGTCGTAGAAGTCTCAACAAAAGCCGCGGAACTCGGCGCGAAAGAGGGCATGACCGGGCGCGAATTTCTCAATCTGATGATGTGACCGGCGCAGGCTATTTCTGGGGCTCGCCGTTCGGCGGGCTGATGTTCGCGTCCTCGAGCCTGGAGTGAATCTTGACCGCCATGTTGTCCCCGATGACGGAGCGCACTATTCTGACGTCCTCTTCTATGTTGCAGCCCTGGGAGACGACGCTGCTGTCCACCTCGCTCTGCCAGGAGATATGGCTTCCGTCCAAGACTATGCTGTCCCTGATGACCGTACCCTTGTCGACGAACACCTTCTTGTAGATGCACGAGCGCTCAATGACGCATCCCCTCGACAGGAACGCATCGTCGCCTATGTACGCAGGACCCACAATCCTCACGCCCTTCTCGATGACGGCGTTCTTTCCGAGTATTATGGGACCGCTCGTCTTGACTCCTGGCAGGGATATTGCAGAGCCGCTGCGCTCTATGACGTCCAGGCTCGCCCTGAGCAAGTCGCTCGGACGCCCAATGTCCCTCCATATCCCGTGAATGGTTTTCCCGTACAGAGGGAGCCCTTTCTCGAGGAGGATGGGGAAAAGGTTCTTCGCGAAGTCGAACAGAGTGTCCGCCGGAATGTACGACAGAACCTCCGGTTCCAGTACGTAGATGCCCGCGTTGATGAGGTTTGAGAAGGCCTCTTCCTTCTTGGGCTTCTCGAGGAACCGGTTTATCCTGCCGCCCTTGTCCATTCCGACGATTCCAAAATCGGTAGGGTCCTTCACCTCTGTCAGGGCCATCGTCGCGAGCGCCCCGGACTTTCTGTGGAAGTCGAGGAGCTCCTTGATGTTCACGTCTGCCAGAACGTCGCCGCTCGCGACGACGAACGTGCCAGTCAGGAAGCCTTCCGCCCTCTTGACAGCACCGGCGGTGCCGACCGGCACCTCCTCGAAGGAGTATAGGATGTGCGCGCCGAACTGGCCGCCGTCGGCAATCCCTTTTATGACCTTGTCCGAAAGATGGCCCGTGGTGATGATTATCTTCTTGAAATCGGCGGAGACCAGGGATTTGATGACGTAGTCGATGCACGGCTTGCCGGCGACTGGGATGAGCGGTTTCGGCCTGTGCTCCGTCAGCGGCTGGAGGCGCTTCCCCGCACCGCCGGCTAGTATGACAGCCTCCATCATCAGATTTCGACCTTCCCCTTCTTCAGCAGGGTCTGGAGCGCGTCCTCGGCGGCCCTGTCGAGCTTGTCCTTGTCAAGAAGCGCGGCCCGGGCGGACTTGTTCTGGCTCACTATGTCCTGGCGGGCGGCGCGCTGCTCGTCGTACTTCTCACGCTTGCTGGCCATGACCTTCTCGCGCATCTCCTGCCCTTTCTGGTGGAACTCGTCCGCCTTCTCCCTGCATGCGACGTAGGCGGCGTGCTGCTTGTTGGCCTCGCGTATCATGTTCGTGACTTCTTCCATCATCATCGTTATCTTCTCATGGGCTTCGTTCGCCTTGTTGGCGAATTCCACCACGAGCTTGTGCTCGTCATCAGCCATCTGGAAAAGCTCGGAGATATCCTCGCTGACCTTCTTGACCTCGCCCTTGACCGAGTCCTGCTGCGCCTTGATTTTCTCAAGGCGGTTTATCTCCTTCATCTCGACCTTTATCTCGTCAATGAGGTCGTTCTCTTCCGCAATCGTCATCACCTGGGTCTGCTGCTTGAGGTCCATCTTCCTGACGTTGGTCTTCTTCGCCGCGAGCTCGCCAGGCAGATCGGTGTGGATGTCCTTCCTGCGCTTCATCTTGACGTCGAGGAGCGATTTCGCCTTGTCCTGGTACTCGTTCCGCAGCCGCTTGTGCTCCCTCATCAGGCGCACGTTATCAGCCCTTACGTTGCGAAGCTCCACCATCTCGTCTATCTTCTTTCCCTTCTCGGCGTTGAGGAGGTTCCTCTGCTCCCTGAAGGCGATGGCCTGGGCGTTGTACTCGTTCCTCTTGTCGAACAGAGCCTTTAGCTTCAACTCCGCGCTCTCTGTTTCCGTCAGCTTCTTTTTCTGCATTCTAGCACCCTGACAAAAGACCGTCCGAGGTATAGATGGGGGGTGTAGATAACCCTTTCGGGTGGCGCCCCCGCCTGCTGGCCCCGCTGCGAAAAAGCGTTATATACCCGTACCGAGATGCTCATACGGTGCGAGCATGATAATGGAGGCCATCTTATCCATCAAGTCGCCCTTCTCCTGGGCGAGCCAGCTCTCCGAAAGGTACAACGTGGAGGTCAAGATGCTGGATTGCACGCCCCTGCAGAACAATATCGTCAACGACCTTGTGGAGATTAAATTCAGGGACGCCACAGTCGAGGAGATAGTCAAAGCCATCAAGACCTGTTCGTGCGTGGAGGGCGTGGAGATTAGCGCCGTCGAGCGGGAAAAATTCTACGCCATAGTCTCGACCAAGGACTGCATAGGCTGCAAGCTCTTCGCGGACAAGGACTGCTTCGTCCTATCGGCAGTATCGACCCAGAAGGGCCACGTGAACTACAAGATAATCTTCTCAGACCGTAAAGTGCTCCAGCAGCTCATATGGGATTTTCAGAACGCCGAGGCAGAGGTCCAGCTCCTCAAGATTTCCAACATCAACGAGGACGAGATGCTGACGGAGAAGCAGGAGAAGATTATCCAGGTGGCGTTCGAGCGCGGCTACTACGACTTCCCCAAACGCATCGGAATCAAGGAGCTTTCGGAGATGTTCAGCATATCGACCGCGACCCTCTCCGAGATACTCAGGCGCGGCCAGAGAAAGATCATCGAGGACTACTTCAGGCAGCAATCGAGGAAGTGACGAACATGTTAGGGACAAGCCATATCATCGAAATCCGGGGTGGATGCTCTCATGTCTTCCAGTAAAATCACCGGTGAAACCGTAAAGAAGGCCCTTGAGGGCTGCTGCGACCCGGAACTGGGCGTAAGCGTCGTCGACCTCGGCTTCGTGAGGGAAGTGGAGGTCAGGGGAAGCGAGGTCCGGCTCCACATGATATTCGGCACCAAGTGCTGCCCGTTCCACACGATAGTGGCGCAGAGAATACACAAGGCGGTCTGCGGCATCAACGGGGTCACTGGCGTCGAGATAGTCGTGGACAGGGAAACCCCCTGGCACCCAGACATGATGACCGAAAAGGGAAGGAAATTCCTCGAGTTCAAGGACTAGGCGTCCGCCTTGACTAGGGCAAGCTCGCCCAGGGCCACGCCTTTCAACGCTCTTATCCTGTCTGCCAGCAATTTCACATCAGAGCGCTCACCCTTTATCAGCAGCACCTCGAGGCAGTTTCTCTCGTCGACGTGGACGTGCAATGTGGACATCACATCCGCATGGTGTTCGTGCTGGACGTGGACGAGCCTGTGAGACAGGCCGCTCGCGTCGTGGTCGTAAAGTATCGTCAGCGTCCCCATGACGGTCCCGCTTCCCGAATCCATCTCGGCTTTGGCTATCGATTCCCTCGCGAGGTCTCGGAGCGCCTCCGACCTGCTCGCGTATCCCTTTTCCCGGATTAGAGCGTCGAACCTCGACAGCAGCTCCGGCTCGAACGAAACTCCAACGCGCTCTACGGCCAAGGTAGCACTTCCAGCATTTGAAAGTGCTACGATTATTAAATGGTTGCTACGGCAGATATTTATATCGCAACTGGGTCGAGGGCCACAGGTGATTGGCAATGGGTTGCTACACGATACCGCTCATCTTCTGGGCGGCGCACACGGGTCTGAGGAGAAAGGTTCACGGCTGGAAAGACAGCCGACAGCACTCAAGGCTCGGTTTTATGCTGGCCGGAGGGGCGACGTTCGGCGTTGTGGACCACGCATGGAACGGAGAGCTTTGGGGCTGGGGCGAGAACTGGGCGCTGGACATCGCACTTGGCTTTGCCATAACCGGAGTCATCTTCGCAATATGGGCCGCCTCAAACGCAGTTGAGACCTTCGCTTCCACAAAAGCTTAGGCAATAATTTCAAACCGTCCGTTTCAACGAATTTAGCAGGTTCGCCAGCTCCGCTATCTCGGCCGGTGCCAGTCTCTCCACCCGCTCGTCGCCGAAGCGCGTGCCCTCCAAGGCGGCGAGCACGCCGCCGCGCTCCATCCCGATTGATGTGGCGTTGTCCCCCAGCGTCGTCCGTATCTTCTTCCGGCGATGCGAAAATAGAACCCTGACCACATCGTGGAACAGGCGCTCGTCGGCAACATGGTAGGCCGGCAGGCGGGGCGCTATGCTCACGACTGCTGAATCGACCCGGGGCTGCGGCCAGAAAGCGCTTCTGGGCACCTTGAACTCTATCTTGCAGGCGGCGCGGTGCTGCGCCCCCACGCTCAGGCGGGAGTAATCCTCGGTTCCTGGCCTGGCGACCATCCTTTGGGCGAACTCCATCTGATACATCAGCGTCGCGCGTCCGAAGCTTTGTTCCAGGAGCTTGAATGTAATCGGCGACGATATCTGGTACGGAAGGTTCGAGACGCAAAGGTCGAATTTGGGCAGCTCGATGTCCAGCGCGTCTGCGTTTATCAGCTCGAAGTTCGCAGCGGTTCCGAAGCGCTCCTCCAGGCGCGCGCACATCCTGCGGTCCGTTTCTACGGCGATGACCCTCTTGGCAACGGGAAGCAGCCGCTCCGTCAGCACCCCGAGCCCCGGGCCAATCTCAAGGACCGAGTGGTCTCCGGCGACTCCCGCCACGGCAACGTGCCTGTCCGCCATTCGACCGTCGACGAGGAAATGCTGGCCCAACCCCTTGGAAGGGCGCATCCCCATGGCCTCCAGCGCCTCGCGCACTCCGCCCGCATCCATCGGACCCTCATCTGCGTTGGTGGTAAATAAGCAATCCGATTTCGCATCTGTGACAAAATTATGCGTGGACGGGCGGGCGCGTCTTAGATGCGCGTGATAAAAGTATATCAACCTCCTTCACATTGGAGAATGGCCGGCTATGCTGGTAGAGAAAGGACCGAAGATGGCATCATCCACCGACAAGCCCGACCCCGCCCCGGCCAATATTAAACCGGGTAGCGGACAAGCCCATCATACTGTGACGCACCCGGGTGCGGACAGGTCCAACCTTCTAATCGCAATCAGGCAGGCCGAGGTCAGCGCTGCGAAGAAAAAAGAAGAGGCGGAGAAACGGGCAGAGGCGGCGAGGGCGGAGGGACGCAAGGCCGCTATCAGGCTGGCAGAGCAAGCCGAAGCGGAGGGCCGCGGCTTGCTGAGACAGGCATTGGAGAAGGCGGCCATGGAATGCGAGCACGCCAGAAAGGATAGGCTCGCAAAGGCGCATGCCCAGGCGGCCGCCATCGCCGAATCCTCGAGAATCAAGTTCCCAGAACTCGCCAAGAAAATCCTCCAGGGTCTTGAGAGGGGGGACGATGCTAAAAGCTGAGAGGATGCGGCGCGCCCTGGTCGTGGGCACGCAGGAAGCGCTCCCCGGCACAGTCGACTACCTCTACAGGCTCGGTCACTTCCATGTCGTCGATTTCAAGGAGACGGACGGCACGCTGGACATAGGAACGTCGTTGCCGGGGTCCGAGAAAGCCTCGGGAAAGCTCCTTAAGATGATGTCCATATCCCAGAACCTCGGACTTGCCGACGCGGGAAACCGGGTGTCTGGCAGGCTCCCGACGGACAAGCTTAAACGCGAGCTTGACGCCGCGATATCGCATCTCGAACTGGAACTTGGCGCGGAGGTCCACGCAAGAAAGGAAACGGAGTCGCTCCTGTCGGAAAAAAGGTCGGAGTTGGCCGCGTTGGCTTCATACGCGCATGTCGATTTTCCGCTGTCGCTCCTCAGGCGCCAGAGGGCGCTCGCGGTCTTCTGCGGGCGCTTGCGGACGGACCCGGAGAAAGAGCTGGCGACCCTGACCAGCGCCTACGAAATCTTGCGCGGGGACAGCAGCATAATAATCGTGGACAAGGCCTTGGAGCGCGAGGTTTCGGAGCTGCTCGCCCGGTGCGGCTTTGTTGAGGTGCCGCTGCCATCCAGCTCCGGTAAACCTCTCGACGAGGCCCATCGCCTGGAGGGCGAGATATCCGAGCTGGAACGCAGGCTCCGCGAGGTGGATGGAAGGATAGCCAGGCTGCGCGAGAAGAACGAGCTGTTCATACTGGCATCAATTGAGGAGCTCTCGATCCAGGCAAACACGGCAGAGACTCCGCTGAGGTTTGGCGCCGGGAAGCATGCGTTTCTCATAGACGGCTGGTTCCCGGAAAAGGAGCTGGACCGCGTTAGAAGCGGGCTCGCGGACGTTGGCGATGGGGCCGTCGAGCTCATAGAGGTGTCATGGATTGAGGGAAGCGACGAACCGCCCATAAGGCTCGACAACCCCAAAACGGCCAAGCCGATGGAGATGCTCATCGAGATGTTTTCCCTCCCCAAGTACGGAGAGATAGACCCTACTGTGCTGATGCTGGCGACCTTCCCGATTTTCTACGGCCTGATGCTCGGCGACTGGGGTTACGGCATCGTGCTTGTGGTGCTTTCGCTCTCCGGCGCATTCAAAAAGCTGATGGACAAGCTGGGCATGTCCGGCGGGGCTCCAGGGTTGAGCAAGATTCTGCTTTACTGCGGCATCAGCTCAATCGTCTTCGGCCTTGTCTACGACGAGTTCTTCGGCTTCGAGCCGTTCGCGCACTGGGACATCGGAGCGCAGCTTCTGGGCATCGCCCTGCCGGTCCACCGGGCGGAACCGGAGATGGTCGGCACGATGCTGATGTTCTGCGTGTACGTCGGCGTCGTGCACCTGCTAATGGGATACGCCATAGGGATATACAACGTCAGGGCGGAGCATGGGCTCAGGACCGCGATACTGGAGAAGGGAGGCTGGATATTCACGCTCGTCGGGCTTGTGATGTTCGCTGTCACCGCCCTGCCCGGGCTCCTGTCGGGAGGCGGCCTTCCGATGGACAATGTCGCGTTTCTTTCTGGAATTGTGTTAATGGCCGTTGGAATCGTCATGACAGCCGTGGTCGAGAAGATAAACGGCATACTGGAACTCCCCGGACTGGCGAGCAACCTGCTCTCTTACACGAGGATATTCGCCATAGGCCTCTCATCCATAGGGATAGCCCTTGCATTCAACGAGGAAATGGCGATGCCGGCGATAGAGGGTGGAGGAATCGGAATAATACTTGGGATTCTCATCCTCGTCATGGGGCACGGCCTCAACATCGCGCTGGGCATCATTGGGCCGCTCATCCAGTCACTGAGGCTGCACTACGTGGAATTCTTCACGAAGTTCTACAAAGGCGGAGGGGTCAGGTTCAATCCTTTGAGCGTTAGGAGAAAGTACACGAAGGAGGTGTGAAAAATGGTATTGTTTGACGACACGGGAGCGATCGCAATCGCCGCAGGACTGGCAATAGGCCTGGCCGCGCTGGCGACTGCGTGGGCGGAAAAGGAAATCGGGTCAGCGGCGATAGGAGCCATGGCCGAGAATGATAAGATATTCGGGAAGGCGCTGATTATGGTCGTCATCCCTGAAACTATCATCATATTCGGTTTCCTGATCGCGTTCCTTCTAACCGGAAAGATGGGCTGAAGTGAACACAATGGGTCTGGAGAAGGTCCTGGAGAGGATAGAGGCGGACAGCCTGGTAGTTGACGGACAGCTGCAGGCCAAGGCGCGCGAGGACGCGGAGGCGTACCTGGCTGAAGCCCGGGCGAAGAGGGAGGTGACTCTCGCTGGCTACAGGGCCAAGGCAGATGAGGAGGTCAGGTTGCTCCGGGCGAGGGAGGCCGCGAGGACCGAGGTCGAGGCGAAGAAGGCGTTATTGGCTTGCAGAAAGGCAGTTCTGGACGAGGCTTTCGAGGCCGTGCTGGAATCGATGAGGCGCCTGCCCGCCGCAGAAACGAGGCGATACGCCGCCTCGCTGCTCGCAAGGCTCGGGCCGGAGTTCTCCGGCGGGGTAATCCACTGCAGAAAAGGCGAAGAGGGAAATTTCACCGGCGCCAAGGGCATGTCCGTGAAGGGCGACCTCATTGCCGCTGGCGGCTTCGTGGCGGAGAGCCACGACGGAGCACTTGCGGCAGACATGAGGTTCGAGTCACTGCTGGCAACGGCATGGGAGCGGCGGATTGCGGAAGCGTACGGCACGCTCTTCGGCAAGGGGTGAGCAAATAATCGGACTCCCGAAGATGCCGCGCCTGCTCCCGCCCAGCGGCAACTACGCCTATGTGAACGCCAGGGTGAAGGCCCGCCGGCGCAACCTGCTGACAGGCGACGCCTATCCCAAGCTGATGAAGATGGGGCCGGGGCAGATAGCGCGCCTTCTTGGCGAGACGGCTTACAGAGAGGAGATGCTGAGGCTGGCCTCGAGCTACGAGGGGGACGAGTTGCTGGAGATGGCGCTGAATGCGAATCTATCCAGAACTTATCGCGACGTTCTGGGATTCTGCAAGGGCGAACTGCACGGCCTTGTGAAGGCTTACCTGGACCGGTGGAACGTCTGGAACCTCAAGACCGTCATCCGCGGCGTGCACCACGGGATACCAGCGGACGAGGTCCTCGAAGGCGTCATCGCCGGCGGCTCCCTTTCGCGGGACGATTTCGCGACCCTGCTGAAAATGGAGAGCGCGCTGGACATAATCGAGCACGTGCGCCAATGGGGGCTGGATTCTCCTCCGGCGGCGACATTGGAACAGTTCGCCAAGGACGGGAACCTGGGCCCCGTCGAGGATTTCTACGACACGAAGTATTACGCGCGCCTGCTCGAGTCTATCCAAGGCAATTCAAAACCAATAAAGATTTACAGATGGTTTGTCAGGACCGAGATAGGCATCACGAACTCGAAGAATCTGATGAAGCTCAAGCTGGAGGGGGTGGCGCCAGCCAGGATTACCGCATCCATGATACCGGGCGGCAGGGCGGTCCACACGGAGAAGCTCGAGACGCTCGCGACGGGGACCGCTGAGGAGGCGCTGGAGGAAATCAAGAAGGCGCTGGACGACGACCTGGGGGGGGTGAAGGCGACGGACAGGGCGAGCGCCATAGCTCTCGAACTGGACAGGTACCTGCTCAGAATAGCGGAGCACCAGTCGCACATCTATCCGCTCTCGATACTCCCTGTTCTGAACTTCATCATACAAAAGAAGGACGAGGTCGACTTCGTTCGGCTGATCGTCCGCGGGAAAAGCGGGGGCATCCCCGACGAGAAGATACAGGAGATGATTTTGACATGACGGACATCGCCGCGCTGGGGAGCGAGCAGTTCGTCCTAGGATTCAGGCTCGCTGGAATACGAAACATAATTCAGGTCGAAAAGGGCGAAATAGAGGACGAGATACACAAAGCGATGAGGAGCGCCAAGCTCGGCATCGTCGTCGTCCACGCGGACGAGGTCTCCGCCCTGCCGTCGTCCATCAGGGCGAGGATGCTGGACAGCATCCACCCAGTCTTCATCGCCATAGGGGGGAAGGACGACGACCTCAGGGAGAAGGTGAAGAGGGCAATAGGAATAGACCTTTACAGAACGGAGGGATGAGCGGATGAACCAGCAAGGGGAGATATACAGGATTGCGGGACCGGTCGTGACGATAAAGGGCATAATGCCCAGGATGTACGACGTGGTGTTCGCGGGGAGCGAGCGCCTGATGGGCGAGGTGATTCAGATTCGCGGCGACCGCTCCATCGTCCAGGTCTACGAGGACACGACCGGAATCAAGCCGGGGGAGCCGGCCTTCAATACTGGGGAGCCACTTTCCGTCGAGCTAGGCCCCGGGCTGCTCAGCAGCATCTACGACGGGATACAGCGCCCGCTCCAGGTGCTCATGGAGAAGAAGGGCAATTTCATAGAGAGAGGTATCACGGCCAACGGCCTCGACCGCTCGAAAAGATGGCCGATCAAAGTCACGGTGGCGCCAGGAGCCAAGGTTGCAGGCGGACAGGTCGTGGCGACGACCGTGGAGAACGGGCTGCCGCACAGGATACTGGCGCCGCCCAAGGTCTCGGGGACAGTCTCCGAGGTTAATCCGGGGGAGCGCACGGTCGAGGAGCCGATACTCAAACTCGACAACGGGACGACCATCGCGGCGATGCACCGCTGGCCCGCAAGGAAACCACGACCGGTTACAGAAAGGATGCGGCCAGACCTGCCGCTCATCACGGGGCAGCGCGTCCTCGACACGTTGTTTCCGATAGCCAAGGGCGGAACCGCGGCCATACCGGGCGGCTTCGGAACCGGCAAGACGGTCACCCAGCATCAGTTCGCAAAATGGAGCGACGCCGACATCGTCGTCTACGTGGGATGCGGGGAGCGCGGGAACGAGATGACCGAAGTGCTGACGGAATTCCCCCGCCTGACCGACCCGAAAAATGGCAAGCCCCTCATCAACAGGACAGTGCTCATCGCCAACACGTCCAACATGCCGGTCGCCGCGAGGGAGGTCTCTGTTTACACTGGCATGACCATCGCCGAGTATTACAGGGACATGGGCTTCGACGTGTCGCTCATGGCAGACTCCACCTCCAGATGGGCGGAGGCGATGAGGGAGATTTCGTCAAGACTCGAGGAGATGCCCGGCGAAGAGGGCTATCCGGCCTACCTGTCGGCGAAGCTGGCCGAGTTCTACGAGAGGGCGGGCAGGGCGACCACCCTCGGCAGCGGCACCGGATCTATCTCCGTCATAGGCGCGGTCTCGCCCGCGGGTGGGGATTTCAGCGAGCCAGTCACCCAGAGCACCTGGAGAATCGTCAAGTGCTTCTGGGCCCTTGACACGAAGCTCAGGGAGAGGAGGCATTTCCCGGCCATCAACTGGCTCACGTCCTATTCGCTCTACACGGGCCTACTGGACGGCTGGTACGAGAACAACGTCGCTCCTGAGTGGAGCGCGCAGAGGGGCTGGGCGATGGCGACGTTGCAGAGGGAGTCGGAACTCCAGGAGATTGTCCAGATAGTCGGCTCCGACGCGCTCCCGGAGGACCAGCGCCTGACGCTGGAGATTGCGAGGATGATAAGGGAGATGTTCCTCCAGCAGAACGCGTACCACGACGTTGACACCTACAGCCCGTTGAAGAGGCAGTTCAACATGATGAGAGCCATCAAGACCTTCTCAGACACCGCGTCGGAGGCGCTCCAGCGCGGCGTGCCGCTGCAGGACCTGGTCTCCCACCCGCTCAAGGTCGAGCTGGCGAAGGCCAAGTTCGAAAAGGACGTCGACGCCATCTTGGAGAGGGTGACGGGCGCCCTGGCTCCGGAGATGGCCAAGCTGAAGGGGGGAGCGATATGAAGGACTACAGGACCATCGCGCAGATTGCGGGGCCGCTGGTTTTCGTGGAGAAGACAGACCCGGTGATGTACGGCGAGCTCGTCAGCGTGCAGCTCGGCGACGGCTCGACCAAGCGCGGCCAGGTGCTGGACACATCCAAAGACCTCGTCGTCGTGCAGATATTCGAGGGCACGACCGGGATAGACCGCAGCTGCGGCGTCAGGTTCCTCGGCGAGACCCTCAAGATGCCTGTCTCGAAGGAGGTGCTCGGCAGGATACTCTCCGGCTCGGGCGTCCCCCTCGACGGTGGGCCGCCGGTCATTCCCGACAAGAAGCTGGACATTGTCGGCGCAGCCATCAACCCGTACGCCCGCGACTCGCCCAAGGAGTTCATACAGACGGGAATCTCATCCTTGGACTGCATGAACACTTTGGTCCGTGGACAGAAGTTGCCAATCTTCTCCGGCTCGGGACTGCCTCACAACGAGATTGCCCTCCAGATTGCGCGGCAGGCAAAGGTTCTGGGCAAGGGAGAGGACTTCGCAGTCGTCTTTGCTGCAATGGGAATCACCCATGAGGAGGCCGGGCACTTCATGGACAGTTTCGAGAGGACGGGTGCGCTCGCGAGGGCGGTGGTCTTCCTGAACCTGGCGGACGACCCGGCAATCGAGCGAATAATCACCCCCAGGCTGGCCCTGACAACGGCCGAGTACCTGGCTTTCGAGCTGGGGATGCACGTGCTCGTCATCCTGACAGACCTGACCAACTACTGCGAGGCGCTGCGGCAGATAGGGGCCGCGCGCGAAGAGGTGCCGGGCAGGCGCGGCTATCCCGGTTACATGTAGACGGACCTGGCTTCGCTGTACGAGAGGGCCGGGAGGATTAAGGGCAAATCCGGTTCGATCACCCAGATACCCATCCTCACGATGCCTGGTGACGACATCACCCATCCCATACCCGACCTCACGGGATACATCACCGAGGGTCAGATAGTCGCATCGAGGGACCTGCATAGGAAGGGGATTTACCCCCCGATAGACGTATCGTCGTCTCTGTCGAGGCTGATGAACGCCGGCATCGGCCCCGGCAGGACCCGGGAGGACCACAAGGTCGTTTCGGACCAGCTGTACGCGGCCTACGCGGAGGGGAAGGACATACGGGGCATCGTCGCCATCATAGGCAAGGACGCGCTTTCCGAGCGCGACAGGAAGTTCCTCGATTTCGCCGAGCTTTTCGAGGACAGGTTCGTGAGGCAAGGCCTTGGCGAGGATAGGACCATAAAAGAGGACCTTGATCTTTCCTGGGAACTGCTGTCGACCCTGCCCGTCGAGGACCTTGTGAGGATTGACGAGAAGTACGTGAAGAAGTACCACCCGAAAAACAAAGCCGCTGCCGCGGTGGCGGCGCCGGCGAAGTGAGGTAAAGATGGCACAGACAGACGTCAAGCCCACCCGTTCCGAATTGCTCGCGATAAAGAGGAAGATTGTCGTGTCCCGAAAGGGTCACAAGATACTCAAGATGAAGATGGAGGGTCTGATACTGAACTTCTTCGAGATAATGGAGAGCGCCAAGGAGATGAGGTCAAAGCTCTCCGCGAAATACGAGAGCGCCAGGCAGGACATCGCCGTCGCGGCGGCTGTCGAGGGCTCTCTCGCTGTCAAGTCCGCGGCTTTCGCCCTGAACAGGCATCCGGAAATCGGTTTGAGCTCGCGGAACGTGATGGGCGTGGTCGTGCCCGTGGTCACAGCGGACAGGGTGCGCAACCGCATAGAGGAGCGCGGATACGGTCTGGTCGGAACCTCGGCTTACGTCAACGACGCTGCAAAATCGTTCGAGGACCTGGTCGAGGACGTCATAAAGGCTGCGGAATTGGAGACGACGATGAAGAAACTGGTGACGGAGATCGAGCGCACGAAGCGCCGCGTGAACGCGCTCGAATACAAGATAATCCCCGGGCTGGAAGCGGGCGAGAAGTTCATCGAGATGAGGCTCGAGGAGATGGAGCGGGAGAACACCTTCAGGCTGAAGCGGATAAAGAACAAGGCCAAGGCGTGACAATGGAACCACCCATAAACAACGTTCTGGATTACACGCCTCCGCCCACGGAGAAGGATTTCAACCGGAGGCGCCGGGTTCTCTGGCTCTCTGCGGCGATATCGTTCGGGATGGCGCTGGCAGGCTACGCGATGATGGTCTATTTCGTTTTAAAGTGAGGAATCGGTAATTTTAAACGATTAATGGGCATCCGTCCCATCATGAGCGCAGAGAGGAGAAAGAACGGGGCGGAGGCGCGCGAGGAGATTCTGACCAAGGTCAAGCGGGAGAACGTCCGCTTCATCCAGTTCGCATTCATGGACATAGTGGGCGTTCCGAAGATGGTCTCGGTTCCGACGAAGAGGCTCGAGAGCGTCATAGACGAAGGGGTGGCGTTCGACGGCTCGTCGGTGATGGGCTACGCGACGATAGACGAGAGCGACAGGCGGGCCATACCGGATTTGTCTACGTTCGTCGTGCTGCCCTGGGAGAACGGGATGCGCAAGACTGGAAGGTTCATCTGCGACATCCACGACACCTCTGGCAAGAGGTTCGAGGGGGACCCGCGCTGGGCGCTCGAGCGCGTGCTGAACGCGGCCAGGGAGCTTGGCTACCAGTGCAACGTCGGCCCTGAATACGAGTTCTTCCTATTGGAAACCGAGGAAAACGGCGCCCCGAAGCTCGTTCCGAACGACAGGGGCGGCTACTTCGACATGATGGCGATGGACAGCGGGGAGCTGGTGCGCAAGGACACGGTCAACTTCCTGATAGAGTCGGGCGCCGACGTCGAGGCGACCCATCATGAAGTCTCGTCCGGGCAGCACGAGATAGACCTGCGCTACGGGGACGCGCTCTCCTGCGCCGACAGGGTCTTCCTGCTCAAGGACGCCATAAAGACCGCCGCCAAGTCCCACGGACTACACGCCACATTCATGCCCAAGCCGTTCTTCGGCCGGAACGGCAGCGGGATGCACGTGCACCAGTCGCTCGCGGACCCTGCGGGCAAGAACCTATTCTACGACCCAGCCGGGAAGTACGAGCTCAGCGACTTGTCATGCAGTTACATGGCTGGCCTGCTCGCGCATGCCAAGGAAACCTGCGCGGTCCTGGCCTCGCGGGTGAATTCGTACAAAAGGCTTGTGCCCGGTTACGAGGCTCCGGTATATATCTGCTGGGCCAACAAGAACCGCAGCTCTCTAGTTCGCGTGCCCGCCGGAAGGGGGAAGAGCACGAGGATGGAGATGCGCAACCCCGATCCGGCGGGAAATCCGTACCTCCAGTTCGCGGTCATGATAGCCTCAGGTCTGAAGGGAATCGAGAAGAAGATGGCGCCTCCGGAGCCTGTGGAAAAGGACATCTTCCGCATACCCCCGAAGGAGAGGGAGAAGATGGGCATAGACAACCTGCCAGAGAGTCTCGGCCACGCCATCGCGTGCATGGAGGGTAGCAAGCTGGTCCAGGACGTACTGGGGAAGCACCTCTTCGACCACTTCATAACCGTCAAGTCAAAGGAGTGGAACGAGTACCGCTCCCAGGTTACTGCTTGGGAGACGGACAGGATGATAAACATCTGAGGTGAGGGATGAAGGTCTGGGAAAAGCCGGGTCCGGAGAACAGCGAGAAGACCGTCGAAGCCGCGGTCGAGCGGGCGGCGGAACTTGGGATAAAGGAAATAGTCGTCGCGAGCGCAACCGGAAAGACCGCCGTGATGGCGATGAAGGCTTTCAAGGGCTCCAAGGTTGTTGTAGTCACGCACCACGCCGGATTCGCCAAGCCGTGGCAGCAGGAGATGAAGGAGAGCGTCATGGACGGGCTCGCGGACCACGGCGCTATCATAGTAACCGGGACGCACGCCCTAAGCGGGATCGAGCGCTCGTTCAACTCGAAGTTCCAGGGCATCTATCCAACGCAAATCGTGGCTGAAACCCTCCGCTTGTTCGGCCAGGGGGTCAAGGTGTGCGTCGAAATCTCCGTCATGGCTGCGGACGCGGGGGAGCTCTCGGGCGGTCCGGTGATTGCGATCGGAGGCACCGGGTCCGGAGCGGACACCGCCGCCGTCCTGACGCCGGCGCATGCCAACAGATTCCTCGACCTCAGGGTCAACGAGATAATATGCAAGCCTGCCTGATGCCGCTGGCGCTCACCATTCAATCTCGTACTCGCACCGTTCGTCGCCTTTGAGCTGGCACTTAGTCTTTATTACTTTGCCCTTTGTGTGCGTCAGTTCGAGCAGGGCCTCCAGCGCCCCTATCCAGCCCTCGCAGTTCTCTGGTATTTCGCTGACATCCTTCATGCGCGCGGTCGCGTGATGCGGTTTGAAAATCAAATCCACCTCGCCGAAGCCGTATGCCTCGCGGTAGGCGTCGTTGGACTTCTTCAGCATGTGCTCTATCGACGAGAAGCGCACTATGTATGCCAGCAATCCGAGATTCTTTACCGCGTGGTTCCCGGCCCTGCGCATGTGAGCGATGCCATAATTCTTCGATATCCATTTGATGACCGCGAGAAGCATCGCATTCGGATAGTGAATTCCGTCCTTTATTTCGATGTCCGCCAGGTTCGTCTCCTTCCTGCACCGCTCGGCCCCGTCCTTCCCCCAGTTCTTCTCTATGAACTTCATGTATCCGTTGATGACGCTTCCACGGACCTTCCTCTCAACCATGCTCCGGTAATTGCTTTGAATGAATATAAAGTTGCTTTTGCCCCATTTATAAGCTTTTGGTTGCGCCCACGCGGGCACCCGCCAAGTTCCCAGTACATGTACGGACAGGTATTTTCACGGGGTGGTGTTTGTCGGAAATCACTGCAAGGCAACCGTTGCCTGCGGCCACAGAAACCAACGGAGGTGAAAAAAGTGCAGAAAAACTCTACCCTGGTCGGGTACATGCGGAAGTCCACGAACGGCGGGGCGCTCAAGATGAGCATCTCGTCCGAAGCGTTCGCGGCGGCGCAGAAGTACTCGTCGAAGGACGGCAAGGAGTACGTGAACCTGATAGTGAACCTGGCGAAAGCCCAGGAAGTCATTTCGGGCGACCGTGCAGTGACGTCCGTGTGCCAGCTCACGGACCAGTAGTCCGGATGGCCGGTAGGGCGCAAGCTCGCCCTACCATTTTTTTTTAAAACCCGAATAACGTCTCAATCCATGTCGCTGGAGCCCTGGATGGATTCTGTCTCCAGCTTGAAGATGACGTTCATGCCCCTCAGGACCTCATGCACCTTGTCCGCCAGGAAAAAGGCGTCCTCCACGGTCGCATTGTGGTCCCAGTCGTATATGAAGTCGTAGTTGCCATGGGTCGGCCTGAAGCCCAACATGTGCAGCCTGGAGACTATTTCGGATGGGCGCGCCCCCTCGCTGTTGAACATGACCTTCATGTACGTCTTCATGGTCTCGTTGTCTGGTATGGGTATCGGGCTATATAAACCTTCACCGGCCAAACCGCCCCGACGAAGGACCGCACATCTCAAGATTTCGATATCGCCTTTATTATCGAAGTCAACGCGCCGTTCACTGGCGCTTCGATCTTGTACCTGTATGCCAGTTCGGTAATTGCGCCGTTTAGGAAGTCAACCTCCGTCCGGCGCCCCAGTTCGATGTCCTGGAGCATGCTGGAGCGGTTGCGGGCGGTCTGCACGGCGACGCGCATTGTGCGACGGAACGCCTCGCCAGCGCCGATGTCGAATCCAGACGCTCTGGCCACTTCGGAGCCTTCCTCGCAAATCATCTTGGCAACGCACGAAAGCTCGCTGTTCGACGCGATTTCGCCGTTCTCGCATCGGACGATTCCGGTCAGCGGGTTGATTGCTGAATTCACGAGCCCCTTGAGCCAAATCTCGCGTCTGATGTCGCGGCTCAGAATCGTTTTAATGCCCGATTCGGAGAACGCTCGGGCAATCTCCTCGGTGCGCGCGCTGCGGCGACCGTCCAGCTCCCCTATCACGGTGTCGCCCGCACCGGCGTGCCGGATTGCGCCCGGCTCCAGCACGGTCGCCCCGTGGCTCGTCCACCCGCCGATGAGCCGCCCTTTTGGCACGCACTTGTCCAGTATGTCCAGGGTCGTTATCCCGTTCTGCAGCGATAATACGGTCGTGGGGGGGCCTATGAGGCCGCGGGCGCCCCGCATGGCAGCCGCCGTGTCGTACGATTTCACAGTCACCAGGAGCAGGTCTGGACGTTCCAAACCCGATGCGTTCGTCACGGCTTTTATCCTCGCCGGGGTTCGCTTCGCCCCGGCGATTCTGAGCCCTTTCCGCCCGATTGCCGCGACATGGGCCTCTCGACCGACGAGAACGACATCATGCGATAGTGCCAGCTTTCCGCCGAAAAGGCTGCCGAGCGCTCCCGCGCCCAGGACGACGACTTTCATTGCCGCCGAAAAGCGCTTGCCGCGTTAAAAAGGTTGGCTAGGCGTCCTTCTTGAGGTGGACGACGCGCTGCGGGAACGGTATCTCCACGCCCTCGGCCGCGAAGCGTTTGAATATCTCCTCGCGCACTTCGCTCTGGACGCGCCACATGTTGCTCAGGTCCTTGACTGAGAAGAACATCGTGACGTTCACAGACGAGTCGGCGAACTCAGAGAGTCTGAACAGGGGGGCGAACTCTTCCGCGTGCGAGATGTCCGGGTGAGCGTTGACAATCTCAAACATGATTTTCTTCACTTTCTCCATGTCCGAGTCGTAGGCCACGCCGACCTTGACGTTGGCGCCTATCAAACGGTCTGGCTGGGTCAGGTTGATTATAGGCTTGTTTGCGATGTCGCTGTTCGGGAGGATGATGATGTCCTTCGAGACGCTCCTGTATAGCTTGGTTGTGCGCATGCCGACATGGATGACCTTGCAGTATGTCCCGTCCGGCAGCTGGATGTCGTCGCCGGTCTTGAACGGCCTGTCCGTCAGCAGGAATATGCCACCGATAAAGTTGCCAAGGCTCTCCTGCATGGCGAAACCTATGACGACTCCCAGCACGCCCATTCCCGCCACAAGAACTGTGATGTCGATTCCGAAATCCCTCATGATGAATGCCGTGGCCCCCACGGCGATAAGTATGGCCCCCAGTTTCTCGGCTATCGGAATGAGCACGTCGTCAAGCTCGGTTTCCGTCTCCTGCGACATCTTCTTGGCGTAGTAAATCACCACATCCTTGAAAATCTTATAAATCATCCATGCTCCAGCAAAGACAAAAATGATGTCGAACCCGACCTCTATCGAGTGCAGCGTTTTATATGTGATGGGGAGCGAGCGCATCGATTCCACACACATGAGCAGGATGAATATCAAAGTCGTTGGCCCTCTCACAATTTCAATGAGCATGTCGTCGAGTTTCGTCTCCGTTTTGGCCGTTAGCTTTCGGGCGATCGGCGGGAATATCAATACCAAGAACAGCGCGATTATGGCCGTGGATATGACGTTCAACACGAATACGCCCCAATGACCGTTCATCCACGACGAATGGAATGGGTTTTCGAAAATCCCCAATATCTTGCGCTCGGGTATTATTCCCCCGCCCCTCAGCTCCGTCGTCATCGACTGGGTCGCACTCCATTCCTCGCCTGTCTCGAGGTCGGTGAAGTTTACCGTCAGGGTCGCAGTCTCGGTCGGGTAGTCTCTGGTCATCGGCGCCGTGATTTCCACGGCCACGTCCAGGTATCCGCCGGAGTATACCGTTACAAACTCGGGGGTGGCGTTCACCTCCCAATGCGCCTCACCGTTCTGTACCGTGGCGTGGACAAAGACCGACGTCGTCCCGTTGTTGTAAAAGGAAAGGTGGTAATGGGCCGTCGCACCCATCTCCACCTCCTCTGAATAATTGTCAAACCTGAGAACGACCACGTCGGCCGGGGCCGCGTTGACTGTGCCTGGAACGGCGCAAGCGCCGACCACGATTGACGCCAGGAGAAGCATCGCAAGCCTAGCTAAGTTTTTATTCATCGCCTGAAGTAAACCCCCGGTGATATATATATTTGACGGGCGAAAGGATATATACAAAGCCCGACATTAAAGCCCTGCATGGCTTTGGACTTTCTCTCCCTGGCGCGCTTCTCCGTGACCCTTGCATTCCTCCTCGCAGCCTCGCGCGAGGATTTGAAGACCAGAACGGTGGACGACCGTTACTGGCACATTCTCGGCGCCGTGGGGCTTTGCCTGCTGGCCGGCGAGATGCTCAATGACGGCGCAAACGCCGCCCACTACCTCCTCCTGGTTCCGATAGGCTTGCTTTTCTACGACCCGTACATCGACAGGGAGCCAATCTACGAAAAGGGCAAGTTCTGCTGGCCCGCGGTAGCGGCCTTCGCCGCCGCCGGTGCGGCCTCTGGCTGCGCCCTGTATTTCGGGGGCCTGACGCCCATATTGATTATCCCGTCGATGTTCCTCCTGGTCTACGCGTTGTATTTCACAAACATCATTCATGGCGGCGCCGACGCCAAGGCGCTCATGTCCATCGCACTCGTCCTGCCCTGGTACCCCGACCTTCCGGGCCTCCCGCTAATCGCAACTCCCGCCGGAATTGCGGACGTAGTGGACATCTCGTTTCCGTTCATGATGCTCGTCCTGATGATGGGCAGCCTGAGCGTGATGTTCCTCCCATTCTACAATCTCGCGGCAAACGTCAAGCGCGGTGACTTCGTCTGGCCCTTGGCTTTTTTCGGGAGGCGCGTCAAGGTCGCGGAGGCGGAAAAGGCGCTCGTCTGGCCCATGGAAAGGCTCGTGGACGGCAAAATGCAGCGGGCGCTTTTCCCGAAGAGGGGGCGGTATCTCAGCAAGGAGTACGAAGCCCTGAAATCCGCGGGCATACAGGATGTTTGGGTTACGCACAAAATCCCTTTCATCATCCCGATCACCGCCGGGCTCGTGCTCGCCGCGGTCGTGGGGAATGTCGTCTACTGGCTTGGCCGCATTATCTCCTAATCCGCCATCAGGCGGTCATGAAAAGGTGCGCGTAGACCTTTGCGTCCGAGACCATGTTCTTGATTGTGGCATACTCGTTCGGCTCATGGGCGGTTTCGTCTATGGTCGCCCAGACCGCCGCCGGAATGCCTGCCTGCCTGAAGTGCGCCGCGCATGTGCCGCCGCCTATCCCCTGGGGCCTCGCCGATACGCCCCTGACGGATTTGATGGACGCCGCCAAGGCTTTGACGACGGGACTGTCGGCTGGTGTCGCGGGCGCGGCCTCGGACATGCTGACGGTTTCGATATCGAAGCGCGCCCCGGACTTCTCTGAAAGGCGTGCTCCCAGCTTTTTTAGGTCCTGCATTATGCATTCCATGTCCTGCCCTGGAAGGATGCGGTAATCGAAGAAGGAAACGTCCTCCCCCGGTATGGTGTTGACGTTCGGAACGTTGGCCTGCTTCTTCGTCGGCTCGAAGGTGGAGTAGGGGGGCTCGTACAGTTCGTCCCGCCCGCCGTATTTCGAGTATAGCGTGTCCGTCGCCTCCACGACGTATTGCGACGCCGCCCGATATGCGTTGATTCCCTTGTGAGGCCTCGATGCGTGGCATTGCTTGCCCGTGACCGTGAGCTTGAGCTGGAGGTGGGATTTCTCCACGACCTCTATGTAACGGCCGTCTTCGGAGCCCGCATCTGGAACGACGACCAAGTCCTCGCACCGCACCAAATCCTCGCCGATGATGTGCTGGATTCCGTGCCTGCTGCCGACCTCCTCGTCCGAAACGAATGCCAGCATGACGTCCTTCCGCGGGCGGGCATCGCCATCGATGAGCGCCTTTGCCGCAAAAATGGAGGTCACTATCGCCTGCCCGTTGTCCTCCGTCCCGCGCCCGTACAGCCTTCCGCCCCTGACGACCGGCATATATGGGTCGGTCTTCCAAAGCGAGGGTTCGCCCGGCGGAACAACGTCGACGTGCGACACAATCCAGATGCGCTCCTTGGCCCCCGAATCGCCCTTGATTCTGACAACGATGTTGTGCCTCTTCCCGCCTGGCACGCGCTTGTCCTTTGACGGGTAATCCCGCCCCTTGGGAAAACCGAGGTCGTTCAGCATGTCCGCGAGCAGCGCGAATTTCTCCGCCTCTCCCTGGCCCCCGTGCTCTGGGCACAGCGCGGGTATTTTGCATAGCTCGGTGAGGGCGTCGACAATGTCCCCCTTCATCCCCTCGACAGACTTCAGAACGCGGGCAGCGTCCATGGCAGCACCGGTATGGGAAAAGGGGGAGCGGTCATAAACCTTTGCCCGTGCATTATGCTCGCCTGGTAAAGCGGCTCGATGCGTTGCATCACGGCGCGAGCTTTATGGCGCCTGCGGGCGCTGACACAGCCGCGAAAGCCCCCCGGCCAGAGTCTTCGACCCAACCGCTTTCACGTAAGGATATCTCCGTGCCTCTCGGCTTCGAAGTATTTTTCGAAATCTTCCAGCAACACCGTCTTCTTGAACGGGGGCATGACCAGGTATCCGGGGTGCTTGCTCAGGTCTATCGCCGGCTTCTTCAGCTCCTTCTCGTTCATGAAGCCAGATCTCATGAAAAATCGCTCTGCATCGTGGGTGAGGGGCTTGGTGACCATGTAGCCGACCGTCTGCTGGAGGCCGAGCATCAGGAGGCGGAGCCCGATGCGGCGCTTCCTCATCGCGGGTATGGTTTCGATGGCCCGCAGGACGTAGACCGGCGAGCCGTCGCTCGCGGTCTCGGGCCATTCCTCGATGAACACCCACGAGACTATGCTGGTGCCTTCAACGGCTATGATGAAGATTGGCCGGGGGAACTTCCTGAGCCATATCTTGAACGTTTTCTCGTAGCCGATGATGCCGAGCCCCCGGAAGAAGTCGAAGCCGCCGCCAGCGAATCTCGTATCCGCGTCCTCGCCGACGACCTTGTAACTCGACACTTCCGACGCTTCCTCCAGCTTGACGTATGTCTGGGGGCCGCATCTCCTCAGCACCTTCAAATGTACCCCTCATGGGGCGGCGCTCCGCCTCCTTCGTCTCCGATCCGCCGTTGCGCCTACTGGTACAGTATCCAGAGGCAGGCGTTGTTCCTCATTATCATGTTCAGCATCGTGTGGGAAATCCCGGATTTCTCGAGCAGTATGGGCAGCCATTCCTCGGGGGCGACCTTCTTGTTGCCACCTGGGGATATGGCCGCGACCTGGGCGTACTTCACGGGCTTTCCAGCGACGCGTATGCGCTCGGAGGCCGCCGACCTGAATGTCTGGTGGATGATGCACTGCGAGTCGACCGCGCCGGGCTTGACAGTTGAGTTGTAGTACTCAGCCACGTCGTAGTGTATCTTGGAGAAGGACCCTATCCTTCGGGTGTACTCTTCCCATCCCTTCTGGAACGGGCACTCGGTCGTGACCAGGCAGTGCGGCGTCGCCATCACCACGTTCTCGAAGGCCGAGATGATGGACTCGCCCTTCTGAAGCGACTCGACGAATTCCTCCCAGGTCTCGTACTCTTCCTCGGGCATCGACTTGGCGAGAGACGTCGCCAGGCTGACCAGGTAGTTGTTCATCCCGCTGGCGCCCTGCTTGTCAGCTATGTCCTCGAGGAACAGGTACGCCGCCACGTCCACGAACGGGTTGTCGTCTATCAACATCTTGCGCTCGGATTTCAACATCTTAATCAGCCTCCTCGCCCTTCAGCCTGGCACCTTTCATTAGTATAGCGTACACGCACGCGTAGTTGCGCAGCAGGCTGCGCACGTACTCCGGGTCTATCCCGATCTTGCGCAGGCTGTCCTCCGCTATCTTGGTGTCGCCCGAGTAGCCCCTGTTCGCTAGCTGCAGGCAGTCCAGCGGCTGGTCGGCTATCACTATGCTCTTGGCGACCTCCTCGCGGAAGCGCTGGTGGATGACGCAGAAGTTGCACACAGCCGTGTCGCGCACGCTGTTGTTGTACTCCTCTGCAACCGCCCTGTCCGCCCGCGGGAGCGTCCCGACGGAGTAGCGTATCCGGTCTATCGTGGGGTTGAACACGCACACTTTGAGTGCGTATATGTACCCGACGACGTCGCCGTCAACGTCCGTTATCGCCAAGTCCGTGAGCGCGCTGACGTCCCCCTCTATGGAGAACGCAGTTCGCCCTTCCCTCAGCGCGACGTTGAAAGACGGCCATCCCATGTACGCTTCCTTTCCCATCCTTTTCGCGAGGCTTTCACCTACCCTGGCCCAATACTGTATTGTTCCCTCTACGCCGGCCTTTTCGCTCATGTCCTGGATGAGCGATACCAGCGATACGTCAAGCATCGTTTTTCACCTCCTCTCTATTGGCTCCTTTGACCCTCATGTACGTTGTGCCGCGCCCGTGGCTCTCTGCGGTGACTAGGCCGCAGTCTATGAGCACGCGCACGGATACCAGTATCTCCGTGTACTTCAAGTCGTCCAGCGCGCTCCGGAGCGACGGCATCGTCGCCCCCTCGCCTATCGCCTCCAGGACGCGCTTCTGCACCTGCGTCAGCTCCACGGGCTTGGCGGGCGGCTCTGGTTTCTCCTCCTCGGGCCCGGTTTCCTCCGGCTGTTCCGAAAGGCCTGCTCCCGCGGCACCCTCGTTCGCAGCATCCGCTTCCGCCGCTTCGGGCGCCGCCACAGGTTCCTGGCCCCGAGACTCGGGCCCGGAAGGGTCGGGCCCCTCCGCTCCAGCTTCGGCGGGCTCTGACGTACGCCCCTGGTCTGCCTCGGGCGCGTAGACGACCTCGTCAGGCGCTCCTTCGGAGGAGGCTGGCTCCTGCACGCCCGAAGGTCCGTCTCCCTCCCGCTCCTGGGCAGGGCTGACCAGGGAAAGCCTCTTGCCTTTCTTCCATTTCTTCGATTCGACTAGACCTTTTGTGTGCAGGCCTTCCAGCGCGGCCTTGACGTCCTCGGGCGACAGGAATGATTCGGCGCGCTTCCTCAACGCGCTCACGCTTAGGTCGCCATCGGCGAGCATGCTCATCACGAGCTTCTCCCCTTCGGTTACCTCGATTGCCGGGGACGGCCCGGCGCCGTCGGCCTCTGCACGGGGCTCGGCAGGCGCGTCGTGCTGCACTTCCACAGAGCCCAGCTCGAGCTTTGCCAGAAGGCGGCTGCTCTCCCTTGCCAGCTCCGCCACGGAGAGCCTGACCTCGTTTATCGCCAGGCGCGCCTCCTCGAACTGCGACGCGTCGACCTTGCGCTCCAGCATCGGCCCCGCGACCTCGTCCAGCCTGGCCGAGAACTGGTTGAAGCGGGCGTTGCTCTGGGCCGAGAATGCGGCTATCATCTGTCCCATGTTGTCGATTATCTTGTCTGAATTCTCGGCGCGGCCCAGAAGGTGGGTGACCCTGTCGACTGCGTATTCCTGGCTCTTTATCTTTATCATCGCCCTGAAGTTCTTGGGCTTGTATGCTGGCACGCTCGCGAGCAGCGTGTTGAGAAGTTCGGCGTAGGTCGTCTGTATCTGCTTCGCGGAAATCAACCCGTGGTCGATTGACCTGGCCAAATTCTCCGTCAGTATCCTCCTGCCGTTGTACCTGAAGAGCTCGCTCCCGCTGGTGTTCTTCCTGACCTCCTCCAGCGTGTCCTCGATTATCGTGCCGACCTCCTGGGCGCTGCGAGTCTTGCCGAGCTCGCGCACCACGTCTTCCAGGGTGGCCTGGTAGACAATCTCGAGGATGTTCGACGGTATCTTGGAAACGTCGAGGCTGTCGCCGAACCCGACCTCGTCCATCAGCGCCTCGACCTTCCAGTCCAGGCGCTCGATGTCCTTCCCGAACCTCAGGAACTTGGACGGGTCCAGCCGCTCCACCGCGAGCTGGGTCATGCGCTGGTCCATCTCCGAAATGCGCCGCTCGACTGCCGCAAGCTTCGCGTCGAGGGATTTCGCCAGAGAGCCCACCTCCTCGGTGCTGGCGCCGGATTCCGGAACACCGGCCAGTGCCGCCTCCGTCACTTTTCGAGCAATCGCGGCCACCTCGTCCTCCGAGAGGTTTTTCCCCGCCGAGCCCGCAATCCCTTCGACAGCCGCCTGAACCTCGCCTTTCACGAGCGCCCTGATGTCTTCCTGCGAAAGGGGCGGCGGTTCCGGCGATGGCGGCGGCGGATACTGCCTGTAATATTGCCTAGCTCCAGCCTGCTCCATCCACGGCTCGGGCCTCTCGTAATAGGAGCCCATGTCCATTCCGTGGGGGGAAGACTGTCTCTGTGGTGCTGCCATCGCGGGCTCCACCCTTGGAGGCGCGGGCTTTTCGTCTTCCACCGCCGCCGGCGCCTTCGCCGACATCTGCTCCTTGAAAATCGCGTCCCTCTCGGCGACCAGCTTGAGCATCTCCGTGCGCTCGGAAGCCATCGCGTCCTTCAGGTCTATGAGCGCGGCGAGCATGGGGTCCGGCTTGGTGCGTTCCGCTTCCCCTTTTTGCCGGACCGCCTTGCAATTGCTTTGGTGTATCTTGAGGGTGCGCTGGTCCTTGACCGTCTTGCCGCAGTTGGAGCAGGCCAAACGCATGGCCGCCTTGGGCTTCGGCGTCGCTGATGGCTCGACCGCTGTTCTTTGCACCACTTCCGCCTTGGCCTTCCGCTTCGCGCCTCGATTGGGCTTCTTCTTGCTCATCTGGACCTCACACGAACGATTTAAGCTTGCGCTCCAGCTCTGGTATCCATGTATTCGCGCACTCGTCCGCTACCAGGTCCCCCCTCAACTTGCGGATGTGCTGGTCTATCGCCATCTTCAGGAACGCCATCCATTGCTCGTTGGTCATGTAGGCGAAGTTCGTCCCGAGCTCGTTGAAGGTCAGCGTCACGACCTCCTCGACGTTCCCCACGCCCACGACGCTTCCAATCTTCTTCTTGAAGTCGGCCAGGAGCTCCTGGTTGCGCTTGAAGCCACGGGTGTCCTCGAACTTCTCCACGAACAGCAGGCGGCTGAGCTTGTTCAGCTCGTCTACGACCTCCGGGTCGTAACCCTGCATCGCCACGGCCGTCAACGGCCTCAGCTCGAATACGTGCCTCAGGACCGTGCTGCTGCGGAGCAGGTTCTTGACGAGCCCCTGGACGTTCGTGAGGTCTATCTCCTTCGCGATTAAGGACGCGAGGAAGGCGTTGTCCCCGACGCCGGTGATTATCACGGTGCTGTGCTTGTATTGCTGGATGCTGAACTTCAAGTTCTCCGCGTACAGTTGGCCGCAGATGTACGGCAGGTTCCCCTTGATGAGGTTGAGCAGGCGAAACTGGGGCGCGGACAAGACGTTCGGTATGTTTGAGGCGAAGGTTCGGCCGTCGACGCCTATGAAGAGGACTATGTCAATCCCATTGTCCTCCCTGAGCCTGCGTAGCTCCATGTCCAGCAGGTGCTTCAGGAGCATCGCGTTCTCGGCGTCGAGGGTCTTGTCTATCTTTTTCCTCGTCTCCATCTCCTACCTCCTCACTTCAGCCCGTACGAGTCGAAGATTATCTGGAGCGCTTCCTCCGGCGAGTAGTCGTAGTTCCAGCCCTTCTTCATCTTCTGCAGCCGGTCGATGACGTGCGGCGGAGCCTTGATGAATTCAGCAGTCTTTATCGCCTCGTCGAAGACCTGGTCGAAGCTCTTCCCCGGAGCGGTCGTTCCGGCCTCGCTCGGAGACGAGCGGACTATGACTCCCGCGCCCCTGGCGAAGATGTACGGATAAACTCCCTCGCCGTGTTTCGTTCCCCTCATCTTGATTATCTTAAGAGTGCGGTTGAACGCGCCGCCGATTGGGTAGTATTCGAGGTCGATGACGCCGTCCGAGAGGTATATTGGCAGCAGGACGTCCTCGCCTATTATCTCGCCTGGCTTCGAGTGCTCCTCGACCGTGGCCATCACGACACCCAGTTCCTTCAGGGTGTAGAACAGCTTGCCTATGAGCTCGCGCTGCTCGAGCTTGTCCTCCGATGCCCAGATTACGGGGGTCATCGGGTCGATGACGACGCGCGTCCTGATGTCGTAGTCGCTACGCGCCTTGACCAGGTTGGGGAGCTGCTCCTCGATCATCTTCTTGAAGTTCTTCCCCTTGAGGTGGATGAAGAAAAGGCTCTTCTCGTAGTGCTTCTTCATGTCCCAGCCCATCATCTCCGCCTCTTTCATTATCTGCTCGGGCGACTCTTCCATCGTCACGTAGAGCCCCTGCTCGCCGTTGTCAATTCCATGCATCAGGAACTGCATCGCGAATGTGGTCTTTCCCGTACCGCTCGAGCCTACGATGACTACAGCGGTATTGTCCCTCACGCCGCCCTCGATCAGCTGGTCGAGGCCGAATATTCCCGTCTTTATCCTCTCCGTGGCCATGCCATTCCCTCCGTTATTCTTCCTCCTTCGAGATGTTCTTGGAAATCAACTCCGCGAAGCTCTTCGAGCTCTTGGCCTTTTCGGCGAGGTTGACGATGTCCTCGCGCTTCACGTCGAATATCGGCTCGGTCTCCGCGGCCTCGGTGAAGGCCTCGGCGAACGACACGGACGCGGATATCGATTCGGATATCTCGGACATGTCCTTCCACGGCGGCGGAAAGTCCTCGTCGGGGAGTTTGAAGCTCTGGCCGAACTTCTGGTAGGTTTCGCCTATCTCTGTGAGGTGGTTCCCAGCGTCGAGGATGTGGTAGCGCCTCAGGGCATCGAGGCGGTACGTGGCCTCGTCCTCCGATATGTCCACGGCCTTTGATAGTGCGGCGGTTTCTTTCATGGACGGCAGGTGGCCGATGATGTCCCTGTCGCAGGCATCGAGCGCGAGCTGGTAAACGGCGAGGGGCTGCATCGACACTATGAATTCGCAGACGTCGTCGCCGTTGTTCTTGCACAATACCTCCTCTGAGGTCGAGGGTATCGAGAGGTCCTTGTTGAAGAACTGCGCAAGGGCGTCCGTGGTCACGTAGCAAGTGTGCTTGTCTTTGACGTTGGGGTAGAGCCTGCAGACGGGGCAGTCCCTTACGCGGAAGCTCATCTTGAAAATGTCCAGCGATGCTATCTCCAACTCCCCCAGATCCATCCTCCGGAACAGCTCCCGCATGAACTGGAAAATCGGAGTGTTGCCTGCTTCGGCCGGCTTCGAGCACTTGAGGAGCTTCCTCGTCTCCCTCGGAGGGACCTGGGAATTTTTTATCGCGGCCTGGATGGCGCTCTCCATCTTCGTGAGCTTGCCGAGCGTCGTGACGGCTTCGGCGAAGCTTCCGAAGTTTGGTCCGTTCTGCATTGTTACAGCGACCCCTTCAGGATTTTGCGCTCGCTCGCACTCAGAAGGGAGAGGCCCTTCTCGGTCACCCTCCCATCTTCCGACACCAGGCCGTCTTTTTTGGCCTTGTTTATCATGTTGATGACGACGGACTCTTCCTCAGACATCAGCCTGCTGAGTATGTCCAAATCGTAGATTCCGACCGCCCAAAATTTGATTAGCCCCTTCATCCCGCTGCCGTCTTTCTCGCGCTTGATGTATGGAAGCAGGAAATGCCGCAGTGCCAGCAGCCTCTCGGCCCGCTTCCCCGTAACCACGACGTCCAGCGCGGGGATTTTAAATCTGAGCTGCAAAGGCTCCTCGTTGATGATGTTCACATTGACCAAGTCCTTCACTGGCAGCTCGTACCAGGTGTCTCCGTCAGAAATGAATAGTCCAGACAAAGAGAGGAACAGCCCGCCTTCTTTCCAAACCAAGTTGAGGTTGGGCTCTCCGTCCCCATCTTGACTTATTATGAATTGCACATCTTCATATTTTTGCGCTTTCATAGCATGGGTTAATAGTTGTACTTGTTTAAATATATTTCTGAGATTTTAATTATGGTGTGGAAAGTAAACATATCAATCCAGATGCGTAAATGAGAAAGTTATGGTGTGGAAAGTAAATTAGCTTTCCAAACTGAATTTTATCTCGTCCGCCGTGCAGACGGGACGGCTTTTTCGGCCTTTGACCACCAATTCGACCAGACCGACATCGCTTAGAGCCTGGATGTCGTCGTAGACGTTTTTGTAATTCCTTTTTACAGATAATGCCAGCTCCCTGACGGAATGGGGCCTCGTGCGCCGGATGGCCTCGAGAAGGTCTATCCTGGCAGGCGTGATGTTCGCAACCTTTTCCGAACCCTCGAACGCGACCGACGTTCGCACCTCGACATGAGGTATTTGGAGAGCGCGCCACAGCATCAGTTCGTCCTGAAGCTTCGGGTTGTTACATTTGGTTACAGACACCTTCTGGGAAAGCGAATCGAGGGTGACGTAGGAGTCGGCGAGCCGCCTCAGCTCAGATTCCACGTCTTCCGTCGTATAGTGTTTTATCAGTTCCACGCGCATCAGGACGCCCCCCCTTCGAAAATGGCGCGCATCTCACAACTCCGCCAAATTCATGGCCGCCAGGTTCCGCCGGAATATCTTCACGAGCTTCAGCACCTCTTTGAAATTCTTCTCCCGGCAGTGCTGCTGCTCGATGAGAGTGCCGTTCTCATCGTATCTGTCCACGTGAGGCTGCTGCTCGGCGTTGTCCCACCGCACGCACGGTTGCCAGGAATCCCTCATGTTGACGTAGTAGGTGTAACTGTAGAACTTGACTCGCTGGCCTTCGTTTACCTCTATGCCCACCAGATGCTCGTCCCTGTGGACGAAAATCTTCTGTATGCTCACCGAAGTAGCCTGAACCACGGTTCCGAATCCCGGTATGCGTAAATAAACTTATTCACATGCTGTGGAACTCGGAAAGAAGCTCCTTCAGATCCGCGATGTTGTCTTCGAGTATGGCCCTGGTCTTCTTCCTCCGGGTGACGGCGGCGGCCAGCACATCGATGTTTTCCTCGTACGGAGCCGGCAATCCGGCCAGCGCCGAGATGACGGCGTGCGCTATTGTCGGGTTAGCCGTCGAGTATCCACCCTCCAGGATGAGCGCCAGCCTTCCGTTGATGCCTATGAGGTGCTCAACCATGTTGAAATAACCTTGGCTGGTCATGTTCAGCCCCGATTGCCCGTCCTTGTAATGAGCGTCGAAGCCCACCAAGCCTACTACCAAATCGGGGAGGTATGACTTGGCCAGCGGGGACACCAGCTCGTCGTACACCAGCTCGTATTCCGCGTCGCCCGCGGCCTCCGGCATCTCGACGTTCACGTTGTAGCCGCGACCAGGCCCCCTCCCTATCTGGTGACCGAAACCGTCGTGAGGGTAATGCTCGTTGGGGTCCCTGTGCAGTGAGACCAGAAGAACCGACGGGTCTTCGTAAAAGACCCGCATGGTTCCGTTGCCCGCGTGCGCGTCCCAGTCCACGACCATGACTTTCTGCACTCCCAGCATGGCCTGGACATACCGTATGGCCACCGCCGCGTTGTTGATTAGGCAGTACCCGCTGAAGCGGTCCATCGATGCATGGTGGCCGGGCGGCCTGATTATCGCAAAGCTGGCATCATACTCCGCAGTCGCGACCACGCGCAGCGCCTCCATCGCGCCCCCTGCGGCCGAGGCCGACACGTTGAACGTCTGCGGAGAGATGTAAGTGCTGTCCCCGAGGAAGGTGCTGCCGCGCTGGGCGGTGCGCCGGAGGAAATCGAGATAGCTTTTGTCGTGGACGCGCAGGAGGTCCTCCTCGGAGGCGGGCGGGAAATCGACAATCAGGCTGCACGGCCCGTCGGTGAGCAATGGCGTCCTCGCCTTCAGGTACTGGATAATCCTCGTGACGCGCTCCGGATTCTCGGGGCTGCTGCTCTCCGAACGATGCAGAACGTGGTTGAGATTGTGAACTAGAGCGACGCGCCTCGTCGCGGAGGATGCCATCCGACCCACATGCGCTTCGTGGGCTATATCTTTTTCTTCCCCGCCCCCTTGTCCAAATTCTCCAGGCGCTTCTCCAGGGAGTGCATCCTGGCCGCAACCGCCACCTCTCCCCGGGTCTTTTCGACGAGAGACCTGGCAACGTCCTGCTTGCGCCTGACCCCGGCCAGCGCGGCGGGGTAGTCGAACCTCATGAGGAAGCCGTATATCTCGTCCATCAAGCAGAGCATTTCCTGGGCTTCTCCCACATTGCCGACCATCATCGACGACAGGGCCAGCCGCCTCAGCTCCCCAACCACGTCCCCGATTCCCTCGAGGTAGGCCTGCGGAGTGATTCCGAGCTCCCGGTGGCCCGGGATGTCCGCGCCGTTCGCGATGGCGAAAATTATCGACGCCTCCGCAAATTCCTGGAACGCGGCCTCCACGAAGCCCGCGTGCTCCATCTCCGGATGTTCCGATATGACCCCTTTCAGCCGCTCCACGTCCCTTTTGAGACCGGACATCGCCTTTGCCGGATTCTCCCCTTTGTGGATTGCCTGGATGGCGGAGCCGCAGAGCCTCACAATGGCACGCGAGGATTTCAGCGCAACCTCCCGCACAGCCTCCTTCTCGTCGAGGTCTTCCTGTATCGCGCCTGCAATCGTCTTGAGCTTCATGTCTCGCCAATCCCCTGAGTGATATATCTTACTTTCCCGTCACGGTCAAAAGGGCCGCCGCGCAAATCAATACCCCGCCCACGACCGTGAACGGTCCCACGCGCTCCCCGAGGACGATGTAGGCCAGAACTGCTGCGAAAGCGATTTCCAGCAGCAGTATGATGGATGTTGTGGATGCTGGCAAGTGCTTCAGCCCCTTGTACCACAGAACGTATGCCAGAATAGTTGTGAAGACCGCCAGATAAGCAGAGAGGAGCAGCAGGCAAGCCCAGTCGACGCTGCCCGAGACGCTGACGAAAGGCAGCACGAACAGAAGGGGGACGGTGGTGGCGATGCACACGCCCGCGGTGAGCTCTTCAGCGCTCATGTCGTTCTCTCCAGATAGGGCCTTCTTCGAGAGGATGATGTAGACCGTCCAGGATAGGGCCGCCCCGAGGGAGAGCAGGTCGCCCCAAAGAGCCTCCGAGGAGACGCTGATTGTACCCGCACCGTATTCGACGAGGAAGACTCCCGCCAGCCCGAGGGAGAGCGAAACGCCCAGCCGCCACGTCGCCTTCTCGGAGAGGAAATATACGGACGCCGCGCTGACGAACACCAGGTCCATGCTTATGAGCAGCGCAACGTTCGTCGCGGTCGTCCAGCCGAGCGCGACGTATTGCATCACGAAGGCGGCGGCGTTGAACGCCGCAAGAGTCCAGATGATTCTGCTGCGCAGGGCGCGCCGGTAAGGCCAGACGGCCATTACGATTGGCGTCGCGATGAGGAACCTCAGAAGGAGGAAGAGCATGGGGTCCGCGATGCCCACGCCGTATCCCGCCACGACGAAAGACGACCCCCATAGGAAGCTCGAAACCACAGTTGCCGCCACTGCGCGGTCCCTGGTGTCCATGATGAGGGGGAAAAGGCGCGTGATAATCTAGCTTTCTATACCTTGTTATAATGATCGTGTCCAATAAATACAATGGTATTATTCCGTTCTGTACCTATAAGCGATGTTGCAGCTCCCCTCCGCGCTCACCATGCACGGCCCCACGGGGTTTTCGGGGGCGCACCCCTTCCCGAACTGCGGGCATTCGCGCGCGTCCACCAAGCCGCGGAGCACCTCGCCGCAGAGGCAGCCTTCCGGCTCGGGATACTCCCTGTCGGCGTAGGGAGCGAGGATGCCTTGGTACTTGCTCGCGGCGTCCCATTCTTCGAAACGCTTGCGTATTCCCAGACCGCTTCCGGGTATCGACGGGAACCCGCGCCATTTCACATCCCTCGGGGCCATGGCCTCCTCCATGATTCGAATCGCCTTTCTATTCCCCTCGGGTTTAACCACGCGCGAGTATTCGTTCTCGACCTCGGCTCGCCCCTTGTAAATTTGTTTCGCCAGCATCGCTACTGCCATCAACAAGTCTTCGGGCTCGAAACCAGCAACGACCTGTGGGACCTTCCACCTTTCGCTGATTGGCTCGTAAGGCAAAGTGCCGATGATAGCGCTGACGTGCCCTGGCTCTATCAGCCCGTCGAGCTTGACTTCACCCATCTGGAGGAGCGCCTCCAGCGCCGGCGGGACGAGCCGGTGGCAGGATAGTATCGAGAAATTCTCCGGCGGGTCGGACAGCAAGGCGAAGGCCGTCGAAGGCGCCGTTGTCTCGAAGCCGATGCCCATGAAGACGAACTCTTTGCCGGGCTCTGCGCGTGCCATCGCCAGCGCGTCCGTTACAGAGTACACGATGCGGACGTCCGCACCCTCGCTTCGCGCAGAGACCAGCGAACCCGACGGGCCTGGAACGTTCATCATGTCCCCGAAAGCGGTGACCGCCTTTCCCGAGAGAGCGAGCGCCCTCGCCATCTCAATTTCCGCAGGGGTCGTGACGCAGACGGGGCATCCAGGCCCCTGGACGATGCGAACACCTGCCTCGGCGAGCAAAGGCTCGAGCCCGTGCTTCACGAGGGTGTCCTGGTGCGTGCCGCACACGTGCATGAAACTGACCGTGCGGCCAAGATTGGGCACTTCCTTCAGGAGCGGATGCACCATCAGGCTTCCTCCGGAACCTCGACGATGATGTTTTCGACCGTGCAGCCTGAACCGCCAGATAGCTCAGCCGCGCCACCGCATCTGGCGCAGATTGCCAGCGTCGCAACAGCGGCGCGCAACCGCTCGTAGCTTACGGTTTCCTCGGTCCCGCAGGACCTGCACCGGGCCACCCCAGGCTCGCTGAATATTGTCAGCTCCGCCCCCTCTAGGACCGTTCCCCGGGACATCTCGCCGATGGCGAAGCGAAGCTGTTCCTCGGCTATGAAGCTCAGTTCGCCGATTCGCAAGTGGATTTCTGAAACCTTCGACCCTCCGGCCTTCGCAGCGGCGTCCTGCACCACCTCTACGACCTGCTGGGCGATGGAGAACTCATGCATCCGGAGCGCTCCCCTCGAGAACCTCTTTCCAAAGCTTGAGCGACTCCTTGGCCTCGCGCGGGTCGAGTGTCTGTATCGCGAAGCCTGCGTGCACAATAACGTACGTGCCTGGCTTGGCGTCGACGAGGCTGACGTTGGCCTTGCGGCGCACGCCGCCGAAGTCTATGAGCGCGTCGTTTCCGTCGATTTCCAGGACCCTGCCCGGGATGGCCAAGCACATGGGCTTTAAAATGGGGGCTCGGGATAAATAGTTTTAGGCTCACTTGCGCAGGCACGGCCAGAATTCCGCAAGGTTGCGCCTAACCTCTGCAACCACCGCGTCCGTCTGCCTCTCCAGCGTCGCCTCTGGGACGCGGCTCGGCATCGGGTAAACCAATCGAGCGTATTTGCTGTAATCAACCTGCATGCCCGTGACTCCCGCGAACAACGCCAGCCAACCGTACGGCACGAAATCGCCGTAGCCGCTGACCATCAGGTCCAGGAGCCTCCGGGGACCGTTGTCGGAGGCGGAGCGCACTATTCGCCCGACCTCCGCCAAACCGTCGAAATCGAGCCCGAGCTCCGTCAGCTCGTCCGCGTAGAACGGGTCCGAGCCGCCGTTTCGGATTATGGCCTCGGGCTTGAACTCGGCGCACACCGGCACGAAGATTTCGTCCAGAGCATGCGCCCACTGGGCGTTGCCCGAGAACCGCGGCATGGGGATGTTTATTGTGAATCCCCTGCCCTCGCCTGCGCCGATTTCGCTCGCGAAGCCCCGACCGGGATAAACAGTTCGCGGGTCCTGGTGTATAGATATGAAAAGAACGCGCGGGTCCTCCCAGAAAATATCCATGGTGCCGTTGCCCTGATGCGCGTCCGTGTCGATTACGAGAACGCGCTTCATCTCATGGCGCTGGATGAGGGCGCGGGCCGCTATCGCCACATCGTTGAAGACGCAAAAGCCCTCCCCGTTCGAAACGCCGGCGTGATGGAAACCGCCGAACGTCATCGCCAGCTCGGACTCGCCCTTGGCGAGGGAGCCAGCCCCCGCCAGCGCACCGCCGACGATGAACTTGACAGCGTCCGTCATCCCTCTGGGGACTGGGGTGTCGATGGACAGCGCGCCCTCGTAACCCTCGACCTCTCGGACGTGCGCGACGTACTCCGGGGTGTGCACAAGGGCAAGGTCCGCATCCGTCGCTGTCAATGGCTGGCGAACGTCAAGGTCCTTTTCGAGCCCGTTGGCCTGAAGCAGCTTGACGAATTGGTCGAAACGGGAGCCCCTGAACGGATGGCCCGCGCCGAAGTCGACGCGCCCCATGGCGGGGCTGTAATACAATATCGGACGCATGGCCGCCATTGGCAGACCTCATCGTTCGCGTTCGACCCGGTCGGCCTTGCTCCGCAGTTCCTGGGCCTTGGCAGTCAGCTCGGCGATTTCAATCTCGAGCTTCTTGATTTTCAAATCGTAGCTCGTCGCCTGGGCCCTCAGCTTCTCCGCCTTTGCGTGCCTCTTTGCCACCTTTACCTGGTTGGAGGCCTCTTTGGCAGCGCGCTTGGCGTCGTTCACGGCAGCCTTCGACGGGTCGTTCTTCTTGTCGAACATCGCCCCCCAATCCAGAACGGGCGATAAAAAACTATGTCTCCTGGCACTGGGACGACCCGAAATCCGCCCCCGTCCCTCTCCCGAACGCGGCGCAACCGACCATCAAAACGGCGAACGCCACTCCCGTGGCCGACAAGGCCAAAACGTATGAGGAAGGCCATGCGAGCGCGACGGCAGGCACGACAGACAGGATGATTGCCAGCGCTCCCGCCGAGAACGATGCGTCGCGCCGCGGTAGAGCCCCCGCCAGCGCCATTTTCATCGCCCACCAGAGCGCTGTTGTTGCTGCCGCAGCCAGTGCAAGAAGTGCGACCCAGAGATATGCGTACTCCGGTTCAGAGCCGGACGTTGCCATGGACAATGTGGGGGCCAGGGCCAGCGAGAGCATCGTCACGGCGAGCCAAAAACGAAACGCCCAAGAGGCCGCCCGCCTCTCCCCGCCCCCGGCGCCAGTCAGTGCGCTGACAGCCCCCTGGAGAACTGTGCCGGATCTCCCAAGCCAGCATGGCATCGCGTTTTTCAGCACGGCTGCGATCGATTTCGAGTTCTTTATCAGCAACGGCGTCGTGGCGCTCATGATGAAGCAGAACGCCCCCGTGAACGGGTAGATGACTGGCTGCACCTTCGGGCTGAGAACGTATTCGCCCGTCGGGGTCTCGAGCTTGCCCCCCATGCTGGCGAAGATAACCGCCTCCTCGCTCCTGGCCGTGGTGCCGCCCGCTATCGTCATGGAATCCTCCGGAGTGTGGCCGGCCAGGTATGCGGTGGCGGCCACTATGCCGACCTCGGCCAGTATTATCGCGGGTATTATCGCCAGAAGCAGGGGCACGGCCTCGATTATTCCGCCAGGGTCGATCATCATCCCGAATGTGACGAAGAATATCGCCGCGAACGCGTCGCGGAAGGAGACCGTTTTCTCCTTTAGCCGCCGGGCCAGATTCGTTTCTGCAAAGGCCACCCCCATGAAGAACGCTCCCACGAAGGCCGATAGGCCGAACGCCTCGGCGAGAGCACCGGACAGGAATATCGTCGACAGGGCCAGGAGCACGAAAGCCTCCTCGTGTTTCACCCGCTCTATGTGCGAAAGCACGCTGGGCACGAACACTAAAATCAGCACCAAAAAGAATGTCAGGAAGACTGCGATTCCCCCGAAAGTCCATACGAGGTCCGCGTCCCCCGCAGCGGGGCCCATGATGATGCCTTTTCCCGCGGTGATGAGGATTATGAACGCGAAGTCCTCGATGACCATCATTCCGATAAGGGCTTGGGAGGCCTTCGAACCCTGCCACCCCAGCTCGTCGAGGACCTTCATCGTCACGGCCACGCTACTCATCGCAACTATGCTCGAAATGAAAACGCTGTCCATCAGCGTCATGCCGAACCATGCGCACACGGACAGCCCCACCATCATCGTCGCCCCGATGTCCGCCGCGGCCAGAAGCGCGGCCTGGTGGCCTATCTCCTTAATCTTCGACGGATAGAACTCCAACCCCACGAAGAACATCAGCATCACAAGGCCCATCTGCCCGATGACGGAGATGAAACCTCCGTCGAGTTCGCTGGCGCTGACGAGCTTCCACGGCAGCGGCCCGAACGGGCCGATGAGCACGCCCACTATGATGTAGGCGAGCATCATCGACTGCCCGAACCTGTGGGCGATGGCGGCCCCGCCGAATGCCAGGAGTATGACGAAACCCATCTGGAGCAGCAGCGGCTCCAATTTACCGCCGCCTGCCGGTCAGGCCTGCCAGCTGTTTGCGCAACATACGACCCATCCCTGAGCCTTCCGCCACCTGGATAGAGCTGGCGGGGCATATACGTTTCTCCATGCGCGCATCGAAAGTGATTTAACCCCCAAAGTGGATGTTTGCGGGGGATTACACATGCCGGGTCGGGAGAGATATCTGAGGTACAGCAAGGGGGAGCTCGGGGACATAAAAAAGTTGTACGAGTCCGTCATGAGCTTCGCGGCGCACGGAATGTTTTTCAGGACTGGCAAGATAATGGGAAAAAGGATTGCCGGCGAGTCGAAACACGCGAAGGACTATTTCGGGAGCGCGGCCAGCGCCCTGAAGGAAGAGGGATGGGCCGAGGTCGTCGAGTTCGATGGCGCCGAAGTCGTCGTGAAGGGCTCCATTGAAAGCAGGAACGGCGCGGCACCGAGCTGCCACCTGCTTCGCGGGGTAATCACCTGCCTGTACGAGGAGAAGACCGGGGCGAGCGTGAGCTGCGCCGAGGTGGAGTGCGAGAGCTCCGGTGCGCCCAGGTGCCTTTTCAAGATTGACGGCGGTGACGCGAAATGAGCTCGGAGCGGACCATTAAAAGGAAGTCCCTCGGCGTGCCTGGGCTGGACGACATGATAGTCGGGGGCGTGCCGAGCCCCTGCGCGCTGCTGGTCGCGGGAGAGCCGGGCACCGGGAAGACCACCCTCTGCGTCCAGAGCATGTTCTCGGCCGCGAAGAACGGGGAGAAGGCGCTCTACATCACCGCGATATCCGAGCCGCAGTGGGTCGTGCAGAAGTTCCTCTCGGGATTCGTGTTCTACGATCAGGCGCTCGTGGAGAGCGAGAAGGTCATCTTCGTGGACCTGGGAAAGGAGCTCATATCCAACCCGAGCGCCATATTGGGGAAAATCACGGAGCTGGTGGAGAGGCACATGCCGGACAGGCTCGTCATAGACCCGATAACTCCGATAACAGATATGCTCCACTGGCGCGGCGAGACCCGCGAGTTCATGCACGAGCTCTTCGCGAAGCTCAAGGCTTACGACTGCATCACGCTCATCACTGCCGAGATGAACTACGAGGACATATCGAAGAAGATGGAAGCGTACATGGTCGACGGGGTCCTCATGCTGTCGTATCCGGAGGAGGACAAGGTCAGGCGGAAATTCCTGGAAGTCCTGAAGATGCGCGGAACCAGGCACGTGACCGGCAGGCAGCTCGTCGAGATAGGGCCGGAGGGCTTCGCGGTCCAGCCTGGCCTGAGGTAACCGGATGGAATTGCTGCGGGGCCTCTCGTATCTGTTCGTCGGGCCTTCGGCGGACACCAGCTACGCAGCCTTCAACGAATTGCTGGCCGGAGGGGCGAGGGGGCTGTGCCTCTCAAGGCACAACCCGGACATGATAAAGGAGCGCTACGGCCTCAAGTGCCCCGTCATCTGGCTGGCGCGGACCGACAGGTCGTCGGACAATTACCAGAACGTCCACCCCGAACACATTCTAAAGATACACACCATCGTCACGGTCTTTCTCAGAATAGAGGGGGAATCGGTCATAATCCTGGACGGGCTGGAATACCTGGTCACGAGCAACGATTTCACCTCAGTCCTGAAGCTCCTGTCGCTGATAAACGAGCACATCGCTCTGACCAGGGCGAGGCTGCTGATACCCGTCAACCCCTCCGCGCTGGAACCAAAGGAGCTCGGTCTCCTAGAGAGGGAGTGCCAGCGCGTAGAGTGAAAGCCATTTTGAAAGCATTATGTTGCATCGAAAATTCGTATTGGATGCTCTCGCATTATGGAAAGGCTCCGCAGAATCGCTTCGTTTACCCAGCGTATTCGATGATTCTGCAAGAGCTATCGGTTGCGAACAAAATTAGCCAAAGATAGCTCCAAAGCCTTCCGACGCCGCGTTCTCTTCGTCCTTCAGCTTCTTCAGCAGTGCCTCGTGGTCTTTGTGGTTGGCAATTTCCAGGGGCTTCATGAGCTCCACAACCCTGGCAACAGCCTCGCCCGAGCCCTCGACGAAAACGACTTTGAATTCCGCGCCCACACCCATCGCATCGCCCGTCCTGTGCGTGATGCTCTGCCTCATGATTAGGTCGTCCTTCAGGACCATGTCCACCTTCGAGCCCAGTTCCTTCTTGAATGCGAAGACCGCGTATGGCATTTATCTCACTGGGCCCGTATTGGGATAAGATAATATAAAGACAACCCCTTCCGATTGCGATGGCAAAGAAAGTGCTCGGTTATCTGCACGTCTATACGGGCGACGGAAAGGGGAAGACCACGGCCGCGCTTGGATTGGGCATGCGCGCGGCGGGTCACGGCCTGAAGGTTTTGATGGTACAATTCATGAAGGGACGGATAAACTACGGTGAGCTGGAAAGCGCGAAGCGCATCCCCGGCTTCGAAATACGCCAGTTCGGCAGGGCGGAGTTCGTGGACCGCAAGAACCCAGCCCAGGTCGACGTGGACCTAGCAAGAGAGGGTCTAGAATTTGCCAAGAGCGCCCTCGCGGGTGGCTCTGCGGATATGCTCATACTCGACGAGCTTAACACAGCAATAGACTGGGGGCTGGTCTCGCTCTCCGAGGTCGTCGATATGCTGTGCGCCAGGAGAGATGATGTCGAGGTTGTCGTCACCGGGCGTTACGCCGCAAAGGAGATAATCGAGATGGCGGATCTTGTGACGGAGATGCGCGAAATAAAGCACCCATACAAGAAAGGGATCCTTGGAAGAGAGGGCGTGGAATTTTAACGTTTTGCCATCCATATTGTACGGTGCACGCCATCCCCGTGAGAAAAGCTTATTAGTTTTGACCATATAATATGATGATAGTGGAGAGGGGCAATATGGTCGACAAGTTGCTCGGTAAACACATCGGGCTTTCCATCCAGCGCATGCTCAACCAGGAAATGGGGGAGCTCGGGATGTCGGTGTACAAAAAACAATGCGCCGAGCTGAACATCAAGCCGGAGGATGTGAAGCCCGGAGACCTGGTTGTCCTTTCCCAGCGGATGATAAGGGCGCTCAGGCCGACGATGGGAGACGACAGGGCGAGCAAAATCGGCAAGGAGATTCTGAAGTTCAAAATACTGGCCGAGCTGGAGGCGTTGAGTTCGAAGCCCGGAGATCCCCTGCGCGAGCGAAAGGAGCTGGACGCATATGCGAAGCTGGGGACCATCTGCTACACCATCGGCGACTGGGACGATTCGCTAGAATATTATTCCAAGGTCATCAAGCTCGGGAAGGCGCACGGCGACCTCCTGAAAGTAGCCGAGGCGCACCGCAACATCGGGCACATCTGCAAGCGCAGGAGCAACTGGGACGAGGCGATAGACCACTTCAACCACGGGATAGCGCTCTCGAGAAAGGTCGGGCACCCCATCGGAATCGCGGACGCGCTGGCCGGGCTTGGCTACGTCTATTGGCGCAGGGGCGAGTATTCGGAGGCCGAGAGCCATCTGGGGATGGCGCTGAAGGTTGCCGAGGAGTCGCGGGACAAGGCGACCATCGGGGTCATCCACATAGAATTCGGGCTCGTATATAGCGACACTGGCAACCTGGACAAGGCGATTGAGCATTACAGGAGCGCCATCGAGCTTCTGGAGGCCGTCAAGGACCAGCAGCAGCTTTCGAGGGCGTTCAACAACCTCGGGGACATCTACCTTCAGAAGGATGACTGGAAGAGCGCCATAACGTGCTTCGACCAGTGCAAGAAGGCCGCCGGGACCATCAACCATAGGATGATGATTGCGTGGAGCCTGTTCAACTCCGGCGAAGCGTACGCTCGCCTGGGCAAGCCGGACGAGACGATTAAGCGCTGCACCGAGTCTCTCGAAATCCTCCTTCAGTTGAACGATTTGGTGGGAATGTCGGCGGCATACAGGGACCTCGGCCTCGCCCACAGGCTGAAGAAGGACTGGGAGAACTCAGAGAAGTGCTTCAGGCAATCCGAGGATGTCCTGAAAAAAATCAACTCGCCGTTCAACAACGCCCACCTCGCCATGGAATGGGGCGAGATGCTCCTCAACAAGGGAGAGAAGAAGAGGGGGAGGGAGTTATTGGGACGCGCGGTGGAAACGTTCAAGACCATAGGGGCTAAGAAATACCTGGAGAAAGCCGAGCGAACCCTGAGCGCCGTTGCCTAGCGCCCCGCCGCATCCATCGCCTTTTTTACCATCGTGTCAAGATTGAGTTCCCCGTAAATCCTGGTGGCTTCGTGGAAGTGCCCCTGGGCCCTCTCCCTGTCGCCCATCTCGATGTAGGCTTTGCCCAGTTCGTAATTGCACTGAGCCCTGTAGAACGGGATTTTTGCCAGCTCGTAAATTTCGATTGCCGCCTTGTAGTGTTCGACCACTTTCGGGTAGTCCTTCAAAGCCATGAACAGCTTCGCGTATACGTGGTGCGCCCCGGCCAACCCGCTTTTGCTGTCTATCAGCAGCAATATCTCCATGCTTTTTTCAAGCATTTCCTTGGCCTTGCCGTAGTCGCCCTTGTGGACGAGCGCATCCGCCGTATTGAACTGGGTGAAAGCGCGCACGTTCAGCCACCCGCCCTTCTCCGCCAGCTCGGCGCTCTCGTCGAAGCACTCGACGGCCGAGTCCCATTCCTTGAGCTGGAGGTGGACGTCGCCGATGTTGTTGTATGCCCGCGCCTGGTCGAGGTAGTCGTCCGTCCCTTCGAGGAGCTTGAGCGCTTCGCGGTAGTGGCCGGTCGCCGCCGGAAAATCGTGCTTGTTCATCAGCATGTTCCCGATGCCCACGTGCGCCGCCCCTTTGAACTTGATGCTCGTGGCGAGGTTCAGCGCCTTTTGGTACGATTCCAGTGCCCTGTCCAGTTCTCCCGTGTACCACAGGACGTCCCCCATCTGGTAGTGGCAGTGCGAGAGCTGGTCGTCGTCTCCGACCGACTCCGCGAAGCGCATCGCCCGCTCATAGAACGTCATTGCCTGGTCAAGCGAGCTCTTCTCCTTGTGGACGAAACCTATCCATATCAGATACTTCGCCATGCCTGAGCGATTCTTCCCCACCTCGGCGTTATGGAGGAGCTTCTTGAAATAGAATATCGCCTTTTGCCAGTCCCCCGAAAACATGCTCCCCTTCGCGAGGTCCTCGAAAAGCGCGAGCCTGGAATCGTCGGTTGGCGCAAGCTCGGCGATCCTTTCGAGGTCGGCGAGCTTCTGTATCTCCTGATAGATGCGGTTAGCCTTCTGGTGGCCCCCCATCACGCGCATAAGCTCCGAGAGGCGTCCAGCGAGCCGCGGCAGGTCGTTGGGGCGGAGGTTCTCCTTGTCCAGGCCTAACTGCTCGCACTGGCGCTCGATGATTGAGGCGCCGGCGGAGCCCATCTCGCGCTCCATGATCTGCGCGACCTTCCTTGAGATTTCAGACTCCATCGATTGGACAATAAGGGTTTCTGGATATTTAATCCCTTCACAGCCCTCCTGGATATCGGGCTAGCCCCACTTCCCCCATTATCCCGCCAACAACTTTGCCGAGGATATCGGGCTCCTTCATCACGAGCTTGATTCCCGCAGCCTTGTATAGCTCTGGCAACCCCACCGTGCAACCGAGCGACAGGCCTTTTTTGTAGTCTTTCACAGCTTTCTCATAATCGCGCTTGGACCGCAGGAAGACCTGCAGAGCTCCGACCTGGGCGATGCCGTATTCGATGTAGTACAGCGGAACCGTGTACACGTGGTTGTACTGCCATCCCATCCCCTCCTCTTGCTCGAGTCCGGACCAGTCGATGTGGGGGCGGTATTTCTTCTCGAGACCGGCCCAGAATTTGGACCTCTCCGCAGCCCTGGCCCCTTTTGGGTCCGAATACACCCAGGCCTGGAACTCGTCCAGCATGGCCATGAACGGAAGGAACGTCATCGCCGTTTCGAGCTGCTGCCTCTTGATTCGCACCTCGTCCTTCTTGTTGTAAACCATGTTCCAGTGCGGCCGCGAGAGCTTCTCCATCGCCATCGATGCCAGCTCCGCGAACTCGAGGGGCACGTCCCTTGCCATGGCGTTCTTGTCCCGGCACATCAACCCGTGAATCGCGTGCCCCCCCTCGTGCATCAGCGTGTCGAAATCGCCGCTCGTTCCGACGGAGTTGCAGAATATCACGGTCATGCGCTCCTCGGCATAGTCGTTGCAGTAAGCCCCTGGAGCCTTGCCCGGCCTGTTTTCCAGGTCCAGATACCCTTTTTTGTCCAAAAGCGTGAACGCCTCGGCGAACTCGGGGTCGACAGCCCCGAGAACCTTGACCGCCTTCGCTTTTAAGTCGGGTATGTCCCTGTACACCTTCGGAGGGTCCGCTCCGTCGGGATTGGCGGCCAGGTCCCAAGGCCGTATTGTAGGGAGCCGGAGCATCTTCCTCCTCCGCTCGAATATCATGGAGGCCGCTGGAACGACGTACTTGTGGATGGCGGCCCTGAACTTCTCCGCGTCCTTGCGGTCGTAGCTGAGCCGGGAGTATCGCCTGTACTGGTATTCGACGTAATCGGGCAGGCCCGCCGCCTTGGCCATCTGGTTTCTAACCACGAGCATGCGGTCGAAGAGCGCGTCCAGCTTTGCACAATCGTCGGCCTGCATCTTCATCCTCGCGCGCCAGGCCTTCTCGCGCAACTTGCGGTCCGGCTTCTCAAGATATGGCCTGAGCTGCGAAGCCGTGCGCCTTTTCCCGTCGAACTCCGTCTGCCATTCCGATACCAGCCTCTGGTACTCGTTCGCCAGCTTTATGTTCTCCCCAACTCTGGGAAGGTTCTCCTCCCTGTAGAGTTTCACCGCCCATTCAGCCTTCGTCCTGAAAACGGCCAGATCCTTCGGGACCCATTCCTTCTTTGCCTTTAAGAGCCGGCGTTTGACTTTGTCGTCCAGCTCCTCCTGCAGGGGGATGACCTCCTCGGCAAGCCGCGAATATTCCTTCTCCGCCTTCTTGTCCCTAGTGTCCGTCGTGACCGCCCAGTAAGAACGGGCAAAGACCTCGAAAATCCCCGAGACCGCCTCGCCCCAGGCCTCGCAAAACCTGGCGGTCTCCATTTTGTCCCCCATGGGCATCTTGTCGAGGCGCGAATAGGCCGCCCGGATTGCCTTGGGGTTGCCCATGTTCTCTCCCTTCTTCAGGAACTTCCTCGGATATTTCTTCTTGAGGTCCATTCAATCGCCGTTTCCGTATATGCAAGGGGGTTGAAATGGTTTGGCTCGGCGCATCGGAATCGGGATTCGTCAGCATCGGCCCTATCAAAAGTGACTTAAATCCCTTCGAAATACGATGCCCGATGAAGCTGGTAAAGGCTTGGCGCGACGGAATGAATGTGGAGGCTATCGCCGACGGGAGGGCGTACGTCGCAAAACCGGAGGGTTGGGAAAGGCCAGGCTTCTGGGAAGCGGTGAAGAGAGCTTTTTCGCTGAAATACCGCGTCTATGACCGGGAAGGTTTGGAAGTCTGCCAGATACACTATGACTTCGTGCACGGCTCAATACTTGTGAAAAGACCGGTAGGAGACAGGGAGCTAAAGCTCCCGATATTCGAAACTGGCTCGGGCCGGTATTACATGAAGGAGAAGGTGACTGGTTTCATCATATGGCCTCTGGTCGACGGAGGCAAAATCGTGATATCTGCGGAGGGGGAGAAATCCCTCAAGGACTACACGCTCCTGGTCAATTCGGATGACGAAAAGCTCGATCCTTTGGTTCTCGAACTCTCGATAGGCTACATGATTCGCTGGATGTGTTTCAACATCGGGGTGTAGGATGGGCATCGGAACCCTTTCCGAGAAGTCCCTCCACGCTGCTTTGAAGGAGCGTTTCGCAAGACCAGGCGATCTGCTGGAGGATAAGGTCGACGGTTACGTTGTGGACATTGTCCGCGACGGGCGCCTCATCGAGATACAGACAGGGGGTTTCTCTGGATTTAAGGCGAAGCTCGCAAACCTGCTGCCGCGGCATCCCGTCCACATCATTTACCCAGTTGTCGCGAAACGGGAGTGCGTGCGCTTGCGCGCCGACGGAAGCGTGGCCGGACGGAGGAGGTCCCCGAAGCGCAGGGGCGTTCTGGATGGGCTCGGCGAGCTCGCGCCCATATCGCCGCTGTTGATGGATCCGAACCTTACCGTCGAAATCGTCCTCGTCCGGGAAGAGCTTGCCACAGTCGACGACGGGCTCGGAAGCTGGCGCAGGAGGGGCGTGAGCGTTGCCGATCGGAAGCTGCTCGGAGTGGAAGGGAGCATCGTGCTGGCATCTTTGGCTGACTATCGCCGCTTGCTGCCGCGCGGGCTTCATGAGAGCTTCACCGTTCGGGAGTTGGCTGATGCAGCCAAATGTCCGGTTGCGGTCGCGGGAAAGGCCGCATACGCCTTGAGAAGGGCAGGCGTCATCCGTGTTGCTGGAAAGCGCGTGAACGCCTTGGTCTACGAAATCGTTCCGTGAGCGGTCTGCCACCAATACAACCTTTATTACCACCGATGTCGATTGATGGACGGGTCGTTGCAATGGACAAGGGATTGGCGGAATTGAAGGAGAGGCTCATGGAAATGTCTGACCTTGGCGGGGCTGCCAGCGTGCTTAGCTGGGACCAGATGACCTACATGCCCCCCGGGGGAGCTGCCGCCAGGGCGCGCCAGATGACGAGGCTGCAGAAGATGGCTTTCGAGCGGATGGTGGATCCGGGCCTTGGAAAACTTTTAAAATCGCTGCGCCTCCTGGAGAAGAAACTGGACTACGAATCAGACGACGCTTCGCTGATTCGAAGGACGAAAATTCAGTACGACCTCGTCACGAAGATACCCACGGAGTTCGCAGAGAAGCTCTTCAAGCACGGCGCGGAATCCTACGAGGCTTGGGTCAAGGCGAGGCCAAAGAACGATTTCAAGGCCGTGGCGCCATACCTGGAGAAGACCTTCGACTACATGCGCCAGTATTCTGATTTCTATCCTGGATACGACCACGTCATGGACCCGCTCGTAAACATGTACGACTACGGTTTGAAGACCAAGAAAGTGAAGGGGATTTTCAAGGAACTCAGGTCTGAGCTCGTTCCGTTGATAAAGAAGATTGCGGATTGTGAGCAGGTTGACGATTCGTGCATATCTGGCAAGTTTCCTGAGGGGCTGCAGAAAACCTTCGGCGAAGCCGTCGCCGCGAAGCTCGGCTACGATTTCAAGCGCGGGAGGCTCGACAAGACGCCGCATCCCTTCACGACCTCGTTCTCGATAGGTGATGTGCGCATCACAACCCGGTACAACGAGAAGCTTCTGGCAGAATCTTTGTTCAGCACGATTCACGAGACGGGGCACGCCCTTTACGAGCAGGGCTCCGACCCGAAACTGGAAGGGCTTTTGTCTGGCGGGGCTGCCACCGGCATCCACGAGAGCCAATCACGCCTTTGGGAGAACATCGTTGGCAGAAGCCGGGGATTCTGGAATCACTTCTACCCGGAGCTCAGGAAGACCTTCCCCTCCCAATTCAAGGGCGTTTCGCTCGACGAATTCTACAAGGCCATCAACAAAGTCACCCCCTCCCTGATCAGGACGGAGGCTGACGAGGTTACGTACAACATCCACCCGATGATAAGGTTCGACCTCGAGACGGCCCTGATGGAGGAAACGCTGACGGTAAAGGAGCTCCCTGGAGCTTGGAACGGCAGATACGAATCGGACCTGGGGATGACCCCTCCAGATTACAGCGCAGGCGTGATGCAGGACGTCCACTGGTACCATACGCTGGTCGGGTATTTCCAGGGTTACACGCTGGGAACAATCATGAGCGCTCAGTTCTACGACAAGGCGGTCAAGGCGAAGCCGTCGATACCAAAGGAGATAGAGCGCGGCAAGTTCAAGACGCTCCACGGCTGGCTGAATGAGGGCATCTACCGCCACGGTTCAAAATTCACGACAGAGGAGCTGCTCAAGCGCAATAACATCAAGGCAATCGAAGTCGAGCCTTTCGCCAAATACCTCAAGAAGAAGTATGGAGAGATATACGGCTTCTGAAATGTGAGCGATTGCCACATGGTCGCCGGCCCTTAGCTCGTACACCACCCATAATGCCCATGGATGCCATCTCCAGGCCTCGCGGAAAGGTTAAATAACCTGGCGCCGATGGGTCAGGCGGGTGATGCAATGCCAGTCAAGTTGGACCTAAGGAAGATGCGCCACGGGACAGAGCTGCTCAAGCGTGGCTTCGCCAAGATGCAGAAGGGGGGCGTAATTATGGACGTCACCGACGCAAAGCAGGCGGAGATTGCTGAGAAGGCTGGAGCGGTGGCGGTCATGGCCCTGGAGCGCGTTCCGGCGGACATTCGCGCAGCTGGCGGAGTCGCCAGAATGGCGGACCCGAGGAAAATCCAGGAGATAATGGACACCGTGACCATTCCCGTGATGGCGAAAGTCCGCATCGGCCACTTCGCCGAGGCCCAGATTCTGGAATCGATGGGCGTTGACATGATAGACGAGTCGGAAGTCTTGACTATTGCGGATCCGTTCCATCATGTTGACAAGTCCAAGTTCACAGTCCCGTTCGTTTGCGGGGCGCGAGACCTAGGCGAGGCGCTCCGTAGGATAGCCGAAGGCGCCGCCATGATTCGCACGAAGGGCGAGGCTGGAACAGGCGACGTGGTCGAGGCCGTCAGGCACCAGCACGCGATAATGGGCGCAATCAGGGAGCTGAAAGGCAAGGATGGGAAGGAGCTTGAGCTCTTCGCTCGGAAGATTGAAGCTCCTGCTGACCTTGTGAAGGAAATCGCTAAACTTCAGAGGCTGCCAGTTGTGAACTTCGCGGCCGGCGGCATTGCGACCCCCGCCGATGCCGCGTTGATGATGCAGCTCGGGAGCGACGGAGTCTTTGTCGGTTCGGGCATCTTCAAGTCCAACGACCCGAAGAAACGGGCGAAAGCTATCGTCGAGGCTGTCACGCACTACGACGACCCGAAGGTCCTGGTCAAAGTCTCCGTGGGGCTCGGGGAGGCCATGAAAGGCATCGCAGTCGAGCAGTTGCTGCCTGGGCAGCGTTTGCAGGAGAGGGGCCACTAAGGTTTCTAGCACCCCCAGTCGAAAGCCTATTATACGCTCTAGGCGTTGGTAAAGCGGATGCGCAAAATAAGAAGCGGAGTCTACGGCCTGAACGCGCTCATCGACGGCGGCATCAACGAGAGTTCCACCACAGTCGTCATCGGGGCCTCCGGCGCGGGCAAGACAACCCTCGCAACGCAATTCATCCGCAGGGGACTGGAGGAGGGACAGGAAGGCATCTTCGTGAGCCTCGACGAGAACAAGGAGCAGATAATCAAAGAGGCCATCGAGATGGGGTGGGGCGAAATCCTCGAATACATCGAGCGCGAGCAGCTCGTTTTCATAGACGCCTCTGGGCGAGACTTTGCGACGTTCATCAAGAAGGAGCTGCCCTCCTTCGTCGAGGATTGGAAGGGGGCGAACGCCCGAATCGTCGTCGACCCGCTCACGCCCGTGCTTTGGGCGAACGCAGACCGATACGAGCAGCGGGACCTCATCGGTTTCATGCTCAAAGAGACCCGAAAGGTGGGAACGGTACTGGCGACCTTGGAGGAGCACGGGTCGGCGAGCGACCTGACCGGAAACGAGACGGTCATCCCGATGTATCTGGCCGATTGCGTCATCCACCTGAGGTACAGGGCGCTGGACGAAGGCGCCGAGCGCAGGTTCAAGATAGTCAAGTGCAGGAACAGCAGGCACAGCGAGCGGTCGCATCCGTACAGCATAATTAAGGGGCTCGGCATCGTGGTCGCCCGGGGAGGCGAGCCCGTCAGGGACGAGCACCGGGTTTCCACCCAGCTCATGGAAGGGCTCGGAAGGATTTCGCCGTTGCTTCCCAAGGAGGTCCGGGACAGGATTGAGAAGGCTCTGGCGGAGGTTCGGGATTCGGACCTTAAGAGCGTTGACCCGGAGGATTTGTTGGAAGACATAGCGGCTGAGTACAAGGCGGGGTGAGCGCACGAAGCGCGTCGGGGCGGCCCTGCTTGAAGCGCTGAAGAAAGAGGGCGGAGCGCGCGGTCCGAGCCAGATGCGCGGGCTTGCCATGTCGGAGAACGACGCGGAAGTCCTTTCGTTCCTTTCGCACAGGCCATGCTCCATCAGGTCTCAAATCGCAAGCGCCATGTCGCTGTCCCCAGCATCGATTAAATGGCACCTGAGGAAGCTCGCCAAGGCCGAACTGCTGGCGGCGCGCAATTTCAAGGGCCACGCCGCGTATTATCCGGTCGGGATGCTGAGGGATGAGGAATTCGAGATTTTCGCCTTCCTCGCCAATGAGGATAGGAGGGCCGCGCTGAGAGAGGTGATTACCAATCCCGGGCTCGCCCAAGACGGACTTGCCCTGAAGCTCGGCTCTTCGAGGCAATCGGTCTCGAGGGTTCTGCGGGACCTCGGAAAGCTTGGGCTGGCCCTAACTTCGCGCGACGGGCGGAGCGTGAGGTACTACCCTTCCGAGCTGCTGTCCAATTCCGGAGAGGCCTACCTTGACCGCAGAAAGGGCCTGCTGGACGGGACCCTTTCGAAGCTTTCCGTCCTGGGTCTCCAGCCAAAGGTGATTAAGAGCGATCCCGCGGAGGTCTACGTGATAATCGGGGGGAAGGGCAGGCAGACGACGTTGCGGTTCGGCTTGAACCCGTACGTTACACTTTTTTGGCAATGAACAAAATATTGTAATCATTATGACCATTTTATGTCGTCATATCTCTTTTCTCCCATTATAATTGGTTTATATAGAGACCAATATAGAATGGGTGATGTCGAAAGACAAATCCACAAGGAAGCTCACAACCCTGCCCGGCGTGGGCAAATCGAGGGCCAAGGCGTTGGAGGGCGCCGGGTTCAAGACTCTGGACGACATCGCCGCAGCCAACCGCGAAGACCTGGCACAAGTGGGCGGCATGGGCCTGGCGCTTGCGGACAACGTCATCAAGGCGGCCAAGGAGGCCATCGGCGCAGAGAAGCCCAAAGAAGAAGCAGATAGCTGGTGGTCGAGTGGAAAATCCAGCCTTTTCATATGCCCGGCCTGCGGTTCCCTGGCATCGTCTGGGGCGGCGAGCTGCCCCAAGTGCGGCGTGCACTTCGAGGAAGGGGACGAGGTCGAGCTTCCGCTTGAAACCGAGCCCGACAAGATTGAAGAAAAAGCGCATGACGGATTCTGGTACAAGGACGAGGCAAAGCTCTTCCTTTGTCCATCATGCGGATCTCTTGCGGCTGCGGATGCGCAAAAATGTCCGTCGTGCGGAGCGGTTTTCGAACCGGACGAAAAAACGGTGGACATTCCATTGGTTCCTTTGGAAACCAAGAAAGAGGATGCGGAAGACGGATTCTGGTACAAGGATGAGGCGAAACTTTTCCTATGCCCGTCGTGCGGCTCTCTGGCAGCTGCTGGCTCGAAGGGATGCCCGCGCTGCGGCGCCCATTTCGTCGAAGAAGAAGCCGTGGAGATGCCTTTGGAGATGGAGACCCAGCAAACTACCAGCGGTCCAGAGGTCAAGGACAAAGGGGACGTCGACGGTCACTGGTACAAGGCTGGTGCGAGCTTGTTCCTGTGCCCGGGTTGCGGCTCGCTTGCCGCCGCCGGCTCGAAGCTGTGCCCCAAGTGCGGGGTTGAATTCGTCGATGATGAGCAGGTCGAACTGCCGCTAATCGAGAAAACCGAACCCGGGGCTGATGCTGGCAAGGATGTGGACGGGTTCTGGTACAAGGACAAAAAGTCGCTCTTCATTTGCCCAGGTTGCGGCTCGCTGGCTGCGGAAGGCGCGGACAAATGCCCTAGCTGCGGAGCAGTCTTCGAGCCCGACGACGGCGTCGAGATGCCGCTCGTCGAGAAGGCTCCCGCAGAGAAGGAAGAGGAGCCGGTCGAGTTATACCTCTGCCCGGACTGCGGAGCCTTCCTTTCGGAAAAGGCCAGCCGGTGCCAGGCTTGCGGCGCGGATTTCAGCCAGACAGAGATAGCCCGACCCGCCCCGGAAATAAACATCCCTGAACCGTCCCCACCATTGTGTCCAGACTGCGGTAAGCCCATCACAGCAGCCGGTGCAGCATGCCCGGCTTGCCATCCGGCGGGGAAGACCTGTAAGACTTGCGGGGACGGCTACGAGGGGGAGGGCGAATACTGCAACGTCTGCGGAGCCCTGGAATATGCCATCGGCATGGGCGGGAAGACCGCCCCCGCCGCCAGGGAGCGCACACGGGAAAGTAGCCGACTGGTTGAAGTGCTGGCAAAGAATGAGCTAGAGCGCGGTTGCGAGGTCTGCGGCAAACGTGTCAAGGAGGGCGAGAGCCTGTGCCTGGATTGCCGCATCAGCAAGCTCACGGCGAAGCTGGACGGGAAGGTTCCAGACACGTCGAGGCAAGATACGTCATCCAAGAGGCGAGGCATTTCAAAGGATTTCATACAGCGCTGGTCCGGCATGGGCGCCCCGGAAGCCGAAGTGACCGCCACAACAAAGCCAGTAACGAAAAAAGTAGAGAAAGAGACACTGCCCGGCGAAGCGAAGCCCGAGCCCAATAGCGAAGAGCCGAAGACGTCCGACGACTGGTTCCAGCGCGGCGTATCCATGATGGCGTCGGAGCAACTGGACGAAGCCATGCATTGCTTCGACAAGGCCGCGGAACTGTCTCCGGAGCGCGAAACAGATTACCGGGCCAGAGCTCTGGAATTGATTGCCAAGATGCGCGACGCCGGGGGGGCGGTCGACGAGGAGGAGATGTCCAGAGACCTGGAGAATCTCGACGCGCGCTTTTGGTTCATAGAGGAATCCCTTAAAAACGACCCGAAAAACGACAGACTCTGGCAAGAGAGGGGGGAACTGTTGCAGAAGCGGGGTCAGAGCGCCGAAGCCACCAGGTCGTTCCATGAAGCGATAAGGCTGTCGTACGAGCGAATCAGCGAGCTTACGGAGCCGGCCACGGCCGCAGTCATGCCGGGGCAGCAACCGAAATCTCGCGTTTCCAGCACGCCCCAGGGTCAGAGGGGAAAGCCCGTGGGCGGAATGGTTAACGGTTTGGCACGAGGCAGAACCAATGGCCGAGTCAATGGCATGGTCAACGGGCGCGGCAAGACCAACGGCAGGATTAACGGGCTGGTCAATGGCCGTGGCAGGACCAACGGCCGCATCAACGGTCTTGTCAACGGACGGGGCAAGGTCAACGGGCTGGTCAATGGCCTCGGATATTCGGGCGGCCTCACGAACGGCCAGGGCCTTGTGAACGGCGCCGGGCTCGTCAACGGCATCGGCCTGATAAACGGCACGGGATTCATCAACGGAACCGCTCCTGCACCTTACCGGAGAAGGGATGAGCAGCGGAACCAGTGGCACTGGATGGCCGGGCTCATGGCCCTTGCGGTGGCTCTCATGATGTTCTCCCCCATGCTGGACCTCGGAAAGCCCAGGGCCACGACGCTTTCCGTGGACGGATACTTCGGTGACTGGGAGAACGTCGCCGGGTACCGCAATGCGCTCACGCCCGCATCTGCGAACGCCGATGTTGTAATCGACCAGATTAAACTTGGTTATGAAAACCAGAAGCTCTTCGTTTATGCTTCGGTGAGAGGGAGCGCCCTTGCCGGCCAGCATACTCCCGAGCTGAACTCCACTGCGTCCATGTATGCATTCATCGACGCGGACAGGAACGCTTTAACGGGTTATTCTATCGGTTCTATTGGTGCCGACTATCTGCTTGACGTTTCCGGGTGGCGCGGGGACGGGGGCGCCGTCCTGAGGGCTTTCGACCGATCGAAGAACAGGACCAACTGGCTCGGGTTCGACTCGGGCGCGGCGGCGAACGTTGCAGTCTCGAACTCTGAAGTCGAGGTCGAGGCGTTTCTGCCCTCGAATGCCACCTCGCCGCTGGTGCTGGTCTGCACGAGCGACGGCTCCGGCTATCAGGACATGGCCGAGTCCCCGGTGTCCCCTGGCCTGGCGGTGGCAAAAGCCTTCGAGCGCGGCCCGGAATCGGAGTCTTTGTCCGAACCTGGAGTGCTCGAGGTGCAGCGTGTGACGGTGCATTCTTCTGGCGGTGCTTCCTCCATCATGGGATTGGAGCTGACGCGCATTGGCAACGCCCCCGACGCCACTTCCGTCTCTTCGATAGCGGCAATTCGCGCTGGCGGGGCGATCGAGCCCCTCGCATTCACGCAGTCCCAGAGCAACGCCATCCTAGGTATCACGTTCGCTCTGCCATTGGCCCTAGCGGAAGACGAAGTCGTAAATATTACCATTGCTGGCAGTGCGGGCCAGGGCGCTGTTTTGCCGAACACAACTGGCCTGACCCTGAGCCGCATCGTGCGCGCGGAGGCGGGCGACGTGCACATCTCGAAACTCGCCCCATCGACGATTTCCCTCGGTCTTTGGACGGATGTGCACATCGACGGCGCTTTCGCGGACTGGAACGGGGTGCCCAAGTCCCCCGATTCGCTTGGTGACGTGACGACTACCCTGGGTAACGGGCTGCTGGAGAACCGGAACGTCGACCTCGTCTCGTCAGCCTTGCTGGACAGCGGCGAGTTCTTCGTGCAGGTCTCGGGCACAGCCCTAGGGGGTTCGGCTTTCCCGAGGTACTCCATCAGGAGGGAAGGCGGGAGCCCAGCTCCGGCACCAGACTGGAACGCTTCCGACAACGACATGGATGGCGTGCCCAACGGACAGGACCCCATGCCATTCGATTTCGACAACGACGGCGTGAACGATGCCATGGAGGACGGCGATAAGGACGGGGACGGGCTCGTCGAATATCCTTACGGCCCCGACCTGTGGCTGAACGCAACCACGCCAGTCGATTTCCCCGCTCCTTTCGCGAACGTATCATCCGGCGTCTATGTCGGACCAGTCACGGAAAGGGAGCGCGAGAGGCTCGGCGAGGACTCGCTACTGCTGTGGATTGACTCAGACGGAAACGCTTCGACCGGTGCGCGAGTACCAGGCGGGCTGGGAGCCGACCACGCCCTGGTAGTGACGGGGCGGGGCGGGATTGTTCTGGGAACTTCCCTCGCGGCATACGACCCGGGCCAAGGCCGGATTCCCTGGAGGGAGACTGACCCGGATGTTCCGGTGGGCAACGACCTCTGGCGGTTCGAGGGGCGGTTGCCCCAATGGCTCGTGGGACCGCAGACCGCGGTGACGGTTGAGATGCGCGATTCAGACGGAAGCTCGGATGTGAGCGACGGGGCGCTCTCGACTTCAGTCTTCGTGTCTCAGACGCGCTCTCCCGCGGGGGACAACGTAGTGATAAACGAGATTGTGGTTTTGCCGAACAACGGCGAGTGGATAGAGCTCTGCAACCCGACTTCATCCCCGATAAACATAGGCGGCTGGCGCCTGAGGATGGGGAGCTCGAACCTGTTCGTTTTCCCCGCCAACACAATCCTGGGGGCGTTCGGCTCGGGAACCGAATACTATGCCGCCACGTTCTACGGAAACGGGAACGAGCTGCCCAACGGCGGCGCGACAATACTCCTTCAAGTGGCCGGGACGTGGGCCACTGTCGATTCCTTCACATACGGAGCGCTCCTCGCCGGCCAGAGCTGGGCACGCTTCAAGAACGCGACTTGGGGGATGCCGATGGACACCGACACCGTCGGTGACTACTACATATCTGACTCGCCGACCTTCAGGGCGCCCAACGACAGGACCGCGCCGATGATTGCTGTGGACAAGGCGGGCGACAGGGTCACAGCCCCGCCTGGTGGGGCCATTGTTTACACAATCTACTACAACAATACCGGCGACGGCAACGCGCGCCACGTTTGGGTCAACGACACGCTCCCGGCGGGCACGACCTACTCCGCCTCAAGCGTACCCTACGCCTCTTTCGCGGGTCAGACTTACCGCTGGTATTTCAACAATGTCGTGCCGGGAACGCACTCGTTCACCGTGAGCGCCACCGTTAATGCTGGTGTCACGAGCGGAACCGTCCTCGTCAACAACGTCCAGCTTCAGTACACCGACCAGCTCTCGAGGTTCCTGGGCACATCGACAGACAGCTGGACTGTGACCGTGCAGGCGCCTCTTCCGTCGATAACCGTAAAAAAAGTCGCCCTATCGTCAACGCCATCGCCAGGCGATTACGTCGATTTCACGATATATTACAACAATACCGGCGACGGCACGGCCTCGAACGTCTGGCTGAATGACACGTTGCCTGTCGGGATGTCGTACGTCTCGGCCACCCCACCACCCGCGACCGTCGCGGGCCAAAACGTCTTCTGGTCCTTCCTGAATGTCGCGCCGGGGAATTACCAGGTCACCTTGTCTGCACAGGTGGGCGCTGGCGTCGCGCCCGGAACCATTCTGACAAACCTCGTCACTTGCGCATTCAAGGACTCTGCGGGCGTCTCGCTGCCGCCCACAGTATCGCAAGTTTCCGTCACGGTCGCGTCGCCCGCATCGAGGATAGTAATAAACGAGCTGGCAGCCAGGCCCAACCCGGAGTGGGTCGAACTCTGCAACCCCACAAGCTCTGCGATAAACATAGGCGGCTGGCGCATCTATTCCGGCAACCAACTCAGGTACACGTTCCCTGTGGGAACCGCCATCGGAGCTTGGGGCTCGGGTTCGGAATACCTAGTTGCCACCATGACACAGAACAACCGGTTTCCAGACGCGGGAGGCGTCGTCCGCCTGACCACGGGCACCGGCGCCGAAATCGACAGGTCCAATTACCCAGCGACGGTCAACGGGCAGACGTGGTCACGCTTCAAGGATGTGGAAACCGGGCAGCCGGTCGACACGAACAACGACGCCAATGATTTCTACATCTCGAACAATGGCTGGGTTGTGCCCGAGGGGCCGACGAGGGGCGCGCCCAACGACAGAAGTCGCCCGGTGATGGCCATCGAGAAATCGAGCAACGCCCCTGAAGGGGCTCCCAGAGACCTGGTGACGTTCACCCTGTGGTACAACAATACAGGCGATGGTAACGCGAAGAACGTGTGGCTCAACGACACGCTGCCGACGGGCATGACGTACGCTGGCGCCAGCGTCGCCCCATCTTCGATAAACGGCCAGCTGCTCACCTGGTACTTCGCCAACGTGATCCACGACACGGTCAACTCCCTCAGCGTCTCCGCCACCATCGATCTGTCCGTCGTCGATGGCTCGGTCCTCACCAACTCGGCGAGCCTGGCATACTCGGACCAGCTTCGCAGGCCGATGGCGTCCAGTTCGGACGCTGTGGCTGTGACTTGCGTTCGGCCCCAGATAACCGTCGTCAAGATCGCCGACCTTTCCATAGCCGCGCCGGGGGACGACGTCACCTATACCATCCATTACAACAACACAGGAAGCCGCAACGCGGCGCACGTCTGGCTCAACGACACGCTTCCCGTCGGAATGACCTACGTTTCGTCCAGCACACCATACGTGTCCGTCGCGGGGCAGACATACGGTTGGTATTTCACGAGCGTGGCGCCAGGAGCTCATTTCCTGACGCTGGTCGCCCACATTCCATCATCAACGCCGGTCGGAACGGCTCTCATCAACGTCGCGGCCCTCGCCTACACGGACCAATCATCCCGCCAGCTGCCGTCATCTTCCAGCGCCTGGACCATCGTCGTTTCGGCGCCGTCCCCATCCATCGCCGTCGCGAAGGTCGTCGATGTGCCCACTCCCAGCCCCGGCGACGACATCACCTACACAATACATTACAACAACACGGGGTCGGGCGAGGCAGGCCACGTATGGCTCAACGACACTCTCCCGGTCGGGACGACCTTTGTTTCGTCGAGCGTCCTCCCGAACGCCACGTCCGGTCAAGTCCAGTACTGGCACTTCGTTGCCGTGGCGCCGGGGAACCACTTCATAACTGTCCAAGCGCAAATAGGCAGTGCGGTTCCCCTCGGAACGGTCCTGACGAACACGGTCACGGGGGATTACAAAAACCTGGCTGGATCGTCGCTGCCGCGCACGACTGCGCAGGCGTCCGTCGTCGTGACGGATCCGCTGTCGAGGATAGTCATCAATGAAATATCGGTCCAGGGGGACACCAACGAGTGGGTCGAAGTGTGCAACCCCACTGGTTCGCCTGTCGACGTCAGCGGCTGGCGCATCAGGGTGGGTTTCTTCTCAACCGCCTACACCTTCCCGGCTGGCACTGTGCTCGGTGCCTGGGGCTCTGGCTCGGAATATTTCGTAGCCAACACCGGCGGTGGCAACGACTTCCCAAATGGGGGGAGCCGGGTTAGGCTTCAGAGGCAGACGGGGTTCTTCTGGACCACGATAGACGAGACCAATTACCCAGGCGGCATCCTGGCAACCCAGACCTGGTCCAGGTTCAAGCACGAGGACACGGGCTATCCGCTCGACACGGGGGTCGATTCCAATGATTTCTACATCTCCAACAACGGCTGGCTGGTGCCCGAAGGGCCGACTCCGGCGGCGCCTAACGACCGCAAGCGCCCGGTGATGAGCGTTGAAAAGACGGCCTCTTTGGCCGAGGCAGCGCCCGGCGACATCGTCACATTCACGCTCTGGTACAACAACACCGGCGACGGAAATGCGAAGCGCGTGTGGTTGAACGACACGCTACCAGCGGGCATGACGTACGTCAGCGCCAGCGTCGCGCCGGCAGCCGTCAGCGGACAACTTCTGACCTGGTACTTCGCAAATGTAATTCACGATTCTGTCAATTCCATCGCCTTATTTGCGACAATCGCCCCCACGGTCGCCGACGGCACGGTCCTGACAAACGTGGCGAATCTTGCCTACTCGGACCAGCTGCAGAGGCCGATGACGCCGAGCTCCGACACGGCCATCGTCACCTGCAGGCGCCCACAGATAACAGTCGCCAAGGTTGCGGATGTTACGGACGTGCAGGCGGGCGGCCTGATTACCTATACGATATGGTATAACAATACAGGCAGCCGAAACGCCGGGGATGTTTGGATAAATGATACTCTGCCTATCGGCGTCACGTATCTGTCAGCGAGCGTTCCACCGTCGTCGAGCAGCGGTCTGACTTACAGCTGGCATTTCACGAACGTTGCCCCTAGCGCATACTCGTTCACCATCACCGTGCAGGTAAACGCGACATGCCCGTCGGGCATAATCTCCAACCTTGTCGATCTCAATTACACAACGTCAAACGGTTGGTCGTTGCCCGGAAGCTCTGATTTGGCAATGGTCGTCGTGCCAGAGTTCGGTGATTTCGCAGTGCCAACACTCACTATTCTTGCTTCATTAATGGTATTAATCAGAATCCGACGAAAAATACAGTTTTAGTTTAATAAAATTGAAGTGTGACGAGAGTTATTTATATATTGTTGCGTTATTTGTACTCGATAAATACTATTTCGAGCTTTAATAAAATTGAAGTGAACCCATGAGCACTGTTGAAAAATTGTACGCCCTAGGCAGCAAGGGAGGTCTGCGCATCGCGGGTGCCCTGTCGACCAGCGAGTGGAAAAGCGCGAGCGAAATTGCGGAGGATTTGAGCCTGCACATAGCCACGGCCGTCGCCCATTTGTCGGCTCTTGCGAGCGCAGGCATCGCGGAAAGGCGCCTTCGTGCCGGAAGGCGCAAGGCGTTCGAGTACAGGCTAGTCGCATCCAATGTCAAAATTGAGATAGACCTAGCTGGCTGCAAACCATCATCCATCATCAACCACCCAGGAGCGCTGGCCGGTTTCTTGGAGCGGCTGGCCGGGGTGCTGGGGGCGGATTGGGAGGCGCTCGTCAGATTATTGAACACGAATGCAAGCCAGGCATTAAAGGCGCTTAATGAGAACGAGGCTATTGGAGAAAGGGAGCGCGACCTCCTTTTGACAGCTCTGGTAGCTGGCTCGGTCGCCCGGCTCGGCAGGCGCGCGACCATCGGGCTGATGACCTCCGCAGGTTACGATCACGAGTTTTCAGAAAAGACCGTGGGAGGGGATTGATTGCGCATAAAAAGCGGAGTGCCCGGGTTAGATGAATTGATTGACGGAGGTTTTCCGGAGGGTACGGTGAACCTCGTCTGCGGGCCGGCCGGAAGCGCGAAGAGCCTTCTCGCCATGCAGTACCTGTGCGCGGGGGAGAAGGGGGTCCTCATCACGCTCGAGGAGAGCAGGGAAAATGCCCTTCGGGCGAGCGCCGGGTACGGCATTAAGTTGGCCGACTTTGAAAAAGAGGGGCGCGTTACAATACTGGATATGGGGGCCGCCAGAGTCGCTTCCGGCATCCACAATGCAAATTCCGAAGACATGGCAGATTTTTCCACCCTACTTGAAGCGGCGCTGCAACTGAGGAAAACCTCGAAGGCGGAGCGGCTGGTTGTGGACTCGCTATCCGCAGTGGCTCTGAACTACCAGACAGACGAGGAATACAGGCGCGACCTTTTCAAATTTTGCAGGGGATTGAAGGCCTCCGGACTCACTTCGCTGCTCATAGCCGAGGCCACGGCCGGGGGAGCCACGCGATCAAGTGCGGAACCGTTCATTGCTGACTCGATGATTTTGCTGGGCTACGAGAACGTGAAGGGGGAGTACAGGAGGACGCTGACCGTTTATAAAATGCGATTCACGAGGCACGACCCCTACAAACACCCATTCATGATAGCGCCAGGTGGAATGGAAGTCGATTCGGAAGAGGTAATATTCTGACATGAGCGAGAAAGAAAGGAGCGAATCGAGACCTGTCCTTTCAGTCGAGATAGACCAGGCAGGTGGCTTCGCGATCTTCGCCAGGGAGCTTCTTTCCCTGGCCATCCCGTCAAAATGGCACGTCGCAGTCATCACGTCGCGATTGCCCCCGGACGACCTCCTCGAACCGGAAATAGTGGCAGTTGCGGATGGACGGCTGAAGGTCATAGACTGGTATTCCCACAACACAGAGAGGGTAATCGGGGTGGAGGCGGGAGATGTGGTAACGCGGTGTGCCCGAGACCTGCTGAATGTCAAGGTCGCCCTCAACAAAATCCTTCGGTCCTGGAAGGGCAAAGAGAATCTCCTGATAATCGCGGACGTCATCCCCGCAGCGCTGGCGACTTTCGGCGAGGGTGAAGACCTCCTGGAAATTGCCAAATCCATGACGGGGAAAGCCCAAAAGACGGGCGCCATGCTCATCGTTGTCGTGGATTCGTCGTTCCACGCGACGAGCGGCCGCATGAAAAGCAGCGTCCCGAAGATTGCGGATGCGGCTGGCGTCATACTAGAATTCCTCGCCGAGAATGAAGAGTTGGACCTGGATGAGGAGGAGCTACCGTCAGTCACTGTTTGCGCCGAATGCGGCTCGTTCTTCACAATCGGAAAGGGGTCGTGCCCGCTGTGCGGAGGCAAACCAGCAATTGACGGGACGGCACGCGAGGAGACGCCCCTCATCGAAATCGAGACGCCGGACCTATGCGCGAACTGCGGCGCCATGATTTCGGCGAGCGCCTCGGCATGCCCGAACTGCGGCAAGGACAAGTCGAGGGATGCGTCAACGCCAAACAAGCTCAGGGATGTGCTTCAGACAACCGCGATGGACATCGGCGTGTGCCCCGGTTGCGGCGCCTTTGTTGACAAGGGACGCCCCAATTGCATGATTTGCGGTGCGAGGCTCGACCCGGCAGAGATGTCAACGATATTAAAAAGGGTCTTGCACGAGGACAAACTCGAGACTGTGCCCGCAGGCGACCTTGAGATGTGCCCGGATTGCGGGGCTTTCGTGAGCAGCCAAAAGCCAACATGCCCGATATGCGGAACCCAGCGGAGCGCAACGGTCGATTCCCAATCCGTCGAGAGGGAGCTGGACGGGCTGGCCGCTCTTGCCAAGCTTCTGGACGAGAATTCGTGTCAGCGCTGCGGCGCATTTCTGGACGAGGCGGGGATATGCCCCATTTGCGGCCTTGGCGTGGAAGAGGAGGAACTGGACATCCTCATGACCATCGCAGAGGAGGCGATAAACGAGGTCGAGGAGCGCGAGGAAAGCGGGGAACTCTTGCATGACCTGGAAGCGTTCAAGAAGGCTCTGGGCGCCGATAAGCAGAAGGCCGGGGAGCGCAAGCGTCACGATTCGCCCGAGGGGCGCAAGCGGGGGTTGGCGAACGGGCTCGTACGCGGCAAGGCTGTCGGATTGACCAACGGAGAACTCATCGAGGCGGTCGTGAGAAAGGAGTTCGAGGCGGCGCGAGCCGCGGGGCCGGGGCGTACCAACGGCTTGGATGCAAAACCTGGAGGGCCCGTCAACGGCGCTGGAAGAGGAAGGACCAACGGCCTCACGAATGGGTTGCGAGGGCGCACCAACGGCCTTACCAACGGTTTGACCAACGGATTGCGGGGGCGTACCAACGGGCTCGGGAGAACGAATGGCCTGTCAAACGGGCTGGGTCGCACAAATGGGCTTAACAATGGGCTCGCTGATTTATCAGACTTCCGTGGCCTTGTAAACGGGACGGGAATGACCAATGGGCTCGCTGATTACAAAACGAGCAGGCGATACCTGCGCTCGGAGACGCAGCGCGTTTGGGTGGCGACCCTGCTAATTTCCGCGTGTGTGCTGGCTCTTCTGACCGTGCCCCTAATCTCAAGCATGTTCGCCCCCACATCTTCGAACAATGGTATCGACGGACGCTTCGGTGAGTGGACGGCCCCCTACGTCGTCAACGATTTGCCAGGCGATTGCCCTTCGGAGAGCAGCGACATTGTGCAGGGCGGGATGATTTGCGAAGGTGATACCGTTTCATTATTCGTCTTGATGCGGGGCAACGTTTTTACGGATACGCCTCGGGTGCGAAATACCGCTTCGGCCATCTACGCGTTAATTGATTCCGACGGAGATGCGCAAACCGGCTATCCGATTTACGGAATCGGAGCCGATTATCTCGTAGAGGCAATGGGGTATGATGGAAATGCGGCGACCCGCGTCTTGAAACGGTTCGATTCGAACGCCGAGCGGGACGATTGGAACGGTTTCGGCTGCCCGACCTCAATAAACCTGGCATCGGAGGGTCCGATGGTGGAGTGCAAGGCTTCGATTATCGGCTTCTCACCTCAAATTCGCTGCATAATCGCCGCCACTGACGGCGCCGGAGGCAAGGATGTCCTCGACTGTCCGCTTTCGGGGACGCCGTCGAAGACGTTTTGCCGCTCATTCGCTGGTCTGCCTTCCGTTGATTCTGGGCCCAGCACACTTCTCGAGTGCGAATTGTTCAGCAGCGGCGACGTGGAAGGCGGTTTCGAACTGGCGTTCGAGGGATCGGGACTGACCTCAGCCGCCTTGGTCGGAACGCCTTGGCTTGAAATCGATAACTCCGTAATCGACCCCATCTTTGTGAACGATTCGATTGCGCGGTTCTTCGTCGGGAATTTGGACATACCCTCCGATTCTACTGTGGTCATCAAATTCCGAGGGAACCTTTCCACGTCGGATGGCGGCCTATCTGTGGAGATGGCGAGCGTAAGCTTGGACGACGTTGGATTGACAGTCATCGATTCCGAACCCTTCGTGCATAAAATGAGAGGCTCGGGGTTCGCAATAGACGGATATCTCTCGGATTGGGACGATATCATTCCGGTTTCCCTGCCATCGGGGGACGTCTTTTTGGACGAGCGCGACCCGTTCTATTGCCCGGATGTCGATTTGGTTGGCTTTTCTCACGTTTCTTATGGGGGCGGCTCATACGTAAAACTCGATGTGGATGGAAGGGCGCTGGGCGGAGCGAAATTCCCAACTTTTTTGCCACGACCTGAAACCGCGCCAGTATCGCTTCCGCGAGACGTGGACAGCGACCTCGACGGCGTGCCGGATTCGTCGGACTCGTTCCCCCTGGACTTCGACAACAACGGGGTAAACGACACCTTTGAAAGCGGAGACAGGGACGGGGACGGAATCCTTGATTGGCCGAAGGGTTCCGACATTTGGTTGAACACCACAATCCCCTCTGATTTTCCGGTCGAATACCGTGGCGACCGCATCAGCATATACATTGGCCCGGTCTCGCTACCTCCGATGATAGGGGAAGACGTCATCACGATATACCTGGATGCCGATGGCGACCAGTCGACAGGCGTGCCCATCCGGGTTGGTTTTGGCGCTGAAAGGGCCATCACGGTTCGTGGCTCTGGGGGACGAGTGAAAAACGCCAGCTTTTACGCGTGCGGCGGCAACTCTGAATCCTGGCTTTACGCGGGAGCGGCGAAGGCTGCGGCGTCGAGAGGTTCCATAGAGATTCTCGCAGGGTCCGCGTTGACGAGTAATGGTAGGGTGCTTACCATCGCGGAGAACTGGCAAGGAGCTTCGGATTCTGCCGTCAAACCCGCATCGGATTCGAATACGAGAACTCCCGCCGGAGACAACGTCGTAATAAACGAAATATCCACACGCCCCAACACCGAATGGATCGAATTGTGCAACCCGACAGCAGCTGTAATCGATATCAGTGACTGGAGGATTCGCGTGGGTAACAACTATCAGTACACCTATCCCGCTGGGACGACAGTTGGCGCCTGGGGCTCGGGCACGGAATATCTTGCAGTGGACGTTCCCAAGAATACGTTTCCCGACAACGGCAGACAGGTCAGGCTTTACGATGCAGGAGGTACGCTGGTGGACGATACGACGTACCCATCTGTGGCAGCCGGGAGCACATGGAGCCGGTTCAAGCACGAGGACACCGGCATGCCGCTCGACACAGACAGCGATGCGAACGACTTCTACGTCAGCAACAACGGATGGCTCGTACCCGAAGGGCCCACCAGGCGTGCCCCCAATGAACGCAAGATGCCCATAATCGTCGTTCAAAAATCCGTGAACTTGTCCACCGTCGAGGTAGGCGAGCTTGTGACTTACACCATATGGTTCAACAACACCGGCGACGGCAACGCGAAGCGCGTCTGGGTCAACGACACGATGCCTGCGGGCGCGTCTTTCGAAGGCGCAGTCCCAGCACCGCAAAGCGTTGCGGGCCAAAATGTTGCTTGGTACTTCGGCACGATTGCCCACGACACGGTTAATTCCCTGTCTTTGACTGTCCGGGTGGGCACGTCGATCGCGGACGGCGCCTCGCTGAACAACACGGGAACCGCGGACTACAATGACGCCCTCGGAAGCAGGTTTGCTCGAACCACGGATTGGGCAAACATCACAGCAACCAGACCGACGATTATCGTAGCCAAGGTCGCTGATGTCGCTCAGGCACTCGCGGGGAGCGTCGTGACTTACACGATATTTTATAACAATACGGGAAGCACGATCGCCGCCAACGTTTGGGTGAACGACACGCTCCCTCAAGGCGTGGCATTCGTTTCGTCGAGCATGGCTCCATCCGGCTCAAGCGGTCTGACCTATGGATGGTACTTCGTGAATGTCGCGCCAGGGCCGCATTCGTTCACGGTAACCATACAAATTAACGCGACCGCGCAGAGTGGTATCATCGATAATCTCGCACGGTTGAACTATACGAGTTCGACGGGAAGATTGCTCTCGGGCTCGGAGGATGCGGCAAGCCTGGTGATACCGGAATACGATACGATTTTCGTTCCAGCGTGTTTCATAATTTCGGCATCGATGATATTTTTCAAGCGCGAACGCAGAAAAACCGATTGATTATAAAATAAATCCAGTTTCGCGTTCTTCTGTTCCTTCTGATAAAGGAAGGGCGACTCGTACAAGCATCGGCTCGCCTTCCAGCCCCTCAGGCTTCGGCCTGAACCGTGCTATCATAACTGCAAAAACGTGACGCTCCCTTCTGTCCCCGTTCCAAAAAGGAAGGGCGGGCTAGCCTTGTCAGAAGGGATGGGATGCACTCTAACAACTAGCCCAAAACCCCATTTAGCTTATATGGGCGGTGGTATATAATCCTTTTCGGCAAGGTATATATACCGCCTTATATACGACCAATTTCGAATTCAGAGATACCCAGACTTCTGCAGCGTCATGAGGTCCTCTGTGCTCAGCTTCTCACCTTTCTTGAACCTCTCGAATATCGCCTCTGACTCCTGCTTCACAGTCTCCTCATCCTTGACCTCGCGGCCGCTCTGCTTCTGTCTGATTCCCGTGATTATCTTGTCGTAATCGTGGACCTGGCGGATTAACTCGATGTGCTTTTTATGCTCATCATCGGCGGATATCTTCGCCTTGATGAATTCCTCCTGCGCCTTGTCCGCCTCCCTCCTCATCGCATCGCTCTGCTCGTAAATCTTCATCATGGCATCGTGCTCGTCCTGAGCCTTCTGCGCCAGCTCCTCGACCTGCTTGTGGTGCTCTTCCGCAGTCTTTTTGGCCTCTCTGGAATCGTTGATGGCCGCCTTTATCTCCTCGTTCTCTTCGAGAAGCTTCTCCTTCTTCTTGATGTCGGCCTGCAATTTTGAAAGCGAGTCTATCAGCTCGCGTTCCTTGTCGGGCGTGAGGACAGACGTCATCTGCTGAAATTCCATGGCTTTGAGCTTCTTCTTTAGCATGCCCAGCGACTCCGCGCCCCTGGGCGCGTTCTCCTTCTTCAGATACATCAGCTTCTCGGCGAACTCGTTGACCTTGTGATTCCACTCGTCCCTCAATGCTTTCGCAGTTTTGACCCCGTCGTTGAGCTTGTCTCGCTCGAGCCTGTGCTTGGTCGCCTGTTCGATAAGCTTACGAACCTCAGCGTTCAGGCGGTCGCGGGTGTCCACCCAATGCCGGGTCTCGTCGTTCAACCTGTCGCGGGCCTGCCTGTGCCGCTCGGCCTGCATATTCTGCTTCTCGCGCTTATCCAAAAGCTCATCGAGGAGTTCGACCATGTTCAATCAGTCCTAGCCTCCCACCGAAGTGAGGAGGGCATCCAGGCTAAAAAATTACTTGGTATTAACACTTTCGCTCGAATAGATCGCCGTATCAAGCGCTTGTCAACGTTATATCAACTCGTGGAATTTGTAGCCAGGTCTCCCCGGTTCAAAGCAGTACTGGATTGTGCTGAACAGTGATTTCAGCGCCTTGACGTCTGGCTTGACCGTGGCCGGAGCCTCCTTAGTTATCACTATCCTCTTGATTAGCTTGGCGACCTCCTTCATCTCCGATGGACCCATGCCTATTCGCGTCATCTCCTGCGCGCCCAGCCTGATTCCGCTGGGGCTCTTGGGTTTCGTGTCTCCAGGCAACATGTTCTTATTGGCTATGATGTTGGAATCCTCCATCCGCTGGGCCGCGACCGCCCCCCCGCCATGATCTCTCACGTCGACTGCGATGGTGTGGGATTCCGTGAATCCGCGGTGTTCGCAAAGTACTTTGAACCCCTCCTCGTGCATCGCTTGTCCCAATGCCCTAGCGTTTGTTACAACCTGGTTGGCGTAATTCTTTCCGAATTCGATGTGCTCCGCCAGCGTTATTGCAAGAGCCGCCATCGTGTGAAGGTGGTGGTTGCTCGTCACGCCTGGGAAGACAGCCCTGTAAACGCGCTTCTCCGCATCTTCGTCCTTCGGGTTGCCTACGATGATTCCGCGCTGCGGTCCGGGCAGGGTTTTGTGGGTGCTCCCAGATATGAACTCGGCGCCTTCTCTGAGCGGATCCTGAAACTTGCCCCCGGCAATGAGGCCGAGAACGTGGGCCGCGTCGTACCAGACGTGGCATCCGATTTCCTGGAAGGTGTCCTGAAGCTCCTTGATCGGAGTCGGAAACAGGAAGACAGATTGCCCGAAAAGGGCTAGCTTCGGCCTAACTTCCAGCAGCGTCTTGCGCGTCCCGTCGATGTCTATGACCATGTTCTCGGTGTCGAACGGATATGTTACCGTCGAGACCCCCCGGACCCCGACCGCCCCGAACTTGGCCGTGCTTATGTGGGCCCCGTGGTCGAGCGAGGTGGTGGTTATGGTGTCGCCCGGCTTTGCGAATGCGAAGAGCATCGCCATATTCGCCACAGTACCGGATATCGGGCGCACGTCCGCCATCTTCGAGTTGAAAAGCTTGCGCGCGAGTTCCATCGCCTTGAGCTCGACCTTATCAACGTAGATATTGCCGTTGTAATAGCGGTCCCCTGGAAGCCCCTCGGCGTACCTGTCGCAGAAATCCGAGACCATCATCTCGCGCGCCAGAGGGCTTATGAGGTTCTCCGATGCGATCATCGGGATGCTGTCCTCGAACCACTTTGTGTGCTCCTTGACCGTGTTGCGCACGAAATCGGCTTCGCCCCTCATTGACATTTCGCTCACCTGCAACGACAATGGCGGAGGGCTTAATAACGATTTTGAAATCCACACCAGCCGTTAGAGATAAATATATTTGGAGATTTCGAGCGCGATTTTCGGGTCGTCGAGTGCTTTCACAAACTCTTTAAAATCGCTATATGGTCTCTTCGCCATAATGCGCCTCGCCCGCTTCCTGCCAACGCCCGGAAGCGCTTCCAACGCGCCCATCGACGCGCGATTAATTTCGAGAGGCGTTTCCACGACCCTGAGACTCTTTGGTCCATGGCCTACGACGAGGGCGTCGACGAATGAGTCGAGGTCGCGCTTGTAAGGAAATTCGCACAATATCGGGTATGAGCCGGGCTGCCTCCCGAAGGAGGCCCCTCCGATGTGGATTTCTACGAAAACCCCGTGCAAAACGGTCCCGTTTGGAGCTACGCGGGCGAGCATCGGCTCGTCGATTTCCCTGCGCACCCGCTCCTTGAACCGCCTGAAATCACCGTAATGCCTTCGCGTTTCGAATCGCCTGACCCTGGGAGCGACCTGCCTGATGTTGATTCTCCGCAGCATCCGCCCGTCTGCGAGAATCCCTTTCAGAAACCGATAGTTCAGACCGAAGGTGCTTTTGGTTTCCCCGTCAAGGCCCGACAGGATGTTGATTCCGGGCAGCAATTCGGGCAACCCATTTGCCCTACGCGCCCCCCCTATTTCGTTGAGCAGCCTCACGGCGAACAAAACCTGCTCACTAGTGGCGTTCAGATTGTTCGCCTCGATTACGGCGGGGTCGGCGCTCTCCATCCCCAGCGCGAGGACGTTGCCCGACGTGCAATGCTTCACGAGGATTTCCGTCACCGCGCGCGATTCTTCCGGGTTGGCCGCCATCACCGCCGGATTGGCGTTGTCTAGATGGAGGATTTTCAGGTTCGGCGCCACGCGCCGGATTCCTTCAAACAGCCCCCTCAGAGCCCTCACATTGGGCCTCGGCGTTTCCGTTTTCCCTATCCCGTCCGCCATGTAGCTGTAGATGCACGCCTGGCCCCCCAGACGGAAATTCTCGACCCCGGTTTTGGACAGGGCTTCGACCTCCGAGACTATCTCCTCCGGAGGCCTGAAGTACGGCTTTCCGTACGAAGGTTCCGAGCAGAAGCTGCATCCGCCGCAAAAGTACCTCGCGCACCCGCGAGAGGTGTCCACCTCCGTAACAAGCGGTTGGGGGAAATCCGGATGCTTCGAGGCCAGGCCAGCTCCAGCGAGCGCCCATCGGGCCCATTCCCCGGGCTTGCGCCACCTGTCCTTCGGAGCCTTGCCGCTCGCAACGTCCCAAACCAAGGCGTCCAAGTCTTTGCGAGCTGCCAAATCGTAGCCGTCGAACACCTCATCGCCCTTTGCGAACCGGACCGCCGCACCGCCAATCACTTTCGTCCCTTGGAAAGCGCGCGCGATTATGCCGGCCTCGCGGTCGCTCATCGGCATTCCCCGTAGATATTTTCCAGGGACTATCGCCCCTTTGACTACCGCTAGCAATTCTGCCTTCGGAAGCCTGACGCCAGCTCGGAACTGGTCTATCGTAAGGTATTCCGCCTCCCACCCGGAATCTAATAGGGCTCCGTATGTGTATCGGGCCAGGGGAGACAGATATGGAGGAACGCCGAGCATCGCCGGCTCGTCCACGTATCCGTCCAGCAATACCGCCTTGCTTGGCATGGACCCCCGTATTCTCCTCTGTGGGAAATATCTTCGCCCGACCCGATCCGCCCGCCGCAAAACAAATATGGGAGGTCGGCATGCGCAGGGCCGTGATATGAAATGGACGCACACATCGCCGCGAAGAATGCCTTGTTGAATGTTCTGGAGGGAGCCCCGGGCGAGAAGATAGTCGTGGTCTGCGACGACACGCTCCTCAACATAGGGAAGGCTTTCGCAGAGGGTGCGATGGACATAGGGATGTGGGTGCGCATCGTGGTCCTGGACTCGAGCGAGATGAGGAAGGAGATACCGACCCACCTCCACGAGATATTCGCCTCGCAGAACCCGGATATATTCATCAATTTGCTAAGGGGAACCTCGGAGGAGACTCCGTTCCGCATCAAGGTCACGAAGATGGAGACGCGCCGCAGGGTCAGGCTCGGCCACTGTCCGGGAGTCACTTACGACATGCTCACGGACGGCGCCCTCGCCCTCGGTTCCGAGGAGTACCGCAAGATGCAGATATTCGCGGACAAGCTGATGCAGCATCTGGAGGGTGCCCAATCGATGCACTTCACAGCCCCCAACGGGACAGATTTCACCATGAGCGTCAACGAGCGGCCATTCTTCACGGACACGAAGGTGGACTGGAAGACGCTGAAATGGATGAACTTGCCTGTGGGAGAGGTCATCTGCGCCCCAGTCGAGAACGAGGCGAACGGCACCCTGATTTGCGACAAGGCGGTCGGGGGCGTAGGTAAAATCCGCAGCCCCGTGACCATCGCCCTCAAGGACGGCAAGGCCGTCAGCGTCGAGAGCAACGACACGAAGTCCCTGCAGCAAATCAAGGAGGCGCTCGCAACCGACGCCTGGTCGAACGTCATCGGCGAGTTCGCATTCGGGGTGAATCCGTCCGCGAGGTTCAGCGACGAGTTCCTCGAGGCGGAGAAGATGCACGGCACGTGCCACATAGCGCTGGGCAACAATCTGGACTATCCCAGTGGAAAGAACGGTTCCGCGAACCACATGGACTTCCTGGTCTTCAAGCCGACGATAAAGGTGATATACAAGTCGGGCGAGGAGCGTGTCATATTGAAGGCTGGGAACTTCCTGGTGTGAGCTTACTCCAGCTGCCCCATCAAGCTCTACGCCGAAGCCCTTTTATACATCCTCACTTTACTAGGGTTCGGTCTGACGGCCATAGCGGCGGGGATACACCCGGTCTCATTCCGAACCCGGAAGTTAAGTCCGCCAGCGTTTGGCACTGTACTGTTGTGCGCGAGCCAACGGGAACTGTCGATCGCTGTCAGCCACTTTATTTTTCACTGGCGAGCGCGAGCCATGGACGACAAAAAATTCGACCCGAAGAACAGGGAGCGCCTCGACTCCCCCGAGAGACGGACGTATCTGGACCCGGACGCCGTCGTCGAGCAGCTGGACATCAAACGGGGCGCGGTCACCGCCGACGTCGGAGCCGGAACTGGCTACTTCTCAATACCTCTCGCGGGGTTGGTCGGCGGAACGGTCAAGGTCTACGCCCTCGACCTCTCGGCGGAAATGCTGGAGGCATTGAGGGCGCGTGCCAAAGGGATGGACAACATCTCGACGGTTCTCACGACAGAGGATTCCATACCACTCGACGACGGTTCCATCGATTTGGCGCTGATGGTGAACGTCTTTCATGAGCTGGACGGAGACGGCACGCTGCGCGAAGTGATGCGGATTCTCAGACCCGGCGGGCGGCTGGCGATAGCGGACTGGAAGAAGCGCCCCATGACGAAAGGTCCGCCGTACGGGCATCGGATTTCAGAGGATGCGGCCGTGGAGCGCGTGACGGCTCTCGGCCTCGAATTCTATAACTGGTTCGAGCCGGGGCCATACCATTATGGGTTGATATTCATAAAGAAAAGGAAAAGATAGTCCCGGGAAGATTCGAACTTCCGTCCCGGGGTCCAGAACCCCGGATGATTGGCCACTACACTACGGGACTGCAGCAAAAAAAGTTTGATGTTTAAGCCCCGCAACGTGCCAAAAACGGTCCGTCCGCCCTAGCACATCGCGGGGCGCCGCTGCTGCTGGTTTTCCACCGAAGATGTGGAAACGCAGGATGTCAAGCGCCCGCCTCCTTGTGCTGGACCTTCGACCATGAATCGCGCAATCCTATAGTCTTATTTAAAATTATCTTGCCGGGCGTCGTGTCCGGGTCTACGCAGAAATAGCCCAGCCTTTCGAACTGGAAGCGCGAGAGCGGCGCAAGCGCGCGGACAGCGGGCTCGACCTTGCATCCGCCGAGAACCTTTAGAGAATCCGGGTTCGCGTACTCCTTGAAGTCGCGCTCCTTCTGCCCCGCAGGGTCCTCGATGGTGAATAGCCTGTCGTATAGCCTGACCTCGGCGTCGATGGCGTGCGCCGCAGACACCCAATGTATCGTCGACTTGACCTTTCTGCCGTCGGGGGCGTCGCCGCCGCGCGTGGCTGGGTCGAGCGCGCACTTCACTGCCTCTATACCCCCGCCGTCCTTCTCGACACCCGTGCAAGTCACTAGGTAGGCGTTCCTCAGCCTCACCTCTCGCCCCGGCGCCATCCTGAAGAACTTCTTCGAAGGCTCCTCCATGAAATCTTCGCGCTCGATGAACAGCTCGCGGGAGAATGGAACCTTGCGCCGACCGGCCGCCTCGTTCTCCGGGTTGTTCACCACATCCATCTCGTCTTCGTGGCCTTCGGGCAAGTTCTCGATTACGACCTTCAGCGGGTTCAGGACCCCCATGAACCGCGGGGCGGACCTGTTGAGGTCCTCCCTCACGCAGTGCTCGAGGATGCCCACGTCGATTACGTTGTGGGCCTTCGCGATTCCTATGCGGCTGCAGAAATCCTTTATCGATTCGGGAGAGTATCCTCGCCGGCGCATGCCGCATATCGTCGGCATGCGTGGGTCGTCCCAGCCGTTGACCAGCTTGTTTTCGACGAGCTCGAGGAGCATCCTCTTGCTCATGACCGTGTAAGTCATGTTGAGGCGTGCGAATTCAATTTGGCGCGGATGGTAGATGCCCAGCTGTTCGATGAACCAGTCGTACAACGGCCGATGGTTCTCGTATTCGAGCGAGCACAGGGAATGTGTGACGCCTTCGATGGAATCCTCCAGGCCGTGCGCCCAATCGTACATTGGGTATACGCACCACTTGTCTCCTTGCCGGTGGTGGCCCTTGTGGACGATGCGGTACATGACCGGGTCGCGCATGTTCATGTTGGGATGCGACATGTCTATTTTGGCGCGCAGCGATTTCGAGCCGTCTGGGAACTCCCCCTTTCGCATCCTCTCGAACAAAACCGTATTTTCCTCGACACTCCTGTCGCGGAAGGGGCTGTTCCGTCCTGGCGTCGTCAGGTCGCCCCTGTGCTGGCTTATCTCGTCTGGCGGGAGGTCGTCCACGTACGCCTTGCCGGCCTTTATCAGCTTGACGGCCCATTGATACATCTGCTCGAAATAATCCGATGCGAAGAAGATCCTGTCTCCCCAGTCCGCGCCGAGCCAGCGCACGTCCTCGATTACGCCGTCCACATATTCCTGCTCCTCCTTCGCAGGATTCGTGTCGTCGAACCGGAGGTTGAACTTGCCCTTGTAGTCGAGCGCAACGCCGTAGTCTATCCAGATGGCCTTGGCGTGGCCTATGTGGAGGTAGCCGTTCGGCTCAGGCGGGAATCGCGTGTGGACGCGATCGAACCTCCCCGTGCGGAGGTCCTCGTCTATCGCCTCGCGGATGAAGTCCTTCGAGGTTTGCGGCGTTTCATTCATGACGCCAGTCCTACGGCAAACCAGTATAAAATATTTGGGTGGCTCGCGTTCCTAGATGGGTTCTAGAAACGTGGTAGCACATCGTATAATCCATGAGCTCAGAGCTTTCGTTCGAATCCCTGCCAGATACCGACAACTTCGTATCCGAGGTTGCTGTACAAATGAACCGCGTCCGGGTTCTGATGGTTCACTCCAAGGTAGGCGACATCCATTCCTTTTTCGTCCAGCCATCTCAGGCTGCTCTGCATCAGAGCCCTTCCGAAGCCCTTCCCCCTCTCGGACGGTATGACGGCCAGCGAGTAAGACGCGCCCCGCTTCCTTCCATGCTCCACATTGTAAACATGCTCTATCTGGCTCCCTACGAGACCGACAATTCTACCGTCACCCTCCCTCTCCAATACGAAGAGACCGGGCAGAGATTCAAGCTCGTAGAAGTATGTATATTTCGAAATCTCGTCAATCGTAAACAGCCCAAACTTCATTCGTGTGGAAAATGCATCATTGAGCGTTTCCAAGAGCGCGCCCATCTCGTCCGGCATTCTCGCGTTGCGGAGCCTATACCCAGTCGGCAACGCAGGCTCGGGAACGCCGTGCGGGCTCCTTTCCATGTGGTGCCGCTGGTAGGCATTCTCCACGAACCCCAACCGATCCAGCATCTTGATTTTTGAAAGGTTGCTGGTGTTGGCCCTTATGCCGAGGTTTATCGCCCCTTTTTCCTTGCTGTATTCAGCGATTCTCTCGAAAAGAGCGAGCTCGACATCCGATTTTAGAAATTCTTGCAGGATGTAAAAAGTGAAGTGGCTGCGTCCATCGCCGCCCTTGTCAGAGGTTATCCTTCCCCCACCCCCTGCAACCATCTTGCCGTCCTCCAACGCGATAAAATACCCATCCATTGTGTCAGTTGGCTTTCTAAAGATATCGCTCTCCACGTCTTTGGCGCTCTTTCGCCTGAATTCGGGATCGTGCGCCTCCGCATGATTGTACAGCTCAGCGTAGGCTTGAATGTCCCTTTTTTCCATCCTTCGTATTTCTGTAGCCATCTTCGGAGGAGATGTCGGCAAAGGGCATGAAGCTTGCTCTCCCTTATGGACATAAAAAAAACCCCGATATAGAAAATAGATATGGCCTTTCTAATCCAATTCGGGCAAGGCATCCATAATGTGGTCCTTGCCCGAACTTCGGACTAACTCCCAAGTCTTACATCGTCAAGATACCGTTAGTCCTCGTTCGAATCTGGTCTCCAATCAGCCCCGACCAGACCGAAGAGAGGCAGGTGTGCAATCATCGCCCCTCTCTGAGGCACAGACTAATCCAATCGCTAAGAATTGACGTGGATTAGTCTAGTGTTCGAATATCGCGCAATTACGCTAGAATCAAGAACGTTAAAAAACGATATAGCCCCGACCAGATTCGAACTGGTGTCAAGAGATCCAGAGTCTCCTATGCTGACCACTACACCACGGGGCTATTCTAATGGATTTGGCAATGTGGCGAATACGCGATTGCTATAAAACCTTTCTCTCGCTGGTGCGTCACCCTGCATAGTGCCTAAGGCGCACCAGCACGAACTCCCTCTCCTGCGTCGCCAGAAAGTACCCGAGCCTCGGGCCCCGCTCCTGGCCGAGGAATATCTTGTACATGGCCGTGAACGCGACCTTGGGCTTCACGCCCGCCGATACCGCTGCCTGGTGCACAGAATCGTGCAACTGGTCCGCCTTCCAGGCGCTCTTCTCGAGGTTGGCCAATGCCGCTGCCAGCACCCTGGTTTCCTCTCCAGCCATCTCAAAGCCGGGAGGCTCCGCTTTGAGCTCGACGCGCATGTCCAGCGGGGCGTGCTCCCGAGCCCACTTTAACGCGGCCTGCGCCTTTCGCTTGAGCGATTCTTCCTCGTCGGGGGTCATCGACGCGATATCCTCTGTCCTGGACAGCATGGTCTTGGCATCGTCCCAGCTCTTGGAAATCTGCATGATGAAGACCAGATGCCTGTATCGGACCTGGAAAAACCGCTTCGGAGACGGGCCGACTTGGGACAGCTCGTACGCCCTCTTGATGTCCGGCTCCTCCTTCTCGGAGAACGCCTTTTCCGCGCCAAAGTAAATCCTCTCGGCCTGCTCGTACTCTTCGATGACTGGCAGCAGGCTCTTCTCTAGCTCCAGCTCCTTGTGGACGTTGGGCTGCGTCCTGAAGAAGAAGAAGCGCGTGACCTCGGGCGTCGCCAAATCGATTATCTCCTGCAGAGTGCGGACGTTGCCCGCCGACTTGGACATCTTCTTGCCGCCGACCTGGATGTGCTCGTAGCGAATCGGATATGGTGGCTCGTATTTGAAAATCCGGCGAACGATGGCGCTGCAGGTGTCGTAGCTCCCCCCGGCCGCCGCATGCTCTTTGCCGAATGGCTCGCAGGTCACCCCCAGGGTCTTCCACCTCGCCGCCCACTCGACGCGCCAGGTCAGCTTCCCCTGCCGGATTGTGACCCCACCCTTGTGTCCGCATCCGAGGATGGCCTTCTTTCCCGCGACGCCGCCCTTGCACTCGTAAAGGACATTGTCCCCTTCGAACGCATAGGCCTTGGTGGTAGCTATCTTGCCGCATCTCTCGCATATCGGGTCGAACGGCAGCCACCCCGCCCCTTTTTCGGAGCCGGATATCTCTTTGAGTAGCCTGCTTATCTCGCCCGCGTTCGTCAGAGCGACGCGCACGTCCCCGTCGTAGAGCCCCGTGCGGTACATCTCCGCACCGCTGATTATCTCAGGGGCAACCCCCACCTGCTTCAAGGACGCCATGAACTCGCTGGAATAATGGTGGCAGAACGATTCGCAATCGTTGAACGGACACGGAAGGGTGAAGTCCGGCTTGCCTATCGCGGCCTGGAACTCCTGCGGCATGTTCGCCGGAACGCTCCTCAGCGGGTCCAGGTCGTCCATTATCCAGAGGACTTTGGCCTCTCCGCCCATCCGCCTGACAGCGGCAGCAACCGCGTCAGCGATAATCACATCGCCGGCGTTACCTATGTGTATGACCCCGGATATTGAAGTTCCGCTGGCAATTACCTGCGGCCCGCCCTTGGCCAGCAGTTCCTTGGCGACGACGTCCACCCAATGCATGGTAATCTCTTCAGCTCGATATTGGCCGAGCCCTAATCAACGACCTAAGAGGGACTCCGTCGACGTCGCTCATGTCGTTCTTGTTCACTATTACCAGGGCGAGAATCGGGGTCGCGCCCAGCTCCCTGAGGTGCTTTATCGCCCCCCTCATGGTGGCGCCCGTGCCGGTCACGTCGTCTATGACCACGACTTTCTTTCCCTCGACCCCTGCGAAGTTGGAACTAATCGTGCCTTCTTTTTGCGGACCTGCTGGCCTGTAAATCGCCAGCTCTATCCCCATCTCCTCGGAGATGCAGGTGGCGAGGGGGATTCCCTGGATTGCGATGCCGACGATGGCGTCCACCGAGGTCCCGTTCTTCTTGATTTCCTCTCCTATAATATCGGAATAAATCGCCGCGAGATACCCTATGCGGTTTCCGAAAACCCCTATAGAGCGCCAGCCAATTTTCACATCAACCGGCGGCTTCTCCCCCTTGACGTTCCTCGTGAGAAGCCAGACCACCGTGTTGTCTGAGACGTGGAGCTCCCTGCCGATCTCGTGCTCGTTCAGCCCGCGCTCCTTCAGCTCCAATGCCTTCTTTACCAGCGTGTCTATTCCCTTCATGCTCGATGCCTCCAGTTCGCCACCGCATCGGCGAGAGGGTTAATAAGGATTTTGCGGGCTAGGCCTCGCTCACCCTAGTCACGTACATCAGGGGATAGCTGAGCTCGTCTATCTTCCGCATCTCGGCCTCCACCACCGCGCCGTTGTACCTGACGCGGATGTAGACTTGCAGCATCAACCCAGTGAGGGTGTAGTAGTCGTACGGGCCTTTCTTCTCCCGGAGGGTCGCGCGGTCGATGTGCACCTTCACGTCCTCGACGAACGGCTGCACCCTGGCGCTCTCCTCGATAGCGTGCTCGACTGCGCTGACGTTTGCCTTCGAGACGGGCGTTCCGACGAACTGGTGATAAATCGTGCCCAGTTTAATCCCGGTCTCGAACAGGGCGCGTTCCCTGTCCGTGCACCGGAAGTGCCTCCTTCCCTTGTCGTCCGTGAACCTAGACCCCTTTTTTGTCTTTTGTCGCGTACCAGGCAACCAAAGGCCCCCCCAACACATATCCGAATGTCAACATGAATGCGAAAACCGAGATGGCCCGCAGAGTGAAGAGGGACCAGCCAACATCGAATGTCGCTATCACCGCAGGAATTGCTGCCAGGGCAATTCCGGCCAGCGTACCCTTCTGGACCCACCCCCTCACCTTGGGGTACGGAAGGTCGGATATCATTATGAAAGACATCGCAATGCACATCAGCAGGACGAGGTACGGCTGGTAGCTGAGGTAGAAGAAGCTTCCCGTTTTCCCCGAGAAGAGGTACGTCAGGAGTATGATTGCCAGGGCAGTCGCCGGCGTCGGCAGCCCCAGGAACGTCTCTACCGCGTAATCGTTCCTCGTGTATCGCACGAGCCTAACGATGCCGAAGATTGCCAGCATCGCCGAGGCGACGATTGTCAAAATGTTTTGCAGGGAAAAATGCGCCGCCCCCAGCTCTTTGTCGTAGAATATCCCGTAGACCAGGAGCGCCGGGGCGATGCAGAACGATATGGAATCGGAAATGGAATCCAGGACGCGCCCGATCGGCCTTTCTGTCCCCAGCCTCCGTGCGAAGTACCCATCCAGCCCGTCCATCACCATAGCGATGAGTATGAGGAAGGATGCTAGCATGAAGTTGCGGTCGATTATGTATGTGATAGCCATGAACCCCAGCAGCCCGTTCGCGAGCGTGAACATGTCCGCCACCGTGATGGATCTGAATCGCATCAGGCCGCGCCTCCCGCAGGCTCCGCAATGGTGCTTGCGCCGGCCAATACCCGCTGGCCGGCTTCCACCGACGGCTTGAACGATTCCTTGGGCAGCCAGACATCCACCCTCGAGCCGAACCTTATCATGCCGAAGCGCTCCCCCTTCTTCAACGCCTGGCCCTCGACCGCGTACGGCACGATGCGCCTCGCAAACCATCCAGTGATTTGATGCACGCCCACGCGCCCAGCCGCCGAATCGAGCCCCCACTCCATGCGAACGTTGGAACTGGAGCCAGGCTCGTATGCCAGCCTGAACCCGTCGCCGGCCCTTCGCATGGATGCGACCCTGCAATCGAGCGGCGCGCGATTCACGTGCACGTCGTGGACGTTCATGAAAATCGCCACGTGCCAATCCTTTCCATCGTCCTCGACAGCCATGACCTTCCCATCGGCGGGGGAAACCACACCTTCCCCTATTATCCTTTCCGGGTCCCTGAAGAAGTACAAAACGAAGACCGGGAGCCCGGCTGCCAGCCCCGCAAAGAGCATGGCGATTGCATTTGACCAGAAATACGCAAGCGCGACGAAGGTTGCTGTGGCGATAACGGCCGCCGCGATGAACGGGCCCGAACCTTTTGCTAGCACGACCTCCAATCGCTCGGGTGTGATATTTCTGTTTCGGTCGGCAACCTATATCTCCCACCTCGCAGATACACGGTGGATGCGCGGTCTTTTCATCACGGTGGAGGGCATAGACGGCTGCGGCAAGTCCACGTTCGTCAAGGCGCTGGCAAAAGCGCTGCTGAACAGCAACCACAAGGTGGTTGTAACCCGCGAGCCGACAGGCACCTGGCTGGGCGATGCCGTGCGCAGGTCGTGGGATGACAGGTCGGGCCCGTATGTCGAGGCCTACCTTTTCATGGCTGACAGGGTCGTCCATTGCACCGAAATCGCCAAGGAAACCGCCCGGGGACGTATCGTGATATCAGACCGGTACCACGATTCCACGCTGGCTTACCAGGGCTCGGCCCTGGCCCCCACGTTTCCCGGCGGCCTCGGTGGCGCGCTGGCATGGCTCAAACAGGCATCCCCGCCAAGCATACTGACGCCGGATGTGACTTTCTTCCTTAAACTCGAACCTCAAACGTCTATGAAAAGGATGGCGGGCCGCCCGAGCAGGACCAAGTTCGAGAGGCTGGCCTATCTACGGAGGGTTCATGCGGCGTACATGGAGCTTTCAAAGGAGAGGCGCTTCGTCACCCTCGACTCCACAAACGCCATCGATAATCTGGTAATCCAAGCGATTGATTCGCTCGAACGGATGAAATTGCTCAAGGCCACAACCAAAATACCGCCCATGCCCGGTAAATTTCGTCCAAAAGCGCGCTGAACGCGAGCGCAATCTTCCAGAGTAAATTCTAAATAATGACAGCCCATTCTCGTGTTGCGCCTTTTTTAAAAAGGGGGTTTGATGCAAATGCCTAAACCAAAGAGCAAGCTGTCTGACAAGCTGGTCCTGAAACGCGAATCGGCCTGGAACCGCCTGGACCCGAAGAAGAAGACCGTTTTCGGTTACTGCGAGGAATACGCGCGCTTCCTTTCCGCCTGCAAGACGGAGAGGGAGGTCGTGAGGTACATCGTCAGGCGCGCCGAGAAGGCGGGGTTCCGGCCCCTGGCCGCCGCGAAGAGCGTGAAGCCCGGCGACAGGTTCTACGCGATAAACAAAGAGAAGAACGTCGCCCTCGTCATCGCCGGAAAGCTCGGGCCCTCGGAGGGGTTCCACGTTGTCTGCGCGCACATCGATTCCCCCAGGGTCGACCTAAAGCAGAAGCCGCTTTACGAAGACACGGACGCATGCATAGGCCTCCTCAAGACCCACTATTACGGAGGGGTGAAAAAATACCAGTGGACGAACGTCCCGCTCGCCCTGCACGGGAGAATCCTGAAGGGCGACGGCGAAGTCCTTGACATCGTGATAGGGGAGAAGGAGGACGAGCCAATCTTCCTGATACCCGACCTCCTGCCCCACCTCGCCAGGCGCTTGCAGGGGGAGAGAAAGCTGTTCGACGGAATCAAGGGCGAAGAGATGAACATCGTCGTCGCTGGCATACCGCTGGATGGAAAATCCGAGGATAAGGAGAAGATAAAGCTCGCCGTCCTGAAGCACCTGAACGACTCCTACGGCATCATCGAGGAGGACCTGATCAGCGCGGAAATCGAAATGGTTCCCGCGCACATGGCCAGGGATGTCGGACTGGACCGCTCGATAATAGGCGGCTACGGCCACGACGACCGCGTCTGCGCCTACACCGAGCTCACGGCGATTGAGGAAGTGAAGGTCCCGCTGAGGACTGCGGTCGCGGTCTTCTATGATAAGGAAGAAATTGGAAGCGAGGGTCCGACCGGGGCCCAGTCCGCATTTCTGGAGCTGTTCCTGGCAGAATACACGAAGGCGGCAGAACCGAAATCAGACTACACCGTTTTCAAGCTGGCGATGGGCAAATCGCGAGCCCTGTCCGCCGATGTGGACGCAGGGATGGACCCCTCGTTCAAGGACGTGCACGAACCGCTCAACGCCGCGCGCATCTCCCACGGAGTCTGCATCACCAAGTTCACGGGGAGCGGAGGAAAAGGCGGCTCCAACGACGCGAACGCCGAATTCGTAGGTTACGTGCGCAGGATTTTCAACAAGGCGGGAGTGGCCTGGCAATCGGCTGAGCTGGGAAAGGTCGACGAGGGCGGTGGGGGCACGGTCGCCAAGTACCTCGCACATCACAACATGGACGTCGTCGACGTAGGCCCGCCGCTGCTGAGCATGCACTCGCCGTACGAGCTGGTCAGCAAGGTGGATGTCTACCACGCGTACCTAGCGTACAAGGCGTTCCTGAGCGCGACGGAATAATCTAAAACAGACAAACGCCGTACTTGGACACGCCAGTTCATCCCGGATGCGTTTCGAGCATGCCTGTTTAAACACAATTGATAAATATAGGGGCTACGTAAACTGGTCCGATGAGACGAGAACATCTGGAACGGGAGCTTCGCGCATTGCTGGCGCGGGCAGATTTCATGGTCTCCGAGCCGCACGGCCTGAGAAGCGTGAGCTTCGACATGGTCGCAAGGCGCGAGGGACTAATCATCGTCGTCAAGTGCGTGCAGAGCGTGGCCTCGATGGAGCGCGAAACCGCGAGGGAGATGATTGTGTTGGCCTCGACCCTCGGCGGGGCGCCGCTGGCAGTCGCATCGCACGGCGCAAAAGGCAAGCTCGAGGACGGCGTCGTCTTTTCCAGGTACGGCGTGCCACTCCTCTCCCTGGGCTCCTTGAAAGACCTGTTCGTTGAGGGCGTTCCACCGTATGTGTTCGCGGGGCCGGGAGGCCTCTATGTCAAAGTGGATTCAGATGTGCTGAGGAAAGCTAGGGAGGGGAATGTGTCCATAGGCGAACTCGCTGAAGCCGCGGGCGTATCGCGCCGAGCCATCCAGATGTACGAAAACGGGATGGGCGCGATGCTGGAGGCCGCTCTGCGCCTCGAGAAGTTCCTCGGGCGGAATCTGATACTGCCCGTCGACCCCCTCTCGTACAATTCCGGTGGCGCGATGGAAGAGAGCGCGTCTGCGCCCGAAGCTAGCGGTCTCAACGCGGAGGTGTTCGCGTCCCTGGGCAAATTGGGCTACAGCGTTTACCAGACCGCGCACTGCCCGTTCGATGCCCTCACGAAGGAGCGGGAGAACCTTTACGTCACCGGCGTGGCAAAAGATATAGCTGGCCTAGGAGAGAAGGGCTTGGCGTCTTTCAACGTGGCCAAGATAGCGGGCAGGCAATCCGTGATATTCACGCGCAGGGCGTCTCCGAGGAAGAACGCCGGAGGGTCCGCTGTGGTTGGCCAGGACGAGCTGAAAAAGGTCAGGGACCCATCGGAGCTCAAGCGGCTCGTGCGGGAAAGGGGGGGCCGGTGATGGACACCGCCCGATTTACCAGGGGGGGCTGTGAAATCCTCTTTCTGCCCGTCATTCGAGGGCTCGTATCCGAAGGCGAGAACGTCGAGCGCCATGCCAGAGAGTTCGTGCCTGACGCTGTTGCGCTGTCCATATCCCCGGAAGAGCTGAAGGCGCTGCGCGCGCACGACGGAAAACCCCTGGAGCCATTGTGCGGCACGGTCGAGGAAAATGTTTACGAGAGCGGCCTCTGCCAGTTCGGCGAGGTTGAGCGCCCCCCGCGCTGCTTCACGGCCGCTGTTAAAATTTCGGACGAACTTAAAGCCAGGGTCGTCGGCGTCGACCTGACCGAGGAGGAGTTCACCAGGTCATACGTTTCATTGGTTTCGGGCTGGGATTTCGTGCGAAGGACCTTATGGCGCAACCGAATTTCATCGGCGCGGTTCGACCAATCTTCCGCGGAAGCGTTTGTACTCGATTGGGACAGGCGGCTCCGAAAAGTCCGGGGATATGACCTACTGGAACAGCGCAGAGAGGCGCAAATCGCCAAGGCCGTGTCCGAACTATCCGGGCGTTCCAAGAGGCTCCTCGCCATAGTGGAGCTGGAAAGGGCGAGAGGGGTTCTGAAACGGCTGGAAAATGATGCGCCTGGCGATCAATAATTTTGAATGGTCCAAGTGGCCGAAGCGGTCAGGAAGAGCCAGTAAGCCCGCCCGGGGCTCATCGGGTCTGTACCGGAAAGCGCCTTCAGCCGGTATGTTGCAGATTGGTCAAATCCCTCGATGGACGCACATTCGCTTCCGATTTCACCCATTGTCTGAGCAGCCGTCTTGATTGCCATGTGAGGGTACGAAACGAAATTCCAGCCGGGCTGGAGCTGTACGGTGAAGTTCTTGACTAGGCACACCGATACGTATGTCGAAGCGTTGTTTGTTTTGACCCAACAGCCTGCCATCGACCAGAGCGATGCGAGGTCGTTCATGTACGAGGGGCGGACCGTGAAGTTTGTGCGCCAATGGTTAGCCACATCGGTCGAGTTCCATGCCATCAGCCCTGTCCATGACAGGCTTTCGAAAGCCGCTGTCAGGTTTGCCATTTCGGAATCGATGTGCCCAAGGGGGGTCCAGCCTGCTGGGGCCGGAGCCGCTGCCTTCGCCGCGCGAGTCCAGTGCGTGCTGATGTGCCCAACCCTGTCCGCCGCCCGAAGCGAATAATAGTATGCCGTGCCGTTGCCCGCGCCCATGCCGTTGTGAACGAACAAGCCATTTTGGGCCGGCATCCAGACCCCACCCTCGACGGCCAAGCAGTCCTCCCATGTGAGAGAGGCCCGCACCTCGTAGCGCGCCACCTCCCCAATGGCCGTGGCCCATCGCAGGACAACGCTCTCTTTTTTTTGCCCTGGTCCGGATTCAGGCAAGGACGCAGACAGGATTCTGTAATAACCGTTACTTCCGCCGTACCATACTCGGGTCGTGTTGCCATCAAATAAACATGCGGGGTGTGTCACTGCAGCGGAATCGTAGCTGCCCGCAATCCCGATGTCCAGCGCCAGCCCCATCTTCGTCCAGTTGTTCCCGTCGGCCGACACGGCTTTTACCAAACGGTTCCTTACACCATCGAAACCGGAGTACCAGCAGACATAACCAGTACCAGAGCGGTAAACCGCCGGCCCGTATGCGAGAACCGAATCCCTCTCACCGGCCTCTCCCGACCCGATTACAAAACCGCATCGGGTCCAATTCAGTCCGTCGCTCGATACTGCCTTGCATACCTGGAATCTAATGTCGCTGTTGCCCGTGTAGTACATCCAGTATTCAGAGCCGACGACGAGTACCTCGGGGTTCGCGACCCATGCGTCATCGTACGTGCCTGGCGAGCCTAAATCCAAAGCAAGCCCCACCTTGGTCCAGTTTTCGCCGTCTGGCGAAGTGGCGTGCATTATCCGGTATGTCGTGCCGTTGTGGGCGCTGTACCACATCTTATACGTCCCGTTTATTTTAACGACCGAGCAGTCGGCGGTGTGCGTCGAGTCCATTTCCCCAGACGCGCCCGGGGACAGGACGACTCCGTGCTTGGTCCAGTTTGTGCCGTCCGTTGACGTGGCATAGAATATCCTATATACGCCGATGCTTGTTGGCTTGGGGTAGTTGTCACACCCGCCATACCACATTTTATAGAGCGCGCCATCGAGCATCACGCTCGGGCTCGTCACGTAATAGTCGTCATCCGAGCCAGCGGGTCCAAGGTCAATCGCAAGGCTGCCCCGATCAGCCCGTACCCTTGACAATTCCACGCTTGCCAAAACCGGAACTTCAGGCGGTGTCGCATCGACCGTGAAATTCCACCACAGGTCGGCAAAGTTGCCAAGCGAGTCGTTGGCTACGACCCCGCATGCTATTAATTGGGTGTCGCCCCATGCTGCAGGCGGTTCGAAAGTTACATTGTAGCCCCATGAAAATTGGGTGACGGCGCATGATACAATTGAGCCATTGACGTATAACTGAACTGTTGCGGGGTCGATGGAAGACGGGTCCAACACACAAACGCTTACTACGGGAGTTTCGTTCGCGTGTCCATCGGGTAACGGTACCACGTTCCTGAAGGTTGGCCCTTTGGCGTCCCCCCCCATCAAAACCGACTTCTCGGCGGCGCAGGCGATCGCCACCTGCGTCGCGTTGGCCGCATAGGTCAGGTTAAGGTACTCGATGGTGTCCGTCGTCTTGTGGTAGTTTGGGTTCGTGGAATAGTTGTACTCTATGAAATTGACCGCGTCCCAACCCCATGTCCAGAAGGCCGCGTGGTCGCTGTTGGCCGCGTTGTCGTATATCGCCGTTGCGTTGATTCCCATGCTTGGATACTTCTCGGAGATGTTGTGCGTGAAGTTTGCTAGGTCTAATGACGCCGCGTTGGCGCGGGAGCGCAGCACGTTGTTCGGAATGGGGGGCGTGTATGCAATCATGTCCAGGCAAATCGCCCCGCTGACGTTCGCTCCCGATTGGTAAAGCATCTTGGTGAATGCCTTGCTGCCCAGTAGTCCCTGCTCTTCACCAGAGAAAGCGCAGAACACGAGTGTGCGGTTGAACGAGTAATGGCTAAGGGTTTCGGCTGCGACCAACACTGCAGCCACTCCGCTTCCGTCGTCGTCCGCCCCAGATGCGTCGATATATGCAGAGGTCGACGTCGAATCCAGGTGCGCGCCGAGATAGAACGCTGGAGCCGAAGTGTTGGCGCCTTCCAGTGTTCCGATAACATTCCGCATTTGGTAGCCGCTGAATGTGTAGTCTTGGTATTCGACCTGGAGTCCGCAATTGTCGAAGGTTTCGTAAACGTATTCCGCCGCATCCATTATCCGAGGGCTGTATGAATAGCGTGTCTCGAACGCCACCAGCTTTTCCAGATGATGTAGCATGGCTCCTTCGGAAACCGACATCGTCATGTTCTCGATTTCCATTGTGGTGTTGATGACTCTAGGTGCAACCGAGGGGGGAGCGTTCTTCGCCGGGAGGTCGCTAGCCCCTCTTGTATGTTTAAAAACCTGGTCGGGGATGCTCCTCGTTCCGCTATTGATGGGCACCGCGGCTAGCAGGAGGATAATCACTGCAGCATAGACCAATGTCGTTTTTCCCAGCCACATGATATAACAACATTGGGCCTGCGGCGTAATAATACTTTGGGTGATTCGCATTCCGTGACCCAAATTATTGATGTGTTCGTCACGGTGGGTTTTTACCTATGTCGGCCATTAACGCGCTAACAAGTTTTGCAAGGTTCTCCACATCGTCTAGATGCACGACCTCTGCCGGCGAATGGGTGTACCTCATCGGAACACCAAGAGGCGCTGCTGCGACCCCCGATTCCTGGAGCTTCGCCCCGTCGGTCGAACCGCCGGTCATTCCCAGCTGCATGGGTATCTTGGCAGCCCTGGCCACCCTTTTGACCGCGGCGCACATGCACGGCGTCGCTACGGCAATCGAATCGACTGCCCTTAGAACCGGCCCCTTGCCCAGCATCACGGGCTTGAAGAACTTGTCCTGCCCCGGAGCGTCGGTAGTGCTGTATGTGTCAACTGCGACAACATAATCCATATACATAGAATTGCCAATGACTGCCGCTCCCCTGAACCCGATTTCTTCTTGGACGCTCCATACGTAGCTTGCCGTGCCAGCCGGCCGTTTCTTGAGCGCGGCCCCGAAGGCTTCGAGGACGGCCCAGCAGCCAACCCGATTGTCCAATGCCCTTGAGCATAGGTACTTCCCGTTCATAACTTGCCAGCCCTTCTTTAGTGTGATGGGGTCCATATGCGAGACACCGATGCCTTCCGTTTCCTTTTGGCTCCGAGTTCCCAGGTCCACGACTAGCTTCTGCCACGGAGTGACCTTGGTGATTTCGTCCTTGTCGATGGTCAGGTGCGGAGCTTTGATGCCCATCACGCCATCGATGTCCCCGCGTCCCGTGTGAACCGTGACCATCCGCCCTCTTTCCAATCTTGGCCATGACGTATTCCCGCACCCTGCTCTCGTGCCCGGACACGCCAGGCACCATCACCAATTCCTTCAGCGTCTCGATATTCATGGTCTCCCCCCCGCATGCATGATTCAGGCTCCGACCTTTATCAGCGGCAGCTTCGCCATTTTTCCACGCGCCTTTTTATCTTTGAATTCCACGATGATGGGCGTACCCGGGGAGGTCTTGCCCTCGTCGAAGTAGCCCAGACCGATGCCCGTGCCCAGTGTGGGAGACATCGCCCCGCTCGTAAGCCTGCCAACAAGCTCGCCCGACCCGTTAAACACGGCACAGCCGCCCCTTGGAACTCCGTGCTCTTCGAGGACCAGCCCCGAGAACACGTGGTAGCCCCCGGAAGCCTTCTGCGCCTCTAGAGCCGATTTTCCCACGAAATCGTGGTTCCAGTTGAGCGCGCGCTCGCTCCGTGTTTCCAATGTGGTTCGGTTGGCATGGAAATCCTGGCCAGACATCGGATACCCCATCTCCATCCTCAGGGTGTCTCTCGCTCCCAATCCTATCGGCACGCACCCGCCCTCGGACTCCAAAACGTTGCGCCACAGCTGTATCCCAGCCCGAATTGGAACGATAATCTCGAAACCGTCCTCCCCCGTATACCCAGCCCTGGTGACGAGCACTTTCATATCCTGTTGCAGCTGCCTGTGGAAAATCGAGTCGTGCGTGGGGCGCTCATCTTTTAGAACCTTCCAGGCTTCTGGCATCGGAAAGAAGCCCGATTGCGAATCTTTCAGGCGCCCCACCGCTCCCCCGAAGACCTTCGACACGATTCCAGAAGCTTTCGGACCCTGGACAGATACGCATGCCACCTCTCCCGTATGGTTCTCCACACTAGCGCCCGTTGCGTTGCTGGTTATCCATTCCAGCGCCTTTGCCGTTGCCGCTGCGTTAGGAACGCAAAGGTACTCATCTTTGGCTATGCGAATGACCGTCGGGTCGTCGATTATCTGGCCCTTTTCGTCGAGCATGTGCGTGTATCTCGATTCTCCCGCATTGCAACTAGTAAAATCGTTCGTGAAAATTCTCTGAACAGCGGCGGTGGCCCCGTCCCCTTTGATTATAATATCCCCCATTAACGATGCGTCGAAGGCGCCTACAGAGGCTCGTACTGCGTTGTGCTCCCCGACCACCCCAAGTTTGAAGTGCATCGGCACGTCCCAGCCGGCATATTCCACTATGTTTGCTCCCATTGTCACGTGCTCTTGATAAAGTGGCGTACGCTTCATTACTAGCCTCGCGCCCGGACAATGATGCCTGAGATTAAACCATTTGCGGCATTATATTTCATTATAGGTTCCGTCGTCGGAGGAAAACCTTTTTATGAGTCAAGTTCTCGGGGGGTTGGAGATTGCCTTGGCTGAAAGGAGCAAATTCGCGAAATGGTGGAAACGGAATTATCACTTCCTAGCGTGGATGTGCCTGCTCGCTGGTATTATGGCCTTCTTTTTTGGGTCGCTGGGTGTTTTGTATGCCGATAAGGCTGCACCGTTTAGCATGGACTTTGTTTCCAGCATCGGGGCTTGGGGCTATTGGTCGATATTGCTGGGCGTTTTGGCCATCCTTGCGGGCGGGTTTTACACGTACGACCACTTCGCACAGATTAGAAAACTGGAGCGAATGATGGAGGGTCGAGGTCGCGTCAACTTCATCAAGGATCTAGATGAGATTGAGCGCTTGGCGTACAACCTCGGGCCCTCGTTCGAGCGGCGCGTCGTCGAGCGAAAACGTGAGTTCAAGATTAAGTGAGTCTGATTGTTTGTACATCTTTTGAGTGCCCCCCACCCCATAATTTCCTGTGGAGATTGCACTAATATGTGCCGCGTACTGCTCCTTGTGATC
>JAZDNO010000019.1:0-136550 GCA_043799545.1 Methanobacteriota archaeon | reverse complement strand
GCCCCCGTGAAGAGGGCGCGGTGCTCCTGCTGCAGGACCGTGTTCGGGTTCTGCGGCACGAAGAACTTCCTGATGTACTCTATTCCCTTCCAGCGCGAGGCCGTTATCTTCTTGCCTATCGTGCCGGAGTACTCGTTGCCGAATATGTTACGGATCTTCATTTGAGATCACCTATGGGAGAGATTGGCCGAGGTGGTTTATATGGCCTGAACGATTAATCGATGCTGGTTTTAAATACGAGAACGGATGGAATATTTACGAATACGCTTACTAAGCAATTGTGAGTCTCGCATCAGATCCTATTGAAACACACCACTTTTGGCTCCGTCATCTCATGGATTGCGAACTTGATGCCTTCCCGCCCCAGCCCGGACCATTTAATGCCCCCGAACGGCATCGAATCGAGCCTGTAGTCTGTGGATTCGTTTATCATGACGCCGCCACATTCCAGCTCGTGGGCTGCTTTCATGGCGGTGTTCATATCCGAAGTGAATATCGCTGCAAGCAGGCCGTAAGGGAGCGAGTTTGCCTTTGCTATCGCTTCATCTATGCTGGATGTCGGATAGAGGTTGACCACTGGGCCGAAAGCTTCCTCGCGATGTATTCGCGCCTTCTCCGGCACGTTCTCCAAGATAGTGGGAGAGTATATTGACCCACTGCGTCCTCCTCCAGATAGAACGATTGCGCCAAATTCCCTCGCCTCGTTCACCCACTCCTCGATGCGTTTCGCTTCGGTCTCGTTTATCATCGGACCCATGTCCGTGTCCTCTTTCAGCTTGTCGCCAACCTTGTACTTTTTCGTCCTCTCGACAAAGCCGTCCTTGAATTTCGCATAAACGTCCTTGTGCACATATATCCGTTGCACTCCGATGCAATTCTGGCCAGCAGCACTGAACGCCCCGGAAACGCAGGATTCAATTGCATATTCAAGGTTGGCGTCTTCACATACGATGACGGGGGAATTCGAGCCCAACTCCATCCCGATTTTCTTGATGCCGGCTAGTTGCGTAATCCTCTTTCCGGCGTCGAACCCGCCAGTAAAGGAAACCATCCGCACCCTATCGTCCTGGACGAGAGGCTCGCCAATCTCCTTCCCGGACCCGATGAGAAGCTGGATAGCTTTGGGAGGTAGCTGCGCCTCCAAAAAGGCTCTGACCAGCTTGACAGAAGATAGGGGGGTAGCTGTCGTCGGTTTCAATATCACGGAGTTTCCCGAAGCGAAAGCCGGGCCCAATTTATGAGCAACGAGATTCAATGGATCGTTGAATGGTGTGATTGCCAGTATGACCCCTATCGGGAACCTATAGTAGTAGCCGATTTTATTCTCACCGCCTGGGTAGGAATCGAAAGGTATCGTTTCTCCCAGTATGCGCTTTGATTCCTCTGCCGACACGGTAAGCGTGTTGATGCATCTGGTGACCTCTCTCCTCGCCTCCTTGATGGTCTTGGATCCCTCCCTGGCAATCGTGCGGGCGAACTCGTCAAAGTCCCGTTTGACGATATTCGATGTTCTCATAAGAATCTCCGCTCGTTGATGTGCAGGCAATCCTCTGATGGCGCGAAACCCTTCAACCGCCGACTTGAGCGCAAGCTCGACGTCCTCTATCGTGGCTTTCGGGACGCGGTCAATCAGCGAGCCATCGAAAGGGTCTCGAACGTCCATTTTTTCATCGCGGTCAATCCATTTTCCATCTACGAACATTTTATCACCATTTGCTTCTGCGCGGGTTTGCATATCCGCAGCAAGCCGGTCACCGTCGTTCCGAATGCCTTACCGTCACTTGCGGAACTCGGATGTTGCTTGCGTTATATCGAAGTGAATGGGCATGTACCAGCGTAATTTAGTAACTTCCGAGATAACTATTTATAATCGTTATACTTGATTGAGAATAACGGTGATTGCCATGCACGAATCGATTATCAACATCCCAAAGCCAAGAAACGAGCCGATATATCAGTACCAGCCGGGCAGCCCCGAGAGGAAAAACCTCCGCGCCGCTCTGGAAACAATGACAAAGGCCAGAATTGAGATCGCACCAGTCATCGGCGGCAGAAAGAGGCTGACCGGAGACAAGGGCAAGGTCGTCATGCCCCACGATCACGGACACATATTGGCAGATTACCACAAAGCAACGCCGGAGCTGGTCGCTGAGGCGATAGAGTGCGCCATGGAAGCCAAGGTCGTGTGGGAAGAGCTTCCTTGGGAGGAACGTGCGTTGGTCGCCCTCAAGGCCGCGGAGCTTATTTCCGGAAAGTACAGATATATCCTCAACGCGGCAACGATGCTTGGCCAGGGGAAAAACGCTTTCCAGGCGGAGATAGATGCTGCATGCGAGACCATAGACTTCCTGAGGTTCAACGCGTACTTCATGCAGAAGATTTACGGCGAGCAGCCCGAAGCTTACCCCTCCCCTGGGACGCTGAATCGGGTGGAGTATCGGCCACTTGAGGGTTTCGTTTTTGCCGTCACGCCGTTCAACTTCACGGCCATAGCCAGCAATCTTCCAACTGCTCCGGCCATAATGGGTAATGTTGTCGTATGGAAACCGGCTTCGACCTCGCTGCTCTCCAATTACTACCTGATGGAGATTTTCCATGAGGCTGGCTTCCCTGACGGCGTCATCAACTTCCTCCCGGGGTCGGGCGAGACCGTCGGCAAAGTCGTCCTCAACGACAGCAGGCTGGCCGCGATACACTTCACAGGTTCCACTGCTGTGTTCAGCAAGTTCTGGCAGACACTGGGCTCGAACCTGAAGAAGTACAAATCGTATCCGAATCTCGTGGGCGAGACTGGGGGCAAGGACTTCATATTCGTGCACCCGTCGGCAGACGTGGATGCAGTCGCTGTTGCAGCGGTCCGAGGCGCATTCGAATACCAGGGTCAGAAGTGCTCCGCCGCATCGAGGATGTACGTCCCGAATACTCTCTGGGAGCCCGTCAAGGAGAGGATTGGCAGGATGCTTTCAGAGGTCAAAATGGGCGGCGTGGAGGACTTCGGCAACTTCGTGAACGCGGTCATCGACAAGGCGTCGTTCGACACCATAACTGGCTACATCGCCAAGGCACGGGACTCCAAGGATGCCGAGATAGTCTTCGGCGGCAAATCCGACTCGTCCAAGGGATATTTCGTCGAGCCGACAGTCATACTCGCCAAGGATCCACACTTCGTCACGATGGAAGAAGAGATATTCGGCCCGGTGCTCACGGCTTACGTCTATGAGGATGCTAAGTTCGAGGAGACCCTGCATCTGTGCGACCAGACATCGCCATATGCACTCACTGGCGCGATATTCGCCAAGGACAGGACCGCTATCGTCAAGGCGACGAAGGTGCTCCGCGACGCTGCCGGGAACTTCTATGTCAACGACAAGCCCACTGGTGCGTTCGTTGGCCAGCAGCCTTTTGGGGGAGCGCGGTGCTCTGGCACCAACGACAAATCGGGGTCGTTCACCAACCTCCTAAGCTGGATAAGTGCCAGGACGATTAAGGAGAACCTCGTGCCACCAACGGATTACAGGTATCCATTCATGGAGAGAGACCACATAGAGAAATAATGGGTGTTCGATTCATCAGCTCGCGGCTCCGCCCCTCTTGAAGAACTTGCCGTGGTACTTGTGGTACCAGCCCCTTCCGCGCCCCTGGCCCTCCGGGTCGTCGGTGAAGAAACGGTAGGGCGAGCCGCCCATATGGTGCCACTTGGGCCTGCCGGTGTAGGGGTTCCTTGGTTCCACGGTGCGGAGATTGGCTGGTCTGCATATAAAACGTTGGAAAAATGCCTGAGCATCTGCGCATCAGGATGCAGGGGGCTTTAGCTTGTAGTACTCGACGAGGGCTTCGAGAATAAGTTCTTGCATGGCACGGTCCTGGGCGGCGCTCTCGAGGCGCAGGTAGCGCAGGACGATATCGGGCAGGGCGACGGTGGTTCTGCGGGTCTCGGCCCATGAGCCGGTGACCTTGATAGACGTATCGAGGGAGTGCATTGACGAGCTCATCTAGACGTAGTTAATCATGACAGATTTCTTCAACAGTTTCAATCTTCCTGGCATGTTTCTCCTTAAATTCAGCGACCGAGAGACAACCTTTTCCACTTATGTCACACACCGCTTTCATAGCGTGGTACACATTCCTGTTTAGATCGTTATCCCAATCGTAGTCCGTCGTTGTTTTCACGATACATGTTGTCATTTCATTCATCTCCTTTCTCCTTCAGGCAAAAAATATGACGTTTGTTAGTGTTTGAGAATTGGCCATAACCATCTATCTCCATTACTTCCAAGTGGTTTCTTAATACTCTAGGATCCATCTTGATTTCTCTCGAGAGGTCCGATACCACCACACATAATGACCCGCCAGTCTCATCGTGAATACGTTCTATCATCTTTTTCACCTTTATATGCTCCTCCGCATATCTTGTTTTAATCATGGCGCTCATGAGGAATACATATATTGTTGGCTATAAATACTTTCTGCTCTAAATGCAAATAATTACAATTAGCTATGGTAAAAAATAAAAAAGTTAAAGGTCGGGACGCCCTCCGAAATCGTGTATATATCTAATAGACCCCGTATAACTTATATATTCGCTACTGCTGGCTAAAATGAGATGCGGGCCTGAAGGGATTCGAACCCTTGACACCTCGGTTAAGAGCCGAGTGCTCCACCTAGCTGAGCTACAGGCCCAAGCATGCGAATGAATAGGTTTGAGGCACGGATGCGCTGACTGTTGGCGAATATATCTCGTGCGGTTCGCACCGAATACGTTGCCGTTAATAAGCATATCGCTGGACATCGCGCGACGAAATCCTTATCCACCCCCTCCCCATTCCCAGCCGGGGTGCCAACTTGTCTTGCGAATTGGACAGCATGCTGGAAAGGATAGGAATGAAAAGCGCGGAGGAGCTCTTCGCGGACGTGCCGCAGAAGGTGCGCATCGGCAAAATAGACCTTCCGGACGGGCTCGACGAGCTGCATACCAGGGCATGCGTCGAGGACATGATGGCGAAGAACCTCTCCGCCGCGACCGCGCCGTGCTTCATGGGTGCTGGCAGCTACGACCACTACGCGCCGGCGGCGATGCGCGCATTAGTCGGGCGCTCAGAGTTCGTCACGGCCTACACCCCCTATCAACCGGAGATAAGCCAGGGAATCCTCCACTCCCTTTTCGAGTACCAGTGCATGATGGCTGAGCTGACCGGCATGGACGTAGTCAACGACACAATGTACGACGGCGCGACCGCGCTGGCAGAGGCCGCGCTGATGTCCTCCAGAATAAACGGAAAGGAGGAATTCGTCATACCCGCCTCGCTCCACAAGGATTACAAATCCGTCCTTAGGAATTATCTGGACGGCCCTGGGATAAGGCTGGTCGAGTACGCCTACGACCCCCTGACAGGGCAGGCGGACCCATCGTCGATATCGAGCGTTGTGAACGAGAACACCGCGGGGCTGTTCGTCCAGAGCCCCAACTCGTTCGGCGTGCTGGAAGAGGTGCTCCCGGAGGCGAAGGATCTGGCCGGCAAGGCGGCGCTCGTCGTCGGCGTGAACCCGATGAGCCTGGCCCTCCTCAAGGCGCCTGCCGATTTCGGCGCGGACATCGTAGTCGGGGACGCCCAGCCTCTCGGCCTGGGCATGAACTTCGGCGGGCCTGGGGCGGGCCTTTTCGCAGTGAAGAAGGAGCACGCCAGGAAGATGCCCGGCAGGGTCGTCGGCATGACCGCGGACTCGCATGGAAAGCGCGCGTTCTGCCTCACGCTCTCGACGAGGGAGCAGCACATCAGGCGCTCCAAGGCCACCAGCAACATCTGCAGCAACCAGGCCTTGATGGCCGTGGCGGCCGCGGCATACGTCGCTTTGATGGGTCGGAAGGGGATGCAGCGCGTCGCCGAGCAGAGCCTCGAGAACGCCCACGCACTCGCGGCCGAGCTAGCTCACATGAAGGACGTGCGCGCTCCGTTGTTCAAGGGGCCGTTCTTCAACGAGTTCGCCATCGGTCTGCCGCTCGACGCTGGCGAAGTGAACAAGCGCCTCGCCAGGAAGAACGTCATAGGCGGCGCGCCGCTCCAGCTGCACAAGGAAGGCATGGGGGACGCGATGCTGCTGGCTTGCACCGAGAGGAGCGATGCGGTCGCGCGAAAGGCGCTAGTCGACGCCCTCGGGGGGGTGCTCGCATGAAGTACCACCAGGCAACGTACGAAGAGCCGCTTCTGACCGAGATGTGCGCCGCCGCGGAGGCGGTCGTGGATTCCCAGGCCGCAAAGAAATTCTTACCGGCGAAGCTCGCGCGCGCCAACGCCCCGGCAATTCCCGACCTGCCCGAGCGCGACGTAGTCAGGCACTTCACCAACCTCTCCCAGATGAACTACGGCGTCGACAACGGCATCTACCCGCTCGGCTCGTGCACGATGAAGTACAACCCGAAGCTGTGCGACGAGATGGTCGGTCTGTCTGGCGCGACGAGGATTCACCCGCTCCAGCCCGAAGAGACCGTCCAGGGCGCGCTCGGGATGATGTGGGAGCTCCAGGAGATGCTGAAGGTCGTCGGCGGCGTCGACGCCGTCACCCTCCAGCCCGCGGCTGGCGCCCACGGCGAGTGGACCGGCCTGATGATTGTACGCGCGTATCACAGGAAGCGCGGCGACGACCGCAAGGTCGTAATCCTCCCCGAATCGGCGCACGGAACGAATCCAGCGAGCGCGGCGATGGCCGGCTTCGAGGTCATCGAGATACCGTCGAAGGAGGGATGCGTCGACATCCAGGCGCTCAAAGCTGCGGTCTCTGACAAGACGGCGGCGTTCATGCTGACCAACCCCAATACCCTAGGCATCTTCGAGAGCGACGTCCTGGAGATTGCGGACGTGCTGCACCAGGCCGGGGCGCTGCTGTACTACGACGGCGCGAACCTCAACGCCATCATGGGCAAGACCACGCCAGGCGCCATGAACTTCGACATCGTGCACTTCAACCTGCACAAGACCTTCGCCACCCCGCACGGGGGCGGTGGCCCTGGGGCTGGCCCGGTGGGAGTGAAGGCGAGGCTGGAGCCGTTTTTACCGGTGCCAGTCGTTGCAAAGCGCGGAGAGGCGTACCATCTGGACTACGACAGGCCCGACTCCATCGGCAAGGTCCGCAGCGCATACGGCAACTTCCTCGTGCTGCTTCGCGCATACACGTACATCAAGATGCTCGGCGGAAACGGCCTCGCCCAGGCCACGGAGACCGCCGTGCTGAACTCGAACTACCTGAGGGCGAGGCTCGCCCCCTCGTTCGGGATGCCGTACCGCGAATTGCGCAAGCACGAGTTCGTCCTCGGCGGAGAGAAGCTCAAGGCGCGCGGCGTGCGCACGCTGGATTTGGCGAAGCGCCTGCTCGACAAGGGATTCCACGCGCCGACGGTTTACTTCCCCCACCTCGTCGACGAGGCGATAATGGTCGAGCCGACGGAGACCGAGACGAGGGAGACGCTCGACCGCTTCGCGGACGCGATGCTGGAGATACTGGCGGAGGACCCGGAGCTGCTGAAGGGCGCCCCGCACAACACGGCCATAGGCCGCGTGGACGAGGTCAAGGCCGCGAAGGACATGGTATTCAGCCACAGGGACCTGAAGAAATGAACACCGGGATGCGCCGGACCTCGGGAAAGCCAAAAAGAGGAGACTGGACGCGAGCGGAGCTGGAGCGGGACATCATAGGCAGGATGAAGCCCATCACGCTGGCCGTCGATGTCAAAATCCACGGTAAGCAAAAGATATTCTCCATGAAGGAGCTTGAAGCCCTCCTGGACGGAGCAAAGCTGATATCCAAGCAGGAGTGCGAGTGCCGGGCGAAGATGAGGAACTGCATAGAGCCCATGGACGGATGCCTGAGCTTCGACGATTGCGCGGAGGAGGAAATCAAGTCCGGGGCGAAGAAAATCACCAAGGCCGAGGCGCTGGCCGCGATGCGCAGGACCCACGAGGCAGGATTGGTCCACGTCGCCTACGTCTTCGAGGGGAAGGAGAAGCCAGACAAGGTGTGCAGCTGCTGCTCGTGCTGCTGCCACTCTCTGGGCGCGGTCGTGAGGTTCGGTTACACCGGCCACGTCGTCGGCTCGGGATACGCCGCGGAGCAGAACGAGGAAAAATGCAGAGATTGCGGGGTGTGCGTAGAGCGTTGCCAGTTCAATGCCCGGACCATCGCTGATGGGAAGCTCCGTTTCGACCCCGTAAAATGTTTCGGCTGCGGGGTTTGCATCGATGCCTGCCGCGCCGGGGCGATTGGCCTCGTTCGCCACTCGTAACGGGATTGAGACCTTCAAGGAAAAATATATATACCGCAGTATAGATTACAATATAGATTCAAGGTGTGTATCATGGAACAAAAAAAGACCGTCGGCATGGTGCTGGCGCTGGTGGGCGGGGTGCTGCTGATTCTGGCAGCTTTGGTCCTGCCGGCCTTTGCGAGCCTGGACATCAACGCGGACAAGATAGATACGAGCGCCTTGACTGCGGAGCAGCAGGACTTGCTCGTCGACCGGGAAGGGGTTACCAGCCAGGATTTGCAGGATTACATGGACGAGGTTTCCGGGCTGAACGAGGTCGCGAGCTACAAGGACACGATTAAAACGGTCGGCCTCCTGATGACCGTCTTCATGTGGATAACTGTCGTTTTCGGCATCCTGGCCATAGTCGTCGGCCTGATGGGTAAAAGGTTCGTGAGGATTTTCGGGACGACCGGCCTCTCGATGGGGGCCGCCATGGCGGTCGCGGTTGTGATAATGCCTCAGATGACCCAGGACTACGTGTCGGCGTCGCTGGGAATTGGACCCATGGTGGCGATAGTGGCGGGTGTGCTCATCATCGTGGCGTCGTACTTCTTCCCGAAGAAATCCTGTGAGAATAAGGCGGACGATGGGGATTCGCTTGAAGCGGCTGGCGAGCACGGCGACGACTGCGATTGCGGCGGCTGCGCCAGCGATGAAGCGGACGGGGATGAATGAGCCAAGCATTCACAATCCCAAGCGCGTCTGCGACTGAGTTCCGCCGAAGGTTTTATATTTTAGGTCGCCCTAAACATCCCTGAGAACATGCCGAAAGAGAACGTCGACGAGTACCTGGAGGCCATCCTGGACCTCTCGAAGGACGGAAAGCCCGTCAAGACCGGCGACCTGGCCGCGAGGCTGAATGTCGCCCCGGCGAGCGCGACGGAGGCGCTTCAGCGCATGTGTCGCGAGGGGCTCGTGCTCTACGAGGCATACAAGGGGGCATCGCTCACGAAGGCCGGCCTGGCCCGCGCGATGAGCGTCAAGCGCAAGCACCGCCTGCTGGAGGTCTTCCTCACAAGGAAGCTGGGGCTAAGGGGGCGCAAGGTCCACGATGAAGCCTGCAGGATGGAACACTCGCTATCGGACGACGTCGAAGCGGCTCTATGCAAGATGCTCGGGGCACCGACCGAGTGCCCGGACGGCGAGCCAATCCCCTCTTGCGGCATGGACGCGAAGGCCTGTGGCGCCTGCATGGCTGGTGCGGTTCCCCTGACCTCGTTGAAACCCGGTCAAAAGGCGAAAATCGCCCATATACACGGCGGGAAGCAAGTATGTAATAAGCTGATGGAGATGGGACTGACCCCCGGGGCTGAGGTCTCCCTTGTCCGGGCTGCTCCAATGCACGGGCCGGCCGAAGTGCTTGTGAGGGGCTCATGTCTGGCCATAGGTGCTGGAATCGCCGCCAAGATATTCGTGAGGCCGGGGGCGTGAGATGGGCCACGGTCGCCCCATTATTAAGGGGAACGGCCAAGGCTGCGACCTGACCGTCGCCCTCGTGGGCAATGCCAATGTGGGCAAGAGCGCAATCTACAACCAGCTCACGGGCTCGGAGCAAGCCGTCGGCAATTGGGGCGGCAAGACAGTGGAGATGGCCGAGGGGGTTCTGAACCACGACGGCAGGCTTGTGCGCGTCGTCGACTTGCCAGGCACGTACTCGCTCTCGAGCGGATCGGCCGAGGAGTCTGTGACGCGGGACTACATACTGGCCGAGAGGCCGGACGTCATCATCAACGTCGTCGATTCGACGGCGCTGGAGCGCAACCTTTTCCTTACAATCCAGTTGATCGAAATGGGCGTGCCAGTCGTGCTCGCGGCGAACATGACGGACGCCGCCTCGGCCAAAGGGCTCACAATCGATGCGGAGGCGCTGTCGAGGAGGCTCGGGGTTCCCGTTGTCAAGGTGGCGGCCACATCGGGGGTCGGTCTGCACGAGCTCGTGGACAATGCAATCGGCGGGTCCGTCAAGGTGTCTGCCCGACCACGATACGGACCAGAGGTCGAGGCAAGGATATCCCGCCTGGAGGAGGTGCTGCGACCCGAGCGGGCAGAGGATGCGAGACGGATGGCCGTATCGCTGCTGGAAGGGGCGGAGTTCGGCCTCTCCGAGATTGAGAATCGAGCTTACGATGAGGCAGCTGCGGAGCTGGAGCGCATTCACGGCGAGCCTGCGGGCGTCGTTATCGCCTCCGAGAGGTACGCCCTCGCCGCGTCGATGGCAAATGAGGCGCAGTCGTTCGCGCCAGTCCGCTCCCAGCCTCTGGCGGACAAAATCGACAGAACGCTCATGCACGGTTTCTGGGGCTATATCTGGCTATTCGTCATCATGGCGGCGATAATCGCCAGCATATCCATCGTCGGCGGGTGGGCTTCAGACGGGCTCGCGGCGCTTTTCGAGGGGATGAACCCCGGATGGGCCGGATGGGCTGGGGAGCTGGCTTGGAGCGGCGGCATCGTCGGGCTGTATTCGGCTTTGGGCGTGGCGCTGGGATTCCTCCTGCCGTTCTATCTCCTGCTGGGCTTTCTGGAAGACGTGGGCTACCTGCCGCGCATCGGCTACCTCATGGACCGCCCCTGCCACATCGTCGGTTTGCACGGCAAGGCCTGCATGCCGCTGATGCTGGGGTTCGGCTGCAACGTCCCGGCATGCGCAGGCTGCCGCATCATCGAGAACAGGCGCGACAGGATAATCACAACGTTCCTCTCGTCCCTGGTACCCTGCTCGGCGCGGACGGCGGTCGTGCTGGGTCTCGTCGGCATGTACCTTGGCGTCGAGTGGGCCATATTCCTGTATGCCCTGGATTTCCTCATCATCCTTGGCGTCGGGAGGTTCCTCAACTGGCTCATGCCGGGCAGCTCGCCTGGCATGATAATGGAGATTCCATCGTTCAGGATGCCCAAGGCGTCGATCGTCGCCAGCCAGGCATGGGCTAAATTCAGGCCGTTCCTGACAATGGCGGTCCCACTAATCGTCGCGGGCAGCGTCGTGATCGAGGGTTTGCGCATTGCTGGATACCTGGGTTCCATAGCGGACGTGATGAGCCCTGTCACAGTCGCTTGGCTGGGACTTCCGGCCTTCACAGGCATACTCCTCATCGTCGGTATCCTGCGCAAGGAGGCGGCGCTCGTCTTCCTCTCGGCTGTAGCTGGGACCACAGCTTTCGCCACGGTGATGACCCCGCTCCAGATTTTCATCTTCAGCTTCGTCATAATGGTATATATTCCGTGCATCTCCACCATTGCAGTCATATACAAGGACCTCGGGTTGAAGTGGGCCGCAGCCATCTCGCTGGCCGAAGTGGGTCTGGCCTTAGCGCTCGGGGGAATTCTGGCAAGGGTGCTGGCTCCCGTGCTTTAGCTCTGAGAGGCAGTTATTACCCGCCCCATTTATAGACATCTGGGCGAGGTTCGTTTTTACATCGCAAGTTAAATAAGATATGACGCCTTTTGCCGGATTGGAGCGACAACATGAAAATCTGCATGCCGACAGTCGAGAGCAAGGGTATGGATTCTAAAGTGCACGGCCACTTCGGGAGCGCCCCATTTTTCGCGTTTTACGATGTCGAATCCGGCAAGTTGAAGATGGTGCAGAACACCAACGAGCACCACGAGCACGGTGCATGCCAGCCAGTCGCCGCCATCTCTGGCGAGGGTGTCGGAGCGGTCGTTACCGGTGGCATGGGTCGCAGGGCTATCGATATGTTCAACCAGGCAGGCATCAAGGTTTTTCTGCTGGATGGCGAAACCGTCGACTCCGCAGCGGCCAATTTCAAGGCTGGCAAGCTGGTCGAGCTCAAACCGGACATGGCCTGTGCGGGCCATGGGTGCCATTAACAAATGGGCAAATCTGGCCGAAGCCGTTGGTAGAGCGAGATTCGCCTGGCGATTCAACCCGAAAAGTGCTGGCGCTGGCACTATCCCCCAAGGCCGAAAGCTTTTTCTCCAGGTCGGCATTATGAATGGGCGGAGCAAATATATAAATGGCTGATGGCAGTGGCTTGAAGAAGGTTTTAGCGCGCTGGCGCCTGTATTGGAAGGTGGCGGAGGTCGGCGAGGTCGCGAGGCGCTACTTCGTGATGAACGCATTCGACGGGGCTCTGACCATGCTGGGGGTCGTCATCGGTTCATATTTATCTGGCATCGAGGACCCGCAGATCATCATCGCGGCCGGAGTCGCCGGTGCATTGGCCATGGGGATTTCGGGGGTTTCTGGCGCCTACATGACCGAGAGCGCGGAGCGGAAGAAGCGCCTAAAGGAGCTCGAGCGCGCGATGCTCAGGCCGATGCGAGACACGATACACGAGGAGGCGCACGATTTCGCAACGACGGTGGTGGCCATCGTGGACGGGCTCTCGCCCGCGCTGGCAGCGATATGCGTCATATCGCCATTCTTCGCGGAGCATTTCGGGCTTGTTAGCCCCCTAGTGGCTTTCTACGCCTCAGTCGGGCTTACCCTCGCTGTACTCGTCGGACTTGGGATGTATCTTGCCAAAATAAGCGACGAGAGCATGGCCAAGTACGGAGCTAGGATGCTGCTGGTCGGGGTAATCACGGCAGGGCTCTGCATCGCGATCGCCATGCTTTTCGGCGCTACCGCGGCCTAGTTCAGTTCGACGCTTGTACCAAATGAGATATTAATACCCCCGTGCATATTTGTCACAGAGGCTAAATCTATTATTATGCCCACGTAATAGAGACCCCGGTCCGAAAGGGCCGGGGGAGCCTCCTCCATTCTAGCTTTTTTCACAAAAAGGAGAAGCGGAGATGAACAAAATCGCTGCCATCGCGACCGCACTGCTGATTCTCATCCCAGCTAGCGCTATGTTCCCCCTCTTCGCGCGCAGCGCCGCCCCTCCGGGAAACACGCTCTTCTCGCGAAGCTACTCGAACTACACCCTCGACATGGACGCCCCCATCGCGACGACTGGCAACGGCAACTTTAAATTCGTACTGGAGGACTACTCCGTGAAGTTCGCGGACAAGCTTGAAATCGTGTTCGAGCGCATCGGATTCGCCAATTTCATCAACGACCGGCAGCCAACAGACGGCGAGACGTCAGCTTCGTACATGGGAACAGACGTGCAGTTCGTGATACACCGGATACCCACTGGCGCAATCGAATTCACATTTTCTGGAGCGAACGCAGCCTTCTTCGACCTGCCCGTGGGCATGAGCGCGCTGGCGAGCAGCGAAAGCGGGGTCGTCGTTGGCAACGGGCGCGTCAGCTCCACCCTTTTCCTAGCGGGACCGGGGACCCTGGCAGCGTTACCAGGTGGAATCCTGGCAACCGTCGAAGAGGGCTCGCGCATACTCTTCCGGGCGAACCCGGGCCAGGACTCCTTCGTTGCAAGCAGCATCGCCCAGGGAAGGGTGGCCGGCGAGGTCTTCGCAACGTCGTCTGCCAGCAATATCATGGAGGACACCATCGCCTTCTCCGATGTGGGGATTGGGACCATCGTGACTACCAACGACACATACACTGCCTCGGTTTCCGGCTCCATATCCTCCGGCAAGGTCGTCATCATCAACGTCGACCGCACGGTGCTTCCGAAGCTGAACGCGGGGGACATGCGCGTGGAGGTCGGGGGCTCGAAGGCCAAGGTCTCGGACAGCCTCGCCTCTATCCTTTACGAAACGGGCTCCAAGCCAAAATACTTCGTGGCTGCGGACGGGGACTGGCTGCAGGTCCACGTGTACGTTCCCGGGACGAGCGGGGAAACCACAATCACCTTCGAGCCCGCCGGGAGCCCCTTTGGCCTTGACGAGATTGCGTCCGCGATGGCGGCCGTCGTTCTTGTCTGCGTGGCGGGAGTCGCTCTCTATCGCCGCGAATAGAATCGCGGAACGGCCTGCCGTAGATGCGCACGATTTCGGACGCGGGGGCGCTCCCCCAGTCCCTGATGGTGTCCTTCGTCTTGATGCTGGTGATTATTATCGGGCCGTTCCCCAGGTCTATGACGCTCTTCACCGAGAACTCCTCGTCGGGCGAGGCCTCCGTCTCGTACGGAGTCGCCCTCAGGCCGCGGTTTATCGAGAACTTCACGATGACCTTGTCGTAGCGCTTGGCCCAGATGCAGACGATGTCCCTGGCCGGCGCGCGCCTCTCCCTGCGGACTTTGGTCTCCACGGCGGTGACAAGCAGCGGGAACTTCTCGTGTAGGACGTCGCCGACCGATACCACGTAGTCCGGAGCCATCTCCATCTTAATACGCTCGGACGCGTCCTTCCAGCTCACGACCGCCGGGACCTCGATGGGCTTCGTCTCCTTCACGCCGGAGCGGTGGACACTCGCGCACACGGTGCATTCGACGGTCGCCTCGACCTTGACGACCTGGCCCTTCGAGTGCATCTTGCCCTTCAGCACCTTGTGCAGCGTCTCCTCCTCGCAAACCGGGCACACGACGTACAGCGAATAGGGAACCTTGGGCTTCGCTTTTGATTCGGTCATATGGATTTTGTCTCCTCTGAAACGGCTTTTGCAGCCGCTGCCGGGTCCGGGGATTGATAGATGCCACGGCCCACTATAACGTAGTCCGCCCCAGCCCGCAGCGCGTCTCGGGCGCTGCCGCCCTGAGCCCCCACGCCGGGGCTGAGAATCTTGAGGTTGCCAACGAGCTTCCGCACGTGCGCGATTCGCTCCGGCCTGGTCGCCGGGGCGATGACTCCGGCCGCGCCAGCCTCGACCGCAATCTTGGCCAGCTCGTCCGCGAGCGGCTGCGTGAACCTCTTCCCGCCTGGATGGCTCATCTCCGTGACGACGAATATGTCTTTGCCCTGGGCCGCATCGACGCAGGCCTTGACCGAGTCATCGCCTGCGAAGGCGTGACATATGACGCCGCTAGCCCCCGCCTTGACAGCCTGCTCCACGATGAGGCGGTTCGTGTTTGGGATGTCGGCCACCTTGAAGTCGCAAAGAACGTAAGAGTCCTTGGCCAGCTCGGTGATTATTCCCATGCCTGCGCTCAGGACGAGCGGATAGTTGACTTTAATTGCGGCCACGAACGGGGCGACCGCTTTTGCCACGGCCTTCGCCTTGGCCGGGTCCGTCTCGTCCAACGCCAGAATGACTTTTCTGTCGGCTCTCATCGCAACGCCTATTCGATTGGGTTAGAAAATGGTTTTGGTTGCGCGCACTCATTATTAAATACTGAAAATCCATGCAATGTTAGGTAGCGGATGAGGGCATGCTGAAAGAAAGGCCAATTGGAATCTCGGTACTTGCGATATTGACTGCAATCGAGGGTATTATCGTACTGGTGACTGGCATCTTATTGGCCATACTTGGCCTTCTGGTTTGTTTCGTTGGGATTTTTGCTTTGGTGGTATTGATAATCGGGGCTGCTTTGATTTATCTTGCGAAAGGGCTGTGGAACTTGGAAGAGTGGGCTTGGGTATGGACGCTTATACTCCAATTGCTCAACCTGCCGATAATCCTCTGGAACCTTTTCGTCGATGCATCAGACCCGTGGACTCTGGTCCAGGCTGCAATATTTCTGCTCGTTGTCATATATTTATTCATCGTGATGGATGAGTTTAAATCTAGCACGAGGCGACCGACGAAGTACGAATCATACTCGGACGATGTCGATGTCAATGAGCTTTTTCCAGGACGGGCACCGGTGCCTGGCCAGACAATGCAGAGACCTGTAGTCGCGGGAGTCCCGTATTGCCCGAAATGCAGGGCTACAAAATTCAGAATGTATATCGACGAGTCAGGTTATTGCGAGGGATGTGGAACGGCTTTCAAGAACTCAAATGACCTCCCAAGAGGTTAGGGTCTCATCATTTTCAAGAGGAGGGCTTCTTCCCCCTCTTCCCCGCAGCCAGCTCGAAGACCCTCCCCACGTTGGAGACGTAGTCGTGCCTCGGCCCCTTGCGCCAGAAAAGGTCGAACGCGCCGTTGGTGTCCTCGTACATCTCCGGGAGCTTCCAGAAGGCGTAGAGGACGAGCACGACGAGGGCGACGAGGCTGATGGTCTTCCCAATCACGTTGTGGGCGAAGTCGAAGTAATCGACCCCGTTTTCGTAGGTGAGCGCCACGACGAGCGCGTTCCTTGCCAGGTTCACGAGGTATATCGAGGGGGCGACGACCGCGAAGGCTTGCCATTTCCTTTTGCTGTCGCCGCGCGAGGCGAAGATGAACGCCGCAGTGATGAGCAATGCCTGGATGGCCGTGCAGGCCAGGACTATCTTGATGTCTACGCCCACAAGTGGGGCGTTGACCTCGTTCATCGGCAGGTAGTCGGTCTTGTAGTACCATGGATTGCCATAATATTCCACGCCAGAAACGCCGAAATTGTAACCGAAGAGGTTCGCCAGCCAGACGCTCTGCTGCGCCACGATTAGAATGAGGGCCCCCGAGACAACCGGTATCTTGTCCACGACGAAAAAACCCATTGATGCGATGAACATCGCCCATCCCACGAACCGCAGCGGCTCGTATTCGTCGTTCCACTTATGAGAGAGGTACTCGTGCCAGCCGAGGTAGCAGAAAATCGGCATGGCCATCAGGCATCCGAGCACGTTCACCGCATCGGCGATTGACCAGTAGTGCGGCGCCTGGAGCCCCCAGTAGAGGCCGAAGCCAGCCCAGCCGACGGCCCGGAAGATGTGGAACGCGCCGCGCTTCAAGGCGAGGCCGAAGCCAAGCATGCACAGCGAAGCCAGGAGGAGCAGGTCGAGGGCGACGTAGGTCCAGAGAGCCATCGCAAGCGGATTGCAGTACGGGATTTAATCCTGATGGACGAACTAAGGCGTTATCCTCGTGCTCGTCCTCGGGAACGCGATGGCGTCCTTGATGTTGTCCAGGCCGCAAATCCAGGATACGACGCGCTCCACGCCGACGCCGTATCCTGAGTGCTGGACGGAGCCGTACTTGCGCAAATCCATGTAGAACTGGTAGTTGTCGGGGTTCTCCCCGTCGCGCTCGAGGCTCTCTTTGAGTTCGGGTATGTCAGTTCCCCGCTCCGAGCCTCCGACTATCTCGCTGTACCCCTCAGGGGCGAGCATGTCGAAGCACTTTGCCACCGAGCCGGGCGCCTTCGCATCTTTATCCACCGGCTTGTAGAACGCCATAATCTCCTTTGGATAGTGCGTCACCACGACTGGAGTGTCAAAATGCTTCATTATCTCCTCTTCTTCGGTGGTGCGCAGGTCCTTGCCCCAAGGGACGGCCATGCCGTTCTTCTTCAGCAGCTCCAGCGCCTCGGTGTACGTTATCGTCGGGAACGGCTTCGTCCTGCTGGCTTCCAGCTTCGAAATGTCGCGCCCGAGGAACTCGAGCTCCGGGCGGTTCTTCTCCAAAACCTGCTGGACTATGAACTGGATTTCGTCTTTCGCGACCTGGGCGCACTCGTCCAGGCCCATCCACGCGGCCTCCATCTCTGCCATCCAGAACTCGCAAAGATGCCGCGAGGTTTTGGACTTCTCGGCGCGGAACGTCGGCGCGACGTCATAGATTTTCTCCAGCGCGAAGATGCCCGCCTCCGCGTAGAGTTGCCACGTCTGCGAGAGGTAAGTCTTCATGTCGTAGTACTTGACCTCGAAAAGCGTCGAGCCGCCCTCGCACTGGTTGGGCTGGAGAATCGGCGGGTCGAACTCGTAGTAGCCCCTCTCGCGGAAGAATTGGTGAATCGCACCGACGACGGTGTGGCGAATTTTTAGGATGGCAATCATGCGCCTCGACCTGAGCCACAGGTGCCTGTTCTCGCGCAGCCATTCCTCGGACTGGTCCTTCGTTATCGGGTACGGCTCCGCGAACGAGACGCACTTGAATCCCGTCGCCTGGAGCTCCCAGCCGCCGGGGGCGCGGGAGTCCTTCTTCGCCTTGCCCGCGACAATGACTGAAGACTCGACCAGTGCCTTGCGAGAATCCTCGAAATCCGCGTCAGGCACGTTGCCCTTCTTCACAGTGACCTGGAGTACGCCCGAGGAGTCTCGCAGTATCGGGAACGCTATCCCCCCGCTGCTCCTTGTGCGCCAGATCCAGCCGCGGACCTCGACTTCCGCGCCTTCCTCGGCCTTTCCCGCAAGAACGTCAGATATGGGCAACATGCTCGTCGCGGGCCAATCGGCACTTGCGATAAAAGGCTTTTGCAGAGGCCCGTTGTTTCTTTTTCTCGTGACAATGCAGTAACTTTTATAAGCCACATATCAAAACACATTTATAGCATCAATTGGAAACCTATATAAACTCTTCCATTCATATTATCCATTAATGGAGGGGGCTATGCATTCCGGGAAAGATCTCTACGGAGACCTCGAAAGGATAGAGGCGCGGAAGAAAAAGCGCCAGCCTGGGCTCTCCAGCAGAATATTTTCGATATTCGGGAAGAAGGAAGAGGATGACGAGGAGGAGGACGACCCCGGGGCGAAAGAATAAATCTCCATCGCCGATATGGTCCCACGTGAGTTTCGCTGTGATGCCTTGCCCCGGATGCGGCAGGCTGAAGATCGCCCAGATTCCGGTCAAGACCACCGGCTGCCCTTGGTGCGGTAAGAGATTCCCGGTCGGCCAGACGCCGCAGCGCGAGTTCGAGACCCTCCATCAGGCCAGGCTGGCACTTTCGGCGTTGTCCAGCGACGGAAAAATGGAAGCCATTGAAACATCTGCGGCGAAAAAAGCCGGGCTCACTCAGTTCGAAAGGCTCGAATCGGCAGCGGAGGCGCTCACGAAGGAGAGGGGCGAATTCAGCGAGGAAGAGTTCGCTGCGCGGGCAAGGGCCGATGGCATCTCCAACTGGGAGATGGGGCTGAAGAGGCTCGTCGACAACGGCTCCGTTTACGAAGCGCGGGCAGGGCTCTTCAAATCGCTTTGAACCCCTGCGCTGGCGCGGACCGACGGTTTGGCGGCGATGAATTCCTGCGCCATTCCGGGCCGGATAGACGATTCCATCCTTGCGCTCACCTTTCCTCCGGTGGCCTCGTACGAACCCTCGTACGTCTCGGAATATTCGAGCTGGACGCTGTGGACCGACGTATAGGAGAGGGTGTTGTAGTAGTCCTCCATGTGCGTGCCGTTCCCGTCGCTCTCCCAATCGGAGAACCTGTTGCAGGCGCGGACGAAGAACTCCCTGTTGACCACGTCGATGCACACGGCCCCGCCTCCGCCGTTCGCCAGCGGAACGTACGCCTTGGCCCAGGCGTGGCCCCCCCAGATGTCCTGCCCCGAGTCGTAGAGAGCGCCGAACTCCATCCACGCCGGTATTCCCGCCGCCCGCGCAAGCGAGCAAAACAGAATCGACTGGTCGTCGCAATCCCCCGCCCCTTCGTGTAGGGTCTCCAGGCAGGATTTCGGCAAGCCATCGCGCCCGGTCTCGTAGACGAGGTTGTCCTTCATGTGGTCGTATATCGAGCGGAGCTTGTCTCGGACGTTGTCATCGAGGCGCGTCAGCTCGTTCGACAAAGATGCAACCTCTGGCAGCGTCGGGTCTATCTTCCACTCCACGCCATTGTACCGGTCCATCATGTCCTGCGGGATGGCGGAGACGTCCGCGCTGTCCGAGGGCGCTATGTTCCAGATTATGGTGCTGACCTCGAACTCGTAATCGATGACGAACTTCTTGCTGGCCGCATCCGAACCGTCCCAAACCATCCAGTGCTGGCCGTATTTGTACTCGTCGAGCGGCGTTGGAGCCGGGTCGGTTTTTGTGGACCTCTGGACGTATGCCGAATCGGAATCAACTAGGTTCTTAGGCAAAGGGATGTCCAGCTCGTAGTCGACAACCCCCTGCCCGCTCACGGAAAAATCGATTGTCCTCTTGACCGTGAGCTTGGCACCCTCGTCGTACGCTCGGGTCTCCCCTAGATCGCCCATGAACGCCCAGAACCAGGGGGAGGCTACAAGCAGTAACGCGATTATCAACACCGCCGCGACGGCTATGATTCCGGCCACGCTGCGCTTCTTGCGGGGCGGCTCCTCGTATCGCACGGGAGGCGTCGATTCCAAACCGCGCACCTACTGGCCCGGCGGGGGAGGAGACTGCTGGTCGCCCTGGCTTGGCGGCGCTGGCGAGCCCTGGTTCGCCGGCTGGCCCTCCTGCGGGGGCCGCTCGGGCGGAACCTCGGGTCTGAGCTCGCGGAGTTCCTGGTACGCCGAAGGGTGGCCTGGCTCCGTTTGGACGGGCTTCTTCTTGCGCCCGAGCAAGAACCAGAGCACGACGACGGCGATTACCGCAATCACGACAACGGCCATCAGTATCGGCAGCCAATCCATTGGGGCCGCAGGCGTGTCGCTCGGGTCGTTGGGGTCCGTGCCGGCCTCGTACTCCTCGAGGTTCGTCGCGCCGTCCCCGTCCGAGTCCAGCTCGGCATCGTTGACCTGCGGGTCGAGGTCGTTCTCGAACTCGTAGATGTTCGGCATTCCGTCCCCGTCGGCGTCGTTCTGGGCGTCGTCCACGGTCGGGTCGAGGCCGTTGTCGATTTCCCACTGGTCCGGCATTCCGTCTCCGTCTCCGTCGAACGTCCCCAGGGCGGCGGTGAAGTTCCAGCGGAAGGCAGACAGCATCTTGGCGCCTGCGGCGCTTTCCGCGCTCGCAGCCACCTCGACCGTGTAAAGGCCGTTGGTGAGGTGAGCTGCCGGAACGAAAGTCATCGTCTTGTTGTCTGCGCTCCAGGAGAACGTGCCGTTGACGGCAGTCGCATCCAGCTTGAGCGAGAAGGCGTTCTGCGCCTTCGTGCGGTTCATGGCCATGTCGAACGTGGCCGTTACTATTGCCGTTACCGGCACGGAATTACCGGTCGGAGTGTGGTTCGTCACCTCCGGGTGGTCCACGATGCTCACGTGCAGCAGATGCGAGACGTTGTTCACGGTGCCGTATTTCAGGGTGTCGAGCAAGTAAACGGTCAGCTGGTCCGAGCCTATCCCTTTCGGGTACGTCAGGACGACGGTGTTGCCGCTCACGCTGGCGTACGGGGAGTAAGTCTGTATGCTGAGTTGGCCCTGCGGGGTTTCCTCGTCGCCGGGAGCCAACGTGATGTGCGTAGGTCTTGTGGCATCGCAGTTGGCCGTCGATGGGAAGCTGAGGAAGTACGGCGCGTCGTTCACCTTCGTGAGATTGACAAAGACCGTCCTATTTGCGGACAGCCCGTCCGGGTCCGTGACGGTTATCGTCACGTTCTGGCTGCTGGCCAGTTCGGTGTACAGGAAGGTTATGTTGGTGCCGTTCACCACCGCGTTATTCGAATCCTCCGTCACGGTGAGGTTCGCAATTGCGTTGTCCACGTCGGATATGTTCGTGATTGTGCTGTTTTTGTAAAGACAGAGGACGTAAGGCACGTCTTCCACGCACTTGATGCCCACCAGGGGCGTCAGCACTGGGGCGTCGTTGACTGCGGTGATTGTGACGGGTATGTCCTGGAAGGTGGTGAGCCCGTTCGAGTTGCGGAGCGTGAGCCTGGCGACGCCCGCGCCGTTCTGGTTCGGGAGCGGCGTGATGACGAGGTTCCTGGTGCCGGCCGGCACGTTCGCCGTGAACAGAGTCGGGTTCTGGCTGACTGCGGACCAGGTGAGGTTGGCGGAGTCGGCGAAGCCGAAGCGAGCATTGTAGAGCGTACTATCAGGGAATGCCATCGTGGCATCAATGTCTGAATCGCACAATCTAGAATCATATGGGCACGACCAATTGGCAGTCAGCGTCAAGCCATCGTTCACCCCAATTCCAGAATATTCGCTCCCTCTCCATCGAATGTCAATGATGAGGTTGTCGACATTGTTGTACACGAAGGTATCGTCGATGTCTATTACGACCCATCTGTATCCTGGAGCGCCAGGACAAGTGAAATTGTACGAAGCCTTTGTGAAGACTGTCGTCCAGGCTCCGACTATGTTGTTGTTAAATGTGTTCGTGAGGTCCGTCCGCGTCGTGTGCCCAAGGCGTATCGAAACGTTCTCCAGAACGCACCAATCCGCAATCCCTTCCTCCCCCTGGAAAGATATCGTGTCCAAGCATCCGCTCTTGTTCACCATGCTGCGATAGTATAGCATCTGCATTCGCATAGACCATACTCCGTCCACCTCGTCCGTGAACGGCCAGTAGTTCCAATCGTTGCCGCTCTCGACCGCGACATTGTCGGCGACGTCGACAGAGAACCTGGTGACCGTCAAGCGGTCTTCGATAGTTCCTGTGGCTCCGCCAATACCATCGTAGCATCGCCCACCGGTGACGATTTCCCTCTGGAGGGGAATATCATCGCCGCTATCGGTGTTCCATGTGATGTCCACGACTAAATTGTGTCTGGAATCGTACGTGAAATTTCCGTTTAAATCGAAATAAATCCAGCTGTTGCCATTCGATGAGTTGACGAATATCGTCTGCATCGGGAAAACCTCTACGAGGTATCCATCGTAATTGTCAGCATATGTTGTGGTTACAGCGGTCAAGTCGGTGTGTGCCATTGAGATACGGAAATCGTTGAAAGTTCCAGTGTCTGCGGCGTTGGTTCGGTTGAATGCGATCTCCGTGATGATGCCTTCTGCTCCGACCATATCATGCGTGAATATCGATTGAAGGTGCATCTGGTTGTACGAGCTACCAAAAAATGGCAGGAGATTTCCACCTGTGCCTGTTCCATACTGGTGCATCACGGTCCCGCTTCCCCTCCCGTTCAGGGGAATCGTTAGCGCTGCCGCATCTTCTGACATCGTCTGGGAGGGGACCGGCGTGGAAATCTCGGCAGCGTAAACGATGATAAGTTTCGGATTAAACAAATCATTACCATTGTCGCTCGATGCGAAGTCTATCCAATTCCATGCGCAATTCAGCGCAGTCCCATTTAGAAGGAGCCCATTGTTCGGTAGCGTAGCGGCCGCCCAGGCTTTAACTAGGGCTGTCACGTTCCAGCTGTACCAAGTGTTGACTTCCGAAACGTTCACGTACGCAACCCTCGTAGCGTCATAATCGCCACCAGGTTTCGTCCAAGCTGTGCCAGTGAGGCGGCTGTTCCATGTCACATTGTTATTGCCCCCGCCTGGCCCCTCCGTCCATGCTCCTATGACAGGGTTAACGCTGATATTGACCCCGTATGGAACACGGTTGTTGACTAGGCTGTACAATTGTAGCGTCGCGGAGAGGATGTTGCGGTTGCTAGTCGGGAAGCTGAATTGCATGATACCCCTCCCGGTTTCACCGGTGCCGGAGGTTCCTACTGAGAAAATATTGTAATCGCCATAATTCACGTTTGGGTTGTTATCGTATAACCATGCATCCTTTCCAACGCTCGCATTCGGTTGCACTACGATTGTGTTCGACTCGTTCGGTTCAGGCGCCGCCGTCGGCACCGCCCCCACTATCGATTCCGCAGCCGCCGCTGGCATCGTTCCAGCCATCGCCGGCAGAGCGCAATCCGCCTTCGCCACATCGACGCTCGACGCCATCGGCACCATCGCCGTCACAGTCATCGCCAATACCAGCAATATCGCGAAAATCCTCGCCTTTGCCATGCCCACGCTCTCGCCCTTGACCGCCATCGCATTCCCTCCACTTTTAGCTAAACAATCATTACCGTAGAGGTTTATATATCTGCCGATTTCGGCCTCCGCCCCCTTCTCTTCCGTAGGGTGGCGCGTATCTCCTCGGGGAGGGCGCTCGGGATGACTTTGGAGGAAACGTGCTGGAGCGCCAGGAACGACACGAGAACCATCAGGGGAACCGAGAACCAGATGTTGCCGGTGATGAAGTTCGGGAGCATGAGAGTCGCCACGATGGCCCTGAGCGCGAAGGCCTTAAAGAAGCCCGGCCACGGGTCCCCCCGCTGGCTGGCCTCCGCGATCATCGCCCCGGTGCTGGCGTGCATCATCGCCAGGGCGATGGAGTACAGGACTATCGCGATGAACCACGCGGCGTCGGGCATCGTCCCAGCCTGGCCTATGGTGATGAAGACCATCTCCAGCACCGCCACGGCCGACATCCCGCAGCCTATCGCCACGCCGTAGAACACGCAGTCGAACTTCTTCCTGATTGCGGGGAAGAGGAGCACCATCAGCTTTCCCCCCTCCTCGGCGAGGCAGAAGAGCGCCACGTAGATGACGAAGAACATGCCGTAGTCGAACACCAGCCCGCCGTCCTCCGTCGCGGGGAGGTAGAAAGACTGGTACAGCGGCCACTCGATGAGGAAGACCACGGTCCCAATTATCATGCCCGCCGCGACGAGCCCGAAGACCTTGGTATCGCTGAAAAGCGCCTTCTCCATCCTGGGGTAGTCGTAGTCCCGCAGCAGCAGGAAAAGGACAGCCAGCGCTGGACCGAACCCTATGGCGCCGGCGACGAACAGCAGAACGTCCATCGCGGATAAATCGGCGCATAGTATAACATACTTTGCCAAAACCCGGCGGTGCGAGGTTTAATAGTCCAAGCAGGATTCGGGGGTCGATGAAACGGAGCGCTTTGAGTCCGTTCAACAACCGAGCCCTTTCGGAGTCTGGATGGCGCCGCGGGACGCGGGTCCAGGTCTACGACACGACGTTGAGGGACGGGGAGCAGATGCCGGGGGTTAGCTTCGACGTGCCGAAGAAGGTCAGGATAGCCGAGGCGCTGGCCGACGCCGGAGTGCCCGAAATCGAAGCCGGGTTTCCCGTCGTATCACAGCGCGAAAGGCAGTGCGTCAAGGCCGTGGCAGGGCTCGGAACTGGGGCGAGAATACTAGCCCTCTGCCGGATGCAGCGGGAGGACGTGGATGCCTGCGTCGATTCGGACATCGACCTGATGCTGATGTTCGTCGCGAGCTCGAATTTGCACATAAAGCACAAGTACCGCCTCTCGAAAAAAACCGTCCTGGAGCGCTCGGTCGAGGCCATGGAGTACGCTAAGTCCAGGGGGGCGAAGTTCTCGTTCAGCACGGAGGACAGCACGCGCTCGGAGATGAGATATCTCCATTCGCTCTACTCCGCCGCAATCAAGAAGGGAGCTGAGCGAATAGGCTTCACGGACACGGCAGGCTGCGCAACACCGGAAGGGGTGGCTCACCTCGCGAAAGAGCTTTCTTCCAGATACGATGCCCCGCTCTCCGCACACCTGCACGACGATTTAGGTCTCGCCCTTGCGAACTCCTTGGCAGCCATGAAGGGAGGGGCGCGGTGCTTCGCCACCACCGTGAACGGAATCGGGGAGCGAGCGGGGAACCTTGCTCTGGAGGAGTTCGCGGTCGCATCCGAGCTGGTCCTCGGGGCGAGGCACGGAATCGACCTGGAGAAGCTGACAGGTCTTTCGGAGATGGTTTCGAGCCTCTCGGGGGTGAGGGTGCCTTTGAACAAGCCAATCGTCGGTGGAAACGCCTTCACGCACGAGAGCGGCATCCACGTCGCGGCCATCCTCCGGGAGCCGTTCACCTACGAAGCCATCAGTCCGGAGCTGGTCGGCGGAAAGCGGAGCCTCACGATGGGGAAGCACTCGGGGCACGAGCATATCCGGAGGCTGCTTGCGAGTAGAGGAGTCGCGGCCGAAGGAAAGGCGCTGGATGGCATCGTCGACGAGGTGAAGCGCTTGGGCGAGTTGCGCGGGCGGGTGAGCGAAGAGGATTTCTGGAAAATGGTGGAGCGTGCGAAAGATGGCGGATGTCATTGACCTGGCGAAGAAGCTGATTTCGATACCCAGCGAATTCGGGAAGGAAACGGAAATCTCCCAGTTCCTAGCCTCGATGCTGAAAGGAGAGGTGACCCTGCAGGCGGTCGAGGGCGCCGGGCCGAACGTCGTCGCGAAGAGCGCTGCGAAGAGGCGCGGTTCGCGAATCCTCCTGGTCGGGCACATGGACACCGTGCCATCGCCGGGCGAGTACGGGCGCGACCCGTACAAGCCGCTCGTGCGGGATGGAAAACTTTACGGCCTGGGCGCATGCGACATGAAGGCCGGGCTGGCAATCATGGCAATACTTTACAACGAGTTCGCTGACTCAGGGCTGAACGTCACGTTCCTCGGCACCTCGGACGAGGAGGGAGACTGCCGCGGCGCCTTCCAGTTCCTGAAAGATTCTGGGGATTACGACCTGGCGCTAGTCGCCGAGCCCACGAACCTGCGCCTGATGCTCGGATGCCGCGGACGGTACGTTGTCGAGGCGGAGGTCATCGGGACGGCGGCGCATGGAGCCAGGCCGGAGAAGGGCGCCAACGCAATATCGAAGGCGGCGAGGGTAATACTCGCGCTGGAGAACATCGCCCCGAGGTCGCACGAAGTGCTGGGCCAGGGCTCGACCTGCGTGCTGAAGATAGCCGGCGGCGGGGACGGGCTCAGCGTGCCGGACTACTGCCTCGTGCGCCTGGACAGGCACGTCGTGCCGGGTGACACGCAGGCGTCGGTCATGGCAGAGGCGCGCAAGGCGCTGGCCTGCCTGAACACTGGACCCGCAATCAAGCTGCGCTGGATGCCCAGGCCGACGCCGTTCCTCGAACCGTACATCTTCGACAAGCGCGGGCACATCGGCAAATTCTCAAGGGCCGCGGGCGACCCCGAGGTCATCTACGGAAAATCCGTGGGCGACTACAACGCGCTGGCAATCAGGTTCCCCACGGCGGTCTACGGCCCTTCGGGGGACCACTGGCACGCAGTCGGCGAGTACGTGGAAATCGAGTCTGTCGGAAAGTGCATGGAAGCCTACAGGAATTTCCTCAGGGGGATGTCCGGCTAGCCGGCGCCGTCCGCGAACCTCGCGCCGCATCCGGGGCAGAAGGAATCCTCGCGCGAGACCTCCGCCCCGCACTCGGGGCATTGGAGCGCGGTCCCCTGGTGCTCCTCCCTGTCGAATACCGCTCCGCACTGGCATTCGGCGGCGCTCTCCTCCACCTTGCGGCCACACTCGGGGCACTCGTATCCGGTCTCCAGCGCATCGCCCGCGAACTCGGCTCCGCAGGCCGCGCACTCGTCGGTATCCCCGCTCTGCGTGGCTCCGCACATCGGGCACGAGTATTCGACCTCGACGTCCGTGAACTCCGCCCCGCAGGAGCATCGCCTCTGGTCCCTCTCCATCGAGGCGCCGCATTCGGGGCAGGCGAAGCTCTCGTCGAGCCGAAGGCCGCACTTCGGGCAGGAGGCCACGCCGTCAGCCAGCGCCTCACCGCATTCGGGGCAGGCGAAGGCCGGTTCGAGCGCCGGCGCAATAACCTCGGCTGCATCTCCATCCGCCGTTTCCCGTTCCATCTCGAACTTGGCTTTGAGCTCTTTGTACAAATTTTCTGAGATGTGACCCGTGAGCAGCCGCTCCTCCAGGAGTTCGAGTTTTTGCGCAACCGAAAGCCGCCTGGCCGGCCTCATCGGCTCGACCTCGGACGGAACTTCAGTTGGGACATCCTCCCTTGGAGCAGCAGGCTTCGCCCCGCCCTCGGGCTCGCGCCTCATCCCCTCGTCCATCTGGATGCCGCAGGAGACGCAGACGCCGACGCGGAAACCGCACGTGACGTGGTAGAGCTTGCCGCAGTCGCAAATGGCGAACGGGAGGCCGCCTTTGATTTCACCCAGGCATATTCCGCAGAGACGTATGGCCTCGTCCCTCGTCCCCACCACGACTGGCTTGCGATAGGTGTGCGCAACCGGGCGCTGCATGCCCGTGAATTCACGGGCTTGGTGATAACGTTTGCGGAGGGTAAACGTCTAATACCGCGCAGGCGCATACACTACTGAATGACAGAACCGACCAATGCGACGCTGGCGGACGCTAAATGCCGCGGCACGCTATTTATCGCCAATGCGGCCTTCGTCAAGCGCATCGGAGGCGATGACGCCCTCGCGAAAGTCGAAGCCTCCCTGGGGAAACGATGGCCCGGGTTCAGGTTCGCTGGGATTGGCGAGAAAGATTGGCTCCCGCTCAAGATGCGCGTCGATTTCCTCGAAACCTGCAAGTCCGAGCTCGGCTGGGACGACAGGAGGATATACCATATGGGCGAGGAATCTGTCAGGTACTCGTTCATCGTCCAGTTCATGCTGAACTATTTTATGTCTATTCAGAAGGCGCTCGCCCACGGCCCAGAAATCTGGATGCAAAACTACAAGGCGGGCCGTGTCGAGGTGCTGGAGAATACCGAGGACCGGGGGCGCATGGCAATCTATGATTTTCCGTTCTCGCCCATTCTGTGCAAATATCTGGCGGGATATTTCCACGGCGTCGGCATGAAAATCGCCAAGGCGAAATCGCTCGACGTGGTCGAGGAGAAGTGCGTGCACAAGGGCGCGGACCACTGCGAGTTCGTATTCAACTGGACAGAGTGAATTTTATCGAACGCCCACGGCGCATTCCAAAACGATTATATATATCGTTTTCAATCTCGGGGACATGAGAAGAATCGAGTCGCTCGCCGACCGTAGCGCGGGTATAGGGAATGCGTCCAAATTGGGATTCGCTTCGGCCTTTGTCCTGACAGCGCTTGTCATAGCTTCATTGCTCGTCGCTCCGCATGCGGCGGCAACTCCAGGCACGCGCACAAGCGGCACGTTCCCTACCGACACTTTCAACGGCATGCAGATAACGTACAGCGTTTCTGGGGCCATCCTCGACACTCCGGTGGACACGAGCGATTTCACCACATCGCGCGTTTACGCGGGCAACCTGACGGCTGGCTCGCTGACGCTGAGCGGCTCCGTATACATGGACTGGGGATCGGTCTCGACGACCACATCGGCCTCGGTCGAAGTAAACGGTGAAAAGGACAAATGGTGGGCGAACAAGACAGAGACGACGTCGGGGACTGTATGGCAGCAATCGTTCAGCGTTGACATACCTATACCCTCGGGAGCCCGTTCAGGCTCTTTCATGGTTTCGATGTCCAGCCTTTACGGAAACGGTGAAACGCGCGGCTTGGTCGTCAGGGGCTCCCTGACAGTGCCGGCATTGAATGTCGCGTACCTAACCCTCTCGCAGGACGAGAACGAGGTCCAGGCCGACCCTAGCCTGGAGTTCGACCTGAGAGCGGTTGTCTTCGCAGATGGCCAGCAGGTTCCGGACGGCACAGTCGTCACCTTCACTTTGAGCGATTGGGACGGCGACCTGGCGGGGGCGCGGATCGAACCTGAGACCGCTGGCACGCTCAACAGCGCCGTCACCGTGAGTTTCGTTCCGCCAGGAAGCGCGTACTGGGACTCGCACGATGCGTCCGCAGGCATTTCGAACAGGATAACGGTCACGGCAAGCTGTGGCGGGAAGGAGGCTTCCGTGAACATCGTCATAGTCGCGGACGATTCGGGCGATGGCAGCGGGGACGGTTCGAGTGACGGAGACGGTTCCGGGGACGGGGACGACCCTGGCGGGGACGGAGGAATGTGCGGGTCCATCATCCTTCCGCTCGCCCTTTCGGGAACCTGCCTTGTCATGTATGTTAGGAAGAAGGGCAAGTCGCCGGGCAATTGAGGTCTCCGTACGATAATTGGCTGCTTTGAGGCTCCCCTCACATCGCGAACGCCATCAACATCATCAGAACCGCGAAAACCAGCAGGAGAAGGTAGCTGTTGCGCTTCTTCCTGAGACCCTCCTGGTACTCCTTCTTGCACATGTCGTCGCAGAAGTCCTCGTCGACCAGGACCGCCTTCCTGCAGACCTTGCAATGCTTGTGCTGCGGCAGCTTTTCGCCCATGGCTCACCCGAATAGCCCGCCGAACAGACCCTTCACGCCAGACTCGGGGATTTCCCCCTTTATGTCCGCGCCGGTCTGCCCGTCTAGCATCAACTCGTAGATGCGCTTCCGGTATTCATACCTGACGTTCCAAACCGGCACGTGGAGGAACTCGACGTCGCGCACTTCGGCCCTCGTCTCAGCGCTCTCAATCATGTCAAGCTCCTGGGAGAGCAAGAAGCGCTGGTTCTCGTCGATCTCCTGCTTCGCCTTCGCGACCGCCTCTGCGTCGTCCAGCTCCGCGTTGAGGAACTTCGCCCCCTTGGGGACGAGGTCCATCGTGAACGCGGCTTTCGCGGAGAGCGGAACCTGGTACTCGCGGGCTGGGAACTTGGAGGCCCTGCGCCCGACGACCTTCCAGAAATAGTCCTTCGAGAGCTTCCCCGACCTCTGGATGGCCGGGCCTCCGCGGGTGAAGAACCCCTTGTAGTCCGTCTCGGCAGAGACGTTCATGACGAAAATCGGCACCATGCTCAGCTCCATGGAAACGATTTTGGCCTTGCGCGCCAAATCGTCGGGCTTAAGGAACCCGCCCGCCATCCAGGAGCGTGCAGACGCCTCCGCGTCTGCTTGAGACAGGCGGTTCGGCACAGCGGAGTGGTTGAGGAAATACTTGGAGCCGACTGCGACGTTCACGGAGGAGCCACAGTACTCACAAGTGATTATCGCCTCGCCCGGCGCGGCCTTCAACGGGCCCCCGCAGTCGGGGCAGCTGAGCTTCTCCACTACATCCGTCATCCAGAAAGGGATGTTTGGCGGGGGATAAGAGGGTTGCGGTGGGATTCCGCGGGCGTTCGGACGAGCACAGCTCGTCCTCGCTCGGGTTGTGTGACAACCCTCGCTTCCGCCGCCAGGTTTATATCTCTGCTCCGCGAATCAGCCTTCATGGCCTCGATGGGCTCGCTCAAGACCAGCATGGCGCTGACTATGATTCTCGTCTTCGGCCTGCTCTTCGCCCTCATGATGTTCGTCTTCGAGGGCATCTACTGGTACTACGGAACCGGTTTTGGCTTCATACTCCAGGTGCTTGTGGTCACCGCGCTCGTCCTGCTTTTCATGCTGATGCAGTGGGCCGTCGGCCCGTCGATCGTCCGCTGGAGCACGGGTTTGAGATATCTGAAACCGGGGGAGAACGTGTTCCTGGAGCGCACGGTGGGGGAGCTGGCGCAGAAGGCGGGCGTCCCGATGCCGCGCCTTGCCATCGTGGAGGACAAGTCCCCGAACGCCTTCGTCTTCGGGCGCACTCTCGCCTCGTCGACGCTTGCTGTCACGAGGGGCCTGCTGGAGCGCCTGAGCTCCGATGAGGTCAAGGCGGTGCTCGCACACGAGATAGGCCACCTCAGGCACAGGGACGTCATCATAATGACCTTCGCCGGTGCGATACCGCTGATCGCATATTTCATTGCCAGGATGCTGATGTTCAGCGGCGGGCGCAGGAGCAAGGACTCCGGCGGGCTGGTGGTCGTCGGAATAGTCGCGCTGGGAGTCTACGTCATCAGCCAGTTCCTCGTCCTGAGGCTCTCGCGCCTGCGGGAGTTCTACGCCGACTCGTACGCTGGAACGTCGACGGGTAGGCCGAGGGCGCTCGCGTCCGCTCTTGCTAAAATCACCTACGGCTTGTCGCTGGCGCCGAAGGAGAGCGCGGGAGCGGCCCGGGCGTTCTACATCGGCGACCCGCAGGCTGCGGCTTCCAACGCGAGGGAAATCCAGCAGCTCGACCTGAACCGCGACGGCGTGCTTGACGACAGGGAGCTTCAGATTGCCGCGGAGCGGGGAGAGAAAAGCCGGGGCGCGTGGTCCAAGGCGGGGGAAATCTCCTCGACCCACCCGTCGACCTACAAGAGGATAATGCTGCTGCTGGAGATAGACAAGGATTTGCGGGATAGGGGCGCGGTCGAATAGATGATGCGCCAGCCGCCAAATTGCCTACGAACCAAGGCGCGCCTTGTTCATTATTATCGTTTCGGACGATACAACGAATCCGCAGTTTTTGTATAATTTTAACGCACCTGGGTTCTTCAAATCGACGTTCAATTCTGCGGTTTCGATGCCCTTTTCCTTCATCCATCTCATGCCAGCCAACAACAAAGCCTTCCCCAAACCCTTGCCCCTTTCGCCAGGCAATACTGCGAGCCATACGACGTAACCGGAGGTCGGAATTGCAGGATGTATGAAGTTGACGGAAACCCCCACGACGCCCGCGTCGTTCCTGGCCACAAGCAACCCTGTCGGGTCAAAATCTTTTTGGGCCGACATGCGGTCAAACTCGTGGAGGATCTCTCCTGCTCCCCCATCCGCATCGCTGAATCCTTTGTCCAAAACATTCCGTATTGCGCCCTTTTCGCTGTCTCCCATTGCGATTTCCACTGCGTAATCGATGGGCAGTTGCGGAGATGCCAGCATCGCCGCAGACAAACGACTCGACATCGCGTAATTGACCTTCCACGCCTCGAATCCCTGACGATTATAGAATTCGACCAGCTTCGGGAACGACGAATCGACAAGAACCCTCGCATCCTTCAGCTCATTTTGCTGGAAGTGTCGCATCACCGATTGATGGAGGGCGTCTTCAACCCCCAGATGTCGATTCTCCGGCCTGACAATCATTCCGATGACGCCGGTCGTGCCAGCAAATGTCTCGCCTTTGACGCTGCCTACGATTTTCGAATCCTTGAGCGCCAGGAAATGCGAGGAGCCGTCATAATTCGGAGCCCCGAATATATATCGTTGGGCGATTTCGACGGACAAATCCTTGTGCTTCGGATGATCCGAATGGGCGGCGTTGTAAAATTTCACAAATTCGTCGATGTCCTTTGTTTTGTCGAAGTTCCTTACGACTACGCCGGACACTGCCATTTCTTTCAACGGCGTTCAACTCCCCGCAAGGGATTGTGCCCAACCGCAAGTGTCACAAGGTCAGATATGAAAATCAGAATATAAAAAACCGAGACATACGCGCCCTCTCGTCGATGGGGGATAAACCGCGGCGGAGGTCTTATGGATACTCCAATAGAAACAACGTTAAATAAAATCTGCGACCAATATGCCAGCTAGAGGATGAACCTTATGGATTTCACATTTCGCGCCCATGGATTCGAAACAGCTCAGTAAAAACGCGGGTTCAGCTGGTAAATCCGTTTCGCCTCCATCGTATGCAACTTCTGAAAATGATTGCTGATGATTATCTGGCTTCTCAAAGAACATTAAATCGCCGATGACAAAACGACCTGGGCTTCCAAGATATTTCACGATATTTTGTATGCTTGCGCGCTTTAAATTGTCTGATAAATGGTGCAGCGAATAGATGGCTAACATCTTTGTTATACCATAGTTCTCGAGTCGAATTTCTGCACATGGTTCTTCAAATGCACCATAGCCAAATTGGAAATTAGCCAGATGTTCAGAATTCTTACGCGCGATTTCCAACGATTTTCTGCTGATGTCGATTCCGAGTACATGATGGCAAATCATTGCCGCCTTTATTGCGTATCTGCCGGTCCCAGTGCCGATGTCCAACAACACATCGCCGCCATTGAGTTCCAGACAATCAAATGCAGCATCGCCTATGTGTTTCTGGAATTTATTCGAAAGCGATGGCGTTTTATCAAACAATTCGCTTGTGCGTTTTCTATCGTAATGCGACATTGATCAGCGCCTATGGACAGAGCATTTCATTACCCCATACGCGCTCAGACCGCCATCTGGCCGCCGCATTCCGGGCAGAACTTACCATTCGCCGGCACCATCGCGCTGCACTTCGGGCACGGCACCTTCGCGTTGGCCGTGGGAGCCCCGCACTCCGCGCAGAACTTCGCCCCCGCCGCGACGGGCTTCCCGCACTTCGGGCATGGAGTCCCCAGCGCCGGCGAGGGACCGCCGCAGTTGGGGCAGAACTTCGCCTGGCCTGGGATGAGCGTGTTGCACTTCGGGCAGGGAACGCCCTGCTGGGGCGGACCGCCGGGCTGGCTCATGCTCTGGGACATCTGGCCGCCCATTGCGGCCCCCGCGCCGAAGCCGGCCCCCATCCCTACGAACGCGGAGGCGTCTCCGCCTTTTGCCGCGCCCTCGCCCACGCCCTCGATGGCTTTCCCGGTCTGGTACTGCATGTAGTTCACGCCGAGCGCGCCCATCGACGAGCGCTTGTCTATCGCCGCGGCGACTTCCTCTGGAGGCGTTATCGTAAGACCGGTTATCGTCGTTATCTTGAGCCCGAAGCGGGCGACGTTCGTCTCCGCCTTGGCTATGACCATCTGCTGGATTTCCTGAAGGTAGGCGGGCATGTCGACGAGCGCCATGTTGCGGTCGCGCTTGAGCTCCCCCATCGCGTCGTTCACCGCGACGACCAGCTCGCTCCGCAGCCAGTCCACTATCGGCTCCGGAGTGGTCCACTGGTTGGTACCGACCATCTGCGTGATGAAGACGATAGGGTCCACGACCTTGAACGACAGGTTGCCGAAGACGCGCAGGCGCACTAGGCCAAAGTCCCTGTCGGAGAACGTCAATGGCTCGGGCGTGCCGAACTTGCCGCGCATCTCCCTGCGCTGAACGTAATAGACTTCGCCGAGCTGGCGTACTCCGGTTATCATGGCTCCGAGCGTGCCGAGAATCGGGACGTTCGTGGTCGTGAGCGCGAACCTGCCCGGTTGGTCGAAGACGTGCATCGCCTTGCCGTCGCGGAAGAAAACGGCGTACTCGTCCTCCATCACGACGATGTTGTCGTTGTACTGGACGTTCGTGGGGAGCTTGTACATGACGGCGTAGCCGGTCGCGTCGCTGCCCTTGAGCTCCTGGGGCCAGGTGTACGTGTTCCGGGCGACGTCGCCGTCCGCGCTCTTCCCCCTTCCGAATACCATCACTGCACCTCCAGGCCGGCTATCCTCTCTCGCCTCTTGTCCCAGGTCTGGCCGAAATTCTTCATGGCCGCGTCGAAGAGCCTGAGCTGGTTGCCCATCTCCCTCATGTCCGAGCTCTCGGCGGCAGCCAGGAGCCTCTCCGACCCGTTGCGCATCTCATCCAGCCACTTCAGCAGCGAGAGGTCCCACTCGTACATCTGGTTGAGCTCCGCCTCCTCGATTCGAAAATCGGGAGAGACCCCGGTATAGCCCTGCTCGGCGTGCCTCATGCGGGATTCGGTGGAGTTGGTGAGCCCTATGAGCCTGCCTATGTCCTCCAGAGAGTCGAGCATCTGCCTGCGCGACATGGCCCGTCGGGCGGCCTCCAGCCCGGTGGCGGCGTCCTTCAGGCGCTTGGCCATCTGCTCGCGCAGCAGCCTGTCGGCAATCCTGAGGTCCTCGCGCTTCCTGTATCCCCTGAATCCGGGTATGGCCATCTCTATCTGCTTTATCAGTCCGCGGTCGTTGGCAACTTCCGTCCTAAGGTCTACCATCTTTTCACTCCTTCTCCAGGCTGTATCTAGTAAGATATATGATGAGAATCATGCTCGAACAGATGATGATCACGAGGGCCAGCCCCATCATCAGGCTCAGGCTGTCGCCCATGACGAAATACGACACCAACCCCATGACCACGAGGAAGCCCCCGGTGCCCATCGGAAGCGTGGCGACCCCGGGAGACGAGCGCACGGTCGCAGCGCCGATTGCCAGCATGACCGCGCCGACCGACGCCAGCCAGAGTACGAAAGCCTCGACAATACTGAAGTAGTCGAGAGCGGCGGCCATCATCCAGACGCCGAGCAGGATGAACGTCACGGCGTACGATGACACCACTACCATATCGGACCTGCGCACTTTATGCCTCACCCATTCCACAATTCCCTTCTCCCTATATCAACTTGTCTAAGGCAGACCCCGGGATGTCCGTGCGCCCTGCCTCCGCAGGCCTTATGAACTCCGAGCCCAATCCCCCGCCCATGACGCGCAGCCTTTTCGCCAAGCGCATGGAGGGGCTCCAGGTATCGGGGGTTCGGAAGATGTTCGAATTGGCTCCGAAGGGGGCGATAAACCTCGGCCTGGGCGAGCCGGACTTCCCTCCGCCGCCTCACGTGGCGGAAGCGCTCGGCAAAGCCGTTCTGTCGGGAAAGAACGGTTACGGCCCTACGTTGGGCGTTCCCGAGCTGAGGAACGCTGTGGTGGAGTACGTGAAGCGCTTCAGGTCCGACGTGGAGCAGAGGAACGTGATGATAACCTGCGGAGCCACGCAGGCTCTGATGGTGGCCGCTCAGACCCTCTACAACCAGGGCGACGAGATCATCATCCCCGACCCGGGTTTCGTGTTGTACGCGCCGCACGCCAGGATGGCAGGCGCGAAGCCTTTCCCATACAAGCTCAGCCAGGAAAACGATTTCAGGCCCGACATGGAGGAGCTGAAGGACCTCGTCTCTCCGAGGACGAAGGCCATAATCGTCAACTCGCCCGGCAACCCGACGGGAGGGGTGTTCACGCGGGACGACCTGAAGGCGATTGCCGACCTCGCGGCGGACTACAAGGTTGTCGTCATCTCCGACGAGGTTTACGATTCGATAGTCTACGACGCCCCGCACGAGTCGTTCCTCTCGGCCAGCGACCTGCTGGTCTACGTGAACTCATTCTCCAAAGTCTACTCTCTGACGGGATGGAGGGTCGGATTCATGGTGACTTCGGGTGAGATTATGACGGAGATGGCGAAGACCCATTACTACGACGTCGCCTGCCCGTCGACTCCCGCGCAGCACGCGGCCCTCGCCGGGATGAGGGGCCAGCAGGCGTTCATAGACGAGCGAAGGCAGGAGTACAAGGCCAGGCGCGACCTGCTTGTAAAAAGCCTGAACACCATCGAGGGCTTCGCATGCACGCCCCCGAAGGGCACGTTCTACGCGTTCCCGGGCTTCGATTTCGATATTACATCTCACGACCTGGCAATGCTCATCCTCAAGGCGGGGGTCATATGCACGCCCGGAACCGCCTTCGGCCAGGCCGGAGAAGGGCACATCAGGTTCTCGTTCGCGGCGAGCAGGGAGGATATCGAGAAGGCGATGCCGATAGTCGAGAACGCCGTGAAAGGGCTGAAGAGAAAGAAGTGACCCGGCCATCAGGTAACGGCAGGCGCCACCTTGTTCGGCAACTGCCGTAAAGGACTTGGCAAACCTATTTATCCGGTGAGCTTTTCACTTGGGAAGGATGCACCAATTTGCGCTATTGAAAATAGAGCCAGAGGGAGCCCTGGCCAGGATAGTCCTCAACCGGCCCGACGCGCACAACGCATTCAACGGCGAACTCATCTACGAGCTGCGCGCGGCTTTCGAGGCGCTCTCAGCGGACGGCGAAGCCCGCGTTCTGATTCTCACAGGCGCCGGAAAATCGTTCTGCGCCGGCGCCGACCTGAACTACATGAAGTCGATGGCCAGCTATGGACCGATGGAGAATTCAAAGGACGCTCGCGAGCTCTCGGACATGTTCGCGGCCATCCGCTCCTGCCCGAAACCCGTCATAGGCATGATTAATGGCGCGGCGATAGGCGGAGGGGCGGGGCTGGCGGCGGTTTGCGACATAGCGATAGCCGCTGAATCCGCGGCTTTCGCCTTCAGCGAGGTCAAGCTCGGGCTCGTCCCGGCCGTGATATCTCCATACGTGGTCGAGAGAATCGGGCCGTCGGCTGCGCGGCGCCTGTTCATGACGGGCGAGCGCTTCGACGCCCGCACGGCAGCGAGGCTGGGACTCGTGGACGCGGCCGTGCCGGACGACATCCTCGATTCGGTTGTGGCGGAGCAGGCGCGCCAGCTCCTCTCCTCGGGGCCGAAGGCGACTGGGGAGGCGAAGAGGCTCGTCGAGGCGTGCAAATCGATGCCTGCCGACGAGATACGGATGCATGCGGTCGCGAAGATTGCGGAGCTGAGGGGCACCCCCGAGGGGCAGGAAGGAATGGCCGCATTTCTCGAAAAGCGAAAACCTTCGTGGAACGTGAAGTAGATGTTCAAGAAAATACTGATATCCAACAGGGCGGAGATAGCCGTCCGGGTGATAAGGGCGTGCCAGGAGATGGGGATTTCCACCGTGGCCGTCTACTCCGAGGTGGACGCGAAGGCCCCGCACGTGCAGCTCGCCGACGAGGCGGTTCTCATAGGCACGCCCGCGCCGTCCGAGAGCTACCTCAACATCGACAAGGTCATCGCAGCAGCCAAGCAGACCGGCGCGGAGGCGATACACCCCGGCTACGGCTTCCTCTCGGAGAATCCCGAGTTCGCCAAGCGGTGCGAGGCCGAGGGCATTGTATTCATCGGTCCGAAGTCTGAAGTCATCGCCAAGATGGGGAACAAGGTCGAGGCGAAGAAGGTCATGAATGCCGCCGGGGTGCCGATTGTCCCCGGATACAACGGCGACATGGGCGACCTCGCGAAGGTCTCTGCCGAGTGCGGCAAGATTGGCTATCCGGTCATCGTGAAGGCGGCGGCGGGCGGCGGGGGAAAGGGGATGCACGTCGTCGAGACCGAGAACGACCTGGCGACCGCGCTCGAAACCGCCAGGCGCGAAGCGAAATCCGCGTTCGGAGACGACACGGTGTTCATAGAGAAGTACCTCGCCGAGACGCGCCACATCGAAATCCAGGTACTCGGGGACAACCAGGGGAACGTCCTCCACCTCTTCGAGCGCGAGTGCTCGATACAGAGGAGGCACCAGAAGGTCATAGAGGAGACGCCCAGCCCCGCGCTGACACCGAAGCTAAGGGAGAGGATGGGGCTGGCGGGCGTGATGGCCGCCAAGGCGGCTGGCTACACGAACGCAGGCACTTGCGAGTTCATGTTCGCGGGAGGAAACTTCTACTTCCTGGAGATGAACACGCGTCTCCAGGTCGAGCACGCGATAACCGAGATGACAACAGGAGTGGACATAGTGAAATGGCAGATTCGCATCGCCGCGGGCGAGGAGCTTACTCTCGCCCAGAGCGAGATAACCCAGCGCGGCCACGCAATCGAGTGCCGCATCTACGCCGAGGACCCGGAGAAGGGGTTCATGCCCTCCACCGGCACCGTACACAGGTTCGAGGCGCCGAGCGGGATGAACGTGCGGCACGATTCAGGCGTGGAGTCCGGAAGCGTCGTGACGCCATACTACGACCCGATGCTGGCGAAGCTCATAGTCTCGGGCGAGAGCCGCGACGACGCAATCAGGAAGATGGACTGGGCGCTCTCCAACTATCTAGCCCTCGGCGTTGCCACGAACCTGAACTTCCTCAAGGCAATCATCAACCACCCAGAGTTCAAGGCGGGCAACCTGAGCACCCATTTCATCGAGCGCTATTTCAAGGACTGGAACCCTTCGGAGGGCGGGCCGCCTGCGGAGGTTCTCATCGCAGCGGCGATAGAGGAGGCCGTGCGGAAGGGGGTGGCAACCGCTGCAGATGTCATCGATGTCGCGGCTCACGACAAGCACTCGCCCTGGAAGACGGCGGGAAAGTGGCGCGTGGGGGGCTGAAACAATGGTCGACTTCTTCTACCAGTTCGGGAACGAGCGCCATTCCGTGTCGCTCGTCAGGAAAGAGGACCATTTCGAGGTCACCATCAAGGGTAGGACATACATCGCAAAGGCGAGAGAGATAAAACAGGGGTTCTTCCAGCTCAACGTCGACGGCGCTCTCCACAAGTGCTGCGTCGCCCGCGACGGCACGCAGCGGCACGTGTTCTTCGACAGCCAAGTGTTCCGCCTGGAGCGGGTGGAGCAGGCAAGGGACCCCAACCAGTTCGCCAAGATCTCCGGGGACATCAAGTCGCCGATTTCCGGCAAGGTCGTCGCGGTGAAGGCCACGGAAGGGGACGTGGTCGAGGCGAACCAGGTCCTTCTGATAATCGAGGCGATGAAGATGGAGTACCAGATAAAATCGCCATTCAAAGGCAAGGTGGCCAAGTCCTACCACAAGGAGAAGGACCAGGTGGACATAGGAGCGAGGCTAGTCGACGTCAAGGAGGCCGAATGAGATGGAAGCCCTTCCGAGCAAGATAGACAAGGAGAGCGCGCAGTTCAAGGAAAACAGCGAGTACAACATGAAGCTGGTAACGCAGCTCAGAGAGGCGCTCGCAAAGAACAGGGAGGGCGGTGGCGCCGAGAACATCAAGAAGCACAAGGAGCGCAAGAAGATGCTCGCCAGGGAGCGCATCGAGATGTTGTGCGACGAAGAGACGCCGTTCATGGAGCTCAGCCCGCTGGCCGCCCACAACATGTACGACAACGAGGCGCCGGCGGCCGGAGTCGTCACGGGAATCGGGGTCGTGCACGGGCGCGAGGTCGTGATTATCGCCAACGACGCGACCGTGAAGGGCGGTACTTATTACCCGATGACCGTCAAGAAGCACCTCCGCGCGCAGGAAATCGCCTTGGAGAACCACCTTCCGTGCGTATATCTGGTCGATTCGGGCGGGGCGTTCCTGCCGATGCAGGACGAGGTCTTTCCGGACAGGGAGCACTTCGGGCGCATTTTCTACAACCAGGCGGTCATGTCGGCGCGGGGTATTCCCCAGATTGCCGTCGTGATGGGCTCTTGCACCGCCGGCGGCGCGTACGTTCCAGCGATGTCCGATGAAACAATTATAGTCAAGGGAACCGGCACGATATTCCTGGGAGGCCCGCCGCTGGTAAAGGCTGCGACCGGAGAGGAGGTCACGGCCGAGGACTTGGGTGGGGCGGACGTCCACTGCCGCGAGAGCGGCGTATCAGACCACTACGCGACGGGGGACGAGGAGTCGCTCCGCACCGCGCGGAACATAATGGAGAATCTGAACCGCCAACCAAAGACGTTCATCCAATGCGGGCAGCCAGACGAGCCGCTTTACCCCATAGAGGACATCTACGGCATCGTCCCGGCGGATTCGCACCAGCCTTTCGAGGTCCGGGAGATAATCGCGCGCGTCGTCGACGGCTCGCGCTTCCACGAGTTCAAGGAGCTGTACGGCACGACGCTGGTCACCGGCTTCGCCCACATCATGGGCTACCCGGTCGGCATTCTGGCGAACAACGGCGTGCTGTTTTCGGAGAGCGCGCTCAAGGGCACGCACTTCATAGAACTCTGCTGCCAGCGGAAGATTCCACTGGTGTTCCTGCAGAACATCACCGGCTTCATGATTGGGCGCAAGTACGAGGCCGGTGGGATTGCAAAAGACGGGGCGAAGATGGTCTCCGCGGTGTCGAACGCTGCCGTTCCGAAGTTCACTGTCATAATCGGCGGCTCCTTCGGCGCTGGCAACTACGGCATGTGCGGGCGGGCATACGGACCGAGGCAGCTCTGGATGTGGCCCAATGCTCGTATCTCAGTCATGGGCGGGAAGCAGGCCGCGGGCGTTCTGCTGACTGTCAAGAAAGACCAGATGTGGCGCAAAGGTAGGGAGCTGACGGCCGACGAGGAGAGGGAGCTGACCGACCCAATCCTGCAGAAGTACGACAAGGAGGGCGGGCCTTACTATTCGTCGGCGCGAATCTGGGACGACGGCATCATAGACCCGGCGCAGACGCGCATGGTGCTCGCACTCGGCATATCCGCCTCGCTCAACGCGCCGTTCCCGGAAACGAAGAGCGGCGTTTACAGGATGTGAGGCTAAACCCTTTTCTATCCCTTCCGCATAGCCCTGCCCAGAGGTATCGAAATGTCTGTGAGGATTTACAGGATGGCGGCGCTCGCGCTCGTCGGGCTCCTGGCCCTGTCGCTGGTGCCGCTCGGCTCCGTGGACGCGGCCGCACCAGCGCCCCCGACCACGCGCCAGGCCGCCGGCGCCACTCAGGTGACCGTCGGAATTTACGTCGTCGGCTTCGGCAACTTCGACGCCAACAAAGGCACGTACACCATAGACTTCTACATGTGGCTCGCATGGGACGCGAGCGATGCGAACTTCTCCGCGCTATCGTACGAGTTCATGAACGGGCGCGCGAGCTCGACGCAGAAGCTCTCGGACGTGACGAGTGACGGCGTGCGCGAGGTCTGGTATCGCATCCAAGCGTCGCTCTACAACGAACCGCAGTTCAAGACCTACCCGTTCAACGAGTTCGAGATAGTCATCCAGATAGAAGACTCCAAGCTCACGGTCGACGACCTCGTGTACGTCGCCGACACCGATGGCACGACGATAGACGAATCTCTGAACATCCCCGGCTGGCAGATGAACGATGTCGCAATCTCCGTCAGCGACAAGGTTTACGAGAACTGGGGGGAGACATACTCGCGCACCACATTTTCCATCAGCATCGGCAGGGCCGTGACCACGACAGCCATCAAGACCCTCCTCCCGCCGATAATCTTCTGCATAGTCTCAGGCCTCTCGTTCGCGTTCAGGCCGGATAAGATAGCCAACCGAATCGGCTTCGGCACGTCGATGCTCATCTCCGCCGTGATGTTCCACATCAGCCAGACATCGTCGCTGCCACCGATGCCGATGCTGATGACGATAGACAAAATCATGATTGCGACCTATGGGTTCTTGGCCGCCTCGCTGTTCGTCACGACCGTGATATACATCGACGAAGAGTACTGGAAAGAGGTGGACTACTCCAAGCAGGTGAACTACTACGGAGCCATCCTTGCAATTGCACTCCCATTCATCATCTATGGATTGTTAAACCTCTAAGCTTTTATATCCCCTCGGCCTGGGGTGGTTCAAGTCGCGGGATGAGTCCCGCACTCGGCCCGACATACGTTGGGCTAGCGGGAATGTGCCTTCGGGCGAACCCGGAAACGCGGCAAGAGTCGCAGAGGTGAACTGACATGGCAGAAGACAAGGCCAAGAAGGCCAGACCGAAGAAGAAGGAAGCGCCGGCAGAAGAGGAAATCGTCATGGCCCCGCCAACTGTGCTCCACACTGGCGTGCCGGCGAAGAGCATGTATTCTCACATAAAGGACGCCTGGAAGGTCCCCGCCAACTCGTTCGTGAAGGACCTGAACTGGCACAGGATGATTGCGTGGCGCCGCGAGCCGGCGTTCGTGCGCATCGAGCACCCGACCCGCCTGGACAGGGCGCGCTCCCTCGGCTACAAGGCCAAACAGGGATACGTTGTGGTGAGGGGCCGGGTCAGGCGCGGGCCTTTGAGGAAGCGCCAGCATATCGGCGGGCGCAAGCCGAAGCGCCGCGGCCTGAACAAGATCACTTCGGGCAAGAGCCTCAAGCGCATCGCCGAGGAGCGCGTCGGCCGCAGGTACCCGAACCTCGAGGTTCTCAACTCTTACTGGCTCGCCCAGGACGGGAAGAACATGTACTTCGAGGTCATCTTGGTGGACCCGGACCACCCGGTCATACGGGCGGACCCGAAGATAAACTGGATATGCGGCAATGAGCAGAGCGGACGCGCGAACCGCGGACTGACCAGCGCCGGAAAGAAGGGCCGCGGCCTCCGCAGAAAGGGCAAGGGCGCGGAGAAGGCCAGGCCGAGCGTGGGTGCGCACGACAGGGGAATAAAGTAAGCTGAAATTCCAAAAACCTTTTCAGATTTCAATTTATTTACAAAAATATTCTTGCTATATTCATTCTTTAAGGTTGTCCACCTTTGCTAACAATTGCTCCACAATTCGGAGATATCTCTCGAAAATCACTCTGGACTCTGTGTTTGGCAAGGCAACATCCCTTCCCTTAATGTCGAGCACTTTCTTCAAAGCCCCTCCATCGATACCGATTGAACTGGCAGCCTCGACTATCCCGACTCTGTCGGGTTTGTTGCCCGTTTCCAACAATATCACGACACGAAGGGATTCGATGAAATTTGTCGATGTGCGAGACATCATGTTCGTCAGCCCCCGCCCTTGGTTGGATATGTAGTGGTATCTCAACCTCATCAACAGGTTTTGAAGTTCCTGCTTGCACCTAAACCTGACATGCGAATTGTCCACATCTATCTCTTTCAACACATCGATGCCAGATAGGACGACATTTGCCTCTTTAAACGATAGAAACTTGAGTGGAAACACATGGGCCGTGTCAACGAGATCCTTCTTCGTCAATGCCAGTGGTACAATTCGATTTCGAAGATATTTGTCATGCAGAGGTATGAACCGGCTCATTCGCGCCATGTCCAGACTAGAAAATACGACAAGGAGGTTGAGGTCACTTTTCCCCTCCCTGAAATCAGCACGCGCACCGCTGCCGTACAAAATGATGGATGATATGTCAGTTTGGAACTCCTTCAACACATCTGCTACAAAGTGTTCCAGTGCTCTTACGCTTTCCGGTCCCACATTCGTGCTCGATAACGGCAAATTGTCTACCATACTTCACACCTCACGTCCCCAACATCAAAGACAGGACTTTCCAAGCTGTTAAAATGAGCATCCCAGCATCCCGGGTCCCTTGTAAACGGCGAACCGTTTACGACGTTAGCCAGACATCTGGAGCCTCCGTGGCATGCGCTCGCGTGAAGGCAATTCTCACAACCGTCCGGCACCCTGGCCGGATCGCGCAACGCCTGCATGAATTCATTGTTGTAGTATGTGTCTGATATGGACTCAACGGCTACATTTCCGACGGAAATGGGCATCCTCCGGCATGGATACATCGTTCCATCAGGCATCACAGTTATCAGGCGGTCTCCTGCGGAGCATCGGTACGGCATTCCACCGCCGATGAGGAATTGAAGGGAGCGCTTCATACGTATCTCGGTTTTTTTCTTGCCCCATCCACGCGACAAATTGTACCTTGCGCGCTTCATGTTCTGGAAAAATGTCCTCGTCTGTGCAGGCGAAAGAGTGCTGTTCGCCAATTCCCTGCCCCGTCCGCAAGGTATAAGACGGTCGGCCCAAAGACAATCCACGCCCAATTTACGACATGTCCCCGCTACGTCACCAAATTCCATGTAATTCAGACGGTGGGCGGTGAACGAAACGTAGGTTGAAATACCGGCACCTTGCAGGCGTTCTATTCCCTCGATTACGAGATTGAAATTGCCTTGCCCCCTGACGCAATCGTGGGTTTTCCGCCCCCCTTCCATGCTAACCTGGACGAATTTGACGCCCGTGTCGCCGATATTTTTAGCCATTTTATCGTCGACCAGTGTTCCATTCGTGAGTATCCCTACGGATACACGTCGGTCGGCTTCCGATATCAAGTTCAATAGCTTGAACAAATCATCTCGGAGCAATGGTTCTCCACCGGTTATGTTGATGTGCCCCCGCGGCTTCCAGCGTCCCGTTTCTTTGATTTTATCCAGCAAATCCAGATATTGTCTGAATGTCCTCTCCAACATCGGGAATTCCGGATCTGGCACAGGCCCATTATCTTGGTAGCAATGACGGCAATTGAGGTTGCACTTGTCGGTGATATGCCATTGGAATATCAACGGTGACTCGCGCGGATTATTGCAACCAGTTCGGTTTTTCTTCATCCGCCGCACCCCCCGCAACCTCCGCCGCATCCACCGCCGCCACAACCAGCGCCCCCGCAGCCGAATCCCCCGCTTGACGTCTGCGGCGTGAACTTGCTTGTGAATGTGTTCAAAGACGCTACAAGATATAGCCCAGTCACGCCGAATACTGCCATTCCGATAGCCGGGTCCATATTGTATCTGAGAATATCCGTTGGAGCGCGATCTTTGATGCAATTGTAGTGATCTTTCAACGAATTCAGATAACGCCTTCCCAGTGTTGTTTGGAACTTCAATGGATTTAACAAAACCACGATGAGTATGGCGGACATGCACAGAAGAATTATTAAAAACATGACAGGTTTCTCTCGCACAATCCCAAAATACAACTTTAATCCACCGATGACGAGGATTGGCGTGAGAATAGAAAAGAGTATCAGCCAGTCTCTAGATGCAGCACTTTTACCAGGTTTTAAATGCAGCCTTTCCAGGTTCTTGTTGATGGATTCCATGTATTCTTCCAACCTAACTCCTAAGCCGATGCTGTACACCAATGAGGACGCTGTTTTCGGGGTTGAGAGCTCATCATATACCTCTTTTTCGATGGGATCTAGTATGGGAACATTTTTTTCGTTACGTTCGATTTCATCTTTGTCCAGATTGATAAGCCCCTTATGCCAGAGACTGAATGCAGCCGTGACAATTACTTCCTTGACTCCTCCGCGCAATGCCGCTATATGGTATTTTTCAAGCTCAGTAATCCCAGGCTCGTCCAATTTGCCAGTTGGGTCAAAGTAACATAAATAACCGCCTACCACAGTTAAGGATATTATAAAAATGAGGAGGTACACCAGGAATGTCGGCCCGGGGATGTTGATGAGCCAATCAAACACGATACCAGGCTCCTTTTGAACAACCGGACTTCTCTCGTCCACATTTCAATCGAAATCCCTGATGGCAATTGGCCGTTCAATACTTATAATTTACCGAAATGGGAAACTATCGGTAGCGTTCAGATTTCTATCTTCTCTCCCTCGTTCGGCATCTCCACGTTGTACCCTTCCAAGTCCTTTGCCAGCGCCTCGCGCTGGTCCCCGTGCATCAATACAACCTTCGTGGGCTCGCACTTGTCCACGAAGCGCAGGAGCTGCTTGTGGTCCGCATGGGCCGAGAAGTCGAAGAAAGAGACCTCGCAGTTGATTTCCTTCTCTTCGCCGTCGAAGACCATCTTGCCCGTGTCCATGAGCCTTCGGCCGTTGGTCCCTTCGACCTGATAGCCAGTGAGAAGGATTGCGTTCTTCGGGTCGTGCCTCAGCTTGTCTATGTAGCTAAGCGCCGGCCCGCCGTCCAGCATGCCGCTGGTCGTGATTATCACGTCCCCATGCGCTGCCTGGCTTCGCGCCCCGGTGTTCCTTACAGCCTGGCACACGTTCATGGCCCTGCGAAGCTTCTTCGCTGATGCCAGGTACTTCGGGTGGTCGAGGTAGGCCTCGTTAACGCGCTTGCCCATCCCGTCGAGCCAGATGAGGTGCCTGCTCTGCGCGAGCACCATCGCAGCCTCCTGCGTGCGCCCGACGGCGAACGCTGGAACGACGGCGACTCCGCCCCTGGCGACTACCTCGTCCACCTTGCGCTGGAAAGCGTATTCCGTCTTCAGACGGTCGGGGTGGTGCCGGCCGGCGTAGGTGCTCTCCAGTATCAGCGTGTCGCACTGGGGCATGTCGCAGCGCCCGACCAGGCGCGTGTCGATGGTGTTGATGTCCCCCGTGAACAAAACTGAGTCGTGGGACTTGACCATGTACATCATCGCCCCAGGGATGTGGCCGGCGGAAAATGTCTCGATTTCTACGTCGCCGACATGGAACGTTTCCCCCACATCCGTCTCGTCGAAGTTGCGCTGGGCCGCGCGGACGTCGCCACGCTCGTACGGCAGGGGATATCCTTCCGCCTGGGTGACCTTGATTGTGTCTTCCATAAGCATCAGGCCAACGTCTATCGTCGGAGGGGAGGCGTGAATCGGGCTGTCGTATTTCCCCGCGTACCAGGGGATCATACCCGAATGGTCGACGTGGGCGTGCGTGAGCAGGACCGCGTCCACAGCGGTCGTGCGCACCGGATACCCTGGCGGGTCGGTGGGCGTTATGCCGTAGTCTATGAGGAGCTTCGTGCCGCCGGTCTTCATCAGCATGCCGAGGCTGCCGACCTTGCTGGCGCCACCGAGGAATTCAATTTCCATGCTAGTTGGGAAGGGGCGGTTGTGTAAAAAGGTGCGCACTCGATAGAGCGGCAGAACCGGGGGCGGCCATCCGGGGGGCGAGCGAAAGGTATTTCAGTCTAAGCGCCATCTTTTGGCAGGTGATGCGCCATGCCATCCATATACCCTGAAATTGTGAAAGCCCTGCCTGAAGCTGACATCCCGTTCGATGGGGCGAGGGTGTTCATATCCCAAGCGGAGACACACCAAATCGTCTTCATGGAATTCGACAAGGATACGGACGTCCCCGAGCATTCGCACGCGAGCCAGTGGGAAATCGTCCTGGAAGGCCGCGCCGAGGTGACAGTCGAGGGCAGGAAGAACTCCTACGGAAAGGGGGACCGGTTCTTCATCGATAAAGAAGTGAAGCATTCCGCAAGGATTCATGCCGGATATGCCTCGTTCGCAATTTTCGACCAGAGGGACAGATACAAACCCAAGCGGGCATGAAAGAGGTCTCCGACGACCACGCTACCATATAGGATAATTTGAAGAATAGGTATAAATGGCAAATCCGCCATCCAGATGACGGTATCCGATGAAATCCGACAAGAACGAGCGACCCATGGAAGGCTGCAACTGCCTGAACTGCCGCCTGGAGCGCATGGAAGCGGCAATCGTCAACATGAACGAATCAGTGAAGTTCATGCTAGACGGACAAAACGAGATGCCGGGCATGCCGAAAGAGAAGAACCGCATCAATAAAAAATAGATTTTTGCATTCGCAGTCAGGTCTCTCCCGAAACCTATTTCACCCCCCTCCACAATCCCCGATGCGCGAGGGATTCGATTGTACGAGCCAGAACTTGAGACAATGAGACCGGAAGCTTTGCAGAAACTTCAGCTCGAGCGCATTAAGAAGATGGCGCGGTACGCTGCGGACAACGTCCCGATGTACGGGAAGCGGTTCAAGGAGAAGGGCGTCAGCGCGGACTCCATCCGTTCGCTCGAAGACGTGGCCAAGCTGCCTTTCACAGTCAAAACCGACCTGAGGGACCACTACCCGTACGGCATCCTCGCGGTGCAGTTGGAGAAGGTCGTGCGCCTCCACGCCTCGTCCGGCACGACGGGAAAGCCCACGGTCGTAACTTACACGCGCAACGATTTGGAGACCTGGATACGGATGATGGCGCGGACGTACGCTGCAGCGAACGTCACGCCCAAGGACATAGTCCAGAACGCCTACGGTTACGGGCTGTTCACAGGCGGCTTGGGATTCCACTACGGCGCGGAGCGCATCGGCGCGGTCGTCATTCCTGCGGCGGCGGGAAACACGAAGCGCCAGCTCATGCTCATGAAGGACATGAAGACCACCGCGCTCGCCTGCACCCCATCATACGCCATGTACATCGGCGAGGAGGCCATCAAGGAAGGGATGGACCCGAAGAAGGACCTGCGCCTGCGCGTCGGGCTCTTTGGGGCCGAGCCGTGGTCCGAGGAGGCGAGGAAGCGCATCCAGGAAACGTTCGGGCTGCGGGCGCACGACTGCTACGGCATGAGCGAGCTGTACGGACCAGGCGTCGCAGTCGAATGCGAGCACCAGAAAGGCCTGCACATCTGGGGGGACGAGTTCCTTCCCGAGATAGTGGACACGGAGACCCTGCAGCCACTCCCGCCGGGACAGAAAGGCGAGCTGGTCATAACGATGCTCACGAGGGAGGCGATGCCCCTGATACGATACCGGACGCGCGACCTGGCCACCCTGGAATACGAGGAGTGCGAGTGCGGGCGCTGGCATCCGAGGATTATGCGCATCAAGGGCAGGAGCGACGACATGCTCATCATAGGCGGCGTCAACGTCTTCCCGAGCCAGGTCGAGCACGTGCTCATGAACATGCCGGAGATGGGGGACCAGTACCAGATAATTGTCGAGCGCGACCTCCTTGACCACTTGAGTGTCAAAGCGGAGGTCTCCCCGAACTTCAAGCACCAGGACAAGGCGCAGATGGCGAGGCTGAAGGCCGACGTGGAGAAGGAGCTGCAGGCCTTGCTAACTGTGAGGGCGAAGGTGGAGCTTCTCCCGCCCGAATCGCTCCCGCGCTCCGAGGGCAAAGCGAAGCGCGTCATAGACCTGCGAAAGGAGGAAAAGAAATGAAAGTCGGCGATTTGATGAACGTCAAGGTAATCAAGGCGAGCCCGAAGGAGAGCGTCAAGGACGCCGCCCGCCGGATGGCGGACGCTGGCATTTCGGGGGTGCCAGTCGTGGACGACAGCGGGAAGCTCGTCGGGATACTAAGCGAGTCTGACATCGTGGGGGCCGTGAAGAAGCGCACGAAGGTCCTGAAGATGGTCTATCCCTCTCTATCAATGGTGAGCGTCTCCTTCGTCGAGGAGGACATGCAGACTGAGATTTCGAAAGCGATGCACGAAGTGGCAGACATGAAGGTCCAGGATGTCATGCACCAGAAGGTGCTCACCGTGAAGCCGGGCGACGACCTCTCTGTGGCCGTCAACCTCATGAACGGCCACAACGTGAACAGGCTTCCGGTCGTTGGCGATGAGGGATTGGTCGGCATCCTGTCGAGGGGCGACGTTGTCCGGGGCATGTTCAAGGGGCGCGATTGATGGAAATCTACAGGCGCGGGGCGGAGGCGGAGCTGTGCCTGGCTGATTGGAAGGGCAGGAAGGCGGTTGTCAAGCATCGCGTCCCAAAGGGCTACCGCCTCGCGGAGCTGGACGAGCGCATCAGGAGGCAGCGCATGAGGGCCGAGGTCAGGCTCGTGGCCTCCGCCAGGAAGGCGGGCGTCCTCGTCCCGGTCATCTACGACGCGGACGTGGCCAACCACAAAATCATCATGCAGTTCATAGAAGGGCCGCAGGCCAAGGAGGCCATCGACGCGGCGAAGCCAGCCGAGAGGAAGCGCCTGTGCCGCGAGCTGGGCCGCTGCGCCGGAAAACTCCACAAGGCGGACATTATCCATGGGGATTTCACAACGTCCAACGTCATAGTCGCGGACGGGCTTTACATGATAGACTTCAGCATGGGGGAGCTCACCCCCGAGGCGGAGAAGAAGGCGGTCGACCTCCACCTGCTGAAGGAGGCTTTCCAGTCGGCGCACTCGGCGCACATGGATTGCTTCGAGAGCGTGCTCGAGGGATACAGGGCGGAGTTCCCGGGGGCGCGGGAGATTGAGAAAGTCGTCGGCCAGGTTGAGAAAAGGGGCAGATACCATGAACATTAGGTTCGTCACGTCGAACGAGGGAAAGGCGTCTGAGGTCAGGGCCATGCTGGAGCCGCTGGGTTACAAGGTTGAAAGAATCAACACCACGTACCCGGAGCTGCAGGTCGAGACCCTGGAGGCCGTCGTGAACTACGGCCTCGAATGGATGTCGAGCAGGGTCGAGGAGCCGTTCATTATCGACGATTCCGGTCTCTTCGTGGAGGCGCTGAAAGGCTTCCCGGGCGTTTACTCGGCCCACGCTTACAAGACGCTGGGTTGGCAGGGAATCCTCAAGCTGCTCGAAGGCGCCGAGGACAGGAGCGCGCGCTTCGAATGCTGCGCCGGCCTGGTGATTGACGGCAAGAGGCACATCTTCACCGGTGTAACCGAGGGCTCCATTTCAGAGGCTCCGCGTGGTGAAAGCGGTTTCGGCTTCGACCCAGTCTTCGTACCGAATGGAACTTCCATGACCTTCGCCGAGATGGACCATTCCATCAAGAACCGCATCTCCCACAGGGGAAGGGCCTTTTCCGCGCTCATGGGGCATCTGGCCGAGGCCGCACACGCAGAGAAGGGTGAAGATGCCTGATTGGAGATATGTCGCGAAGCGCCTCGGATTGTTCTTCCTTCCAGTCGCGATAGTCGCACTCTACTGCATCGCACTATACGAATTCCTGGAATGGGAGGCTTTCATGCTCGCGGGGGCGCTGATGGTGCTCTACTTCATCACCCCCATCGGCAAGTACCTGCTCATCCCGGGGGCTCTGCTCGTGGGGTTGAACACCGTCGCTTCTTGGATAGGCTGGAGCGTGGACATGCCCGGCCTCCGCGAGATGCACGGAGAAACCAGCCCGTTCTTGGACATAGCTCTCGTGGCCTTCTCGGTCGCGTTCATTGACATCACGTGCTCAATGTTCCTTGTGAACAACTTCGACCTCCTCCAGATGATTCCCGTCATTGGCAAGTGGCTTCGCAAGCTGGAGGAGAAGGGAGCGGCCAGGCTCCGCAAGCGCCGCGAGGGGGAGAAGCTGGCATTCATGGGCTTGACGGGGTTCGTGAGCCTCTCGGTCCAGGGCAGCGGAGGAATCATGTCCACCCTGATTGGGAGGATGGCCGGGATTCGAGGAAGGGTCGTATTCGCAGCCGTGACCGCGGGTTCGCTCATCGGCTGCTTCGCCATCGCCGGCGCGAGCTACTACGCTGGCGGGGCGATACTGGATTCCTACGGACGGACGGTCGTCGAGACGATTGGGTACTGCATATTGGCGTCCGTAATCGTATACTTGATTTGCGATTACTGGCGAGACAGGAAGAAAAAACCCGTTTGACTGGCAGGTCGTGCCAGCCCATCGAAATCTGCATTCGACGCGAAGGGATGAACAAAGCGATATATCCGAAGGCGCATTACCAATGCGGGTGCGGGTGCTGATACCGCTCCGCATTGTGGGCGGGAAAGGAAAATGGTTCCTCGGTTGGAAAGAGTGGACGAACTCGGCAGGCTCAATGCGAGGCTCGGCGAAGTGCTCTCTGGTTCGGGAAGATTCATCTTGATCGCCGGCGACGAGGGGACAGGGAAGAGCACCCTGGCGTCGGAGTTTGCGAAAGCGCTGCCGCCGGGCAACTGGAAGACCTTGTCCGCCAATTGCTACGAAGGGGCTCCGCCATACGGCGTCTTCGTCCAGTCTTTCAGGAACGTGGGAATAGTCGAACTGCCTTGGGAAGAGAAGGCCTCGTTCGAGAGGATTTTCATCATCAACAAAGCGGGGCTCGTGCTGGCGCACGCTGCCAGGGTCGACACTCCGATGGACGAGGACATCGTCGGCGGCATGATATCCGCAGTGCAGAATTTTGTGGGGGATTCCCTGGGCAGGGCGGCCATCGGGGACGGCGGCATCGAGGAGGGCGGCCTGGGCAAACTGGAGTATAGGACCAGCAAGATACTCATCGAGCACGGGAGTGACTGCTTCTGCGTGGGAGTCCTGTCCGGAACCGATAGCCCCCAGATGAGGAGGGACCTCGGGAGGTGCGTCTCCGAGATGGAATCAGCGCACGGCGACACCGTGCGGAACTGGTCTGGGGACATGAGGGCCGCTGCACCCATCGCCGCCCTCGCGAAAGGACTCCTGGAGAAGATGTACATCCTCGAAACCAGGAGAGACGATGTCGACATAAAGAAGCAGATGGTCAGGATAGGCGAGAGGAACTCGCTACTGTTCGACAGGCTGGCATCGGAATCCCCAACCTTGCTCTTCATCGACGACGCACACTCCATAGACGGCAATTCGCTTCAACTCCTGGAACATCTTGTGAGGACCAACAAAAAGAGGAAGCTGCTCGTAATCGCAGCCCTGCAGCCGATGGAGGGGGTTGAGCACATCTCTGCCCTGATGACTCTGGCTGACAAGCACGGCGAAATCATCCACCTCGCAGATTTAAACGAGCCTTCTGCCGCAGCATTCGTCCGCTCAACATGCGGGGACGGGCTCCGTGAAGAGCTCGTGCTCGAAATCGTCAAGAGGACGGGCGGAAACCCTGCGCTGCTTCGCGAATACGCCGACCTGATCGTGTCGAAGGGCGTGGGGGATGTTGCGGAGTTGGACTATCAAATCTCCAGCGGCGTGGGGGCGCAGATGTCCGCGCTTCTGCACTCCAAAATCGACTCCCTCCACGACCTCGAACTCGAAGTTATAGAACTGATGGCGGCGATGCCAGGGGATATTGACTTCGACATTCTATCGCGCGCGGTCTCGGAAAAGGACCTGCCAGGAAAATCGTTCGAGAGCGCCTTGGAGCGCCTCGAAGGGAGACATCTCGTCATACGGGACGACGGAGCATACAGGTTCTCCATGCCGAAGGTTAGGGAGATAATATACGGCGAAACGGGGGAGCGATGGAGGGCGGCCAGGCACAGGCGAATAGGGGAGACAATCGAAGGGCTCGGACTGCAAGAAGCGCGCCTCCACGAACTAGCGTACCATTTTAGAAGGAGCCGCGAGCACGGCAAGGCTCTGAACTACAACCTCTTGGCCGGGGAGAAATCCGCCTTGGTCTACGCACCGGCGTCGGCGATTGAATATTTCGAATTCGTCGAATCGCTCATCTCATCGGCCAAAAGCGGCAACCTGCTCGATGCTGAGAGGCTTCCGGCAATACGCGAGAGGACCGGCGACATGCTCAGGCTCGTGAGCAGATTCGTCGAAGCTGTGGGGAAGTACGAGTCTGCTAGGTCGGCCAACCAAGAGCCCGAAGGGTCTGCCAGGTTGCACAGGAAAATCGGGTATACCCTAGAAAAGGCGGGGAACCCGAAGGCCGCGATTGAATCCTTCGAAACCGGAATCAAACTAGTCGAAGCTACCGATTCCCCGGAGCTCAGCAAGCTGACCGTCGGAAAGGGGGTTGTTCACTGGCGCCTTGGTGAGTTCGACACGGCATTGACGTGCGCCAACGACTGCCTTTCCCTTCTTGAGAAGCAGGGAAACGCCTACGAGGAGACTGGGTTCGCGTTCAACCTCATAGGCAACGTGCTCGCGGACAGGGGAGAGAACTCCCGGGCATTGGAGAATTACTCGAAGGCGTTGTTGGCCCGAGAGAAATCCGGCAACAAGGATGTCATCGCGGCTTCCCTGAACAACATCGGGAACGCTCACGCAGACCTCGGTGATTACGGCGCTGCGCTCGACTACTACAAGAGGGCGCTCGCCATCCGCGAGGGGATTGGAGACCTGATGGGCGCGCTCTTCGCCAACACCAACATCGGCGCACTCCTGCAGGACACAGCCGATTTCGACAACGCGATGGCGCATTTCTCGCGGGCGTTAGAACTCTCGGAAAGGTTGGGAGTCGAGTCAGCGCGCCTGTACACAAATATAGCCAAATGCAAGACGAATCTCGGCGATGCGGAGGGCGCCTTAGATGCCTACACGCACGCACTCGAGATCGCGTCGGCGGACGGAGACAGGCCCGGCGAGGCCAGCGCGAACTGCGGCCTGGCGGAGCTGAACCTGGCCACGGGAAGGCTGGAAGACGCAAGTGTGAACATTGAGCGCGCGAAGAGGGTCGCGGAGGAACTCGACCTGAAGAAGTTCATCGGCATGGTGGATAAGCTGGAGGGGGATGTCCTTCTCGGAACTGGCGACAAAGATGGCTGTTTCGTCAAATACGAATCATCCATCAATAGGCTGGAGGGGGCGGGTTTCGTCATCGACGGGGCAATCGTGCGCACGCAGTATGCCGAACTCCTGGCGAAGGAGGGAAGACGGGAATCTGCGCGTGAGCACCTTATGCTGGCGCTGCAGGCGTTCAGGAAGTCCAACATCCGGAAGGACGCCGAACGGTGCGAGAAGATGCTAGAAGGTCTGGGTCGCGAAGGTTGATGGGTGAGTTGCAATGGTCGCTTGGTCACTGGCTCTGCACGCCAGCAGAGTGGGATGCCATAACGTTCACAATCGTTTAATTTTGTAGGGATTGCATTTATAACAAATAGGCGCCTGTTTATCACGGGGACAAAGGTATGCTCTGCTACAAATGCGCCAAAAAGGGGAAGGAATCACAGGCAGTCGGGATATGCGTCGTGTGCGGGATGGGCCTGTGCCAGGACCACGTGCGGATTGCGGAGGTGACGTTCACCGAGATGGTGTTGATGGACACCGCCGGCATGGCTATGCTCGGAATGGAGCGCAAGAGGGAGCGGAAGGCTCCGAGGTTCCTGTGCGACGACTGCTACGCTGGCGTGGCCCAGACTCTGACAGACCGCAACAGCATTAAAGGAGGGGAAAAATATGTTCTGTAACCAGTGCGAGCAGACGGCGAAGGGAGAGGCATGCACGGTCAAGGGTGTGTGCGGAAAGGACGAGGACATACAGAGCCTGCAATTGACTCTGACATACGGTCTGAAGGGCATCGCAGCGTATGCCTACCACGCCAGAGAATATGGCGTGCACGACGAGGCCGTGGACGCGTTCATGCACGAGGCCCTGTTCAAGACCCTGACCAACGTGGATTTCGACCTGAACGACCATGTGAAATTGGTCCTCAAGGCCGGGGAGACGAACCTGCGCATCATGAAGCTGCTGGACGAGGCGACCCTGAATAGGTTCGGGACTCCCAGCCCATCCCGGGTCCAGACCGGGAGGAAGGCCGCTCCCGGGATTTTGGTCTCCGGCCACGACTTCCTTGACCTTGAAGCCCTGCTGAAGCAGACCGAGGGGACCGGAATCATGGTCTACACCCACGGCGAGCTGCTGCCTGCGCACGCCTACCCCGAGCTGAGGAAATACAAGCATCTCGCCGGCAACTGGGGCACTGCCTGGCAGAAGCAGCGGACCGATTTCCCTGAATTCGGAGGGCCGATACTCATGACGACGAACTGCGTGATGCCCCCGCTGGACTCGTACAGGGATAAGCTATACACTACCAGCATCGTAGCGGTCGCCGGCTGCAAGCACGTCGAAAGGGCCGACTACAGCGCGGTTATTGAGCACGCGAAGAAAATCGGCGCTCTACCCGAGAAATCTGGCAAGCCGCTCATGACCGGCTTCCACCACTCGCCCGTCCTCGCCCTCGCGCCGAAGATTGTCGATGCAGTCAAAGCCGGGAAGATACGGAGGTTCTTCCTCATCGGCGGATGCGACGGCGCAAAGCCGGGGCGCGACTATTACACGCGCCTGGCCGAGATCGTTCCGAGGGACTGCTTAATCCTCACAGTCGCGTGCGGAAAGTACCGCTTCAACGACAGGGATTTCGGGGACATAGACGGCATCCCGCGCCTCCTCGACCTTGGCCAGTGCAACAACAGCTACAGCGGGATACTCATCGCGCAGGCGCTCGCGGAAGCGTTCAAGTGCAGCGTGAACGAACTCCCGCTTTCTATCGTGCTCTCGTGGTACGAACAGAAGGCGGTGGCGATACTGCTCACCCTGCTTCACCTGGGCGTCAAGAACATCAGGCTGGGTCCTTCGCCGCCGGCGTTCGTCACACCAAAAGTCCTCAAAGTCCTGCAGGATAACTACAACCTCATGCTCATCGGAGAGCCGGGGAAGGACCTCGAGGCCATGCTGGCCGGGCATTGAAAATCCTCAGGCGGCTCATTGACACTATAGTGGTGCCCGAGGGGGCAGCGTTGGCGGAGGGGGCGAGCTTGGCTGCAATGGTTGGGGCGCGCTAAATGATGCGCCGCAGTTCGCGCAAAATCCCTGGCTCGCACAGTGTGGATGATGCAGGGCTCCGCATGCCTTGCACTCCATAATCTCCCCGGAGAACTTCCTTCCGCATCTGGCGCACACGGGCCTCGGAGCCACGCCCACTGCCATCAGGATAGCCGCCAGGAAGAGCACGTCGCATACAATCTGGAATATGCCCCAGAGCCTGTCCTGCTCCCAAATCCGGACGCTGCCCGGCGCCCTCGTCATGTCTATTCCGTAGAGGACAGCCGTGTCAGTGAAGTCCCAGACAGTTGAGGACGTGGGCTCGGACCGGACGGCTAGCCCGCCAAGGTGCAGGGAGCCGAGAGGGTCGGCCACGACCCAGAACCCTCCGCCGTCCTCTATGAAAGCGAGCTTCAACTCCGCGCCGTAGTAACCGTTGATGGCATCTTCAGCGGCGGCCGTGCTCTCGCCCACCCAGATTGCTGCGAATGCGTGCTCGTCGATGAGGTACATCCTCGGGGTCCCGCCCATCTCCAGAACCATGTCGGATATCAGGAGCGTGAAATCCTCGCAGTCCCCGCCGCCCGACGCCAGCGTCTCTTCGGGCGTCTGCCAGTCGTCCTCGCCCTCCGGTTCCGAGACGTAGGCGATGTTATGGGAGACCCAGTCATAGACCCCGCACAGCCTCTCGTACGTGAGGTCGCCAGGCATGCCGGACGTTGCCTCCGCGAGCGCCGCCGCCACCGTCTGCGCCCTGTCCTCTATGAGGGCGTTCGCCCTGTCGTAATATGCGTAGCAATTGGTGCCCCGCTCGTATTCGGAGGCGGTTCCATCCACGATGACCGGCAGAGACCCCGGCTGGAAGTCCGTCCACTGATCGCCCGCGTCGCCCAGGCGCTTCCACGACGAGCCCTGCTTCACGAGGATTTCCAGGGAGACCTTGTATGACTGGTCCCCCTCGAAGTTCGGCCCGGGAAGCCACACCAGCCCGAGGTCGCTCACCGCCCTCGCCCCGACCTCGACGCTCACATCCTTCTCGACAATCCCCCCGAGCCAAACGATTCGCTCCTTGACGACATGCATCTCGCTGTCGCTCCGGCTGTTGTTGAGCCTGACCCGAAGCGCCCCGCCGTAGCCGACGTAGATGCCATGTGTCTCGACGTCGACGCCGAACTGAAAGCTTGCCGGGGTGTAACCCGCGGCCAGCGGAGCCGCGGCAGGCGCCAGGGGCTCTGAAACAGGAACGGCGAATGCGACCGAATCGCCGGGGTTCCTCTCGGGCTCGGTGCTCAGCGCCCAACCCGTGCCGGCTATGGAAACCGCCAGCAGGACCGCGGTCACGGCGACGACGCTCAACCTTTTCATCGGGATGCACAACCAATTTGAACTCATAAAGTTTGTTCCTGACGCTGGATTGCATCCGGTTGCGCGTTCATATAAGGATGAGGGCCGGATATCGCCGCTGATAGCTCCCCCGAACCGGAAAAGAGATATATCCCAGCGCTCCATCCTCGTGGCGAGGGCCCATGGGCTAGCTTGGTCATACTTCGAGCTTTGGGAGCTCGAGACTCCAGTTCGAATCTGGATGGGCCCATCCGAATCATTTTAGAATTAGTTATGAGAATGGGTTCCCATCCAGAGAGGACTAGCTCACCAGCCATGCAGTGCTAGTCCGTATCTGGATGGGCCATCATAAACGATGCTCTAGCATTGGGCAATGCCGACCATCCGATTCCTTTTTGCCTTCTTCGCTCCTTCCCCTTTCTATCAGGTGTTCCAATGAATCCCAAAGCCTACAAGCAGCACCAGTGGGTAGACGAATTCCCCGGAGCGATAACCGTCTGCGCTAAGGACGGCACAATCCTGGAGATGAACAAGCGCTCGGAGAAGACGTTCGTCAGGGACGGGGGAAAGAAGCTAGTCGGTAAGGATTTGAGGCAATGCCACCCTCCAGCGGCGCGCGTGAAGATAGACTCGATGATGGCATCCGGTCGCACGAACGCGTACACGATTGAAAAGGACGGAGTGAAGAAGCTAATCTACCAGGCGCCGTGGTACGAGGACGGCAAGCGCTTGGGCCTCGTGGAGATTTCCCTGGAGATACCGAAGAGGATGAGGCACTTCAAACGGGCGTGAACTTACATCGGGTTGCAACTTACCATAGAATTAATCCAGGTTTCGATTGCCCGGGGGGTTTCGCTCCTCGCATCATAGCTCTGTATTGATTTCAACATTATCGTATTTTTCAAATATTTATTTATTAAAATAATATTTATCAAGCTGATGAATTTAAATTTTTGATAACAAGTTATATATAGCTAGCAATAGATTGAGTATCAAGGAAGGATAAAAAATGTCTGAAACAATAATATCGACGCTATTGTATTTCCTTATCGCGCTGGTCATATCGGCCATAATCATCTATGCGATAACGGCCATGTTCGGTGAAAGCGAAGGCTTCGGGACCGCCCTGATTGCGGCTCTGGTAGGAGCCGTTGTCTATGCCCTGGCGTATTTCTTCTTAGGCAACGGGCTTCTTGCCGCGGTGCTAGGCGGCCTTGTATGGACGCTCGCGCTCGGAAGCATGTACAACATGGGCTGGCTGAAGGCCATCGCAACAGCGGCGGTCGTCTGGATTGTCGCGATATTCGTCGGGATATTCCTGCCCACCGTAGGCGGGCCTCTCTGAGGATAATAAAATAACAATAAAAGGGAGGTGATGTACAATGGTATCAATATCCATGGATTGGTCGAAAATCTCGTTACTGTCGGTGATTGCATTCCTAGTGGGCTGGTATTTTTTCGGCCTGTTGGCCGCCGTGATAATAACGCTCGTAGTGCTGGTGCTGATGGGAACTATTAGAATAAAGAGCGGAAGCGACGAGAAGAAACCGTCCGTAAAGTAATGAAAACCAAGGTTTCGGGACTGAAAAAACCAGTCCCGAAACACATATTGTTAATCCATATTATCAATTTAAACATCGCACATTATTGAGGCTACCACTGTACACTACTTTTGAGGTGGTCCAGCATCCAACCGCTATCTATCGATTCAGCACTCCGGCGGCTCTTGAATAAATCCCTGCGCCATCATGAGCTGAGTCTTTGCCCTCGATGATTTTATCAGCGCCTCCGCCGTCTCGCGCAAATCCTGCCTCGTGCGCTTCAGCCTCGCGACGCCCTGCGCCATCGCCGTCTCCGCCACCGCGACCGCCTCGTTGACGAACACGTTCATGTCTTCCATCGTCGGGACGAGGTATTCCTCGCTTATACCGTGCTCCTCCGCCGTCTTCGCGATGGAGTGCGCCGCCGCGATGTGCATCTCGTCCGTTATCGTGCTGGCGCGCACGTCGAGAGTCCCGCGGAAGATGCCTGGAAAGCCGATGCTGTTGTTCACCTGGTTGGGGAAGTCGGACCGCCCCGTGCCGAATATTCGCACTCCAGCTTCTTTCGCCTCCCACGGCCATATCTCTGGCACTGGATTGGCCTCCGCGAAGACTACAGGATTCGCAGCCATGCCCCGGAGCCATTCCTTCCTGATTGTGCCGGGACCGGGCTTCGACGCGCTGACCAGCACGTCCGCGCCGGCGAGCGCCTCGGGTATGCCCCCGACGACGCCCTCCCTGTTCGTCTTGACCGCCAGCTCCCACTTGCGGGGGTTCGCCGCGCCATCCCGCTCCGCGTCCTCCCTGCCCGTGTGGAGTGTGCCCTTGCTGTCCACGACCACGATTTTTCCGGGGTCCGCTCCCGCCTTCACCAGGGTGTTGGCGAGGCAGATGTTGGCGGCGCCAGCTCCGACGAGGGCGATTCGCGCCTCCGGCAGCTTCTTCCCCGCGACCTTCAGGCCGTTTATCACCCCTGCCAGCGTGATGGCCGCCGTGCCCTGCTGGTCGTCGTGCCAAACCGGGATGTCCAGCTCCGCCCTCAGCCTGTCGAGGATGCGGTAGCAGTCAGGCGTCCTTATGTCCTCCAGGTTGATTCCGCCAAACGTCGGCGAGACCAGTTTAACAGTCTCTATGAACTTCTCAGGGTCCTTGGTGTCTATCATCAGCGAGGTCGCGTCCACGCCGCCCAAGTACTTGAACAGGAGGCACTTGCCCTCCATCACCGGGTATCCGGCCAGCGGTCCGATGTCTCCGAGGCCTAGGACCCTGGTTCCGTTCGACGCGACTGCGATGTAGTTCCATCTGTTCGTGTGCTCGTATGCCAGAATCGGCTCCGCCGCAATGGCCCTGCAAGGTTCTGCCACGCCTGGCGTGTACCACACGCCGAAATCCGAGAAATCCTTCACGCGGCACTTGCCGATCATCTCGACCTTCCCCTTGTAAAACGGGTGCCAGCGCATCGCCAATCTGCCTGGGAGGCTGGCCTTCTCCAGCCGCTCGGAATCCTCGTCCGTCATCTGAGCACGGTTCGGAGGATGCGGGATTCTGGTAAAAGGCTTTCCATGGCCGATGTCAAAGTCCGGGAGGATTCTCCCCGCGCCTTCCCTCTATCTCCCCGCGCTTCCTGAGGTAGACCTCCTCGCCCATCCGCCCCTCCGCCAGCGCGGCGTCGAGGGCGGCCAGCTCTTCCCTGAGGCGCCCGTCCAAGTCGTCGATGTAGTTCTGGCTCGCATCCTCCAGAGCCCGTATCAGGTTCCTGCCGGCGCGGTTGATGGTGTAGAGGATTTTCGGCCGGCCCTCCGGCGGGAAGACCGCCGAGCGGTCGAGGATGCCAAGGTCGTACAGGGCCCTCAGCGCCTTGTCAACGGCCTGGCGGGTGAGCTTCAGCTTCTTGGCAATCTCGCTCGGGTGCGTGTATCCGGCATTGAGGCATTCCAGGACGTCGTTCCTGGACTTGGACGCCATGACCGACAGTATCGCGAAGGCCTTTTTTTGCACGGTTTTGTATATATTTTCAAGTATTTCAACTTTTTCGTTGCAATTGCAAACCCCTGGGTTGCGTTTGTCAATTATTATTTTGAAGATTGTATAAATATCCCGAGAGCCATTGCATCCTCAGAGGTGATAAAAAATGGAACTCAAGGATATGATGAGGAAGCTGGACGAAAAGTTCGCGAACGGCGAGGTGTCCGAGGAGACGTACAAGGAAATCAAGCTGAGGTACGAAAGCGAGGCGCAGGCTGGCGACGATTCCAGGAAGGGAAAATCGCCTTCGGGCGCCAAGGGAGGCGGCGAGCGCGCTCCCGTCATCCGCGTCTCCGGCTGCAGCGACCACCCCGGCGACATGTTCGCGGTCAAGGTGGAGGTATCCGGAGCGAGCGACGTTGGCGGCGACGTGGACGCGGAGGAGGTGGAGATTTCCGGGGCGTGCGACGTGGCCGGCTCCGTGAAAGCTAGCAAGTCGTTCCACGCGTCTGGCTCTTGCGACATCGAGGGGAACGTCGAATCCCCGGACATCCAGATAAGCGGAGCGTGCGACATCGAGGGGAGCGTGAGCGGCGACGCGATGCGCGTCTCGGGCGCCAGCGATATCACAGGAGACGTGAACGTGGGCAAGTGCGTGCTCTCAGGCGCGGTAGACATCCGCGGCACCATCAAGGCCAGGGAACTGAAGTTCTCCGGCGCCTCGGAGATGAAGGACATCGAGGCGGAGACGGTCGAGGGGCGCGGCTTGTTCGTATTCGGAAAGATGACGGCAAAGAAGGTCTCGCTGCGCCTCGTGGACCTGAACCACGCCGAGTCCGTCGAGGCGGACGAGATAGAGATCAAGCTTCACAGGGACGACGGTCGGCTGAAAGTCAAAAAGCTTGTCGCGAAGGGGCGCCTGGACATCGACGGCGTCATCGCGGAAGAGGTCTCCGGCGGAGAGGTCGTGATAGGCCCGCACTGCAGAATCGGACTGGTGAAGGGCGGGAAGGTCGAGGTAGACCCGAAGGCAAAGGTCGACAAGGTCGCCAAGCTTTGAAGCGCACTTGAAAAATCCTTTCACAGTTTTCATCATTTTCTTGGCTCGGCGCATTTCCGGACCGGCCGCGCCCGGACAGGTTCTGCGCCATCCGCCCACGTCAAAAGCGTCTGGAAAAATATATTAAAAAAGGGTTTGTACTGGCAGTTTACGCAGGCAATCGGGTGGGCCTGACCCCGCCCGGCACGCTGTCCGAGTCTGGGATGGGGAGTTTGACCCACGGCCTTGCGCCCCCGTCATCCTCCGCGGCCCGCGGCTCGCCGTCGTATCCGTGGGAGATGTGAGCCCCCTCAGCCACCGCAGCGAAGGCCAGGCCGAACACCAGCGCGGCCACCAACATCACCGCCGCGGATTTCACGGCCTGCTTCCTCCGGTTTGCGCCCGACACGTCGACTATCTTCAGCTCACGTCCTGCGTCCGTCTTCTTGATTGTCTCGATGGTCATTTGGTATCACCGTATTCTATATGCGTGGTCAATGTTCATATAGCGAGCGAGAAAAAGTGACCGATAATTGACCACATCGCTAGTTGTGTATTAAAATATGGGTTTTAATTGACTAGATGCCAGCTTCGCCACAGCTGCCCCCCACCGCCCTCGTCAGGCCCGTCACGTTGCTCCACTTGAAGAGGCGGTCGCATCTCGCGGAAGGCATGCCGGAATTTCTGCTAAAATGAAAAGGAAAGGAAAAGGGTTTTGCTCTCCGGCTCACTGGGGAGGCTGCGGCGGTTGCTCCGAGCCGACAATGTACGGCGATGCTCCCTTCTTGCGCCTCGGCACCCAGTTCTTCCTCGCCCAGACCACCGTGTAGACGCAGAGGAATATCATGACGACGATTCCCACCAGCGTCAGTATGAAGAAGAGATTCCCCAGGGACGAGCCGCCCATGCCGTTGGTCTTGACCGAGACCTGGAAGTACGTCGTCTGGGCGTTGCTGTACGAGTACGGGTCGGCGTACGAGTCTATGAAACTCACGCCGAGTTCCACCATGTAGACGTGTCCGTTGGACATGTCTGCCGGCGACTTCATTGCGATGGTCACTGTTATGTTGTCTCCGGGCGCTATGTCCGGGAGGACGAGCGGAGTTATCATCGGGACTGGCGCCGCCAGCTCTCCGTTCAACTCGAGGCTGTCCCAAGTTCCGCCGTTGATGGAGAACATGACCACGTTTCGCGCGGTGTCGTCCCCCTGGTTCTCTATGGTCAGCGTGAGTACGAAGTTGCTGCCTGGGTTTATCTTCGACGGGGTCGAGGACGTTACCACAAGCTTTGGGCCTACCCCGGCGATTGTCACCCTCGCGTTGAGCGTGGCCTCGACCTCAACACCCATGTCCTTGTTGATTCCCCTGGCTGTCACAGGCACGTTGAACACGCCCATCTCCGCGTCCGTCCGCAAGGTGACTCGGAACGTCACGGTGTATTCCGACTGGACCGGCCACACGGAGTCGGTCGCACCCAAGATGCCCGGCAGGATGACGTCCTCGGAGCTGGCCGCCGTCGGGTCCACGGCGTTCAGGAACGGCGAGTCGGGGCTGTTGGTGAGCATCGTCAGCACCACGTTGTCGTAATCGATGTATCCGTAGTTTAGCACTTTGACGTCAAGCTCATTGTCGATGAGCCCCAGGGATTTGTACAAAACGGTCGTGCTCTGCAGGCTCACGTCCATGGCGCTGTCGACTACGTCGAGCATGACGAACGGACCGTCGACTGTGCTCTCATCCGGAGACAGCCCGAAGCCGTTTCCGTCCATTGTCACGTACGGATAGCAGGGGTTGCCCAGCCATGTCGAGTTCGCCTTCAGGTAGCTCCTCGATATTGGGTCGTAGTAGAAACAGTCGAAGCCGAACATGAGCTTGTGCCTGCCCTCGGGGATGTATGCGTTGAAGCCTATGACCATGGTCTTGCTGACCGAGCCGCCGACTGCGATGTCGCCCACCTCGATCTCCGCGTAGCTCACGGGCTGGCTGCCTTCCCAGTGGTCCGCGGGCATGACCGTGAAGTACATGCTCGCTGGGTCCACGCGCAACTTCAATCCGTAGAGGTTCACTGTCCCGGTGTTCGATATCACAAGAGTGAAGTTGGCCTTGGTTGTCCCCTGCTCGATGGAGGCGACCGCCGTTGTGGTGCCAATCATCGCCAGGTGGCCCACTGTAACCGTGATGACGCCCGTCTCGGTGCAGTGCACGTCGTCGTCGTTGGTGTAGTTGATTGAATATTGGAAGTCGTAATCGCCGGCCTTCATGGATGGCGAAACGGAAATCAGGAACTGGAAGGTGTGGCCCGCCCACGAGTATATCGGGTTGTCCCACGACGACGTCGAGGTCGCTCCGGTCGAGCCGAACCACGTAAAGGCCGTGTTGTTCCTGGTGAGCGTCAGCGTGATGTCGGGCCACAGGTCCTCGCCCGTCATGCCCGTCGAGACGTATACGCCTATCTTCCTGTTGCTGTCCCCGGGGATGAGCCCGCCGACGTCGTTCACAAAAGCGCACTGGAGAATCTCGAAGGTTATGTACTCGGTCTCGGAGGCCGTCTCCGCTGCGTCCGTGAACGTCAGGGTCACGGTCAGGTTGTACACGCCCGGTTTGGCATTGCCAACCACGTCGAACTGGAAGTTGTTGAACGTCGCAAAGTTCCCCTCGTGCCATGTCCCCATGTAGTCCACAGTGTTCTCGTCCCAGGACACCGGGCTGTTCACTATCGCTCCGGCAAGGTTGCGCACCACCGCGTTCACCGTGCAGCTGACCGCGGTCAGGTCTGTGTCCGTTGTGGAGATGTCGCCTCCCTGGTTGTACCACTGGATGTAGAAGTCTATGTCCTGCTCTCCCGGAAAGTAGTCACGGTTGTCCAAATCCGTGGCGACGATGTACAGCTCCCTGTCGTCGTCCACCGATATGATGTCCGCCGCCGCGAGCCCGGCAAAAGCCGATGCAAGCATCGCTCCCACAATCGCTAATGCAAATAGATTCTTTATTTTCATTCTTATTCCTCCGCGAAAGGTGGCGCCGAGATGTTTCCAGCGCACCCATGGAGGGCGTAAAACCCCGCGATATATAAGGTTTTCGCAATCGTGCGAACCCTGTCGCGCCAGCGCGCCTACGCCTGCAGCTTCCTCACGAACTCCGTCGTCTCCTCTACGTGCATCGCCCTCTTGGCAATCCTCGCTAACACGACGAGCTTGGCCCCGGCCACGAGCCCGCAGGCCGCCTCCACGTCCTCGATTGTGTGGCCGGGGTCGCTCCCGCAGGTGCAGAAGACCGCCAGCTTCTTTATCTTAGCCTCGTTCTGTTCGAGCCACGCCTTCACGGGAGTGGACATCGTGTAGACCCAGACCGGCGTTCCCACTATTACGAGGTCGTAGTCCGCCGGGTCGCGCGATGTGGGCTCCAGCGTCGTCGTTCCCTTCTCCATGACCTCGCGGCCCGAGCGCATGTAGCCGACGAGCCCCTTGCGCTTCTTCGTGTCCTTCAGCTCCTCGGCGTCGCACTGGAGGAGCGCGCGCACCGTCTCGGCGACTATTTTCGTCATCCCCGTCCTGGAGTAGTAGACCACGAGGGCATTCATGATTCGGAGTGATGGAGGGGGCGTTAATCACTTTTTCGGTCTTCGCCCTGGCGCGAAAAGCCTTATGCAGACAACGCTTACCCGTCGCCATGAGGGTCTGCCTCGGAGGAACTTTCAGCCACCTGCACAGGGGCCACGAAGCGCTTCTCGCCCTGGCCTTCGATGTGGGCGACGAGGTTTTCATAGGCCTCGCCTCCAGCGCCATGGCGCATGGCAAGTGCCACGACGTGCCCTCTTTCGAATTGCGGAAGAAGGAGCTGGCCGCGATGTGCGACAAGCTCGCGAAAGGAAAGCCCTACGAGATAGGCGAAATAGAAGACGAAATCGGGCCGGCGGCGAGCGGGGAATTCGACGCGATAGTCGTCTCCGAGGAGACTCTCGACGGAGCCAGGCGCATCAACGAGATGCGCGAGGTGGGCGGTTTGAAGGCCCTGAAGATACTGGCAATCGGGCTCGTGAGCGCGAGCGACGGGCGCCCCCTCTCCTCCACGAGGGTGTGCAGGGGCGAGGTCGGGCCGGACGGGACGCTCAGAAGAAGCTCTCCATCCCGAACTCGAAGGTGTCGAGCCTGACCCACGGGACTTTGCCAGGGTCCGGGTTGAAGTTGTGCGACGCCTGGAACGGCGTCTGCGACTGCAAAGTCGAGGCGTTTATGTTCACGACGCCCTTGTAATCCTCTATCCCCGCCCCGTGGACGTGGCCGGTGACGAAAACGTCCGGCACGGGGTTGATGACCATGTGGTCGCGCCGCTCCGGCGCGAGCTGGTTCTTGCCGCCGTATATCGGGGACATGTGCCTGCGCTTCAGCATCTCCTGCATGAGGAGCATCGGCTGCTGGTACCCTATCGGCCCGAGGTTCCCCGCGAAGTCGTCGAATCCCCTTCCGTGGTAGGCCAGTACCCGCACGCCGTCGACCATCAGGTAGCTCGGGTTTCCGACGTACGAGGGGCGAGTGCCCAGGATGTCGCGGACCTTCTGGGGCAGCGCCGGCTGCGGCTCGCTGAGCCTCTGGGCGTCGTGGTTCCCGGGCAGGATTATCAGCGCTATGTGGTCCGGTATCTCCGCAAGCATCGTGGCCAGCCGCTCGTACTGCAGGTAAACGTCGTCAATCTCCAGCTCCTCGTCCTGGTTGGGATAGATTCCTATGCCGTCGACCATGTCGCCGGGCATGAGCAGGTACTTGACGTTTCCGGCCGTGCCGTCGCCGGATTTCAGCCACGAGACCAGCTTCCCCCAGGGCTTGGGGAGGAAGTGGCTGCTGCCGACGTGAAGGTCTCCCGCGCAGGCCATCACCAGCGGGTTCTCCGAGCGCCTGGGCGTGCGGGGCCCCACGAGCTCTGGCCTGATCAGATGCTGCGCCACGATGTAGTTCCCCCGGTCCCTGCCGGGGTGATGGCCCCTGGGCTTCTGGACCTTTCCCAATATTCCAATGACCTCGTCCTTCAGGACGTACTTTCCCGCGAAACCGCCCTCGTCCGGCAGCCAAACGCGCATCGTTCCAGTCTCGTCCTCGACAGTGAGCCACGTCCCCCTCACGCGCTTGTCCTGGGGGCGGGCGACGTCGCTGACCATGCAGATTACCCGCGCCTCGCGGGCGTCGTAGCCGAGCGCGCTCTCGACCTTGACCGCCCCCCCCATCTCCGGTCGCTGCTTCAGGAGCCGGCTGAGGACGCGGAGCCTGTCCTCGAAGTAGTTCTTGAAATCGCTCGCCTGGCCGGTGCAACGGCTCTCGTCCGTTATTTCTTGAATGACCGCGACGTCTGAATCGTAGCCCTTGGCCGCCGCCCGGTTGGACATGGATGTGCGCCCGGATGTCTTGGGCGGCTCGGCCGCCGGGACGGTCGGCGTTTCGTCCGGCATCGACCCCGCTTCGCCACCGCCCAGCCGCAGAACGATCGGTTCGGGCCCGACAGGGGGGGGAACCATGGACGGGGCGTCCATGTACATGGCGACGCCCGTCGACGGCCTCGCCGCCCCCTCGTCCGGCTCCTCCTCGTCGGGGCTCGGCGGGGGCGGGGCGGGCGCTGGCTGAAGCTCCGCCTTTGCATTCTCCGAATCCAGGAATTCCCGGACGTCCGTGCCGGTTATCAGCAGCGGGTTCTGCCTGGACGAGCCGAGGAACCTTTCCAGGGTGGCCAGCGGCTCCGGCCCCGCCTGGAGCATCTTCAACGCCGACGGCTCTATGAGAATCCCCTGCGAGCACAAGCGCTCGACCAGCTTCTTACGCATCTTTCAACCCTCTTCGAAGAAGGCTGGCGAGCTGTATCCCTTGGCAAGCTTCCTTCGCTCTATGCGCTCGCAGTTGTCGCAGCGCAGGTCCCCCTTTCGCAGGGCCAGCGGCGCCCGGCACTTCGTGCAGAACGCCTTGATAACCCCGAAGTCCGGACCGGCGGTGGTGAGCTGGAGGGACGGCTTGACCTGGATGACCTTCGCCCTGACCACGTCGCCCAGCCTGAACATCTCGCGCAGGTCGTCGCTGCGGCCTTCCGTGACCTTCGATATGTGGATGGTCCCCATGTCCTGCCCGGTCATCCTGCGGCCATCTTCCTCCGGAGCGATTGTCTGTATGTTCACCATAGTTCCCCTTATTTCCGAGACTGCGCCGACTATCGTGTCCCCGGCCTTGAGCTGCCTCGGAGCGTTGAGAGCCCTGACCCGCGCCACCATATCCAGCTTGTCCAGCTCGACTGTCCCGGTCACCGAGGCAAAAATCCTGCCCTCGCGCTCGTACGTGCCTTCTCCCACGACGAACTCCTCCGAGGCCGCTATCTCCTCCCCTGGCATCACGACCTTCCGGCCGTCCCCCGAACGTCCCATCACTTCACCATCCCCACCCTGAGCACCGCGACATCGACAAGCTCTTTTTCGCGCCTGTGGAATTCATAGGTATGCGGTATCTCGAATTTATAGGTTTTCGATGCGAGGCTTCGAGCGCCGAGCTTTTCGTAGAGCCGCCTCGCGAACGGTTCGGTTTCGGCGAGGTGTATGCAATAGACCACGCGCGCTAGCGAGGCCGCGGCCTCGGCGAAAGGCCTGTCGGCATGGCGCTTCTGGCTGCCGAAGGGCGGGTTCATCAGGACCGTGTCTGCCACGGACTTGTTCTTGAACGGCAGATGATTCGCATCAGCGCGGACGAAACCGACGTCCGCGCGAGCTTTGCCAGCGAATTCCCGCGCCGCAGTCAAAGCGCTACCATCCAAATCCACGCCGACGGCTCGATTCGCACCGAGCAGCGACGCGCCGACCGCGAAAATCCCCGTCCCGCAGCCCAGGTCGAGGACGCTCTTGCCCTGGATGTCGCCCTCTGCCAGCGCCCAGTAGAGGATGTCCGCTGCGAGCGGCGCGGGGGTGAGGTACTGCTCCAGCGACGGGTCCGGCGACGGGAACTGGGGCCGATTCTGGAGGGCGATTTCGAGGGAGATGCGCTTCACGGCTCCGCATTGCTTCGGTCGTTGATTAGCTTTCGGTTCAGCGGCAATCCTTTTACGCAGCGTGGGGATGGTGGTGTCCATGAGCGAAAGGACAAGGGTCTCGATTGCGAAGTGCGGCTCGTACGATGACGCGGAGGTCTCGAAGGCTGTTAACGGCGCAGTGGCAAGCCTCGGCGGAATCGGCCGTTTCATCTCTCCCGGAGACAAGGTCTTCCTGAAGGTCAACCTCCTGATGCCGAAGGCGCCGGACGATGCCGTTACTACGCACCCCGCAGTCGTGAAGGCGGCCATCCAGCTCCTCGAAGCGGCAGGGGCGAAGGTCGTCGTCGGCGACAGCCCCGCGATGGGCTTCACGCAAGCCAGGCTGGAGAAGTGCTACCGAAAGAGCCAGATGCACGAGGCCGTCGAGGGAACGAAAGCGGGGCTGAACCAGAATATCGGCACCGTGCGCGTGTCGTATCCAGATGGGAAGCTGATAAAAAACTTCGAGATAATTGAGGCCGCGGCGGAGGCGGACAAAATCGTCTCCCTGCCGAAATTGAAGACTCATTCGTTCACAACGTTCACCGGCGCCGTGAAGATTCACTACGGCCTCATCCCTGGCTATTCCAAGGAGGCTTACCATGCCAAGCTCCCCGACGCCCGGGACTTTTCGGAGATGCTGCTCGACCTTGCCCTTTGGGCTAAGCCGGCGCTCGTGATAATGGACGGAATCGTCGGCATGGAGGGCGCGGGACCGTCAGGCGGGGACCCTAAGAAGGTCGGGGCGATACTGGCATCGGACGACCCAACGGCGATGGACATCGTTGCCACATCCCTCGTGAAAATGAGCCCTCTCGCGGTCCCGACCATCTCAAACGCCGTTGCGCGGGGAATATCCACCGGAAAGATTGAGGATGTTGACGTGGTGGGTGCAACCCTGGCCGACTTCTCCGACATCAGGTTCAAATGGACGAAGGCGAAGGTCAGCAACCTGCCGGCCGCAGCGCCCGAGTTCCTGCTGCGCAGATGGACGCGCAGGCCGGTGCCGGACCCAGCAAGGTGCACCGCGTGCGGGGAGTGCGCGAAGATGTGCCCGAAGAAGTGCATCGAAATCAAGGCGAAGGGCAAGGGGAAGCCAATCGCCGTGATGGACTACAAAAGGTGCATACGATGCTATTGTTGCCATGAAGTATGCCCGGAGAAAGCTATAGATTTAAAGTAAAGTATTTTTAATGTTGCGGCGATGTGGCGGCTGGTGTCCCAATGTCCCGAACCATCCGCGCAGACCGAGGTCCCAAGCTCTCCTGCAAGGGCTGGCAGCAGGAAGCGGCTCTCAGAATGCTCATGAACAACCTCGACCCCCAGGTGGCGGAGAAGCCGGACGAACTCGTCGTCTACGGCGGGATAGGCCGCGCGGCGAGGAACTGGGACTGTTTTGATGCTATAGTGAAAGCGCTGAAGGCTCTCGAAGGCGACGAGACTCTCCTCGTCCAGTCCGGGAAGCCTGTGGGGATTTTCAAGACCCATCCGGACGCGCCGAGAGTCCTCATCGCGAACTCCAACCTCGTGCCCAAATGGGCGACGTGGGAGCACTTCAACGAGCTCGACAAAAAGGGCCTGATGATGTACGGCCAGATGACCGCCGGCTCGTGGATTTACATAGGCAGCCAGGGCATCGTCCAGGGCACCTACGAGACGTTCGCCGAGGCGGCGCGCCAGCACTACGGCGGCGACTGGTCCGGCAGGTGGATTCTCACTGCGGGGCTCGGAGGGATGGGCGGGGCCCAACCTCTGGCTGCAACGATGGCCGGCGCCTCGATGCTCGCAATCGAGTGCCGCCAGGAGCGCATCGAAAAGCGCCTCGCGACGAAATACCTCGACGTCCAGGCGAAGGATTTGGACGGCGCCTTGAGGCTCATTGAGAAGTCGTGCAGGGACAGAAAACCCCTCTCGGTCGGATTGCTGGGCAACGCGGCGGAAATCCTGCCGGAGCTTGCACAGCGCAAAATCAAGCCGGACCTCGTCACAGACCAGACGAGCGCTCACGACCCGCGAAACGGGTACCTGCCCATCGGCTGGACTGTCGAGAAGTGGGACGCAGCGCGAAAGGGCGACCCGACGCTGGTCGAGCGCGAGGCACGGAAGTCAATCGCGGTCCACGTCCGGGCGATTCTGGATTTCAAGAAAGCTGGCGTGCCTTGCGTCGACTACGGCAACAACATCCGCCAGGTCGCCTTCGACGAAGGAGTGAAAGACGCCTTCGATTTCCCGGGCTTCGTGCCGGCCTACATCCGCCCGCAGTTCTGCCGCGGTCGGGGGCCGTTCCGCTGGGCCGCCCTTTCGGGAGACCCTGAGGATATCTACAAAACAGACGCTAAGGTCAAGGAGCTTTTCCCGGACGACGGACAACTCCACAACTGGCTGGAGATGGCCAGGGAGAGGATTAAGTTCCAGGGCCTGCCCGCGAGGATATGCTGGCTCGGTCTGGGGGAGCGTGACAGGGCGGGGCTGGCATTCAACGAGATGGTCGCCAGGGGGGAGCTGAAGGGTCCGATAGTCATCGGCCGCGACCACCTGGACACAGGCTCGGTGGCGAGCCCGAACCGGGAGACTGAGTCCATGCTCGACGGTTCAGACGCGGTCTCGGACTGGCCCCTGCTAAACGCCATGCTCAACGTCGCGGGCGGGGCGACCTGGGTTTCGTTTCACCACGGCGGCGGCGTGGGGATGGGCTATTCCCAGCATGCTGGAGTGGTCATAGTCTGCGACGGTACGCCAGAAGCTTCGGAGCGAATCAGGCGCGTGCTATGGAACGACCCTGCGACGGGCGTGATGAGGCACGCGGACGCGGGATACGGGCTTGCAATAGAGACTGCGAAGAAGAACAAGCTGAACCTACCGATGGTGAAGTGAACCTTGCCAACGAACGAGGCTGGCCGGAACGCGCGTCCCGGTCCGAGATTGGCTGTCGACGCCATTGTCGTCAAGGACGACAACATCCTTCTGGTGAGGCGCGGGAGTCCGCCGTTCCAGGGGCTGCACGCCCTGCCTGGCGGATTCGTCGAAGCTGGCGAGACTGTCGAAATGGCAGTGATCAGGGAGCTTTTGGAGGAGACCGGCATAATTGCCAAGGTCGAACGGCTGTTCGGGATTTACTCCGAGCCCGGCCGAGACCCGCGCGGGCACGTCGTTAGCGCGGTTTTCGTGATGCGCTACGAGAGCGGCGAGGCCAGGGGCGGCGACGATGCAGAGTCCGCGGCGTGGCTGCCGCTCAAAAGGTTGCCCGTCGAGATGGCTTTCGACCACGCCAGGATCCTTTCCGACTTCAGACCTTCTTGGTGTTGAGGGTGTACTGCGCGCCGCTTCCCTTCAAAGACATGTGGAGGCTCTTTATTATGTGCCCGTATTCCTCCGGAGTCTTGAACTCTGCCACGAAGTCGTAGTCGCCCACGACCGGCCCGAACCCGACCCCCTCGATGTCCCTGATGACGTCCAGCGGATTCTTCCCCTCGCTCGAGAAGTACAGCTTGAGATAGAGCTTCATTCTGATACCCAACGGGTCGAAATCGTATTGCCTATTTAACCTTTAGGCTCCCGGAGGTTGCGATAGCTTTATATGCGCAGATAAAAATCTGCGGTCCAGAATGGCTTCTGAAAACGGAACGGTTTGCAAGGTGTGCGGCGCGGCGAATCCCAAGGGCGCAAAAGCCTGCGCCTCGTGCGGCATGGCCCTCGTGGCCCCCCTCCCTAAATCCGGCGCCGACGTCGACGATTTGCTGAAAGGCATGCTCGAAAACGAGCAGGCGAGGGTCGATTCGAAGGAGGAAGACAACATCGACGACCTCCTGGACTCTCTCGTTCTGGCTGCCGAGGAGAGCTTTGACTGTCCCATGTGCGGAACTTCCGTGCCACCCGGGTCGCAAAGCTGCCCGTCGTGCGGTTCCGAATTCCTGGAAAAACAAATCGAGCCCGAGAAGGGCGCCGACGAGCTTTTCGCACTTGATCTCGAAAGCGAACTGGACAAGCTGTCGGACGCCCTGGATGAGTCTGAACCTGCGAGTGCCGCGTCTCCCAAACCGGGCCCGCCTCCAGCGCCCGAACCAAAGCCCGAAATGGTGGCGCCCGAGCCCATCCCAGCAGCCGAGCCAGAAGCGCAGGCGCCCGAGGCGGAGACTGCCTCCGAGCAACCATTGGCAGCCGAGGAGCCGGTCGTGAAGGCGAGGCCATCGCCGAAGGCCAGGGGCGATGCGTTTGCCGAGCCCGAAGCCGCCTTAGAGCTGGACACCGCGGAGGGTGAACTGCCGAAGATGCACATCTTCGGCTCGAGGTACGTGGATATAGTCGTCGTCGCGACCGTTGGGGCGATGTGTGGGGCTTTCGCAATCACCGGCATGTACAAATGGTCGAACCTCGGCCTTCTGAACGTCTCGATTCTGGCTGGCATAGCCTTAGGGGGAATCGTGGCCAGCTTCATGCTGTTCAGGGTTTCCGTTTCCGCTGTCGCTGAAGGGGACCGACTTCTGAGGGACGGGAAATACAAGGAAGCGCTCGCATACTACGAGAGGTCGATACACATAGACTCCAAGCCTTCGGCCGCGTGGACGAGCAAGGGCGTGGCCCTTAAAAGGCTGGAGATGTACGGCGACGCCCTCAGGGCCCACAACATGGCGCTGAAGCTCAACCCCAGAAACGAGATAGCCCTGTGCAACAAGGGCGACCTGCTGTTCAGGGTCGGCAGCGTGGATGAGGCGCTGGAGAGCTACGACAGGGCTCTGAAAATCCGCCCGGGCTACGCGGTGGCGTGGAACAACAAGGCCATAGCGCTAGCGCGCCAGGGCAACCTGGGCGAGGCGAAGCTGTGCGAGGACGAGGCCATCCGCCTGAAGCCGCGCTACGCGACGGCATGGGTGAACAAAGGCAGGATACTGGTGCAGCTGGGGAAGCGTGACGATGCGGTCAGGTGCCTGCAGAAGGCCCGGGCGTTGTCGTCGAAGGCGTAGAGGAACGGCGCGGGCGCGCACAGCATCTGTTTCCAGCCATCGACTGCCCCGGAGACGACTATTTCTTGAACCGGGCGATGTTTTTCTGGTACTGCGCCTCGCCCATCTTTCCTTCCTTGTGGGCAGCCTCGATGCGGGAGAGCAATTCCTCGTCGCTGAGCCTGGGCTTCGGCTGAGCTGGGCCAGGCGCGGATGCGGCCTTAGGCGGCGTCGATGGTTCGGGGGCCACCGCTGCCTTCTCGAGCCCTGCCGGCATCGTTTTTACGGGCTCGGGCGGCGGAGCGGCCTTTGCGGGCTCTGGTTTGATAGGAGCATGCGCATCCTCCGCGCAGAACGGGCATTCCGCGCCAGCCTCGATCGTGAATCCGCATTTGGGGCACTCGGCCTGCCTGATTTGCGGTGGCTGCTTGGAGGGAATCTCGGGTTTTCGTTTTAACGCGAAAAAGGCTCCCGCTACGGCGACAAGCGCAATCACGGCGATGAGCCACCAGTATTCGCCCAGGAAACCGTCCTGGTCGCCGGGGATGCTCGTTTCGTTTGCGCCCTGGTCCGCATTGTCCCCTATTCCATCGCCGTCTGAGTCCGCCCATTCGGCCGGGTCGTTCGGGAATGCGTCGCCGTTGTCCCCCACTCCGTCTCCGTCGGAATCCAGCCATTCAGCCGAATCGTCCGGGAATGCGTCTTCGGCGTCGGGAACGCCATCCCCGTCCGAATCCGCTGGAACGAGAGCGTTGACTATCACGACGACAGTGTCCGAATCCTCATTGCCTGCGGCGTCCCTCGCAACGAGGGTAACGATGTAGGTGCCTGGGGCCGTGAAATTGTGGGTCGGCGAGGCGCCGTAGATTGTCAAATTCCCCGTACCGTCGTTGAAGGTCCAAGTGTAATTTGCGACCCCTATGTTGTCCGCGGAGCCCGAGCCGTCGAAGGATGCCGTCGAACTCTCGTTCACTGCAATGTCCGAACCCGCATCCGCGGACGGCGGGTCGTTGTCGATTATCTGTATGCTTTTCGAAGCGGTCGATATCCAGTTACCCGCGGCATCGACGGCTGCAATGCGGTAATGAAGCGCGTCCACGCTGTCCGGAGGCGCCGGTATCGCCGACCCGTACACGCCAGTTCCGGTCAAAACCATCGAAACGTTCGCTTCGCTCCCGGAGCCGAACCAGTAAATGACGCGCACGGATGCCAGGACGAAATTGTCCGTGGCCGAGGCGCTTGCGCCAAATGCCTCGCCGGTGGTCCCGGCCGCCGGACTCGCGTCCGTCACTGCGGGGGCGGCGGAGTCGAACGCACATCTGGCATCGTACGCCGCGGGGGCGTCCTCCATGTTTCCATTTGCGTCCGCTGCCACCGAGTAAAACCTGTAATGCCCCTGCCCGTCTGGGAATGCGAAGCTCCAGCTCCACGGTTCCGCCGCGTCCGCGCCGGCGGGCTTGTAGGCCGACCACGTGGCGTTGTTGGCGCTGTAGCTGTATAACAGCGTGACGTTGGCCACCGTGCCGTCGACGTCGTTTGCCGTGGCGGCGACTGGCAATGTGGAAGCCCTGTTCCAGTACTGCGCGACTGCCGAGACGGACGAGGTCGGGGGAAGGTCCACCGAATACCTGTGCCTTGCCTCGGCGACGGATGTCCCGCCGTCGTAGTTGCCAATCAAATCGCAGGCCCTCGACAAGAATTCGTAGTATCCTTCCCCGTCTGGCCATGTGAAATCGTAGGCGTACGGAGACGTAGTGTCGTTGCCGGATTTCGACCACGCGCCCCATGTGGCGTTGTCCGCGGAATGCCTGTACCACAGCTCGGCGTAGGCGACGCCGCTGGAATCGCTGGCCGCGATGGTAAGCGCGAGAGGCGTCGTGTTCCTCACGTAGGGGGAAACTGCTCCAACCACGGAGGTCGGCGGTGTGCTGTCAGCCGTGGTGAACGACCATTCGAAGTCCGCACCCGCGTTGCCGTCAAGGTCTTCGTATCCCGAGACCCTCAACGTTAAGTAATCGTTTTCAGCCCAGCTCTGAGAGTGCGTCCAGTACGCCGTGTCGTTCTTGGAATGGGTCATGCCCCATCCTGCGAACGAATATGCCACCGCGGTGCCATTTATCTGGTGGAGGCTCGGCGTTACGGCAGTGTCCATGCTCTCGCTGAAAACCACGGCCACGTCCTGGGTAACGGAAAAGGCGGCGGCGTTCGCTCCGGGCGAGGTGAAGGATACCATGGGTGTGGCCGGCGGGTGTATGCCCACTATCGAGCGCCAGCAGTAGATGGACCCGGTCGACCCCACCGACCAGTTCACGAAGCGGTCCGTCCTGTACGCCTCGATGTTGGTTCTGAAATAGAGCACGTCGCAGGGGCGGTCGTAAGCGATGCAGGCCTGGACGTCCATGATGTCCTTCTGCCGGACTTCGAAGCTCCCGGTGCTGCGGGCATCCTCTATCATGGCGTCGAACGATGTGTTCCTGTATCCCGGGTAGTTCTGGCCGACATCCACAAAATCCGAGTGGAAGAAAGCGTATAGGAAATCGTGCGGTTCCGTACCTATGTTCCACCCAAGTATGAGCATGTCGAAGTTCCTGGCATCCGCGCGGGAGACCAAAGTTGCGAAATCCAAGGGCACGGATTCCGCATAAACCCCGACCTGCTGAAGCTGGGCGGCAATCATGAGCCCGGCCTGAGCGCGCACGGGGTCGTACGACGCCTCGGGCGTGAGAATCTCTATCTTCCCTCCAGGACCGCTTCCTATCGCCGTTCCGTCCGGGTTCTTCCACCAGTTGCCGACGCCCGGGGGGCTTCCCGGGTCCGTCAGCTGGTAGTCGTCCGCATTCCCGTCTATGCCGTCAGCGCCGTAATCGAGCATGCGCGTGGCTTCGCCCGGGTCGAAGCTGAACTGCGGCAGGCTGTTGTTGTACCAGTCCGAATCTACAGGGCTGACCGGTCCGTCCGCGGCGATGGCGAAATCCTGCAGCAGGACGTGGACAATCGTGTATTTGTCGATGCAGTGGGCCACGGCCTTCCTGAACTGTTTTCCGTAATCTCCCTGCGCCGGGTCGTTGTTCAGATAGCCGAACGACTTCAGCCGCATGTTGTAGGCGAGGTAGATGTACCCTCTCTGTGCGGATTGCGACATTGCGACGCTGGGTGTGCTTGCCAGAACCGACGCCTCTGCGGGAGTTATAGACCATCCGATATAGTCGACATCCCCCTGCTGGAGCGCCGCGATGGCCGCTTCGGACGTATGATATATATTGAATAGTATCGCGTCGATGCGCGGCTGCGGATGGTTGAAATGCTCCCTCCACGTCAGTATTTTCACGCTTGTCCCGGATGTCCAGTAGTCGAACTTGAAGGGGCCCGAGCCAATCACGTTGGAGTTGTCGTACCCTATGGCAAGGTTCGCCTTCCACACGTTCGGGTCGACCGCGGGCAGGAACGGGTCCGCGCCGTCGACATCCTGGCCCGATAACTTCATGGACCAGATGTGCTGGGGCAGAATCATCACCGCGAGAGTATCGCTCGCGAAATCCGCGTACGGGACCTGCAGATAGAATCTCAGGGCCGCGTGGAGGTGGTCTGCGCTCTCCCAGTACGCCCTCAGCCCAAGCCAGTGGGTCGTAGAGTAGTTGCTGCCTGCACCGCCCCCCTTGTCCATCAGGCACTGGACTTTGCTAGCCCATTCCGGTAAGGCCGCCGCGACGCCGTACGAAAACAGGATGTCCTCGATGTCCATCTGGTGCCCGTCGTGGAAGGCAACGCCTGTGAAATTGTAATAAACCGTCATCTGACCCGACAGGGCCGCGGGTTCCCAGTCCGTGTGGTTGTCGTAGTTGAATAGCGATGATGGCGTGTAATTCATCGAATTGGTGGCCACGTACGGCACGTACTTGGACGGGTCTATGAGATCGGTCTTAATCGGAGTGTCGTACACCCATTGCAGCACCTTCCAGGTGACATCGTCCCCCGCAATCAGGGGATTCAGTGTCTGTATGTCGGTCTTTATGGCTACTCGTAAGACCAACTCGTCCGCGTCTGTCTGGAAAACATCCTGCCTGGCGCTCGCAGGCGCCACGGTCACGATGCCCGCCAACAACAAAGCGCACGCACACACCGCCGCGATTGTTCTCATGCTAGCCACACCTATGTGCCCGTAAACGGTTCCTCCGATATAGATGTTTCCGTTTTGCCAATGACTGGCCGCGCCCTAGAACCCGTACCCCTTCTTCTCGTTCCGCTTGTTCTCGGCCCATTCGGCGTCCGTAATATTTTCCTCGCCCGTCCCGGCTTCCGCTTCGCTTGCGCGGGCATCAGCGCTTGGCCGGTGATAGCCCTTGGCTATTATGTATATCTCGGAACTGCTCGCCCGCGACGCCTTCGGCCCGTGGACGCGCACGTACGGGAACCTGACTTTGACCTTGGCCTTCAGCTCCTTGAACAGGTCGCCCTCGAAGACCTTCATCACGACTTTGCCTCCGGTGCGCAGGAGCTCGTCCGCTGTGGAAAGCACTGCCTCGCAAAGCTCGACGGAGCGCGCCTGGTCCATGTCATAGTTGCCGCTGATGTTCGGGGACATGTCCGAGACTATCACGTCGAATTTCGTCGCGCCACTTTCCTTCAGCTCCGCCCGGATTTCGTCAATCACCTCGGCCTTGCGCACATCCCCGCGTATGAACGTCACTCCTGGCACAGGGTCCATTGGCTTCAAGTCGACCGCGATGACTATTCCGGCATCCCCGACCAATTCCGCGGCGACCTGGGACCACCCGCCAGGGTTGGAGCCCATGTCCAGGACCGCGTTGCCCGGTTTGAGAACAAAGCACCTCTCGTCTATCTGCTTGAGCTTGAAGGCGGCCCTGCTGCGGTAGTTGTCCTTCTTGGCCTTGCGGTAGTAGTAGTCGCGCTTCTTCTCCGCCACCCAGCGCTTGCCCATGTGCTCACCCCAGCTTCGTCTGCTTGGTTTCCAGGACGAGCGAGTGCGCCTTGAACCGCGACAGCACCGCGGAGGCGAGCACGTCCCTGCACAGGACTTCCAGCGCCTCGTCCGCTATCGTCACCCTGTAGGCCGGGTCGTTGTCCGGGACCTTGTGACCCTTCCTGGCCAGGGCGCGCTTGACCTCGTTGCGCTCCTCCCCGGTGATTCGTTCGGCGAGTATCTCCCCCTCGAAGCCGGCCAGCCTCAGCTCCTCCCTGAAAACGGGCCTGCGGAACAGCTTCTGGAATGCGAACACCGCCAGCTTCGAAGCCTCACCGCCGCCCTTTGTCGAGGACATGGCCAAGGCTCCTATGGACTCGTAAATCCCCAGCTCTCCCCCCGAGGGCGCGTCGTAGACCTTCGAAGGCGGGATGTCCTTTGACCTGAGGACGCTTACGTCCTCCAGGGCCTTCAGATACCCCGTCAGGACGAGCCTGTGCATCTTGAATCCCTCGGAGGCCAGATGCCTGTGTAGCTTGCTGATTGACATCTCCCCGTCTTTGAGAGATTCTAGCACGGCGTCTTTCATGGAGCTGCCTGGTATGAACATCTGAACACCAATCTGGTAACAAACCTGATAATACTTAACCCTTTTGCAGGTAACAGACCTAGTTCAAAAATCCCTATATCCCGGACCCCCGATTCCGTAAACTCCCCGCAGGATAAAGATGATTGAGAGGCTGAAGGGGCTCGAAAAGGAAGAGCTTGGGGGAAGTGTTTGACCGGGCCAGGGGATGCGATACGCGCGGGAGATGCTGCAAGGCGTCCGTGTTTGACAGGACCGGGCAATCCGGAGTAAGGGGAATTTCCGGACAGCGCCGGGCGGGAGGACCGTGCGGACCCGGCCAAACACACCCGAAAATCGTTTGGAGACTCAGAAAAGGAAGGGAGATAGAAGCCCTGAAGGGCCCCTTCGGCCTCGATTCGCCCCGGGAGGGGGTTCAGGCTCACTCCCCCTTTTTTTTTATTTTGCATTCTTGAGCGAGCTGGCGAGAGGCGCAAACCCCAAATACCAGCCCCGGCATCGCAGACCCATGGACTCCATACAGCTGCTCCCCGGCGTCTTCGCAACAGCAGATTTCGGCATCTGGTTCGAGCGCGAGCGCGCGTTCGCCGTCGCGGACCTGCATCTCGGCTACGAGGCGGAAGCGCGGGCCGAAGGCGCTAGTGTTCCCTCGACCCAGTATAAAGTCATCGAAAAGAGAATCGAAGCGATAATAAAACGCTACGAACCATCGCGCCTGGTGATTGCCGGGGACCTCAAGCACAGCTTAGGCCGCAACCGCAGGCAGGAATGGGACGAGGTGAACGGGCTGCTGGACCTACTGAACGGGCGCTGCGAACCCGTCATCCTGAAGGGGAATCATGACAACTTCCTCGGTACAATTCTACGGCGAAGGAAGCTGGATATGCGCGACTCTCTGCGAATCGGCCAGTTCGCAATCGCGCACGGGCATCTCAAAGCGCGCCGTCCAGCGAAGGGCTGGCTCGCAATCGGGCACGAGCATCCGTCGCTGCGCGTGCGGGACGAGCTGGGCGCGAGGGCGGGGGCGCCGTGCTTCCTTTGGTCTTCCGCGGAGAGGGTTGTTGTTCTACCGGCCTTCTCGCCCATATCGTTCGGAAGGAGCGTGACCGGCAGGGACGTGGAGCCGCTGTCGCCGATGCTGGGCTCGTTCGATGATTATTCAGCCGCCGCCGTATCGGACGGGGAGCTTCTCATGTTCGGAAAGGTCGCGGGGCTTCCGAAGCACGGCCGGTGAGTGTTCACTTGACGCAGACGAAAATCAGACGCTTGGCGTTCTTCGTCGCGGCCTTCCTGTCCCCGAAACTGCCAAAGCACTCGACCCTGCGGAAGCCAGCCTCGGACAATATCCTGGCCATCTCATTGTAATTGAACATCCTCAGCCTGTGAACCTCGTGAATTTTCGTCTCCTTCCCTTCGGCCCAGAAGGCTCCGATCTCGTCGTGAATGAAGATGGCTGGCAAGTCCTCGACTCTGTGGTTTATAACCGACTCGAACATTATTCCATCCCTCCCCCCTTTCCGTTCCACCCTCTTGTTGAACGACCTCATCAGCTTCACGAAATTCATGACGTCAATTACGGCGACCCCGCCTGGCCTGAGAGCCTTGTGGAATCCCCCGACAGCCTTGACCGCATCTTCGTCCGTCATCATGTAGTTGAAAGCCGAGTTCATGCAGATGATGGCGTCGAATTCCTCGTCGAAGCGAAGCTTTCGCATATCACCAGTCCGTAAATCGATGGAGAATGCGCGCTTCTTCGCCTTCTTCTTGGCCATAGAGAGCATATCGGGGCTTAGGTCCACTCCTGTCACGTTCAATCCATTCTCGGCGAAAGGTATGGAGTGGCGCCCAGTGCCGCACGCGACATCCAGTAACTTCCGCGTTTCCTTACGCCCGTACTTGCGAAACACCCACAGGAGGAACGGCATCTCCCGCTTCAGCAATTCCGGATCCGTCATCGCATCGTAGTACCTTGCCCATTCCGAATAGTTCTTTGTCATCGCATCCCGAACGCGATATCGGATGGCTGCGCAAATACTTTCGCATGCAAACCATTTCGAGAGGTATGGTCACATGAGGATGTCTGCCGGGGAGCGGCAGGGCAAACTTAATCAACGGCCACCATCATTTCGCTCCATGGCCATCAGATTCGAAGAGATAACTGACAAGAACTTCCACGAATGCATTGACCTGGAGGTCCATCCGGAGCAGAAGGATTGTTTCTACTTCAAGTCGAACAGGCCGAACGTCATGTCGCTCGCCGAGGCCCACATCTACAAAGACCACAAGGTGCTGGCAGTCTATGACGGCGAAACAATGGTCGGGACCGTGTTTTACTCACCTGAAAACGACTTTGGGGGTGCCTGGCTCACGAGGCTCATGATAGACCGCAGGTACCAGGGGAAGGGGCACGGGAGAAGGGCGATGGAGATGCTCATCGGGCGAATCCGGGAGGAGACGCACGGCAAATGCGCCAGGCTCGGCACTTCCTACGAGCCGGATAACAGGATTGCAGAGAGATTGTATAAAAGCCTGGGGTTCAGGCCGAGCGGGGAGCTATTGCACGGGCAGACAATGGTCTGGCTGAAGCTTTGAGCGCCTGAAGCGGCTATGTCATTTTCGCGCAAACTATTTCTCGCCATTGCGCGTTCCCTCCCATTGCATGGAGCCCATTCACGGCCGCCCCGCGCTTACGTTCGAACACGACGGCGGGAAATACCTTGTCGCCGCGGACCTTCACATAGGCATCGAGCACGAGATATCGTCACGCGGGGTGCAGGTGCCGTCGCAGACTATGGCGATGGCCAGCCTGCTCGTTTCCATGGGGGAGGCGGTCGGCGCGACGAAGCTCGTCATCGCCGGGGACGCGAAACACAACCTTCCGAGGATGTCGGACCAGGAGCGCTACGAAGTGCCGCGCTTCTTTCGCACTCTGGAGATGCAGTTCGAGCGCGTGGACTTGGCGAGGGGGAACCACGACGGCGGCTTGGACTACCTGGCGCCAGAGTGGGCTAAAATCCATCCCGCTTCAGGTTTCACCATCGGGGACTTCGGTTTCTGCCACGGGCATTCCTGGCCATCGGAAACCGTGTTCGCATCCAAGACTCTGTTCGTCGCGCACGCCCACCCGACTGCGCTCTTCGTCGACGGGATAGGCCGCCGAGCGACAGAGAAATGCTGGCTGAGGGGCAAGGCCGGGAAAAACGACAGGTATGAGGATATGCCAAAAGGATTCGTGCTTCTACCGGCCCTGCACCCTTATTGCGGCGGGACGCCCGTGAACGAGCGGGGGCGGGACATCCTCGGCCCGCTGTTCAAAGGCGGGATACTGGATACATCGAGCGCTGATATCTACCTCATGGACGGCACCAGGCTCGGAAAGTGGAAGGACAACATGGTCGAGCCGAGGAAGACTCGCGCCCGGAGATGAAAAGGATATTATTTCACGGAGCGATTGGGCGACGGGAGTGCCGGATGCAGGCAGAGCGTTCGTTCAAGCCCGCGCTTGTGGGGAGGTCCAGTGAGCTGGCAGAGCTGAGGTCTCGCCTTGAACGGGCGCTCGCAGGAGACGGCTCGGCAGTCCTGGTTTCGGGCGAGGCTGGCATCGGCAAGAGCAGGCTTTGCGAGGAGGCGCTCGCAACGGCGGAGGAGAAAGGCGCCTCGGTGGCCAGGGGCTGGTGCGTCGAGAGCACCCTCGAACCGCTCCACCCGGTCCGGGAGGCGCTGGCCGGGCTCGGAATCGCATACGTGCTGGACGACGACCCGCCGCCCGAGCTGCTCTGCCTGTACCTGATAGACCAGGGGGGAGTTCTGGTTGCCAGCGCGGCGAAGCCCGGCGGGGGCTCCGACGGCGCCTCCGGTAAAGGTGGCGTGGACGCGGACATATTCTCGGGCATGCTCCAGGCCATCTCCAACTTCGCGAAGGACTCGCTCTCGCCGCTGGGGGCGGGCCAGGCCAACCTCGGCTCCATATCCTACGGGAATTTCAGGATAACCCTGAGGAGCCGTAGCGGGCTCTCGCTGGCGTCCATCACGATGGGGCGCGAGAACGAGCCGCTGCTCGCCGAGATGGACGAGCTTCTCTCGGAGCTCGGGCCCGGACTGTCCGGTTGGAGCGGAAACGTGGCCGAGACGGATATGGCGAAGTCCGCGCTGGAATCACTCGTTCGCAGCGGAAGGTACGAAGGAAGACATCTGGTCGACGACCCTGGCCTGAGGAAGAACGGGCTCCTCTCCAACATCCTCGCGGGGCTCTCGCGCAAGGCGGCGGAAAAACCCATCGTGCTCTACCTCGACGACCTCCAGTGGGCCGACCCGACGACCGTGTCGCTCGTACACTACCTAGCCAGGAGCGCCAGGGGGACGCGCATGTTGATTCTCGGCACTTTCAGGCCGGAGGACGTCGCGCCCGCCGACGGAAAGCAGCATCCGCTGGCTAGCGCCATGAAGACCATGTCCCGCGAAGGGGTCGTTTCCATCATCGGTCTCGAGCGGCTAGAGACGGAGCGCTCGCGCGATTTGGTGGAGTCAGCGCTGGAAGGCTCCACTCTGGAGGAGGCGTTCTATTCCAGGCTCCAGAGGGAGGGCGGAGGGAACCCTTTCTACACACTCGAACTCCTGAGGCTGCTGAGGGAGAGCGGGGTCCTGTCTTTGGATGAAGGCGGCAGGTGGAGGCTCGCGAAGGCTGTCGACGAGCTGGAGATGCCGGAGCGGGTGGCGGACATCGTCAACCGGAGGTTCGACAGGATGCCTCCGGAAGACGCCAGGCTCCTTTCCGCCGCGGCGGTGCTCGGGGAGGAGTTCGCGCTGGAAGCCCTGGGAGACCTGACCGGGGCCGCGAGGATGGACCTCCTCGGGAGGCTGGATTTCATCGAGTGCGGGACGGGGCTCGTCCGTAGCGGGGCGGCTGGCTACAGGTTCGACCATTCCAAGGTCCGGGAGGCTGCGTACGGGCGCATGGGGGCGGGGATGCGGCGCGAGCTGCACAGGATGGCTGCCGAGTCCATGTTGAGAACATCCGCGCCCGGGAAACTCTCGGAAATCGCCCTGCATCTCCACAACGCCGGCGACCCGCGGGCGCCAGCCCATCTCGTCGCCGCCGCGCGGGACGCGAAAAGGCGCTTCGCAATCGAGGAGGCGGCCAAGCTCTACAGGCTCGCCAAGGAGTCTGGGGACATCGGACGGGACGCGATGATGGAGCTCGGGGACTGCGAGCGTTACATGGGACTCTACGATTCGGCCTTGACGATATACGAGGGGTTGCTACCTGAGGCTGCTGGACAGGACCGCGGGAAGGTGCTCACGCTTATGGCCGAGGCGCATGACATGAAATCCGACTGGCCATCGAGCCTCAGGCTGGGCGGCGAGGCTTTCGCAATCCTCGAACCGCTCGGCCCGTCCGCGGAGCTGACGAGGACATGCCACGTCATGTACTACGCCCACCTGAAGCGCGGGGAGGTCAGGGAGGCCGAGAGCTGGGCCCGCCGCCAGATGGAGATTGCCGGGGGCTCTGGCGACGAAGCCGCGCTGGCTTCCGCGGAGCACGTGCTCGGCACCCTCTTCCTCCAGACCCGGAGGTTCGACGAGGCGCTGCCCCACCTGGAGAAGGCCGCGGCTGGGAGGCGGGCGCTGGCCGACCTAGCCGGCCTGGGGGCCAGCCTCAACAACATCGGAGCCATCCACCACAGCAGGGGGGCTTGGGAGAAGGCCGCGGGCTACTACCGCGAGGCGCTATCGGTCAAGCGCAGCATCTCCGACCTGAGGGGCATCGCCAGCACCGCCGGAAACTTGGGAATCATCAGCAAGAACCAGGGGGACCCGAGGGGCGCGTTGCGCTACATGGAGGAGGCGCTCGGCATCAGGAAGCGCATCGGCGACCTGACCGGCCAATGCTCGAACATGATAGGGATAGGGCTGATGTGGCAGGACATGATGGAATTCGAGAAGGCCGAGAATTACATTTCAGGGAGCAGGGAGCTTGCTGAGAGGATAGGCGACCTGCCCAGTGCCGGGACGGCCTGCGCGAACCTCGGGGATTTGCACCTGCAGGCCGGGAGGCCGGCGGAGGCGCGGGGGTTCCTTGAGCGCGGCATGGCGCTCGGCGCGGAGGTCGGGGACCGCCTGATGCAGTCGCTCTGTCGCGTCTCCCTCGCGGAGGTGTGCACGGGCGAGGGGCGCCTGGACGAGGCGGCGGGCCTGCTAGCCGGGGCGAAGGCCGACGCGGACTCGATGAAGGCGGACAACCTCCTGGCTGTTTACCACAGGGTTGCCGGGCTGCTGGAGGCGGCGAAGGGGGACGCCTCTTCGGCGCGCGGGCACTTTGAAAAATCCATAGAAATCCATGCCAGGCTGAACGAAGGCTTTCCCCTCGCCAGGGCCAAGAGGACTTTTGCGCTTTTTTGCGCGAAATCCGGAGACCCATCGACCGCTAATAAAATGTCAGGCGAGGTGCTGGAATTCGCAAAGGCAGCCGGGGCTGGCAGCCTTGAAAAGGCGGTGCTCGAAGAGAATCCGCATCTTGACCAGCCAACGGATTCCTCGCGCACGCAAGCATGACGATTCCAAGGCATCGTCTTTATATTTTTGGAACGGATTACAGTTGTGATGAGGTCGAAGAGAAAGAAGATTCCGCGAGGAATACTGGCCATCAGCATTATCTCGATAGTTATGGGCGCAGTTTACCTCTACTTCGGCGCAACCTTCTTCGGCCTGGGCAACCTCATTTCTAGCTACTCCTACAGCGGCATGGACTTCGGCTCGATGTTCAGGCTGGTCGGCGTGATGCTCTTGGCTCTAGGCGCCCTCGTCATAATCATGGCCATCGGATTGACGATGATGGCCGAGTGGGCCAGGCGGTGGGGCGTGGAATTCTACGGATTGCTGGCAATCCTCGCGCTCCTGCTATGCCTTATCAATCCGTTTCTTCTGATATCGGCTGCGCTCTACCTTTATTTCTGGTATTACCTGAGGAATTCCAGAACGCGGGCGAAGTTCGATTCGTATGATTACGAAAAACCGAACATCCACGACGCCGTGGCCAAGAGGTATCAGACCCACGCACACCAAGAGATCACCCATCCTTTGGTACCCGAGCCACAATCCCCGGAACCGGTGCGCGTCCCAGAAGGAATGGTCCTGTGCCCCCAATGCCAGATGCCGAACAGGAAGGGCGTTGACACGTGCCGGGTCTGCGCCACGGACTTACCGAAGGATTGAATGCTGCAACTCGACAAATCGCCTATCTGTCGTAGTAGATGCTCTTTCCGGTTGCGCTCAGCGGTATTCCCATGACCACCGAGGCTTTGATGAACCCGAGGCGCCTGGCCGCTACCCCAGCGCGGTACATGATACGGTTGTCCACGTTATGCAGCGATGCTGTCTTCACAGCCGAGCCGAGTGCGATGCCCATGTCGAGCAAGCGCATTGAGCAACTCGGGCCTGCGAAGTCAGTCTCGACCGAGCCCTGAACCATTCCGTTGCACGCCTTGAAGCCGCAGGCGGCGCAGTCCAGGCCGAGGCCTGCGTGCTCGCGCACGCCGATTAGGACAAGCGCCTCCGATGCCAGCACGTTCTTCCCGTCGCGGGCGAATCCAGGATTGTTCCGCTCCTCGGCGAGATTGAGCATCTCCTCGCCAGTCTTCTTCAGGTCGTCACCGTAGAGCGTCTTGATTTCAATGAAATCCTTTCCCGCGGCCTTGGGGGCCGTGCGGGCAGCGATTTCCATGAGCTGGGCGACGGTGCGGATGGCATCGGACATGCGCGGGAGATTGGCGATATCGTGCAAATAAGTTTGCAGTCGCTTACATTGCGCTTCGTAATAACCTTGCCGTAACCATTATATAGAAGCACCACTATTGTTTCGACACACCCGAAAGGGGGGTACAATACAATGATGTCAGGACAGCAACCGATAATCGTGCTGAGAGAGGGCACGGAGAGGAACAAGGGCAAGGGCGCCCAGTTTAACAACATCAACGCCGCGAAAGCGGTCGCCGATGCGGTGCGCTCGACCCTAGGACCGAGGGGAATGGACAAGATGCTGGTCGACAGCATGGGCGACGTCGTCATAACGAACGACGGCGCGACCATACTGAAGGAGATCGACATAGAGCACCCGGCGGCCAAGATGGTCGTCGAGGTGGCGAAGACCCAGGACAACGAGTGCGGCGACGGGACTACGAGCGCCGTGGTCATCGCTGGGGAACTGCTGAAGAAGGCGGAATTCCTCATCGAGCAGAACGTCCACCCGACGATAATCGCGTCCGGCTATTCGCTGGCTGCGACCGAGGCCAACAGAATTCTCAAGACCATGGGAATCAAGATCAGCCCCACCGACGAGGTCATGCTGAGGAAGGTCGCCATGACCGCCATGTCTTCGAAGGGCGGAGCCGGCCCGAACAGGGAGATGCTTGCAAACCTCTGCGTTAAGGCAATACGGGCGGTCGCGGACAAGTCCAGCGATGGCTGGACCGTCGACGTGGACAACGTGAAGGTCGAGAAGAAGCACGGAGCGAGCGTCACGGACACCGAGCTGGTCCAGGGAATCATAGTGGACAAGGAGCGCGTGCACCCGAGGATGCCAAAGGCAGTCAAGAACGCCAAGATTGCGCTGCTTGACGCTGCGCTTGAAATCAAGAAGACCGAGGTCGACGCCAAGATTCAGATAAACGACCCGTCCCAGATGGAGAAGTTCCTCGCGGAGGAGGAGCGCACGCTGAAGGCCAAGTCGGACATCATCAAGAAGTCCGGCGCCAACGTCGTGTTCTGCCAGAAGGGCGTGGACGACCTCGTGCAGCACTACCTCGCGAAGGAGGGCATCTACACAGTGCGCAGGGTCAAGAAGAGCGACATGGAGAAGCTCGCCCGCGCGACCGGAGCGAACCTCGTGAGCAAGCTGGACGACCTGAGCGCCAACGACCTCGGTCGGGCCGGGCTCGTCGAGGAGCGCAAGGTCGGGGACACGGACATGACGTTCGTGACCGAGTGCAAGAACCCCAAGAGCGTATCTATACTGCTCAGGGGCGGCACGGAGCACGTCGTCGACGAGCTCGAGCGCGCGCTGCACGACGCCTTGAAGGTGACCGCTGTCGCAATAGAGGACGGAATTGTAGTGCCAGGCGGAGGCGCGACGGAAGTCGAGCTCTCGCTCAGGCTCCAGGACTACGCGACGACTGTCGGCGGGCGCGAGCAGCTGGCAATCGAGGCATTCTCCAAGGCCATGGAAATCATCCCGTGGACCCTCGCGGAGAACGCAGGCCTGGACGCGATAAACATGCTCATCAACCTCAGGTCCGAGCACGAGGGCAAGGGGAAGAGGTCGAACGTGGGAATCGACATCTTCAACGGCGTGACGAAGGACATGGTAAAGATGAACGTCATCGAGCCGATCCGCGTCAAGACGCAGGCGATATGCAGCGCGACCGAGGTCGCGAACATGATACTGCGCATAGACGACGTCATAGCCGCGAAGCGCGGCGCTGGCGGAGCCCCAGGCGGCGGAATGCCGCCGGGTGGCATGGGCGGTATGGGTGGCGGTGGGATGGGAGACATGGATTAAATCCATACTCCCACCGCACATCACCCATTCCGCTTGCAGAATTTATCGCCAGGGGCGTATCATTCTGCGGCTCTGATGAGAGAGAAAAACCCTTTTCAATTTCCTTTTCTACAAAATGAATTACCAATAGCCTTAATACTCGGCAATCCGATGCTTCCCCGAGGTGCGGATGTGTGGAAGTCTGGTACGGTCGCGGGATTACTCGCGTTGGCAATCATCCTCTCGGCGCTGACCGCTTTCACTAACCCCTGGATGAGTTCTGGTTTGACAGGAAGCCACATCATTCCGCGTTACGCCAACCATGCGCCGATCCTCATCACGTTTGACGGGGGTTTCACTCCTGCGAACGGAGTTACCGGCGGAAATGGGGGGGCGTCGAATCCATTCGTCATCGATGGATGGAAAATATCAGCGACGGGTGGCGATTATTGTATCAAGGTCACAGGCACGACGGTCGCATTCGTCATCAAAAATTGCCATCTGTCGAACGTGAGCGGCGGCCCCTATAACGAGGACACTGGCGCCATAAGCCTCGACTCCTCTGGAGGGTCAGTAACCGACAACGCGATTGTCAACAACTCCATCGGGATATATTTGAAAGGTCAAAACATCGATGTCGAACAGAATACCATTGCCGGAAACGGCAAAGGCGTCAACATCCATGCAGACACGTCGTCAGTGCAAGACAACGCCATTCACAATAATTCGTACGGGATTTATTTGAGCTATAGTAATAACGTGAGCCTAGCCGACAACGAGGTTGAGGACAACGATGTCGGGCTGTACCTCACTGGTGGGTCATCGGTGAACGTAACCGGCAACAATATATCAAGCTTCGGCGACGATGTCCAGTTCGACATGTGCACGTCTGTCAGGATGCTCGGTAACGCGATGGACGGCCGGGGGATTGCATTCACCAGTACCGGCTCCCAAGTCTGGAATTGGGCCAGCCATACAATCCCGACGACGAACCTCGTCCACGGCAAACCTGTCTGCTACCTCAAGAACCAAGCTGGGGTGACACAGAGCACGGACTGCGGACAAGCCATCTTTGTGAATTGTAGCACTATGACCATCGAGAAGCTGAAGTGCTCCAACGTTTCAATGGGCATCGCGATGGCGTATTGCGGCAACAGCACCATAAGGTTTAACGACCTGTCGAACGACACTTGCGCGATATCCCTGTCGAATTGCGATAACAGCACCATCTCTGTAAACAACCTGACAGGCAACCATCTTGGCGTCAGATTCGACTCAAAATCGAAGAACAACGTTCTGCAATCTAGCAAAATATCGAATGGTTCCGTCGGCGTGGAACTCGGTGGGGGGTACAACTCATTCGGGAACTCGCTCCAAGGCAACCACATTTCGTACAACGACATAGGAATCCAGGCATGGTCCCGCGCCCAGGGATGCGAAATCATAGGCAACACCTTGAGAGAAAACGGTGTGGGAATATCAATGGAATCGATGTTCGTCAGTGTCACCTCATGCAACATCTCGTCAGGAACGACGGGCATCGCATTTGCTGGTTCGAGCTACAACCGCGTTTTTGACAACGCACTCTGGGACAACGATTTCGGAATCATCCTTGACACTTCCCATGACAACTATCTCGGAAACAACACCGTGGCCAACTGTTCGGAGCGGGCTTTCGGAAGCGAGATACACACAGCCGAAAATGGGCTCGACGTCAATGCAAGCGATCTATCAGGCCCGCAGAATACGGTAGAGGACTGGATTTCCTTGTTCGCGGACAGCGATGGGTTCAGGCGCTCGGTCTCAATCACAAACGCCACCATATTCGATGTGAGCATCTCCGGGCATTCGAACGCCCCCGACCTCGACTTGGCGATATTCCTCGACGGGGCTGCTGGGCAGCCGGCGGATGGGATAATCCAATGGGAGGAAATCGTGACGCGAGACATTTGCTTGTTCGAGGCTTACGAATCATCTTATGGCACGGGGATTTACTGCTACTGCGCAGACTCCGACGCCGAAGAGGGGTTGAGGCTGCACAATCCGCCTGACGGAGCGTACTTTATCAGCGTGCTTGGGTACACTGTGTTCCAGAATCCTGGCCAATTCGATCTGGAGATAACAATCGAGCGGGCAAAGAGCACGGCTATATTCCTACGGAATTCAACGGCGAACAGTTTCGTCGGATTCCACATCTTGGACAACTACGTAGGCGTGAACGCCACCCATAACTCGAGCGGGAACAGGTTCTGGCGCAACTCATTCGTCGGCAATGACGAGCATGCAGTGGACACATGTGGCAATGCCTGGAACACCTCGTACCCGACTGGCGGAAACATCTGGGATGATTACGCTGGCGTCGATTTTAATTCAGGACTTTTACAGGATACAACCGGCGCGGACGGCATCGGCGACACGCCGGTCAACATCCCCGGAGGCCAGTCGAAAGACCATTATCCGCTCATGGCACCTCCAATCGGGACGTACAGCGATGCCAATCCACCGGTTTCTAGACCGATTTTCCAGACAGTCCAGAACTCTTGGGGATATTGCATCATAGAAGCGAAGGCTACCGACGACTATAGTGGGGTCGTCACGGTGGATTTGTGGTACCGCTTCAGCGGCGATTTGGAGAATTGGACAGCTTGGACGCTCTATGATTATTCCGTATTTCCCTCGCCTTGGTTCTTCGCTCCCGGAGTTCAACCAGCGAATTCCGGCCACGGTTTCTACGAGTTCTACACAGTAGCGGTCGATGCCTCTGGCAACACAGAGCCGAAGCCGGCTTGTGCGCAGCTCACCTGGATGTATGACACGCAGGTACCTGCGAGTCAGCTGCGAGCCCCCGATAATTATTGGATTAAAAACAGCCATCTGAACCTTAATTGCTCCGCCAGCGATGACGTGGGGATCGCAAACGTCAGTCTATGGTATCGCACTGGCAGTGACGGTGTCACATGGGGGAGCTGGGCATTATTTGGCAAGGACGAAAACGAGCCGTTTGAATGGAATTTCACATTCCCTGGCGGAGAGGGAAAATACGAACTGTATACGAAGGCGATTGACCTCGCTGGCTTTAATGAGACGTCTCCCGCCAACGACAAAATCGCTTGCGGCTACGATGCGACGCCGCCGTCATTGGTGCCAAACTGCTCCGCGGATGCGACCACAGGGGATGCGTACCGTTTCGAGGCACGGGTGTCCGATGCGCTCTCATCGCCCATTGTTGGAGTGGCCTATAGGTTCGGGAGCGCCAACTGGACAAATAAAACGATGGTCGGGTCTTCTGATGGCAATTACAGCCTGGATTTGAGCATTCCAGCCGGAAGCCTTGAACCGCTGAGATACATGCTCTCGGCTGTCGATGGGGCTGGAAATAAAAGAGTCCTTACAGAGGAAACGCTGAATGTCAGGGACAACGACGCGCCCACGGCTGAGGCCGGCGATGACTTTAAAACACCCATTCTGGCAACATTCACCCTGAACGGGTCTGCATCAACTGACAACATCGGGGTCGTCAATTACACTTGGAATTACACGCACGGCGGATTAAACGGCACCCTCTACGGAGCCATGCCCGAAATGAGCTTGACTTACCCCGGAATATACAACGTCTCCTTGACAGTCTCGGATGGGGCGGGCAACAAGGCAAGGGACATTGTCTTGGTGAACGCCACCAACGTCCCGGACGATATCCCTCCGACAGCGCAGGCCGGAGATGATATTACTACGAGAGTCGGAAAAACAATCACGCTCGACGGAACTGGCTCCGCAGATAATATTCAAATTGCCAATTACACATGGACAGTTCACTACAACGGCACGATCATAGTGCTGTTCGGCGCCGCCCCTTCGATGGCATTCTGGACGAGCGGTGAATACATAGTCACCTTAAACGTGACGGATGCAGCGGGCAATTGGGATACAGATACGTTGACAGTGGATGTCGAAGCTAGTCCAAATTCTACTCTCTGGCTGATTCCCGCAATGATAATAACAATCACAGTGATAGGCGCAGCAGTGCTGATGGCTATCCAGTTCCGAAAGCGTAGGATGAACACCCCACCGTAACTTTAAATGCGGTGAGAACACTCGTGCCCATGGTGCCAAATTGAAGCTCGCCCTCATCTCCGACGTCCATTCGAACCTTCCAGCTTTGGAGGCCGTCCTCGCCGAAATCCGCAGGATGGGAATCGCTAGGATTCTACACGCTGGCGACGTGGTCGGCTACAACGCCTTCCCGAACGAGGTCATAGCGCTGTTCGCCCGCGAGAAAATCGAGTCCATCAAGGGCAACCACGAAATCGCTAACATCTCTGGCGACTGGAAGAATTTCAATCAGAATGCGGCGCTGGCCGAAGAGTGGACTCATAAGAATCTCTCGATGCAAAGCTCAGTTTATTTGACGGAGATGCCGGAGCATCTTGAGTTGAAAATCGAAGGCTTGAGAATCGCCGTGCACCACGGCGCCCCCTTCGACCCTGACAAATACATCATGCAGGATGGGGCCTCCTCCGACCTGCTGAGGAAAGCCCAGGCCGACGTCCTTGTGCTGGGCCACACGCATTGGCCGTTCGTCTCCTTGTTTGGAAAAGGATACGTTATAAATCCAGGGAGCGTGGGGCAGCCGCGAGACGGGGACTGGCGCGCCTCCTTCGCCACGCTCGATATCAAGGACAGGACGGTTACCGACGCGAGCATCCACAGGTTGGTTTACAGCGTGAGCAAGACGATGCTTGCGGGAAGAAAGGCCGGACTTCCCCAGCGCCTTATCGACAGGCTGGAAAAAGGGAATTAACCTACTTCAGCCCCGCCTTCCTCCTCAGCGCCCGAAGCGTCCCGCTCGTTCGCAGGGTCCGCACCCCGGCTACAGAATTCAATAGGGTTTTCGCCGTCTCCAAATCCTTGTGGAAGACCCTGATTATGGTCACCTGGCCTCGCGTCTCTATCACGCTCGGGGGCTTCTCCACCCAGACTGATGGGTTGGCGCGAAGCGATGCATAGGCTCCACAAAGCGCGCCGTGGCTCTCGCTCTCGAACAGTACGTACCTCGGGCGCTTGCCCCTGCGCAAGGCCTTGCGCTCGGCGGCGGTCACCCTGGGTCTTTGGTTCCCTGAACTGCGGGGGCGCTCCGGCCGTTCACCTGACCTCTTCGAACGCATCATTCTGCGGGGGCCTTCCTGTCACGACCGACGGCCCGTGGGTGTCGACGAACTGCTTCGATTTGACTCCCGTGAGCACTAGCAGCAGGTTGACGGACTTCTCCATCGTCGGGTCGACAGTGCATCCCCAGATGATGCGCGCGGTCGGGGATATCTTCTGGCCGACCAGCTCGACCGCCCTCTGCGCCTCGGTGATTGTCATGTCGGAGCCGCCCACGATGCGCACGAGCGCTCCCTTCGACTGCGAGATATCGACCTCGCCGAGCAGCGGCGAAGACAAGGCTTCCTTGACCGCCTCGTCGACGCGGTCCCTGTCCTCGTCCGAGTCGCCCATCCCAATCATCGCGACGCCGCCGTTCTTCATGATTGTCATCAGATCGGAGTAGTCGATGTTGACCAGCCCGGGCTTGGTGATGATTTCCGTGATGCCCTTTATGGCGTTCATCAGGATCTCGTCAGCGACCTTGAATGCCGCGTCCAGCGGGAGCCTCGGGACAAGTTCCAGAAGCTTGTCGTTGTTGATGACTATCGTGGTGTCGGTGAACTTGCGCAGCTTCTCAAGGCCCTTGAGGGCGTTCTCCATGCGCAGGTGGCCCTCCGCCTTGAACGGTAGGGTGACTATGCCCATGACGAGCGCGCCCGACTCCTTCGCGGTCTTTGCGATGTACTGCGCGGAGCCAGTCCCGGTCCCGCCACCCAGGCCAGCGGTCACGAAGACTATGTGCGAACCGTTGATGTACGCCTTGAGCTCGTCCTCGTTTTCTTTAGCCGCCGACTCCCCGACCTCGGGGAGCGCGCCGGCGCCCAGGCCCTTCGTTAACTTCTTGCCTATGAGCATCTTCTTCGGCGCGTGGATGTGCAGGAGGTGCGGCGCATCGGTGTTGATGGCGAGGAGCTGAGCGCCGACTATCCCGGACTGCGTCAGCCTGTTGATTGTATTGCAACCGCCTCCGCCGCATCCGATGATTTTGATGTTGATCCTGAGCGTCTCGACCAGTTTCAACAGGTCGTCGTCGTCGGGGCTGCCGGTGGACTGCTGGCTAGGTACCCCCGCGCTCTTCAAAACTTCCGCGCTCTTCTGGTCCTCTGCATGCTGCTGCAAAGCCGAGTCTATTATCGATTTCATCGTGCACCCATCCCTTTTGGTTGTAAAGGCTAATAGGTTTTCACGTATATATATTATTCTGTAAAAGGCCTAACCGAGCGAAGGGGCTATCTCGTCGAACTGGTAATCCCCCCAAGCCTTGCCGCCGATGGCAATCTCCGCCTCGACGGGAGTGAGTAGCGGCACGTCGAACCTGGCGCAATCGTCTATGGCCAGCCGCGGGCATGCGGTCGAAACGAGCGCGTCGAAACCGAACCCTTTGAAGCGCCACGGCTCTATCTCGTTCGCAGCCACGATGCGGGCGGAGCGCCCGGATTTTTTTATCTTCCGCGCCAGGGCGAGCGCCGTCGATTTCCGGCGCTGCCCGCGCTTGGTGCATACGATAATTCCGAATTCATGCGCCTTCGAAGCTACGGCGATGAGCCCGTGCCTGCGCCTGAGAATCCGCTCCGCCAGCGGGCCGACGTCCTGCACTTCGCCGGAGAGCGGGTCCGCGGCGATTGTCGGCTTGCGGGTCGCGAGGGACACCGCAATCGGATGGAACACGCCTGTGCCGATGAATAGGAATGAATCGACGCGTTTTGCGACGGAGCGGGCGGCGCTGGCGTTGCACCCTAAGACCTGCCCGGGATATTTGACTCTGCCATCGCCCGTTCCTCTGAGAGCCTTCCTTCCGGACTTTCGGACGAGCGCGGTCGCGGCGTCCAGCATGTGGGCGTGCTGCGCGGTCGTGACCAGACCGGCCTTTGAACCTAGCAGGGGAAGCGCCTTGCAGACGACCGCCTCCACCGGCGCGGACGAAATGGCTTCCACGAATATGACTTCGTCGTCTCCGGGAAGCCCGAGCGGGGTGTGCCCGACATGGACCAGTATGTCCCTGCCGTGTCCCGCGCACAGGTCGCAGGCTCCGTAGCACGGATCTCCGGCCAGAATAACTGAAATGCCCTTCCTCTCGAAGGCGTCGGCCATCTCGCCAGCGCGCCTCTTCAGGCCCTCCGGCACCTGCAGGACAATGCTCTTGGCCTTGCGTTTCAGCGCTTCCTTGACCGCGCAGCCGATGTCAACATCCAAGTCGCCGACCTTCATATCTCCCCCAGCCTCCGGGCGGCCTTGGCCAGGTCGGGGACGAAAGAGTCAACCACCCGCCGAGTGACGTGCGGCATCACAACCATGCGGAGGGATTTCGGTTTGCAGGCCTTCGAGACCTTCCATCCCATCCTGTCCAGTTCGGCCTGCAGGCGCTCCGGGGAATCGACCGAGAGGTTGACTATGTTCATCCGCGGCTTGAGCGCGAGCGAGAGGCCTTCCTGCCCGGCGCGCTTCGCCAGGTGCGCAGTGTTGTCCATGCAGCCCTTGACCAGCCTGACGTAGCCTTCGAACCCCAGGGTCCGGATGGCCGCGTACGACGATGCCACTGCCGCGCTGCACCTCGTGCCCGAAAGCGCGGTCTGCTTAGTGAGCGTGAGGTACGGCGCGTCCACCGCTATGCCGTCCAGCCTGTCCCGCCCGCGGAACAGCAGGATGCCCGAGGGCACCGTGGCCATCCCCATCTTATGTGGGTCTATAGTGAGGGAGCTCACGCCTGGCACCGAGAAATCGAAGCCCGGAAACTCGCCTCCGAGCTTGCACAGGAACGGGATGACGAAACCTCCGAAGGCCGCGTCGACGTGGAGCGTCTTCCCCTCGGACGCCTCGGCCAGCGCCGCCACGTCGTCGACCGCTCCCACCTCAGTCGTGCCCGCGATGCCCACGACGGCAGCGGTGTTCTTGCCAATCTTTCGGCGCGCGTCGTCCACGTCCACGGTGAAGTCGTCGTTGAGCCTGGCGATGACTGGCTTCATGCCCAGTAGGTCGCACGCCTTGCTGAACGAGAAGTGGGCGCTCTCGGGAAACACCACCTCCTTCTTTCCGGTCGCGTTGCGGGCGACCCAGAGCGCTGTGATATTGGCCTCAGTCCCGCCGCCGACGACGTGCCCTGCGAGGTTCCGGCCGTGCATCAGGTCCGATACCCAGGCGACGACCTGCCGCTCAAGCTTCGCAGTTCCCGGATACAGCCCCGAGTTGCCCAGGTTCGACTCGATAAATTTCGAATGCGCCTCGACGGCAATCGGGAGCGGGGCGGTGCACATCGAGCCCAGCACGCGCCCGCCGCCAAAGGAAAAATCCTCCTCGAGCGCGTCGCCGAGGTTAGCCCGCACCGCCTTCCTCCCGGAGCCCTTCCGGGGGAATCCCGACGACGCCCGGCTCAAGCCTTTCCTCCCGACCTCAGCCTCGCCGCGCCCTCGAGCAATATGCGCTGCTCTATTCCCGCAACGGCCCTGGCCAGCTGCGTCAGGTGCTGCGGCGGCGCCGAGACAGCGTCCACGCCTTCCCTGATTGCCGTTTCGAGAACCTCCCGCGCTTCGTGCAGCTTCTCGCCGCATATAACGACCGGCTTTCCGGCCGAGCGCGCCCTGCAGATGACCTCCGCCACGGCCCGCCTCGCCCCCTCGTCGGATGGCCTGGCGAAGCCCGCGTCGGCGAGGTATGCCGAGCCCGGGTCCACCGCCGCCAGCAGCTGGTAAAGCGGCTCCAGCCGAATCGCGAGCCCGTCGCACAAGTTGGCGAAATCCTCTGCCATGAAGACGTTGGACGGAACCTCGACGAACATCCAGAGCTTGAAGTCCTGCCCGCGCTCCAGCCCGAGGGAGCGCGCCCTTGCCGCAAGAGCCAGAAGCTCGTCTGTCGTGCGCACGAACGGCAGGGCGAGGGAAAGGTTGCGGGCGCCGCGCTGTCGCGCCGCCGCGATTGCCGATAGCTCGGCATCCAGCAGCTTGTCGTTCCCGACCGAAAGGTGCCTCGCGCTTCCCCGGAACCCCATGAGCGGATTGCGCTCCGCGGGCTCGAACCTCCCCCCGCCTGGAAGCGCTGCGAACTCCTCGCTCGAAAGGTTGGAAAGCGATACGACGACCTGGCGCGGCCGCATCGCCTTGGCGTACGACTCCAGCGCCGTCGGGAGGCCGGCTTTGAAGGATTCTAAGCTTGCCCCCTCGGGCGATTGTGGATGCGCGAGCAGGTTCGCCTTGAGGAATGAGTCTATCGATATCGGGAACGCGCCCTGAACCTCTGCGCCTGCAGGAGGCTCCGAGCCGACCTCGGCTGAGACCATCAGCTTGGTGGCAGTGACCGGGAGGGCGTCCTGGACCGCCTGGACGGGGGCGGCTGCGGGTTTCACCTCGGCTTTCTTCGGCCTGCGCTCGTAAGGCTTGAGGTCCAGAACCCACAGGATTTTCACCTCGTCGTCCGCGATGGCCCAGACCACCGCGGGGGCGCCGTCGAGGGCGTCTGCCGCGCCCTGGACGGCGCTCGCCAGCCCCGCGAGGGCGTCCTCCGAAAGCTTGCGCTCCCCTCCCAGCGCGGGGGAAACGTCCACCCTGGAAACGCCCTTGTCGGCGATGGAATACTGCCATCTCTGCTTGGCGACATCCGCCCTGAGCTGGCGCGATTCCGCGACGGACCAGCGGTACTTGTCCCTGGCGATTTTCCTGTCGGACATGGCCTGGGGCAGACCGAAGACAGCCTCGATGTCGATGAAGGCGCGCCCCTCGGTTGCCAGCTCCGCGATTCCGGAGACCTCGAAGTCCTGCGCCGCCATTGCGACGACGGGTGAAAACGGCTCGTGCCAGGTCTCCGGCGAATCCGCGTCGAGGACCGTGGCCCATATCTCCCGCACCCGCTCTATCAGCGCGTTCTTCGTGCGCACTGGTGCGAACACTGGGATGCCGCCATCCTCCTGGCTGGGCGCCAGCCAAGCTCCCTGGGGCATCGCCTCCAGCGCCTTCGCGAGCTCCATCTCCGTCTCCCACGGCATGCCTGCCTCGCCGAGGATCTTGCCCGCCTCGCGGCACAGCGCCGCGCCCTCCGCCTCGTCCGCCTTTCCGGCGCGAAGCCCCAGGTCGCGAAGCTTCGCCACCGTGTCGGCGTCCAGCACCGTGTTGAGCATCTCCTGAGAGACGACGAAGCCTTCGGGGATTGCGAGCCCGGCCTGCGCAAGCGCGGCGAGCCTGGACGCTGGCACGCCGAGGTTTTTAAAATCGCCCGGCGGGGCGTCCTTTATCGGGATGACGTTTCGATTTGGCATTGCAGCATTGTGAAAAGGCTGTTCAGGTAAAAATGTTTATGGGACAGGTTTATGCGTTCTCGCCCGCTTTCTCGACGATGATGCGCACGGGAGTCGGGAGCTTGTAACCGCCCTTGTACAGCGCCTCCTTGCAGGCGTCGAAATGGAGGTTGCTGGTCCGCAGGGTGATTATCTTCTGCCCGCGCTTCATCCTCGCCGCCGTGCCGACGGCCTTGCCGAATGCCCTTCGCATTCCGCTCGATACACGGTCTGCGCCCGCGCCAGTCGCCATCTTGTTTTCCCTGATGACGTGGTGGGGGTAAACTCTGACCTTGAGATGGTAACCAAGCGAGCCTGCCGCCTTCTGGATGGACTTGTTGGTGGCTATGCGCGCCGCCTCAAGGGCCGTGTGCCTTATCTGGCAGGTCTCGTCGACCACCAGGGTCATGACGACTGGGAAGTCCCCCTTCGGGTTGCCGACGTCGTACTGGGTTATGCGGTTCGCTGGAACGCCGCCCATGTATTCCCTGCGGCAATAGGCTTTGCCCTTCGTCTGCGTGTACATCTTGCCCGGCTTGCGTACCATTTTATCACCAGTGGGCGCCCCGAAACCGTATCCGTATTTAAACGTTGTTCATGCGCGGGCTTCGCCTGCGTTCTGGAAGTCCCTCGATGTTTTTCCACGTCGAGCCCGACAGAAATATATGTGATGAACAGATACCAGAAATGATAGAATGACAAACAACGCAGCGACCCAGGGGAAGGCGGCTGGAAAGGTCATACGGCGCGTGTATCTCGACCACTCTGCGACCGCCCCCGTCGACCCGCTCGTCCTGAATGAGATGCTGCCGTACTTCTCGGAAATCTTCGGAAACGCGTCGAGCGCGCACTCCTACGGCGTGGAGGCGCACGCGGCCGTCGATATTGCCAGGTCGCGGGTCGCGAAGATGGTCGACGCAGCCCCGGATGAGATATACTTCACGGGAGGGGGGACCGAGTCCAACAACCTGGCGATACTCGGGACGGCATTCCTCAAGCAGAACAAGGGAGGCCATTTCATCACCTCCGCCATCGAGCACCCGGCCGTCCTGGCCACGATGAAGCATCTGGAGACCATCGGCTACGAGGCCACGTTCCTGCCCGTCGACTCGGAGGGTTTGGTGGACCCTGACGACGTCGCGAAGGCGATGAGGAAGAGCACGAGGCTCGTCTCCATCATGCATGCGAACAACGAAATCGGGACAGTCCAGCCTATCGGGGAGATTGGAAAAATCGCCCATGAGGGGGGCGCGCTCTTTCACACCGATGCCATCCAAAGCGCCTCGAAGATACCGCTGGATGTCAACAAACTCAATGCGGATTTCATGTCTGTCACGGCCCACAAGATGTACGGGCCAAAGGGGGTTGGCATGCTGTACATGAAGAAGGGCCTGAGCATCCAGCCTCTGAACTTCGGCGGCTCGCACGAGAAGGGGCTGAGGCCGAGCACCTCGAATGTCCCGGGCATAGTCGGCTTCGGAAAGGCTGCCGAGCTGGCGGTGCGGCGACTCGACACCGACGTCCCCAGGGTGACGGCTTTGAGGGAAAGACTCATCGATGGAACGATTTCGTCGATAAAGGAATGCTACCTCACTGGCCACAGGACAAAGCGCCTGCCGAACAGCGCCAGCTTCAGGTTCAGGTTCATAGAGGGCGAGTCGATGATGCTCCATCTTGACATGGCCGGGATTGCGGCCTCGACGGGCTCGGCCTGCTCCACAAAGTCGCTAAAGGCTTCTCACGTTCTTCTCGCCCTGGGGCTCCCGGCCGAGGAAGTGCACGGCTCCCTGCGCCTATCGCTGGGCCGCGGGAACACGGAAGAGGACATCGACTATTTCCTGGGAGAGATGCCCCGCATCGTAGGAAAGTTGAGGGCGATGTCGCCGCTGGCGAAATGAGCGCAAAGGCGAGGGTCGTCTTCAGGGGCCTCGTCCAGGGAGTTTTCTTCAGGGACAACGCCCGCAGGAGGGCGAAGGAGCTTGGTCTGACTGGCTGGGTGCGCAACCGCCCAGACGGGGCCGTCGAAGCCGTCGCTGAGGGTGAACGCGGTGATGTCGAGGAGTTCATCAGGTGGTGCTCGCACGACCAGCCGCGCGCCAGGGTGGAGAGCGTCGCGGTTGAATGGTCGGAGCCGACGGGCGATTCGGTTACTTTCGAGGTTCGGGGATAGGGAGCGCCCTCCCGCACCGCTCGCTCTCCAGCGAGCCGTTGCGGACGATTGTCTGGCCGCGAACCATGGTCATCCTGGGGAATATCGCCTCCATCCCCGCGTAGGGCGTCCAGCCGCACTTCGAGTGCATGTCGTCGTCCCTGATTTTCACAACATCTCGCATCGAGACCGCGACAAGGTCGGCGTCGTACCCGACGGCGATTACGCCTTTGTTCGCATTCAACCTCTTTGCCGGGGCCGTGCAGCAGGCTTCGACGCACCTTGCCAGCGTCAGCCTCCCGTCCTTCACCGCCTTCAGCATGAGAGGGAAGCCAGTTTCCACGCCCGGAAGGCCCGACGGCGCGTCTTCGAAATCCACTCGCTTCTCCTCGAGCGTGTGCGGGGCGTGGTCCGAGCTGACGGTGTCGACTGCGCCCGAGGCCAGCGCCTCCCAGAGCGCCGCCTGGTCCGCCTTCTCCCTGAGGGGAGGGTTGACCTTGACCATGGCTCCAAGCTCCGACCTGGAGTTGAGGAACAGGTGGTGCGGCGTGACCTCCGCCGTCAGAAAGCCGCCCCCGCGCCCCTCCTTCAGCTTCGCCAGAGCCTCCAGCCCCCTCCTCGACGAGACGTGGCACATGTGCACGTTCGCGAACAGGGCCCCGGCTTCCGCGATTCCTCTGGCCTCGGCCAGCGGGTTGCGCAGCTTCGAGTGCCCTTCCAGGTCGCTAGATACCCCGCTCTCCATTTCCAGGGGGTGCTCAGGGTGTACGGCAGCGAGAGACGGGCCCGCAGATTTTGCGAGTGCCGGCCAGGCCTCGAACGAGGTCCCCGCCGCGCCGGTCGTCTCTGACATGAAGAATTTAAAGCCCACGGTTCCCTTGCGCAGAACGTCGAAATCGGAACCGGTCGCCAGCAAGCCCCAAAGGCCGTAATCGACGTTGGCCTTCGCGCCGGCCAGCAGATGCTTCTCCCTCAAAGACTTGGCGTCCGAGGTCATCGGGACCGTGTTGGGCATGTCCGCGACGCACGAAACGCCGCCGAAGGCCGCCGCCATCGTTCCCGTGAAGAAATCCTCCTTGCGCTCCTTGCCAGGCTCGCGGAGATGGACGTGCAGGTCCACAGCCGCGGGCAACAGCAGCGCGTCCCCGAAGTCGAGCGAATCGGAACAATCCAGCACCTTCCTTATCTCGGCGACGAGGCCGTCCTTGACGCCGATGCAGCACTGTGTCGGCTCGCCGTCCAGAAGGGCGCGCCCCTTGACGACGAGGTCCAGCCCCATCAGCCCAGCTCCATCCGCCTCGCCTGCCCACGAGGCTCCTTCTCGCCGAAGACCTCGGCAGTGAACTTCCATATCTCGGTGTCGCGGTCCAGCCATGCGTCCGGCATCATCCCCGCCTTCATGCAGGTGTTCGCCAGGAACTCCTTGGAATCCCATTTGTACTCCGTCGCGACCTGGGGCAGCAGGAGCCCCCTGTGGTACTTCTTCTCCACTATGAGGCCGTCCCTGCCCACGACTATGTGTTTCGGGTATTCGGTCGGTTTATCAACTGCGATTTTCACGGGCGGCGTGAGGATGCTGACCTCGACCACGACGCCCATTAGCTCCCGCTTCGCCAACGGGGAGAACCTGGGGTCGTGCGTCGCCGACTGCGCCCCCCTTTTAATCGATTCCTCGAGCCTGTAGAAAGGCTCAGGGTAACCGATGCATCCCCTGAGGCGCCCGTCGGGGTAGGTGTTCAGGGTGACGAACGCGCCAGCGTTGCTCCTGAAGCTCTCGGGGATTGCCAGGTCCGGCGCCTGCGACCCGCCTACCGCATGCTCAATCGTAGCCCTCGCCAGCTTCACCGCCAGAGCGCCCTCCTCGTCAGTGTACGTCGTCTCACCGCCCCCGCATCCCCTTCTTTGGAGATAATGGTTTTCTATTTTGGATGGACGAGCGCAAGACGGGGCGCAGCAGCTTTCTCGCCGGGCGCTGGGCCTGCGAGCCGCCCCCTGGTGGTTTGGCAGTTGGCTTCGCATGTGTATGGGCAGGGGGCCTGGAGGCCGGTTTCCTTCCCCCTTTACGCATGAGCGCCATTCCGATTACCGCGGCCATCGCCAAGGCGACTACGCCGATTGCGGCCATCTCCCCGAAGCCCCAGAAGTTTGCGCTCAGGGTTATCGTCCCAGAGACCTCCACCGCTCCAACGCCATCCGCGCCCTCGTCGGTCCGGTTCGTGTTGTCGACAATGAGGACCATGGTGTCCGCGCGCAGGGAATTGTAAGTGTAATCCACTCCGGAAACGGATTTCGCCGAGTACTCCCCCCCGAGATGGAAGAAGTCCCAGGCGACGCCCGGAATCGCAGACTTGTACACGAGGTAGGCCGAGTAGTTGGTGAGGAAGAAGTCCAGCCTGGCGCCAGACGATTCCGACAGGCGGACCTTCAAGGCGTCGTCGCGGCCCATCTCGACGACGTATGCGCGGAAGTCGCCCGCGGCTATCGTTTCAGAAATGTGGGTCGCGCCTTCTTCCAGCGCCGCTTCGGAGCCATGGGCGGCTTGCCCCAGCATCGCCAAAGCAACCAGGACTATGATAATCGCCTTCATGGCTGGTTCTGCAATAGATATGTGATCGATGTCCGGTAAGTATCCTGCGGAACGCTGGGCAGGAAGCATCTCCACTGCACCATGCCCGTTCCAGGATGCCCTACTTCCGTCGTGGTCGCCCGGCCGCTGTTAGAGGGCGCGTGATACGTCGCGCCTGAGCCCAGTATCCAAGCGGGGTTGGCGCTTCCGGTCCCGGCGATTGGCTGAAAACCGTAGTCGCCTCCGCTCACCTCCATGTTCGTGGCGGAGAAAGTCCCCCCCAAATCGCCCTGGAAATTCGAGTCCACGTACGTGCAGAGCCTGTAATCGCAGTTGCTGCTGAAGGTGATATGGCCTATGGGGCCAAGAGAGACCGTGGTCATCGGCGCTCCGCTGCCGGACAAGCTCCCCGGGAGACCCCCGGAAGAGAGGTACGTGTACTTGAAGAAACCGAACTCGTCGAAGGCGTTGACGGTCGTGCCCACGTTGTCCGTGAGGACTACCTTGAAGTCCCATGTGTTGGGGGCGTCGAGGGCCGCCGTGGTCGCCCGATTGCCTGGATACCTCGTACCTGGGGCCTGGACGAAAGCGCTGCCGGTCGCACGCACCTGCTGGCGTGGGGAAATGACGAATGTCAGAGTTGTGTTAAGGAGCGTGTCAACCCTGGAGCAGGATGCCATCACCAGGGTCGTTTCTTCGTTGGGGGAGACGGTGGCGGGGTAAAGGCGCATCCATGTATCTGGAACCCCGCGGGTCCATCGGAAATGCATCCTCAGGTTCTCCTCGCCCGCGCTGTCGAATGCCGCCCCCATAGCCGTTGGTCTGTCAAACATGGTATTTCCCAGGTCGTGCCACATGTAAACGTCCACGCTTGAAATGCTGGTCGCCCCGCCGGGGTGGCCGGCGCCGATTTGTACCTTGTAATTCGTGGTGCCCCCGCCCGAATCGACGTCCACCTGGCGGTTGAGCATGAGCTGGTTCGTTGTGGTGTTGAAGTTCACATAGCTTATCGCCGGACCGGCCAGGTCGAGTTCGACAGGGCTGCTCCCGGAGATGTCCTCGTTTATCCTTAATCCGCTGGACGGGTCGCCCAGAACAATCGCAAATTTCGGGCTGGCCGCAGCCTTGCTCGCTACTGCGTTGTAGTTGGCAGCGGGGAATATCGTGTTAACGACCGGGGTGAGCGACGAGTAGGTGTGGCTGTAATTCCAAATTTTGCCGTTGCCTCCGGCGATTATCGCTGACAGCCCGTCAGGGTACCAGTCGACGGCCCGGGGGTTGATGCCGGCATCGTCGAGAATCGTCGTTGTAGTGACTGTCGTCTGGCGGCCGACGGAGCTCGTAGTGTTGGTGTATGGCTGGACCTGGGTCGTTCCAGAAAAAATATAAATGCTGCCATACGTCCTGTTGGCTGCCATTGCGAAATTCCTGACCCCTGGCTGCCCGGTTACGAGCACCTGGGCCCATGCGTTGGCGGAGTAATTGTAATACCAGCAATCGTTTTTATAACCGGCCGCAAGCCCGTTCCACCCGCCATATATTGCCACCTGGCCGCTGAAGCGGCTCCAAGAAACCATGCTGTGGTTCATGCGACCCGTAGGGGCGGAAGGGGGTGCTCGATTCAACACAGTCGTACCTGTTGGGTTGAATGATGCCGTTGTAGTATACCACCCCTTACCGCCGAAAAGAATGATGTTCTGGGAGACCTGGTCGTATGCAATTGCGGTTCCGTATGTTGGTGGCCCGTTCGCCCCGGTGTTGGTCCAGGTTGCGCCGGTCCATTTAAAAAACGTATCGTTGTCCCCGCCGGTGCCCAACCCGCCATATAAATATATACCCGCGTATGAGGGTCGCGAGCAATAGCACATGGCCGTGTATGCCAGCAGTCCGGGGGATGTGGCAGGTGTTCTCTTGGTCCATCCATAGCTGGCTTTGCTAGCCGTAAGGTTCCAGGTGTCTCCAAGGGTGGCGCCCAAATTCTTACCCCCGTAAAGAATCACTTGGTCTGTCGATGGGTCGTACCCCAAGCCGTGGTATCCCCGAATGTCCGGCTTCCTAATTGCCGGTATTGCCGTCAGCTCCGTCCATTTTCCACCGTACGGGTTGTACAGCCACGTGTCCTGCAGGTACAAGCCAGTCTCAGACAAGCCACCGAACAGCAGAAACTGCTTTATCGAATCGCACCAGACCATCTGCGTGCCAGTGCGCTTGTTGGGTGCTCCGCTATAAAACAGTTTCTCAGTCGCGTAGGACGGGCTCGCGTCCGAGACCTCGAATTTTGTTATCCTCTCGTCCCCAACGATAATGCCATAATCGTTTGAGCTCCAGTCCCCTCCGATGTAAGCCGTTTGGCCATTTTGTGGCATGTCACGATATGCCACATACACACCATTCGTCAAGTCGGATGTGTGCACCCTGTAGGCCCTCGCCCAGCCGTTCGTCGTCTCCCAACCGATCATCCAGACGATGTCGTTGGTCGTGTCGTGGAAGGCGGACTCGAATACCATCTGGTTGTCGGGCAGCGCTCCGGTGATTTCAACGTACTGCCAACTCGCCGTGTAATAATGATAAAAAGCCCTGCCGTTGTCAGTTATTGCCACGAACTTATTGGCTCCAAATACCGCAACGTCTTGATAGTGGACACCCGCGATAGCTGGTCGTGTCACGATAAATTCGTCGGGAGAATTGTAACCGACATACACGACTGGCGTCGTCGAACCGCCCACCATCACAAACTGATCCGTCCCCGCATCAAAATCGACGCCATATAACGGACTTCCGTAATCCGTGAGCGCCCCCCATGTTAGGTCGGTTGGGTCCAGACCATAGGCCGCATGGTCCCCTCCGTCGAATCCGACACCCACCATCCGGCTCATGTCCGAATCCCACACCGCGTCGTAGAACGTGACGCCAGCCGGCTGGTTCGACATCGGCGTCACGATATCGCTGCCGACATCCGCGCCATCCGCGTGCAGAAACGCCGACAGCGGCACGGCTAGTGCTATGCCTACCCAAAGCGCTAGCAGCTGATTCCTGCGCGCGTTCATAAAGTATGTTTTGTATAGTCGTGCACTGTAAATAAAGCTTTCCAAATAAATGCGGCTTTTCAAATCGTGGGTCATGAGTCAAACTTTGATGGTCTTCCACTTTCCCAGCCTGAACCTCCAGCCGATGATGAGCGCCCTGGTGTTGTATTCGATGAGGAATCCAATCCACGCCCCCAGCACTCCGAGCCCCGCCCAGATGCCGAGAGCTATCGCTATGGGAAGGCGGACAGCGTATATGCCGACCCCCGAGGCGGTCAAGGGCCAGCGCGTGTCCCCCGCACCGCGCAAACCTCCGGATATCGTGAAGAACAGGCCGATGGCGGGCATCGCCAGCGCCTGCACCCTTATCCACATCGCTGCGAGCCTCACGGTGTCCGGGTCCTTGACGAATATCCCGGCCATCAGCTCGGCGGCGATGAACATGAACGTCCCCACGCCCACCATGACCATAATCGACAGCTTGGACGACTCCCAGCCGCATTTCTCAGCACCTCCGGGGTCGCGCGCCCCGAGATGCTGGCCCACGAGCGCCGTCGCGGCGGCAGAGAACCCCATCCCAGGCATGAAGGCCAAGCTCTGGATGCGCTGGCCGATCTGGTGGGCCGCCAGGGCGCTAGTGCCGAAGTGGACTATCAGGTAGGTGTAGAACAGGAAGCCAATCTGGATGAGTATCTGCTCCATCGCCGCTGGGGAGCCTATCTTCATCACTTTTTTTGTTATTCCCCAATCGTGCGTGCTGCCGCTCTCCCGCAGGCTCAGCGCGAACCTGTCGCTCAGCAGGATTATTAGATATGCGATGGCGCCAGTGAGGAATGCCAGAACGTTCGCGACCGCCGCGCCCTCCACGCCCATCCTCGGGAAGCCCAGCTCCCCGTAAATCAGCATGAACCCGACGACGACGTTGACCAGGTTCGTAAGCAGCGCCACCAGCAAAGGCGTCTTCGTGTCCCCAGCCCCCCTCATGGCCGAGCCGGCGATGAACTCCACGAAGCTGAAAGTCGTGCCGAGGAAGACTATCTGCACGTAAACCGTGCCGAGGTGCCGCACCTCCGGCTCCGCGCCGAAGAGCCCCACCATGTCCCCGCCCAGGAACCAGCCGAAGAGCGTCAGCGGTACTGAAAGCGCCAAACCGAGGAAGAGGCTCTGCTTCAAAACCCGCCGCGCCTTTTCCGGCTCCTTGGCTCCGGTGTATCGAGCGACCAGGGCGATGGTCCCGGCGCTCACGGCAATCATGATGGAATGCGCCAGGAAGACAACCTGCCCCCCAAGCCCTATGCCTGCGATGGCGGTCGGCCCGACATCCGCCCCGAGGTTTCCGACCATCACCATGTTGACTGTTACCGTGAGCGTCTGGAGCAGGTTGGTCAGGATGAGAGGCCAGGTGAATGCGATTATCTCGCGCCTCATGGCTCCGTTGCCTTTCTTGGCGTCGCCGCCATCGCCCCTGCCGAACAGTTGCATGTATGTGCAGGTATGCAAAAATTCTATATAACCGTTTACCCATCATAGAACCGATGAGCAAGGACGTCGTTGTCGTGACCGACCCGAAGATAATCAAGGTTGGGATAGAGGACACCAGGCGCAAGATACTGGCCCTCCTGAGATTCAACGACCTTGCGGTGTCGCAGATAGCCGAGGTCATAGGCAAGGACGAGTCCACGGTGTACCGTCACGTGGAGAAGCTCAAGTCAGCTGGTTATATCCATGTCACAGGCGAGCGGACGGTCCATCACATCCCGGAGCGGATATACGGACGGACCGCAAAGGTGTTCATCCTCTCCCCCGACGAGATGAAAAGCGCGGACGCGACGAAGATGCTGGAAAAGGAGCGGAGGGAACAAGTGGCCGCCGCCGTGCGCATAGTGGCGAAGGGCGGTTATCATGCCGAGGACGACGAGCTGGCCGTGGACGGGCTGGCCGACGCCTTCAACGAGCTGGACCAGAGAACGTTCAAGCTCTTCCGCGACGTGGACGACGTGGCGCTGGCGGACCAGGGGAAGATAGTGCGCGCCAGGATGCTGGTTCTCCTGCTCGCGCTCGACGAGGATGCAAAGCTGGCCGCAAAATTTTCCAAGGCGATTCACGGGTTCTCGCGTGTCTAGTCGCCGACAATCTGGACCGCGACCGTCCTCTCCCTCGGCCTGACATCGAATTCTAGAAAAACGAGCTGCTGCCATGTTCCCAAGACTGGCTCCCCCCCGCGAATCGGCAGTGTGACGCTCGGCCCGAAGAACGAAGCGCGGACGTGCGAGTGGCCGTTGCCGTCCCCCCATCGGAGGTGGTGCTCGTAGACCGAGCCCTTCGGGAAGAGCCTCTCGGCAGCCTCGCGCACGTCCTTGACGAGCCCAGGCTCGAACTCAATGGTTGTGATTGAGGCCGTGGAACCGACGACCGAGACGCAAACAATCCCTTCCGCCACCTTGCTCCGCTTGACGACGCCAGCCACCATGGCAGTGATGTCTACGACGTCTCCCTCGCCGCTGGTTTTCAGAGAGATGTCCTCTCCCCGGGACGCCATCAGCGCTCGACCTCCAGAAGGGACATGCGCTCGAAAATCAGATCGCTCAAGGCTTCGGGACTGATGGCATTGCCGGATTCTGCCATGCCCCATAGCGCCAGCTTCTCCCGCGTCGGAGCCAGCACCGAATCGTCTCGCTTGAGACCGAGCGCATTGGCGACTTTTTCCATGGCGCTGGCATCCTCGGAAACCAATGCAACGCCACCCTTCCCCGGCTTCACGCCGGTCTTTGCAATCGCGGTCTTGATTTGCCTCTCGCAAGACGCGTAGACACGCGCCTCCATGGCCTCCGAATCGGACGCCGCCCGGTTATCTTCGAACGCCCTTCGGGCGCGCTCCCAGGCCACGACCAGGTGCTCCGTTCCGAGGATCGCACCGGCGTCGTACGCCTCGACGACCGCCCCAACCCTTGAGGACTCGGTTTTTAGAAGCCCCACGAACGACTCGGGGTCGGCGATGCTGGCTGCGTATCCCGCGACGTGGATTTTTCGTGCCATCGGATGACGAAATGAGCTGGCGGATATAAGCCTATCCCATGCGGCGTTGCCCTTAAATTGTCTCAGACTCCCCAGGATTGAATGCTATGAACGAAAAAGCCAGTTTTTCGATTCTGACACGCAACGTTTTTGAATTTAAGGGCAAAGCCATCCCATGCGTAACCTTAAATTACCGGGAACGTTAACCCGAAACGATGAACCTGAGGATAGGCGCTTTCGCTCACAAAGTCACGAGGGAGCCTTGGGGGCTCGACGGACCCGCAAAGGTCGACGTCAGGCGCCTGAAGGACCTCGCGGATTGCTTCGCGCTGCAGGAGGGCAAAGACAGCAAGGAGGGCACCCCGGAGAAAGAGATATACAAGGTAATCTCGCCCGCGGAGCAGGAGCCGTCCGACCTGACATACGCCGTGACAATCATCATGCCTGGCAAAGTCGGGGACGAGTACCACATGACCCGCGGGCACTTTCACAAGAGCGCCGACGCGGGGGAGCTGTACTACGGGCTGGCCGGGTCCGGCGTCATCTTGATGCAGGACAGGCTCGGCTCCGTCACGGAGGTGGACATCGCCGAAGGCGCGGTCGTCTACATCCCCCCGGGCCTGGCGCACAGGAGTGTCAACACGGGCCAGGGCGAGCTGGTCTTCCTCGCGGTCTACTCCCCTCAGGCGGGGCACGACTACGAGAGCATCGTCAGGAGGGGCTTCTCCAAGAGGGTCGTGGAGAGGGACGGAAAGGTTGAGATGGTGGATGCGTAAAGTTCGAATCCTCCCTCTATTAAGTAAAATATAGCCCTCAGCATCTAATTTGGGCAAGGCTTCCAAAATGTAGTTCTTGCCCAAACTTCGGACTACTCGGTTCCATTTGTCCAGTAGTCCTCGTTCGAATCTGCCCTTCATTAAAAATAATATAGCCCCGGGCAGATTCGAACTGCCGTCCCCGGCTCCAAAGGCCGGGATGATTGGCCACTACACTACGGGGCTGTGATTCAAAGCGTTTGATATTGCAACAGCTCCCCGTATGTGCCGAGACCATGCCGCAGCAAGTCGTCACGGCACTACGGGCAACTCGTCACCGATACGGTTGGTTGCATATCGCCTAATGCTGGAGCCGTTCATATACCTTTTCCACCAAAAGACCAAAAAGTATTTGTGATGTCGCGCTCATGGTCCGATTGACAGCGAGAGGGGCCAATTTGACTGATTCAGATTCTTCAGGCGACGGGGGTGCGCGCAAAGGCGGAAGGTTCTCGTTTTTCAGGCGCAAGAAGCAGCCGGCCCCCGAAGAAACGCCTGAACCGGTAATTCCCGAGACTGCGGAAGCCCCTGCGGAGGCCGAATCGCCAGAGGTTTCAAACAGTGAGGTCGCGGAACAGTCGCTTGATGAGGCCCCCCCGGTTCAAGAGGAGGCCATCGCGGTTGAGGCCGAACCCGCCGCTCGAGAAACGACCGAGGAGGCGCCGACCGATACGCCCAGCGAGGAGATGGCGCAGGAAGAGGCCCCAAAAAAAGTCTTCGGCTTCGGAAGGAAGAAAAAGGACGACGACGTTGAAGAAGACGTCGCGCCCACCACGAAGATCGGGCTGTTCGAGACCAAAGCCTCGTTGGAGAGGAAGGAGCAGGAGCAGGCGCAATTCGCGCAGCGCTTGAACGAGGTGAAGCAGGCTCTGAAGGAGAAGGCGCTGGAAGTGGAGACCGAGCGGGCGCAGGTGGACGGGCTCCGGGCCGAGATGGAGAAAAGGACGCAGGAGCTCGACGCAAAAGAGGCCGAGATGGCTCGGGAGAGGGAAGAGTTCAGGAGGGCGCGCACCGAATCCGACGAGAGGCTGTCGAACCTCCACAACCTCGAAGAGGCCGCCAAACAGCAGGCCGAAGCGCTGGAGTCTGAGCGGCTCGCGCTTGACGCGAAGCGGAAGGAACTCGATGCACGGACTGCGGACATGGAGGCCCTGACCGCGCAGCTGGACCAGAAGAGCGAGAGGCTCGACGCCCGCCAGGAGGACACAATGGCCCTCGAGAACCGGCTGAACCTCCGGCAGGGCGAACTGGATGCCAGGAGCGCCGAACTGGACGGTTTGAAGGAGAGGCTGGCCAGACGGACGGAGCAGCTGGACGCGCAGACGCAGAGCTTGGAATCGACGAGGGTCGACATAGGCAAGAAGGAGGCCCAGCTTGCCGAGCGGCGCGAGTCGCTGGAGAGGGAGCGGGGGGAGCTCGCCGACATAAGGGCAAAGGTGGAGGAGCGGGCAGCCGAACTGGAAAGGACCTCGGCCTCGCTGAAGGAGAAGGACCAGCAGCTCACCGCAAGGGACGAAGGGCTGGACGAGAAGGCCTCGCGCATGAAGGCGCAGGAAGACGGGCTGGCGGCCCGCGAGGAGAAGCTTGAGGGCTGGAAAAAGCGCCTCGAGGCGAAGGAGAACGAGCTCGTTGTAAGGCAGAACGAGCTCACGAACAAGGACCTCGCCCTCCGCGGGAAGGAAGCGGAGCTTGAAGACAAGCGCGCGCTTATGAGCCGGAAGATAGAGGAGCTCAAGGCCATGGAGGCCCAGACCGTAGACAGGAAGCGCGACATCGACAAGGTCGAGCTAAAGCTCATAGAGAAGGAGAGCGAGCTTTTCGAAAGGGATCAGGCCCTGACACGGAGGGAGGGGAAGTAAATGGCCAACCAAAACGTAATATATCGGTTTAGTATTCCCATTCATACTATTAATATTAGAACGGGGGAAATGAAATGACAGATGCACCGGCCGCGCAGGCACCTGCAACAGCGCCAAAGGCGGAGAGAATCAAGACCCACGTGATAGGTCTAGACGACAAGATGGAAGGCGGCATTCCTGCCAACTACATCGTCCTCGTCTGCGGCCACGCTGGGACAATGAAATCGTCCTTCACCTTCAGCCTGCTGTACAACGGGCACAAGGAAAGGAACATGAAGGGGATATACCTCACGCTCGAACAGTCGAAGCAGAGCATCGTCGAGCACATGGGCAAGCTCGGCATGGACCCCAGGGGAATGGACAACCTCATCGTGGTAGACCTCGGGAGGGTCCGCAAGGAAATCGCCTACGACAAGACCAAGCCCCAGAACGTTGACTGGCTTAAGTCGATTCTCGGCGTCCTGAAGAACTACAAGGACAAGTTCGGCTGCGAGGTCCTCGTCCTGGATTCGCTCGCCGCGCTATACGCCCTCACCACGTTTAAGAACCCGCGCGCGGAGCTGTTCTACTTCTTCGAGCAGGTGCGCGACCTTGGCGTGACTACGTTCCTCATCTCGGAGATGCCGACGGACCGCCAGGTGTACGGCTTGTACGGAATCGAGGATTTCCTCTCGGACGGCATCATCCAGCTCAAGGTCGAACTCCACGAGACGGGCGCGAACCTGTACGTCGGAGTCGTCAAGATGAGGAAGACCAAGCACGACCGTTCGTTCTTCCCTCTGATATTCGAGAGCGGCAGATTCGAAATCGTCACCAGCACGTAAATTATCCGGTGGTAAAGATGGCTCGTCGACGCACAAAGAAGAAAAGCCAGGAGGCCCCGCAGGCCACGATTGACAACGCAAAACAGCCCGAGGCCCCTCCGGTCCCGGAACAAAGCCCGGCCGCCACCGAAGAGTCAACTGGCAAGTTGGGTTCCGCAGTCTCGAAGGTCGTTTCCGAGACCAAGCTCGAGCTGGAAGAGGAGAAGTTCCAGTCCAAGCTACTCCAATGGGAGGGCGAAGGCTACGCCGTCGACAAGCTTCAGGAAATGCTGAGCCTGAAGGATCCTGACACCGCCAAAGCGTTCGAGAAGTACGAGAGCGACATGGAGGAGCTGGCAAAGCTCAAATCCAAGCTGCTGGACATGAACATCTCAGGGCTGGATGCCGAGGCTGAAGAAATCAACAGGGACGTCAACCTCAAGAACCCGTTCCTGCTGGAGGAAATCCAATCGAAGTTCGCAGCCCTCAAGAAGAAGAGCAAGGTCCGTGACATGGTTTACGACCTGGACGGACTCATCCTCCCTTCGACCAAGGCGCGTGTGGAAAGCCTCAAGCAGAAGCTCGCGGAGAACCCTGACCTCGTGGACAGCTCCGAGATGGAACTCGCGGACATCAGGCGCGAGTACAAGGAGGCGTACTTCCTCGAGGGAGTCCAGGCGGAGACGAAGACGCGCGAGCCCATCGTGACCAAAAAGGTCGAGGTCGCGAAGCCTGACAAGCCCCTGGTTCCGATGGTCGTCAGCGATATTTTCCTGCTTTACAAGGACGGAAAGTTCATATCGCACCACACCACCCGCGTGGCCTCGAGGGACGAGCAGACCGAGATATTCGCAGATCTGCGCACGTCGCGTAACTACGTCCGCTCCCCCAAGTACGTCGCCGGCAGGCTCAACGTCGTCACGCTCAACGGCAAGAAGATTCTGGTCCAGAGCGGCAAGAACGTCATCGTCGTGCTCGTCATGAGCGGCGACCTGAACCCCTGGACCGAGCGCATCGTCGGCAAGGTCGTCAACCTCCTCGAGAAGGAGGACGGTCCCGCCCTCGCGAACTGGACGGGCGACGTGGCCGCGCTGCGCAGTGCGGGCAAGTACATGACGGCGCTGCTGTACGCGTGCATGAAGCTCGCCAAGGGTGGACAACCCTCATAGACGCATATTATCTGGGTTGTCCACTTGCAGAATTTATCTCTACATCTAGTCGCACCCATTCGGAAAATTCTGCGATGTCCAGCTTTAACTTCGTTGCCATGTGTTCTCGACTGGCCTCTTGCAGAATTTATCTCAATGTCCCATTCGCATCTATCCGTATAATTCTGCGGCGGAAATCTATCCGCTTCGGACATGGGGGTGCCCATTCATATGCTGATTCCGTCGACCGCAGTATTTAGATAACAGTTGCCCATTGCGTTTCGATGGACAGCGAGGCGTTTATCTCGGCCTTGGAGGAGAAGCTCGCCACTGTTTCTCCGATGGCGAAGCCGGTCATCGAGCGCCAGCTCGAACAGATGGGGCTCACGAGGGAGATGCTCAGCCCTCATCAGGCGGAGATGCTCACGCGGAGGGTGGCGGAGGCTCTGAAGATGTTCCTCGGCCCCTCGGGCGCGGAGATTGCCAGGAACATGATGATGAAGGAGCTCAGGAAGCGGGCGCCTGACTATTTCTCCGCCCAGGGGCTGTGAACATGGGGGCGGGCGAGGGGGGAAGCAGGCAGCCCGCGAGGGCCGTCCTTTCGGGCCAGAAGGTCGTAATCCCAGACGAGGCCGAGGGGAGCCAGATTCACGTCAAGGGATACTACGGCAAGCCCCTGTCAGGCGGCGGGCTCGAGCTGGACCTGATGGACGCCACGTATCTGGCCGAGTCCGGACGGATTGCCATCTCATCGAACGGGAAAGCGGTTGCGATGAGCGAACTCGTCAGCCTGGCCACCCGCTCCATGCCGGGCTTCGAAATCAAGTATCTGGTGTACCGTGACATCCGGCAGCGAGGCTACGTGATTAAGCCAGGTACGCCGCCGCTGGATTTCCGCGTTCTCCCCCGTGGTGGGGCTCCCGGGAAGGCGCACTCCAAATACTGGATTGCCGCGATATCGGAGCGCGGAATCTTCGACGCCGAGGCGCTGATGGGGCTCATGGACAGCACCAACCGGGTCCACAAGATTTTTCTTCTGGCCGTGGTCGATGAGGAGGGAGACCTCACGTACTATAGGGTCAAGGACATCGTGCCTAAAGGCAGATTGAAATTCTCCGCACCCGAAAGCCCCGCCGACGGGCTGGTCATGGAGGACAGGGTCCTTGTTTTGGAGCCGGGGGACGCGAGCGCGCTGTACTCCAGCGGATACTACGGCAAGATGATGGGCAGCGGCCTCCAGCTCTCGCTGCTCGAGGCTGGATATCTCTCGGAGACAGGGTGGCTGACGCTCCGTGACGCGCAGACGGGGAAGAAGCTTCCGTGGAAGAAGTTCCGGGACGCTGCTTCGGAGGCGCAGCCGGACTTCGACCTTCGGATGAGGGTGTACAAAGACCTCAAGGGTTCGGGGATGCTGGTCAAGACCGGCTTCAAGTACGGCTCCCACTTCCGCGTGTACGAGGGCGACCCGGACAGCACTCACGCGCGCTACCTGGTGCACGCCATCCCGGCGGACTACCGCAGCATGTGGGCGGAGATAAGCAGGGCGGTGAGGCTGGCGCACGGGGTGCGCAAGGAGATACTGCTGGGCCGAGTCGGAAAGGACGAGATAGAGTACCTGAGGCTGGAGAGGATAAGACCGTAGAATGATATACAAAACTGAAAATTAATTGGAAAGGGATTTGTATTTCTTTTCGCACTGGTCTATAGCTGCACCACTATCCCCAGCCTCTCGGTCAGCTCCTTGTAGCGGTTCCTGATTGTAACTTCAGTTACGCCCGCCACGTCCGCGACCTCGCGCTGGGTCCTGCGCTGGTTGCACAGTATCGACGCGATGTATATCGAGGCGGCGGCGACGCCAGTCGGCCCGCGCCCGGACGTCAGCTCCTTCTCCGCGGCGTCCTTGAGAATCTCCAGCGCCTTCGTCTGCACTTCCCCGTTGAGCTTCAGCTCCGAGCAGAAGCGCGAGATGTAGTCCTCCGGCCTCGTGGGCATGAGCTTGAGCTTCAGCTCGCGGGTCATGAAGCGGTAAGTGCGCCCGATCTCCTTGCGCCCGACGTGGCTAGCGTTGGCTATCTCGTCGAGAGTGCGGGGAACGTTGCACTGGCGGCAAGCGCCGTAAAGGCTCGCGGCGACTACGCCCTCGATGCTCCTGCCGCGTATGAGGTTCTTGTTCACGGCCTTTCGGTAAATCATGGCGGCAGTCTCGCGCACGTTGCGCGGCAGCCCCATCCCGGAGGCCATCCTGTCCAGCTCGCTGAGCGCGAACGCGAGGTTGCGCTCCGTGGCGTTGGAGACCCTAATCCTGCGCTGCCACTTCCTCAGCCTGTACAGCTGGGCGCGGTTGCGCGTGGGGATGCTCTTGCCGTAAGAGTCCTTGTTCTTCCAGCCGATTTCCGTCGAAAGTCCCTTGTCGTGAATTGTGTAAGTCATGGGTGCGCCTGTGCGCGCGCGCTTCTCGCCCTGGTCGGCGTCGAACGCCCTCCACTCGGGGCCCATGTCTATGAGCTGCTCGTCCAGGACGAGCCCGCAGTCCTCGCAAACCAGTTCTCCCCTGGCGTAGTCCCTGACAAGGTGCGTCGCTGAGCACTCAGGGCAGGCGATTACCTCCTCGGTTTTCTCCCTCTTCTTTACCATTTCCTCTCACCCCTTTCTCCTCGGCCGCCTGACTCCGCGGAAGGCAACGTACTGCCTCGCCGCCTCGTCAACGAACACATCCTGGCCTATCGCCCCGACCATCGACTTCCTTATGTCCCGGGAAGGCTCGATCGACACGAAAGGCGCCGCAACGGGCCCGAATACCCTGACGACGCGCCCGATGCCCTTGCCGGCCTTGTCAAGCACCCCAGCGCCTTCCTGCGGGGCAAAATCGCCCCTCAGGATGAGGCACCCGTTGTGCGAGATGAGGTCGACGCGGCCCAAGCGTTTCATTCGGGAGTTCTCCTTTAAGTATTTTGCGGGAAGCGACATATATTAGCGGTAGTATAAATAGCTTACGATGTGTTTATCTAATAGTATGCCTCTCGCCAAGGAAAAGCGTTTATAGGCATATATCCAGATTCCCCAATTCGCGCCAAAAAACTTGTATTAATAATGAGCGGAGCGCACTTATTTTTTCCAATACGGCGTGGTCAGGTCCTCGAACGCCGCCAAAGCCGCTGTTGCGCCCTGAGCGGCCGCGGTCACCATCTGCTTGATGCCGGGAGTGATGTCGCCTGCTGCGTAAACGTAGCGCGCGGAAGTGCGCTGGTGGCCGTCCACGAGAACGCTCCCGTCGTCCTTCAACGCCACTCCGAGCTGTTTCGCCAGCGAATTGTTGGGCTCGAAGCCTATGGCGACGAAGACGCCGCTGCACTGGTAATCTTCCGAAGGGCCGCCCTCGGTTTTCCTGAGGCGGATGCCAGTGACGACGGACTCTCCCAAAATGTCCTCGACGACCGTCCCGAGGATTGCCTTGCCCCCCGCCTGGAAATAAGCATCCTGGAGCTGCTTCTCCGCCCTGAGCTCGCTCCTCCTGTGTACGAGCGTGACGTCCACGCCGGTCTTGTGCAGGTGGAGCGCCTCGCAGAGGGCGCTGTTCCCCCCACCGACGAGGAATACTTTCTTTCCCTTAAAGAAAAAGCCGTCGCATGTGGCGCAGTACGAGACTCCCTTGCCCGCCAGTCTGAACTCGCTCTGCAGGCCGAGCGGCTTGTATTTGGCTCCGGTCGCTATGACGACCGCCCTCGCCGCGACTGAGCCGCCCTCAAGCTCCAGCACAAACGGCCCGGCGCCAGTCACGGACTTGACCTGCACGAGTTCGCGTATCTCCGCGTACCTGGCGGTCTGCGCCCTCATGCGCCCTACCAGCTCGTGACCCGCGATAGATTCGAACCCCGGAAAATTCTCCACGACAGGGGCGTTGTTGGCGACCCCTCCAGCGGTTCCCTCGTCGAGGATAATAACCTTGAGACCGCCCCTGCCCGCGTACGTCCCCGCGCTCAGGCCGGCTACCCCCGCGCCCACAATGGCCAGGTCGTATTCGGTCATGTGCCGGAGCGCTCACAGGAGGTGCTTCTTCAGCTCGGCGTCCAGCATCTCCTTCGGCACAAAGCCCACCATCTGGTGGACCATCTTCCCGTTCTTGAAAAGGAGGATGGATGGGATGCTCATTATTCCGAACTTCTGCGCCGTCCCCTGGTTGTCGTCGACGTTGACCTTGGCGAAGGCAATCTTGCCTCGATATACCTTGGCAAGCGCCTCGAAGTTCGGCCCCATCTTCATGCAAGGTCCGCACCAGGGCGCCCAGAAATCAACAGCGGCGAGCCCGTTCCCCTTGATGAATGCGTCGAATCCTGCGTCCATGAGCGTGTGCGGTCCGCCTTCTCCTGCCATGTGTTCAACCTCAGCCTGGAAATCGGCTTGACCCATATAGTCTTTTCTGCTAACATGTTCGCGACGGCGAGTTTCGCGTCCCACCTCCGGAGCAATGTATATATGCCCTCGGCAGATTCTCTCCCGCATGGCAGGGGACGACTTCGTCGTGACGCCCTGGAAGGTAGAGGGCGAGGTCGATTACGACAGGCTCATAGAGAGGTTCGGCACCCAGCGGATAACGCCCGAGCTTTTGGCCAGATGGGAGAAGTTCGCGCCGCTCCACCCGATGCTGAGGCGGGGGATTTTCTATTCGCATCGCGATTTTGGCTGGGCTCTGGACCAGCTCGAGAAGGGCAATCCGTTCTACCTCTACACCGGGCGCGGGCCTTCCGGTCACACGCACCTGGGCCACATGATGCCCTGGCTCTTCACGAAACACATGCAGGACGTCTTCGGCTCGAAGCTCTACTTCCAGCTGACCGATGATGAAAAATTCGTCTTCAAGGACGACATGACGAGGGCGCAGGTCAAGGAGTACGCGTACGAAAACGCGCTCGATTTGATCGCGCTCGGCTTCAAGCCGGACAAGACGAAGATTTTCCTGGATACGGAGTACATCCACACGCTGTATCCGATTGCGATTGAGGTGGCGAAGCGCATCACGTTCTCTACCGCGAAGGCGGTCTTCGGCTTCGAGAACAGCAACAACATCGGCGAGATATTCTACACCAGCATGCAGGCCGTCCCTGCGTTCCTTGGCTCTGCCGAGGCGGGTAGGAACGTGCCGTGCGTGATACCTTGCGCCATAGACCAGGACCCGCACTTCCGGGTGACGCGCGACGTCGCCGACAGGATGGGATACCCCAAGCCGTCGATGTTCTACTGCAAGATGCTCCCGAGCCTGGCGGGGGCGGACAAGATGTCGGCGTCGATACCCGATACGGCGATTTACACCGTCGACACGCCGAAGGTGGCGCGGAAGAAAATCATGTCTGCGTTCACGGGCGGCTGCGTGTCGGTGGATGAGCAGCGCGCCAAGGGCGGCAACCCGGACATCTGCTCGGTGTACCAGTACCTCAACTACGTGTTCGAGCCCGATGATGCGAAGCTGGCGGCGCTTCGTAACGATTGCACGGGTGGAAAAATCCTGTGTGGAGAGTGCAAGCAGGGGCTGGCCGAGAAGGTTTTGAAGTTCCTCGAAGAGCACCAGGCGAAGCGCGAGGAAGCCAGAGCTCACCTTGATGAGTACATGTTACGGGATTGAGCATCGTATCCAGGTCGCAGAATCCCTACCAATTCACAGTCCAGATTGTATCAGCCGGTACGTGCACCCAGTAGGCCTCGCCAGGTTTCATCTTATACGTTGGCGCGAGAACACTCGTAAGGTACGTCTGCCCGCCGTCGTAGGCTTCGACGATGTCCGCTCCAGTCCCCAGGAACGCAGTTCCCACGTTGGTTGAGTTGTTTAGAGTTGGATACCCTACGAGGTTCCAGCCTGTGCGCAGATTGATTGAGGTCGTGCCTGGCACGGTGCCGTTGACCCACAGCGTCGTGGCCTGGGTCACGTTCAGCCAGAATCCGATTTTGTGGTCGATGGTGTTGAGTTGGTTCAGAGAGGCTGGCCAGAACGCGCAGTATTGCTTCCAGTGGTCGGCCGCATCAAGAGCGTCGTAAGCTAGCACGCGGTTGTACTTCCCGGCGATTGATGAAAGGCTTGCTGCAATAGAAGTATCGTTCTGTATCAATGGCAAAGAAATTAGGTTCCAGCCCACATGAAGGGGGACGCTCTGTGATGCCCACACTGCTGCGCCGCCCAGGTTTCTAGCTCCTGGTGTCGGTACGCTTGCGTCCGCTCCGCAAGTGATTTCCCAATCGAATTTGCTGTTGCTGTCGTTGGAATCCTGGTCTCGGCCTATTGTCTGGTCGAGGACATGCGAGAAGGTGTCGACGTAGAATCCAGTGCCTTGCGTCCACATCTGCGCCTTGACTGCGCTGTCGTAGGTAGCGCCGAACGGTTCAGCGATTCCCCAGCAGACATAGTCACGTAGCGTCCCGTCGGAGTCTGTCAACGCGACCCAGTCGTCGTTGTCGAGGACGGGTGCAGATAGATTGCAGACGTAGTAGGCATCCGAAGCCAATGTTGTCAAGGCTGGGACAGCGAAAACTGCGGAATTCGTGTTATCAACCAGCTTCCAGCCCGAGATATCGTATGGTATTTGGGTCGGGTTGTAAAGCTCAACCCATTCGTCACCAGTGGTCGGGTCGTATTGGACCTCGTTGACGACCACGGTGAACTGGGTGAGGGAGATGCGCTGGGCGTAGATGTCGTATAACCCACTTCGTGTATCCCGCCAAGTCAGTATTACACCCCCCTGGCCATCTAAGCTAATATCAGAATAACGTTGATCTTCGACCGCGGTGGATTCTGCCAATCCGTCATCTGCCCACTGTCTAGACCCAGTCACATTAAGACACTGCGCGTAGATATCTGCGTTTCCGTTGCGGTGATCTTCCCATATGACTATAGCGCCACCCTGCCCATCGGGGACTAGTTGCGGATTGTATTGACCTCCAATCATTGTGCAAACTGCTATGCCGTCCACGGACCAGCACGCACTTCCATCTTCGCTTATACGCTGTGCTTTAATGTAATCGTCTCCCCCAACCGGCCTATCTTCCCAAACGATGATCGCACCACCTTGCCCATCTGGGACAAGCTCCGGTTGATATTGGTTCCCATTCGCGCTGCAAATATTCACACCATTCGTTGCCCACAACGAAATGCCATTCGCACTTAACCGCTGTCCAAAAATATCGTAATTCGTTCCGCTACGAGAATCGCTCCACACGATAATCGCACCACCTGCACCAGACGGAATAATCTGCGTTTCGTATTGGCCACCGCTTGCAGTGCAGACAGAAACGCCGTTAACAGACCACTGGCTAATCCCGCTAGAATTCACTCGTTGTGCATAAATGTCAAGATTACCGCTTCGGAAATCCTCCCATGAAATTATCGCACCGCCTTGACCGTCAGGAGCCACCCGTGGTGACCATTGATCTTCACTTGCTGTGCACACCGCAACACCGTTCATGGACCACTGTGTGACCCCACTCGGGCTTATACGCTGTGCGTAGAAGTCCTCGTTCCCGTTACGTGTATCATGCCAGACTATGATGGCTCCCCCTTTACCATCAGGAATTAACTGCGAATATTCTTGATTCCCGCTCGCAGTACAGATTGCCACACCGTTCGTAACCCACTGCGCTACCCCACTCGCGTTTAACCGTTGTGCATATACATTTGAATTAGCACCCCCAGCACGATAATCATGCCACGTAATTATGGCCCCTCCTTGGCCATCTGGCATTATTTCAGGTGCCCAAGCATCTCCAGATACTGAGCAAACGAGCGTCCCATTCACGTTCCAACGGGCAACCCCAATAGCGCTCATCCTTTGCGCAAAAATTGTATGGTAAGCACCACTACGTAAGTCTGCCCATGTGCATATCGCGCCACCCTGCCCATCAGGGATCTGTTGCGGATATCCTGCCCAGTGTGCCGTACACACCGCCGTATTCGTCGTCTCGTTCCCCCACCTCGGGTCGAGCGCGTGCCTCTCCACGAACTCCTTGCCGTCCTCGTTTATGGCTTGGACGTAGATGTCGTGGCCAGTTGTAAATGTGTTCCGGTCGTCCTCCCAAACAACGATGATTCCTTTAAACTCGTTCGCGGTGTTCGACTGCTCAGGGGATTGGGCTTGCTGGTTGCCGGAGAGCCAGCGGCTGTCGATTACTATTTGAGGATTTTGCTGATAGCCAGTTGCCGTGCATACGGGCAACCCATTCCTATTCCACAACGAGATACCATTCATATTCACACGCTGCGCGAATACGTCGCAATCAGATCCTCCACGGAAATCGTTCCATACGATTACCGCACCACCTTCGCCATCCGGAATTAATTGTGGACGGGTTTGGCTCATAACAGCGTTGCATACCACTACACCATTGGCAGCCCAAAGCATGATTCCATCCCCTCTCACACGTTGTGCATATATGTCATAATATGACCCGCTACGATCATCATCCCATACCACTATCGCGCCACCCTGCCCATCAGGCACTAGCTGATGATATGTCAAGTCCGGAGAACCAGTGAATACAGCCACTCCGTTGAGGACCCATTTTATTGAGCCGTCCCAGCTCACCCGTTGGGCATAGATGTCACAATATGGTCCACTGCGATAATCGTTCCAAGCGACTATAACCCCGCCTTGACCGTCGGGTGCAAGCTGCGGCGCGTACTGGCTGCTAGTTAATGTGCATAAGGCGACACCATTCGCGGTCCACTGGCTTACACCGGTTTTATTTACGCGCTGAGCATAGATGTCATTATTGCCACTTCTCGTATCACTCCATGCGATGATTGCGCCACCTTGACCATCGGGTTCGAGGCGGGAGGGCGCTTGGTGACCTGTAGCTGAGCAAACCGCAATTCCGTTCATAGTCCACAAGACCGTTCCAGTAGCGCTAATACGTTGAGCGTAAATATCATAATTCGTACCGCTACGATAATCATACCATGAGATAATTGCACCGCCCATGCCATCGGGAACAGGTTGAGGTAGATATTGGTCACCACCCGCGGTACAGATGGGCACTCCGTTGGCTGCCCAAAGAACATTTCCGCTCCCACTCACTCGTTGCGCATATAAGTCATAGTTAGTCCCGCTACGGAAATCTCGCCATACGATAATCGCTCCACCCTGTCCGTCAGGCACAAGGGCGAGTTCACATTGGATGCTGGAAGCAGTGCACACTGCGACTCCGTTACCCGTCCACATATTAAATCCCGAGGAATTGACATGTTGAGCATAAATGTCGTAATTGCCAGTTCGTCCATCCTCCCAAACAATGATTGAACCTCCTTGCCCATCTGGAATCATCATTGGAACATTTTGGTCACCTGTGGCGATGCACACCGCCGTATTCGTCGTTTTATTCCCCCACGCCGGGTCCAGTATCCCTCTCGTACCCTCCGGTAACCCTTGGAACAGTTCGATTGGCAACTCTGGTTGAAAAACCTGTGATTCATCATCTTGCTGAACGCTCCCGACGTTCCCCATAGTAGCTAGTACCGTCAGGATTGCCAGCCCAACAATGAATGCGCGCGCCATTTTCCCCACTTCGAACCATGAGAGCAATCCGAGACTAAAAGGATTTCGTGACCCTACTCTCTTACATCCTAGGCAAAACTTATTGTGCCCAACCGCATTTCGGTGTCGAGGACATTAATGCCCTACGGCAGTGACGATTATCGCTCTTACAAGATGGATGCAAACCAGAAGGCGCTGGAGAAGCTCCTGCGCAAGGCGAAGGATTACAGGGACGAGCAGGCGCAGCCAGTTAGGCAGCCCGAACCCCTTCCGCCGGAGCAGGCCGTTGCGCCGAAGTCCGACTCCGACACCATCGCCCTTCTCAAGCGCGTGATGGAGAAGGACCGAGCCCTCATCGACCTGGAGCAGAAATTGAATTCAAAGGAGCGCGAGCTGGCCGTGCGCGAGAGCGCGCTCAACGACGAGCGGACGAAACTCGATTCCAGGCTCAGGGAGTCGAAGGAGCAGCTCGAGGATTTGGAGCGCCAGCGGGAGGCGTCCGTGGGCCTGAAGCGCGAGCTGGAGGAATGGAACGCCAAGCGCGAGCAGGTCTATTCCCAGCTTCTTAACATGGAGAGGGAGCTGGGGGAGCGCGAGGCGCGGGTCAAGGCGATGGAGGCGCGGGCGGCTGACAACGAGCGCGACCTCGTGAAGGGTTTGGAGATACTCCAGGGGCTGGAGAAGCGGGACGAGGAGCTGGGCCGCAAGGAGCAGGACCTCCTGCGCTGGGAGGAGGCGAAGCGCATCGAGCATGGGATGCTCTCGAAGCGCGAGGAGCAGTCCAAGGTCAGGGACGAGGAGCTTTCCTACAGGGAGAAGGAGCTGGCTCGTGAGAGGGCCGAGGTCCACAAGGCCATGGACGAGGCGGCGCGCGCCCGGAGCGACCTCGACGGGGCGAGGAGGGATCTGGACGGTCTCGGCGCGGAGAACGCGAGGCTCGCGAGCGCGGCCAAGGACTCCGAGGCAAGGCGCTCCGAGCTGGAAGCCAGGATAACTGAATTGAAATCCGGGATGGAGTCCGTCAAGGTGGACGCTGGCAAGGCCGAGGTTTTACTGGCCGAGGAACGGCGGGGGGCGTCGGCGCTGCGCTCGGAACTCGATGCCGCGAAGCGCGTCATCTCGGAGCTGGAAGCCGGCACAGTCCCCAAGTCCAGGCTCGACGAGAAGGAGTCGGAGATTTCGCGATTGCACGACGAGCTGGAAAAGGCGGGGCGCGACCTGGAAGAAGTGAAGCGGGATACGGTCGGACGCGAGGCGCTGGAAGCCAAGGACCGGGAGACGGCCGCGCTGAGGTCCGAGATGGAATCCGCGAAGGCCGAGACGCGGGCGAAGGCGACGGAGCTCGAGCCTCTGCTGAAGGAGAGGAAGGAGCTGGCAGAGCAGGTTCTGAGGTACCGCAAACTGCTCGACAGTATGCAGAAGGGGCTGCAGAAAGCGAGCGGCCTGGACAAGGCGCTCCACGGGCTCCAGAAGGAGAGCGAGATGCTGAGGAAGCACAACGAGGATCTGATGGCCAAAGCCGGGGCGCTGGAGGCCGCGAAGGCGGAATCGAAGAACCGCGAGGCGGAGGCGAAGGAGGCCAGGAAGAAGACCGGTGCGCTTGAGGCGGAGCTGAAACTGCTGAAGGAGGCGTCGCGCGGGCTAGGGTCTAAGGCGGACGAGTTGAAGAGCATCAGGTTCGAACTGAAGAAGCGCGACGAGGAGCTGGCCCGGGCGCTCTACTCCCTCGGCGAGGCGAAGAAGGTCGCCGAGGAATTCGAGGAGCGTGCCGCGCAGACCTCGGTGCTCAAAGGCGAGGCGGAGCGAGCCAGGGACCTGGAACGGAGAATCAAGGAGCAGGACCGCGAGCTCGAGCGCGCGCGTGCCAAGGCCGCGGAGGCGGACGAGCTGAGGGAGCGCCAGGAGCGGATGCGCGCCGAGCTGGACAGGCTCGGCTCGGAGGCGTCGCGCACCTCGGAGCTTCGCTCGGTGCTTGCCACCGTCGAGACGGAGAGGGACCGCCTGCGCTCCGAGCTGGACATGTCCCGCCGCGACGGGGACGAGCTGCGCAGGACGAAGGAGGCCATGGGCGCGGTCGAGGGCGAGCTGCACAGGGCGAAGGCCGAGCTGGCCCAGGCGACGCGCGAGGCCGAGTGGTCGCGCGGCGTCCAGTCGCTGCTCCAGGACAAGGAGCGGGAGCTTTTCGATTTGAGGCGCGAGACGGCGGAGCTGAAGCGGACGGCGGAGGAGCGGGATGCGCTCGCCGCTAAGGTCGAGCTTCTGGACGGCGAGAACTCGGCGCTCAGGGCCGAGCTGGGCAAGTCCATGGCGTTCGTCGAGGAAAAGGAGAAGAGCCTCGTCACGGACCTCGTGGAGCGCGAGCGCCGAATCGGCGAACTGGAGAGCCGCCTGTCCAAGGAGACGGAGAAGGAAAAGGAGGAGTCGGAGCACTTTGCGGAAGTCCTCCTGGAAAAACAGTCTGAGATTGAGAGGTTGAAGGGCCACGGCGGGGGATTGCCCCGGCCGTTGGGCAAGGTCCCGCGCGCTGCCGCCCCCGAGGAACTGGAGAGCGAGAGGCTGGCATCGCCCGAGCCAAAGCGCCCCGCCCAGCCCCCGAGCGTGACGCTCGGCGAAGCTCTGGCCAGGGCTTCGACGGCCCTCAGGACCGGGCATCCCAGGCAAGCGATGCGGATTCTGGACGAGCTGGATTCCATAGACCCCGGGCATCCGAAGATACTGCAGCTGCGCTCGGTGGCGCACGTGAAGCTCGGCGACTACCATTCTGCATACAGGGACCTCAAGGGGGCGCTGGAGGCGGAAGGCGAGAGCCCGACGCTGCTGCTGAGCATGGGATACTGCGCCCTGAAGAACAGGGACTACGCCGAAGCGCTGCGCAGGTTCGAGGGCGGCTACAGGATGGGAGCCCCGGCAAACGAGGCGCTGGAAGGCGCCGCGGAGGCCATGTTCGCCCTCGGCAGGTTCGAGGACGCGGCCGAGGTGGCGTCGAAGCTAGAAAGCCACAACGCGTGCATCCTCGCAGGTCGGGCGATGCACAAGCTTGGGCGAGGAATCGAGGCGGAGGCGAGCTTCAAGCGCGCCTTCGACACATCTCCCGACAGGCCGGACGCCGGCATCGAGCTGGCAAAGCTGGCCCTCGACAGGGGCGACGTCGAGGGCGCCGTCCTGTGGGCCAAGCGCGCGGTGTCGGCAGACCCCGGAAGCCGCGATGCGAAGAAGCTCTACGAGAGGGCGCTGGCGGAATCGCGCAAGGGCCGGGGCGGGCCCGGGCAGTGGGTCGCGAGCTGAGCTGTCAAGCGCTTCTGATTGGCAGCCGCTCAGATATCAACCTTTCCGTTTTTTCAGAAGCAGGACGCTTCCGCCAAGCGTCAGGGTTGCAAAGAATGCCAGGACAGCAATGTCGAGCCATATCTCGCCGATTCCCCAGCCCCGGAGCATGATTGCCCTCTCGGCGTCTATGCCGTAGCGCAGGGGGATGAGGTACGAGACAGGCTGGAGAACGGGCGGAATAGACTCAATTGGCCAGAACAACCCAGACAGCAGTATCGAGGGAAATATGATGAGCGGTATGAACTGGATGGCCTGGAGCTCGTTCTTCGCACCCGTCGAGAGGAGGATGCCGAATCCCTGGTGGCCGACGCCGATGAGGAAAACAACGAAGAGAGCCAGGACGACGCTCCCGGCTATTGTGACGTCGAATAGGAAGACAGCCGCCGCCAATATTACGACGCTCTGCGCGAGCCCTATGAGGCCGAAGGCCAGCGAGTAGCCGAGGACAATCTCCTCCTCCCCGGCGGGGGAGGCCAGCAGCCGCTGCAGCGTGCCGGTCCTGCGCTCGTTCACGAAAAGGATTATCGTAATCATGATGGTGACCATCATTATCGCGAAGGAGATGACTCCAGGCGCGAAGTAGTCTATGAACTGCGTGTCGCCGCCCCCGTAGGCGTAGGACGGCTGGAGGGATATCGGCAGGTCGATGCTAGTCACATTCAGCGCAGCCGCGGCCTGCTTCACGGTCGCAAGCACGGCCTCGTTCACGGCCTTCATGACCGCGCCGGAAATCGTGGGGTTCGAGCCCTCCATGTAAATCTCGAGGACCGGCCTTGACACCCCCTGGCCGTTGGCGAACCTCAGCAAATCGACGGTGAAGTTGGCTGGAAAGATGATGGCCGCCCAGGCCTTAGAATCGTTGACGTTGGCTCGGGCGGCAATCGAGTCTGTGCCCTCGGCAACCTTCAGAACATCCGTGTCGATATTATTGATTATCGCCTGAGCGAGCGTGAGCCCGCCGAGCTGCTGCGGCGCGGTTCCGGGCGGCAACCCCTGGTCGAGGTTCACGACCTCCACCTTGATGTTCTTCACCTCGCCGCCGAAGGTGTATCCGAAGATCGTAATCATGAGCAGAGGCATCGCGATGATGAAGGCCAGCGTCCGGCGGTCGTGCCTGAACTGCTGGAGGGCCCGCTTCGTGAACGCGAGCGTGCGCCGCATGTTCATGGCCTCTCCCTCCTGGCTAGCTTGAGGAAGGCGTCCTCAAGAGAATCGGTGCCAGTCATCGATTTCAGCTCCGCGGGGGCGCCCTCGGCAATCAGCTTGCCCTGCCTCAGCAGCCCCGCCCTGGTGCAGTGGCTGGCCTCGTCCATGTAGTGGGTCGTTATGACCACGGTCACGCCTTTATCGGCCATGCCGTTGAAGTAGTTCCAGAACGTCGCGCGCAGCTCCGGGTCCACGCCGACCGTGGGCTCGTCGAGGAAGAGCACGCGCGGCTCGTGGACGAGGGCGCAGGCGAGGCTCGCGCGGTGGCGCATTCCGCCGCTCAGCGTCGACACGAGCGCCCCTTTCCAGCCAGTCAAATCGACGAACTTCAAAAGCTCGGCCTCGCGCGACTCGACCTTGTCGCGCGGGACTCCATAGATGTCCGCGAAGAGCCGCAGGTTCTCACCGACGGTGTTGTCCATGTAGATGGCCGCCTCCTGGGGCATGTAGCCGACGCTGCCCATGACCTTTTTATCAGGCGCTGGCTTGCCGAGGATTCTCATCTCGCCCGCTGCGGGCTTCAAAAGGCCGCACAGCATTTTGATTATCGTAGTCTTTCCGGAGCCGTTCGGGCCCAGAAGCCCGTAGACCTCGCCTTCCCGGACCTTCAAATCCACGCCGTCGACGGCCGTGAACTGGCCGAAGCGCTTCGTGAGCCCCGATGTCTCGATGGCGTTAGCAATTTGATCGATGGTAATCCCACGGGTGAAAGGCTCATCCCCCGGTATAACCACTTCGGTGGGAGTCCCGGGGGAGACCGCACGGCCATCAAGCGCGCCAAGCCTTTTTCTTTCCGCGCAATATCGCAGCTCCGACAACTGCAAAGACTGCTGGATACGCGATGATGCACGAGTTGTCTCCCGAGCCGACGAAGGACCGGCTGACCGGAGTCCCCTTGTAATGGAGGACGAGGTCTTCCCCGAACGTCACGTTCGCACCAGCATCCACACGCGCGAGCCACCGTCCGAATCCATCCACCCGCGACGTGCGGCAGAGCTCGGTCAGGTTGCCGCCTGATTCGCCGTAGAGCACCAGCTCCCCGTCTGCAGGCCATCCGCCGTGGTTTATCACGACGATGTCGACGACCCCGTTCCCGGAGGACAGCGCGCTGATGATTTCCAGGTCCACCTTCGTGAGCTGGATCCCTGCCAGACCTCCGGAAATCGACATGACAGCGACCGCGAACACGGTTGCAATGACTATCCTCCCCCTGCCGGCGCGCGGAAACCCGGTCCATCTCCACGGCATCTCACAGCCGTATACGGCGAGGTACGCCAGGTAAGCGGCGAACGCCGCTGCCAGCCACAGCGATATCACCAGAAGCCCCGCGAGAGCATTAGCCCTCATGGCGGCCGCGGCCGTGGCGACAGCCGCAAAGCCGTAGAGTCCCGCCATCCATGTGACGCACCTCTTCACCAGAATGTCGCCGAGGTGGTCCTCGCGCAGGAAGGCCGCCGAGACCAGCAGGATGCCCACCAGCTGAGGCGCGACGGTGAAAACTACGACCAAAAAGAACTCTGTCCACCCCATGCAGGCGAAGAGCAGCGGCGAGAAGACTCCGAGAGCCGTGATGGCCAGACCTAATAAGTACAGGCCCCGGTTCCGCTCCGGCGTCACCGTTTTTAAAAAGCCGATTCCCACGGCCAGCAAAACCAGAACCAACACCGGGATGATGAGCAGGCACATTGCGATTGTCCACCCCGATGCCATCCAGTCCTGGCCCCAGACCAGTACAGGGTCCGTGGCGACGCAGAAAGATATGCAGCCGTGGAGGGCGAACAGGCCAGCGATCGACAGCAATACCCTGCCGAAGGTGCTGGTCCTGTAATTTTTTCGCCAGAGCATCTCACGCTCGATAGCCTCTGCCCTCTCCCTGGCAGCATTTTCGTCAACTGCGACCTGCAGCTCCTCCCATTTTGCCATCGAAATAGCGAGTGGTTTGCGAGGGCATATAGCTTATGGTCGTGGCTTCGCCAGCAGTCCATGTAGCTCCGCAAGCGACCCTATGCGCTCCGCCCATTCGGGAGCTCCGCCTTTGCCCTTGCGGTCCATCCAGAAGAACCTCATCCCCGCCTTCGCGGCCCCGCCGTCCTTGTCAAGGCGGTCGCCAACGAATGCACACTCCCCTGGCTTCAGCCCCGCCCGCCTGGCAGTCTCCTCGAAAACGCGCGCGCTCGGCTTCTCGCAGGAGAAGGTGTCCGAGCCCACGACGGGGTCGAAGAGGGCGGCGTCAATCTTGGCGCGGGCCAGCACGTCGAATATCTCCCCCTCCAAGCCGTTGGATATTATCCCGAGCCTCAAGCCCATCCCCCTCAGGGCCTCGACGGCGGGGACCGTGTCCCTATAAGCGTATATGCCCACGTGATCGAACCACCTCAGGTGCGCTTCGAGCGAGTATCTGTCCAGGTCTCCCTTGACGCCAGCTAGTTCTATGACGCGCCTGTCGAACGGGACCCAGAACTCCATGCCTTCGTCCTTGGGGAACTGGTGCGCGAAAATCCCTTTCGCGGCGAACTCCTTGTGCGCCTGCAGGATGGCGGAGGCGAAGCTCGCGCCGGGGGGAATCGTCGCGCCGAGCTCGTTCAATACGCTGACGAACGCCTCGTCGTTCTCCCTCCGGCTGTCGATGAGGGTCTGGCCGACGTCGAAAAATACCGCTTTTACAACCAGCTCAATCCCCTCTCCCGATTTCCACCATACGGTCCAATGGCCTCCTCGCCCTCCTGATGATATCCTCCGGCACCGATATGGCAGTTTCCAGGGTCTCCAGGGATTTGGCAACCTTGTCGAGCGTCGTCTTCTTCATGTTGGGGCAGACTATGCCTGGTATCGAATGGAAAGTCTTGTCCGGGAATAAGCGCCCCATCCTGTAAGCGTGCTCGACCTCCGTGCCGAGTATGAACTCGCGCTTCTGTGACGCCTTCACGCGGTTTACCATCCCCTCCGTCGATGCGGCGGCGTCCGCGAAATCTATCGCCTCCGGCGTGCACTCGGGGTGGACGATGATTTCAGCGTCAGGATGCGCTGCGCGCGCCTCCTTCAGCTTCCCCACAGTTATCCCCTCGTGCGTGGGGCAGTAGCCAGGCCAGAGAATCAGCTCTTTATCCTCCACGAAGCGCTGAACGTACAGTCCGAGGTTCCTGTCCGGCACGAAGATGACCTTCTCGGAATCCAGGGATTTGACAACCTTGACCGCGTTGGACGAGGTGCAGCACACGTCCGTCTCGGCCTTGACGGCGGCGCTGGTGTTCACGTAGGCGACGACGGGCACGCCCGGGTTTTCGGCCTTCAGCTTCCTCAGTGCCTCGGGCGTTATCATCGCCGCCATCGGACACCTCGCGCCATGGTCCGGCACGACGACGCGCTTCGACGGGTTGAGAATCAGAGCGCTCTCCGCCATGAAATCCACGCCGCAGAAAACGATGAGCTTGGCATCTGTCTTGGACGCCGTGACGGAGAGGCCGAACGAGTCGCCGACGAAGTCGGCCGCGTCCTGCACCTCCGGGAGCTGGTAGTTGTGCGCCAGGATTATCGCCCCTTTCCGCGCCTTGAGCTCCGCGATTCTGCGCTGGATTTCGCTTGCCATCGCCCGGCGATTAGGCCAGGTGGATATAACCTTTGTTCCGCCCGGGCAAAAGGTTGATATATACAGAGAGCTATGACCGTCCTTAGAGGGAACAATATGATGGGACAACAACAGCAGCAACAGCAAGGGCAACCGCAGCAATATCCGCAGCAGTACGCGCCGCAGCCGGCGCCGCAGTACGCCGTTCACCAGGCGCCGCCGCACCAGCAGTTCAGGCTTCCGAAGCTCATCGGATACCTGCTGATAATGGTGGCAGTGATATTCATCCCCATCGGGATGATGATATCCATAAACGCGAGCGGGGTCGACGCGGGGGACACCGTAAAAATGGGGATGAACATCGGGCAGATCGGCGTCCTGCTGGCTTCGGTCTTCACGATGCTGTTCCTGGGCATGGGCGCGGACCTGGACAAGTTCGAGAAGCTCGGGCTCCTGCTCTTCCTCGGGATATTGGTGTCGGCGGCGACTGGCTTCAATTTCCTGGGAAACCTGTTTTAAATGCCTTTCCGCAGGGTCGGGTTCTTTATTCGCTCTCGACCCTTACTTTTAATCCTTCCAGATGGACTTTGCCATTCGCTATGAGCGCGATTATCCTGGGCAGGAGCCTGTGCTCCTCCTCCAGCACCCTCGCCTGAAGGTCTTCCGCTGTGTCTCCTTCCCGGACGGACACGCAGCCCTGTGCGATGATTGGGCCGCCGTCTATGCTCTCGTCCACGAAGTGGACCGTCGCTCCAGAGACCTTGCAGCCCGCCTCCAGCACGGCCTCGTGCACCTTGATGCCGTGCATCCCCTTGCCCCCGAAAAGCGGAAGCAGCGCCGGATGGACGTTTATCATCCTTCCGCGGAACTCGTTCACTATGTACGGCGTGAACATCCTTAGGTACCCGGCCAGCACAACCAGCTCGACCTTGCGTGCCTTCAGCTCAGCGACGACCTCCCGCTCGTGCTCCTCGCGCTTTTTCCCCCTGTGGTCCACCAGGACGGCGTCCGCGCCGTATCGCCTGGCGCGCTCGAGGCATTTGGCCTCCGGGTTGTTGGTCACAACGACGACGACCTTGCCGGGGATGTCGCCGCGCGAGCAGGCATCCAGGATGCTTTGCAGGTCCGTGCCGCTGCCCGACGCAAGCACGCCTATTCTGAATTCTCCGCTCATCGGAACGGGATTCGCATCGGGGTTTTTAACCCTATCCCGGAGATGCTCCAACGCCGCGCGGGCTGCCTGGTTGCGGACCGAGCCCCGGTCCCCCTTGAAATCGTGGCGCCATGCCTCGGAGCCTCGGCCGTCGGCCACAGCGATGAAAACCAGCCCAACTGGCTTACCCGCTGTCGCCCCATCGGGCCCGGCCACGCCGGTGATTGCTACGCCGATGTCAGTTCCCATCCTCTCTCTCGCCCCCGATGCCATCTCGGCCGCCACCTCCGCCGATACCGCGCCCGACTTGGTCAGCGTGTCCCTGGAAACCGAGAGGAGCCTCACCTTTCCACCGTTGCTATAGGCGCAGACCGCCCCTGTGAAATACCTCGATGCTCCTGGAACGTCCGTGATTAGCTTTGAAAGCAGGCCGCCGGTGCAAGATTCCGCTATGGCCAGCGTCATGCCCTGGCTCGCGAGCCGCGCCCCGATTTCGACCGCGATGGGCTCATCCAATGGATTTCACCCTTTGGACGCCGCCGATTTTCCGTATGTACGCCGATACTCCTTTGGGAACGTGCTTCTCCCATGGTTCGCCGCAAGCCATCATGCGCCTTATCTCCGAGCCGGAGCAATGCTCGCGCCTGTGGTAGTCGTGCTCCACGACCTCGTACCCGGCCTGCTTGAACAGCGCCGCCGTCAAAGAGTTGCGCGAGTAGACGCGGTCGAACTTCGGGCACCTGGACTCAACGTGCGCGACCCAGAGCGGGTAGCGGTTTATGTCCTCGATGGGGATTATCGCCGTGCGGGTCAGCTCGTCGCCCGTGAGGGAGGCGCGAATCATCTCGAACCTCTCGCCAGCGCTGAAGGGGTTCTCCGCGTCGTGGGACGCTTGGGCGGAGCCGATGACGACGATTGCGCGGTCGTTCCGCTTCAGGATAAGCCGGAGCGCGAAAAGGTGGCCGTTGTGGAACGGCTGGAAGCGCCCGAGGATGAGGCCGACGGTCATGCTTGCGGATGGCCTCGGGGGGATAAAAAGGTGGCGATTGGATTGTAGACCAAATGAAAAGTAGAAATACATATCTTTATATTGTGTATCGACGAAAAATTTTGTATTTAATAGTTGTATCTTACTTATATTTATTCCTAGTCTTTTTATTTGAAGATCGAGGTCTGGAAGAGGATTTTTTTATATCTTTGTTATTGCCTTTAGTCTTGTTTATTTTATATTCGAACTTTGGGTATGCTTCTGATAAACATGATAAAATATTATTCATAATATCTATTGCATCTTGTGTCACACTGGGCATAAGAGGTAATTCATATATTGGGACTCGATGATAACGGTGCAATGGGTTTATACATAATTGAAATATTGATTCCCTTATGGCTCCCCAGTTTCCATGCATAAAACTTGACGTGTATATATAATATTTATCATAACAATCCTTAAGACTGACTTCAATACTCATTTTTCTTAAATCTATCGAATTCCATTGACCGACTTGTATTGGTACGAATTCGAGCCATTTGTCTTCGTTAGTTATGAATTCCATTGTATCTAATTCAACACAGCAAGTTTTTTCTTCGAACTCCTGTAATTTCAAATAAATTAGTTTAACCTGCCCAGTTCCGTAGATACGATAATCATCCCAAATCCTTGGGTCGGTCTTTTCTTTTTGTAGTAAATACCGGAATGTGATATATATCTCCACTAGCGCCCTTAAATTAAGTCTCCCAGTTATTGATAATGATGCCCGGTAAAAAATTGTTTCTGTAAACAAAGAAAATGCATATAGTGTTAAGCCAAAAGAACCTTCAAAACGTGAATCTATTGATGTACAATTTATCGTTTGATAATAATGTTTATACAACTTCTGTTTAATTTCCCTCAACTCTGTAAAATATTGTTTCCTTACATTTTCCATTTCCTTTACAAAGATTTGTTGTCTTATACTAATTTTTTTATTTGCATTTTCCTCTGGATAACACTTAGTATTTTTATAACAATAATCCCAGAAGTATTTAGCCCAATTCGAATCCGCATTATTTTCTATACCAGAAAATCCACCTTCCATAGCTCGTATTAGAGGCCGCACACATCGCATATCACCGAAATTTGGATATTCTAACAAACTTTTAATATCATCTTTATTATCATTCTTTAAAGAATTATGAAAATTAATTTTTCGACCGAAAATCGCACATATTATTTTTATCCAACGACAATCGGTTGCTTCTTGCGATTGATGCGAGAATGTTTTTACGACTCCGCCCATCAATTTTATCCAATCCTCATCGGGAATTGGACTGGACAGTACATTTTTCCAATCATTAATAGCTGGTAAATCTGGAAAAAGTAATATTGGCCGAAGAATGATTTTTATTTCATCGGAATAATT